>CANOUP010000014.1 GCA_947570625.1 uncultured Clostridia bacterium | reverse complement strand
AAATATACCTCGCATATATTATAATTCATTACGCGGCGTAACAAGCAAGCATTTTTAAGTAATTTTCTCAAAATAATTTCTATTAGAATAAAAGACCGATAAGACAGTTACGCCTTATCGGTCTATCTCCGTTAAATTATTGTTTATCGTACAATCATTATATCATGAAAAATGAAAGAGCGCAACCGATTGAATTTTGCGGGAAATATAAAACATATCTATATCTCACTATGCTACGAGTAGCCTAATTCGTCCACGAAAAAAGTACAGAAAAGGCACAGCTTAACGCTATGCCTAAATCTTTTTATTTGCATTTTATTAAATTCCTTATGGGAATTACCCTAAACCCGCTCCGTTTTTTTTGTTAAATTTTAATCAGCTCCTGTACCGCCGACTTCATTTTTTCAAGCGCGGATTCGGCGTCTTCCTTGCGGTGAGCCTTTACGGAGAAATAAATTTTGAGTTTGGGTTCCGTTCCCGAAGGGCGGACGCAGATAAAGCTTCCGTTTTCGATTTCGTAATAAACGCAGTTGGTGAGGGGCGAACCTATGGGAGTAACCGCGCCCGTCGCTATGTCAGTTCGCTTGTTCGCGGAGTAATCGCGGATAGCGGTCACGTCGTAAATATCGAATTTTTTCACGGACGACGTTTTAAGTCTGTCTACTACGGAATTCATATCCTTCATTGCGTTGAGTCCCTTGAAGGGTATGGAAATGTTGCAGTCGAGCACATAGCTGTAAGTATCGTAAATTTCCATAAGACGCTGGTAAACCGTCTTGTTGCGGTAAGCATAGTAGCACACCATTTCGGCGCACAGCATCGAGGCGACTACGGCGTCTTTGTCGCGCGCGTGCGTTCCGCGCAGGTATCCGCAACTCTCTTCGAAGCCGAAAACATAAGTGTACGTATGGTCCTTTTCCCATAACTTAATCTTTTCGCCTATAAACTTGAAGCCTACGGGCACTTCGAAAAGCTCTACGCCGAACTGACGGCAAATCGCTTTCGCCATACCCGTGGTTACAAAAGATTTGACGACGGCGGCGTTCTCGGGGAGCGCGCCTTCTTCTTTAAGTCTTGTAAGAATGTAGTCGAGGAGGAGTATGCCCACCTGGTTGCCGGAAAGCGCTTCGAACTCGCCTTCGGCGTTCTTTACGGCAACGCCCAGCCTGTCGCAGTCGGGGTCGGTGCCGAATACGACCGTCGCGCCCTTTCTCTGCGCAAGCGCGATACCCATTGACAGAGTTTCTTTGAACTCGGGGTTAGGCACTTCGACGGTGGAAAAATTCGTATCCTTCCGCGTCTGTTCTTCGACGGTATCTACTTTAATGCCTATTTTTTTGAGAATAGTCGTAACGGGAATATAACCCGAACCGTGAACGGGGGTATAGACAAGCTTTAAATCCTTTCCGCAAACCTTTACGGCTTTTTTGGAAAGAGCAAGTTTTTTAAGTTCTTTATAGTACTTTTTGTCGACCTTCGAGGGGATTTTCTTTATATATTTTTTAACCTGTTCGGGCGTAGGGGAGGGGGCGCCGAGATAATCGTCGATGCCGTTTATGAAACCGACGACGACGTTCGTGTCCTCGGGGCTCATCTGCGCGCCGTCCTCGCCGTATACTTTATAACCGTTGTATTCCTTGGGGTTGTGCGACGCCGTAATCATAACGCCCGCCGTCGCGTGCAGTGTTCTTACCGCAAACGAGAGCATGGGAACGGGGCGCACGTCGTCGAAAATATAAGCCTTGATATTGTTGGAAGCAAGCACTTCCGCAACCGCGTACGCAAACTCGTCGCTTTTCAGACGGGTGTCGTAAGAGATGGCTACGCCCCTTGCCATAGCTTCTTCGCCGAGTGTTTTGATAAATGCCGCCAGTCCCGAAGTCGCGCGCTTTACGGTGTAAACGTTCATCATATTTGTGCCGTAACCGATAATTCCGCGCATGCCTGCGGTGCCGAATTCGAGTTGCGCGCCGAAGCGGTATTCTATCTGTTCCGCATTGTCTTTAATGCTTTCAAGTTCTTCTCTGCCCTCGGCATTAAGCCTTTCGTCCTCTGACCAGTTTTTATATATATCCAAATAATTCATATTTGACTCCAAATTTAATATGCTGATTTTATTATATAAAATATTTTCACAAATGTAAAGGAAGTATGTGATTAATTTGCACTATTTTTATTTATTTTCAATCTTACGGGGTGTATATAGTTAATTATACGCGCGTGTGCGCGAAAAAATAAATAAAAAGCCGTACGCGGTCGAAAAACCGCGTACGGCGCAGAAATTTGCATTTGTTTTATTCGCCCCTGAAAAATTCCTCGCGGGTGACCGCGCGCTCTCTTTCGGGCTTGATAATCGTGTTTTTATCGATGAAATATTTCAGCTCTTCGCGGTCGTAATAGTTTACGAATTCGAAACAGATAAATATAATGTAGCTCGAAGGCACCGTCAAAAGCGCGCCCGAACCGAGCGTAAATATTATGCCCGCCGCGTTGACCGTGAAGATTAAGAGTATGAGTACGAGGAAGTTGGAAAGCACGTTGAACGTACCTTTCCCGCGCCTGCCGAAGGTGTACTTAAAGGAATTTTTCTGCCCCATTTTACCGCGTATCAGCGAGGGGAGCCAGTCGGAGGTAAACGTCATTTTGACGGCGATGACCAGTACCACGGCGGTTACCGCGACGAATACCTGAATAAAGATATTTATAAAGGGTATAAGCGCGAGAAGCTTGAACGCGAAGAAGTATATTCCTATATAGCAGACCGCGTCGTAAATAAGCGACAGGGGCACGTACATAAGGTTGTAAAGAGAAGCTTCTTTTATGTTGCGGACAAGCGTGAGGAAGAAGGGAGAGTTTGCCCTGAGAGCCATTTTATCGTTTATGACCGCGCCGGCGGCATAGTTGCCCAGCCCCGCGACAAACTTTTCGACGGCGTGCACGGCGATTATTCCGACTATGCCCCAGGCGATGTTTGCACGGCTTTCCGAAACCATTACGATAAGCGCCTTGAACGCGTTTTCAATCTTTTCCGTCGCCATTCCTATGTGCACGGAATCGCCCCGCACAAGGCTCTTTAAAAACTCTTTTACGCCTTCGACCAGGTTGATATAGTCGGGCGAGCCCGTCACTGCCTTTACGTAGGGCGTAATAATGGCGATATAAAGCGCAACGGCGATAACCGCGACTATAAGCCTGTATAAAAGCTGTTTGTACGTTAACGAAAAGTTATCGATGAAAACGTTGAAAGAATGTTTGAATTTCATAATGGCTTATCCTGTTTATTATGAATTTAACCGGACGGTCTTGTAAGTAAACTTATCGCCGTTGACGACCAGATAGAGGTAGCTTCTCGCGCCGTATCGCGTTCCGCAACCGGGGTTTAAAAGGGTGACTCCGTCAATTACGTCCTCGCGCGCGGTGTGCGTGTGCCCGTAAAGAGCGACGGCGCAACCTTCGCCCGAAGCTTTCTCCGCAAGCCGTGCAAGCGTTGTCTTGACGGAATACCTGTGTCCGTGGCAGGCGAAAATTTTTACGCCCTCCGCCTGTATAATCTGCTCGTCGTTCCCGGCGGGAAACACGTCGCAGTTGCCGTTGATAACCACCGTGTTTTTGTAACGCGAAGCTAAATACGAGCCGTCGCCCGAGGTGTCGCCGAGGTGGATTATCATATCGTTTTCGGCAAGCACGTCCGAGATTTCGTCAAGCCCTCTTCTGTAACCGTGAGTGTCAGAAAGCACGACAATCTTTATCATAGTTTGCTTCTCAAATCGCACAGCGCGCGGTACCGGTGCGAAACCGCGTTTTTCTCCTCCGCCGAGGCTATGCCGAAACTCTTTTTCAAATCGTCGGAGTAGAACAGACAGTCGTATCCGAACCCGTTCACGCCCGTGTCTTCGAAAAGGATACTGCCGTAAGTCGCGCCCTCGCCGAAGAAGTACTTTCCGTCGGGGAAATACAGGCAGACCGCGCTTTCGAAGCGCGCGCGCCTGTCGGCGCAACCGCCGAGCTTTTCAAGCAGAAACCTTCTGTTGTCGGCGTCGTTCCCTCCCGAATACCGAGCGGAGTAGATGCCGGGCGCACCGCCGAGCGCGTCGACGCACAGCCCCGAATCGTCCGCAAGCGCGGGAAGGTTGAACTTTTCGGCAATAAACTTCGCCTTGATAAGCGCGTTTTCCTTAAACGTCGTTCCCGTTTCTGGTATATCCCCGTCAAAGCCGAGTTCGGACATCGAAACCGTTTCCGCGCCCGTAAAAATCTGTTTGATTTCCTTTATTTTGCCCTTGTTTCCGCTGGCAACCGCTATTTTATCAAGCTTCATTTTAAGTATTATACAATGTAATTATAAAAATGTAAAGCGGATTGAATTACCACTTGGAATTGTGAAGCTGTCCCTCGGTTTTAAAACCTTCGAAACCGTTCTGCCGTAACCCTTCGTATACGGCGATTGCAACGGAGTTGGAAAGATTAAGACTGCGCGTTTCGCCTATCATGGGTATTCTCAGGCAGAACTCTTTATTGTCTTTCAAAAGCTCTTCCGGCAGTCCCTTTGTTTCCTTGCCGAATACGAGAAAGTCGCCGTCTTTAAAACAGGCGTCCGAATGCCTTTTCAGCCCTTTGGTGGTGAAGTAGTAAAAGCGGGCGGTGGGGTGCTTCTGTTTAAGCTCGAAAAAGCTGTCGTAATACGAAATGCTTACCTCGTCCCAGTAATCCAGCCCCGCGCGTTTTAAGTATCTGTCGGATACTTCGAATCCGAGCGGGCGCACAAGGTGCAGAATGCACCCGGTTGCGTGACAGGTGCGTACAATGTTGCCGGTATTTTGCGGTATTTCAGGCTCTACCAAAACAATGTTAAACATAACAGTATTTTAAAATAAATGCAAAAATTTTGCAAACAAAAGCGAGCGGGCAATCGTTTAAATTTCATTTGACAGCAAATTGAATTACTGTTAATATAATAACGTGGTAATTTGCTGAAAAAAAGCGGTTACCCTATTTTAAAGAGGATTAACATATGACAAGTTGCCTTTTGGGTATGAACGGTTCGGACATTTTGACGATAGTCAACAGCCTGTTTTTCATTCTCGGCGGTATAACCGTGTTTATGATAGGAATGAGCATGATGGGAAGCAACATCGAGAAAGCCGCCGGCAAATCGATGAGGAGGCTGATGGGCAAGGCGGCGCGCAACCGTTTCGTCGGCGTCGGCACGGGCGCGGCGGTAACCGCCATCGTCAACAGTTCGGCGGCGACCACGGTTATGATAGTCGGCTTCGTCAACGTCGGGCTTATGACGCTTACGCAGGCGGCTTCCGTAATTATGGGCGCGAATATAGGAACGACCATTTCCGCGTTTATAATGGCTCTGTCGTCGGCGGGGGGCGCGCAGTTCTCGATAGCGGCGCTGTTTGCACTCGTCGCGTTTACGGGTTTTGTTATAAACCTTGTCGGCAAATCGGGTAAGCTGAAACAGATAGGAATGATTTTCGAGGGGATAGGACTTATTTTCATAGGTCTTAACGTAATGTCGGGCGCCGTTTCGGATATGCTTGACAGTCCCAACGTAAAGAGCGCGGTAGAGGGTATGTTCATAGCCATAGGCAAGGGCAAGGACACCCTTACCTGGGAAATAATAGTGCTGTTCGCTCTCGGCGCGCTTTTAACCGCGCTTATGCAGTCGTCGGCGGCGCTTACGGCTATAATAATCTCGCTTGCGAGTTCGGGGCTGATTTCATTGCAGATGGCAATGTGCATAATCCTCGGCGCAAACGTAGGTACGTGTCTTACTTCGCTTATTTCGTCTATGGGCGCAAGCGTAAACGCAAAGCGCGCGGCGATGGTTCACCTTCTTTTCAACGTTGCAGGCTGTTTCATATTCATATTCCCCGTGGCGTTCGCGGGCAAGTACATAGCGTCGTTCCTCAACAGCTTTATTCCGCAGACGCAGTGGCAGATTGCTATTTTCCATATGATATTCAACCTGCTTACAACTGCTTTCCTGCTTCCTTTTATAAACCTTCTCGTCAAGCTGGCTTGTCTTATAGTCCACGAAAAACCCGCCGAAGAGAGTCCCGAGGATACGCTGGATTTGCGTCTTTTGAAAACTCCCGCGATAGCGGTGGGACAGGTGAGAAAACAGCTCGTCAGAATGGGCGACGAAGCGTTTGCCAATTACAGGCTGTCGATGGATATGCTCCTTAAAAAGGACCTCTCCGCAAAGGAACAGTTCACCGAAAGGGAAAGATACATAAACAGCGAAAACAAACTTATCTTCTCATTCTTAGTAAGGCTGTCGATGCAGGAAATTTCCGAAACCGACGAAAAGAAAATCAGCTCGTTCTACCGCGTGGTTTCGGATATAGAGCGTATAGGCGACTACGCCGAGAATATTACCGAATACGCCGAAAAACTTGTAGAGGACAGGGTTGAGTTCACCGAAAACGCGGTAAGCGAAATTCTCGAAATGGACAGGCACATAACCGAGCTTTACAAATTCGTGACGAACGTATTCTCGCAGAGCAATCTCTATTATATGCCGGACGTCGAGCGCGAAGAGCAGGAAACCGACCGCATGAACAACGTTATGCAGAGGTCGCACCTGTCGAGAATGACGCAGGGCCAATGCACCGCCGAGGCGGGCGCGCTGTTCTTACAGCTTGCCGTGTGCATGGAACGTATAGGCGACCATATGCACAACATTGCAAATTCCGTCGCGCCTTACGGGCACACGGTCAAGGAATAAAATAAAAACAAAAGCGGACGCAGGCGCGTCCGCTTTTTTTAATCTTCTTTTTCGGAATCTGTTAAAGCCGCTTCGGCTTGAATTTCGGGCGCCGCGCTCGGTTTTCCGATTGCAAGTATCTTTTTGCGCAAGAACAGGAACAGGAAGTAGAAAGCGTTGAATACCGCGAAAATGCCTACATAGAAGGCGTAAAGCCCGATTATGTACAGCGCGTTCAAATCGTACCGCCAAATAGTCAGCCTCCACATCGGCACTTCGAAGGGCAGGGGGTTAATCTGCGTGAACGCGTAGTTGGGCAACAGGTAATCGTCGCCCAGCACGAAACCGCCGTAAGAAAAGTCCATCGAAGCCGAGCTTACCAGCGCGCTTGCGATTGACGCGATTACTATAACCGCGAAGTAGTAGGCAAGCGGGATTATACAGTCTTTAAAACGGAACTTGTAATGCCCCAGCGCCGACGGCAGAACGGACAGAGCGAACAGCAGGCAGTGCGTAAGGCAGAAATACAGAATGGAGTAACTGCAAAATATTCCGTAATCGGACATCTCGTCCCTGCCGAAGTATACGAAAACGGATATAGCGCCCGCGGCGTGAATGAAAAAAGCCATTGAATATGTAACGCGCTTTTTAATAATGACCGACAGCCCTGCGACGTACACGCCTATGTTGCATATGAAAAGGGGTATGCAGGCAAACACGGTATGGTAGACGTTGTAACCGTCGCCCATAACCATAGAGTCCTTGCTGTGGTACTGTATAAGCATTACGATAGCGCCCGCAATCAGGTAATCGCTTTGCGCACGCTTGTCCTTGTTTTTAAGGAAGTAATAGCACGCTACGGTGAAGCCCGCGAGTATGAGCACGGCAAGCGCGTGCCAGACGGTGAAATTTCTGAACCGCAAAAAGCTGTCTGCGGGTATATCGTCTATGTTGAAAAAGTTTTCGAAAATGTTGAGGGGCGCGCATGCCGCTATCGAAGCGGGAAGCCATATAAAGCTTTTAGCCCTAACTTTGTATCCGTCGCGGATAAACAGACCCGCGCAAACGGCAAGGTACAGCGCGTTCGAAGAAAAGAACAGCGCCATGTTCGCCCATTTGGGTATAAACCCGTTTATGTGCGCGTAGATAAGCTCCGAGGGCGCGCTGTTTTCGTTTACCGCCGAAACGTCGAAAAAGTTACCGAAAGTGAAACAGGAAATTATTACGAACACGGGCAGTACGTATTTGGCGATATCCGAACAGCATTTTTTATTGTAGTACACGGCAAGCGGAATAATAAGAAGCCCCGCCTTTTTTATCCACTGCGACAGGACGAATACAACGCCGAATTCGCTTATTCTGTTGAATATGTAATAGTCGGACACGGTAAAAGTTAGAATAAAGGCGAAGGCAAGCAGTACGCCTGCGCAAGCTTTTAAAACTATGTCCGTACACTTTTGTAATTTCATATACAATATTTTATTATAATCCGCGGTAATTGTCAACGCTGTGAATAAACCATTATTTTCTTGCATTAAAAAGTTTGCGCGCTCATAGAATTAATCTATGAATATTTATGATTTGAAACAGGGCGAAACGGCGCATATAACCGCCGTAAACGTTGCGGGGAGCGCGCTTACAAGGCTCAACTCTCTCGGTATAGGCGCGGGCAGACAAGTTACGGTAATTTCCTTTTCGCTTTTCAAAAGCAGTGTGCTTATAGTGTGCGGAGGGGTAAGGCTGGGGCTAAGGAAAGCCATGGCGAAAAACATAGAGGTGACGCCGTGCGAGTAAAGGCGGTTACGGCGCGAAGCCGGGCGCCTTCATTAAGGGTCGTGCTTTCGGGCAATCCCAACGCCGGCAAAACGACCCTTTTCAACTCTCTTACGAAAAGCAATTTAAGGACGGGCAACTTCCACGGCGTGACGACTTCGCCTGCGCAGAAAACAAGTGGAGGGGTGACTTACGTCGACGCGCCCGGGCTATATGCGCTGAGCGCGTACTCTATGGAGGAGGTTTCCGCAGGCGAAGAAGTCAGGCAGGCGGACGTGATTATCAACGTCGTCGACGCGCTCACGCTGGAAAACAGCTTGAATCTTACGCGCAGGCTGATAGCTTCGGGTAAGCCCGTCGCTATGTATCTAACCAAGTGCGAAAGGCTGAAAAGGCGGGGAGGGAGCGTCGATAAGAAAAAACTTTCCGAAATGCTGGGAATACCCGTTTACGACTGTTCTCCCAAAAAACTGAAAAGCGAAATCGAGCGCGGGATAAATTTTGCCGTGCATAGAAAGGAAATACCCTTTTCCGAAGTCTACGCGTTCGGCAAGACGAAGCTCGGCAGGGCGGATAAGCTGTTTTACAACCGTTTTTTCGCGCTGTTCTTTTTTATATTTTCGATTGCGCTGATGTTTTTTACGGCGTTTCACTCGTCAATGCCGGGCGCGATTTTAAAAAATCTGACGGAAAATCTTATCTGCGAAAAGCTTGCAAACGCCGTTGCGGGCAATATGAAAAGCGAGATAGCCGTTTCGCTTTTAAAGGACGGCATAATCGGCGGGGCGGGGGGAGTGCTGTCGTTTATACCCCAGCTTGCAATACTGTATCTGTTTTTGATTCTGCTTGACGAAAGCGGGATAACGGGCGCGCTCGCGTTTGCGACGGACGGACTGTTTGAAAAGGCGAACCTTTCGGGCAGGGCGGCGTTTTCGCTCGTTTCGGGCTTCGGCTGTACCGCGGCGGCGATTTCGACGACGCGCGGCTATTCCACGGGCGGGGCGCAGAAGAGGACGATAGCCGTGCTCGCATACATACCGTGCGGTGCAAAATTGCCCGTGTTCCTAACCTTTCTCGCGCCTATGTTCAAGGACCCGTTCCCCGTCGTAACGTGCTTCTACTTTGCGGGAATACTGATAACCCTGCTGTTTTCCAAATTGCTTAAAGGCGGGGCGGAGGGTATGCTTTCCGAGGTTGCGCCCATACTTTTCCCGCAGGCGGGAACGGTGTTCAAAAAGTTGTATTTTAATCTGAAAGGGTTTATAATAAAGGTGACGGGCATAGTCGCCGTATTCTGTACGGTCAGCTGGGCGCTTTCGCACTTCTCGTTTTCGTTCGAATACGTTTCTCCCGACAGGAGTATGCTCGCTTCCGCCAGCAGACTGATAGCGCCCGTCTTCTATCCTATGGGAGTAGCCGATTGGAGACTGGCTTACGCGGCGCTGTGCGGATTTATCGCAAAGGAAAACGTGGCCGCAACCGTCGCCATGCTTATGCCTCTCGGCACCGGGCTTAATCTTGCCGGTTCGCTTGCAATGTGCGCTTTTATACTTCTGTGCCCTGCGTGCGTTTCCGCTTTCTCCGTATCCTTCAAGGAAGCGGGGTTAAAGTTCACTTTAAAATGTTTCGCCGTACAGACGGCGATAGCCTTTATCGGGGCGTATACCGTTAATTTGCTGTTCAGCCTATGAAAACTTTTTACGCAAAAGAAAACTGCACTTTGAAAGAATTTACCTCCGCCGTATATCCGCAGGGGGCTTTCTGTCTGAACGCGCTTTTGAGAAACCGCGACGTCAAAGTCAACGGAACGCGCGTTAAAAACAGCGTACCGCTTAAAGCGGGCGACGAGGTCGTCTATTATACGACGCCCGCGCAGGAAGCAAAGTCCTCGCATACCGCCGTATACGAGGACGAAAACATATATATCGCCGACAAGCAGTCTGGCGTATCCAGCGAAGGGCTGACAAGCGAGCTTTCCTCGCGCGGTGAAATATACGCCGTGCACAGGCTTGACACAAATACCGAGGGGCTTATCGCGTTTGCGAAAAACAGAGAGGCGGAGAAAGAACTTCTTTGCGCGTTCAGGGAAAGAACGGCGGTTAAAAAGTACATCGCGCTATGCAAAAACAATTTTAAAAGTAAGAGCGGAACGCTTACCGCATATCTTGTTAAGGACGCGGAAAAGAGCGAGGTTAAAATATATTCCTCGCCGTCGGCTTCCGCAGAAAAGATAATAACCGAATACCGCGTCGCCGAAGATAGGGGGGATATCGCGCTTGTAGAGATTACGCTTCACACAGGCAAAACCCACCAGATACGCGCGCATATGGCATTTATCGGCTGTCCCGTGCTTGGCGACGGAAAGTACGGCGACGGCGCGCTGAACAAAAAATACGCCGTCGTAAGACAGCGTCTTGTCGCTAAATATCTGACTTTCTCTTTCAAAGGAAAATTGAGTTACCTCAACGGCAGAACCTTCGAAAGTTCGTTCGGTCTTTAACGTTTTGAAATGGGTTCGTAACCGCGCCTCGGCGAAACGCATTCGTACGCGGGGCGTATTATTTTACCGCCCGATACCAGCTCTTCCATTCTGTGCGCGCTCCAACCCGCAATTCTCGCAATGGCGAAAAGGGGAGTGAACAGCGCTTCGGGCAGGTTGAGCATGGAATATACGAAGCCCGAATAGAAGTCCACGTTAGGCGTGACGGGCTTATCGAGGTTTTTCTGTTCGCATATGATTTCGGAAGCGGCGCGTGCCACCGTTTCGTACAGCTCGAATTCTTCCGTGCGCTTTTTCTCCGCTGCGAGCTTGCCCGCGTAAACTTCAAGCACTTCCGCCCTCGGGTCGGACAGGGTGTACACGGCGTGTCCTATGCCGTAGACAAGACCCGTTCTGTCGAACGCCCTGCGGTCAATAATCTTTTTTACATAGTCGTAAACATTTTTTTCAGAGCGGTCGCGCACGTTCTCCTTTATGTTTTCAAGCATCTGCATTACTTTTATGTTGGCTCCGCCGTGTTTGGGACCTTTGAGGGAACCCAGCGAAGCCGAAATGGAAGAGTACGTGTCGGTACCCGTAGAGGTCGCGAGGTGGGTGGTGAAGGTTGAAGCGTTGCCTCCGCCGTGGTCGGCGTGGAGGGTCAGGCACACGTCGAGGACTTTTGCTTCCAAATCGGAAAATCCGTTGTCTTTTCTTAAAACGTGCAAAATGTTCTGTGCGGTGGAGTATTCCGACACGGGTTTATGTATGACGAGCGAGCCGTCGTTTGTGTTGTAGTAGCGGTAAGCCCTGTAAGAATACGCCGAAATCATAGGAAGCTGTGCAATCAGCGCGAGACACTGCCTTAAAACGTTGGGTATGGATACGCTGTCGGGGTCGGGGTCGTAACTGTAAAGGTTGAGCACGCACCGCGCGAGCATATTCATCATATCTTTCGAGGGCGATTTCATAATTACGTCGCGCACGAAGTTTTTGGGAAGCTGTCTGAATTCCGCAAGCATCTCGCAGAAAGAGTCAAGCTCGGCTTTCGCGGGAAGTTTTCCGAAAAGAAGCAGGTAAACGGTTTCCTCGAACCCGAAACGGTTTTCGCTGATGCACCCGCGCACAAGGTCCTTTACGTTATAACCTCTGTAACACAGCGTGCCCTTGACGGGTTTGCGTTTTCCGTCCGCGGTTTCCCACGCGGTGACTTCGGAAATTTCGGTAAGTCCGCAAAGCACGCCCTTGCCGTTTTTGTCGCGCAGCCCGCGCTTGACGTCGAACTTTTCGTAAAACGAGGGGTCTATATTGTTGTTGTCCTCGGTCATTTTTGCAAGCTTGGAAATTGCGTGCGAGTATTTGACAATCAGGTCGGCTTCGTTGAAATCCATTTGCACCTCTCAAAATAATATAATTTATTCTACCATAAAACTATCGCGGTGTCAAATTATCCCCGCGCGCGTTTTATCGTACGCGCAATTGTTTATATATTTAGTAAAAGGAAATTTATCAGAGGGTGAGTATGCAGCAGGTAAAACTTGTTTCAACCGAAGGCAAGCTCGAATTTTCGCTTTCGGGCGAAATAGATTCGGCAACAAGCGAAGATTTTTACGCCGAGGTGTCTACGGCTTACAGACACGATAAAAAGGACATAGAATTCGACTGTACGTCGCTTACGTTCATAGACAGCACAATGCTCGGCACGTTCGTCAAAATCTTCAAAACGCTTAAAGCCGACGGACACTCTACGGTGCTTAAAAACGTTCAGCCCAGAATAAGAAAGCTGTTCCAGATATGCTCGCTCGACACGTTAATGGAGATAAGATAATGAAAAGTTTGTCGGTTGAATTTTATCTCGGCGACAGCGAATATATGACCGCTTTGCGTCTTGTCGCGGGCGCGGTCTGTTCGACAGCCGACGTCGACGTCGATATGCTCGAAGATTTCAAGGTGTGCGTGACGGAAAGCGCGCTCATTCTCAAAAACGGCGGGTTCGAAAAAGTCAGGGCGGTATTCTCCGCCGACGGGGGCGTAACCGCGGAAATCGAAGGCGAAGGCGGGCAAACGAAGGCGGGCGACTGCGAACTTTCGCTTGCGCTTATCGGCGCGCTCGTTGAAAGGTGCGATATTACAAAACAGGACGGAATTATCAGCAAGGTAACGCTCGGGATATGATTGACGCGAAAGAAGCGGACGGGCTGTTCCGCGAATACCGCCGTACGGGCGATATTGCGCTGAGGAACAGGCTCGTCGAAAATTACATATACGTCGCCGAAATTCTCGCTAAGAAATTTGCGGGCAGGGGAGTGGAATACGACGACCTTTTACAGGTGGCGTCCGAAGGGCTTATTTCGGGTGTCGAGCGTTTTGACCCCGATATGGGCGTACAGTTCACAACGTTTATAACGCCCACGGTAACGGGAATAATCAAGAACTACTTCCGCGATTACTCCCGCGCGGTTAGACCGCCGAGAAAGGTGTATTCGCTTGCGTCCAAGATACGTGCGGAGTCAAACGAATACTATAAAAACCACGGCGTTAAACCCACCGTAAAACAGCTTACCGAAAAGCTGGGCGTAACCGAAGAACAGGTGATAGAAGCGCTCGAATACCGTTCGCCCGTCAGCCTTGACGCGAAAGTCGGAAGCGACGACGGCGAGGGTCACCTCTACGACGTTATACCCGATACGAACGACAAGTTCGAAAGCTTCGAGGACAGGGAAGCTTTGCGCACGGAAATAAAAAAGCTCGACCCCACCGAACAGCAGGTGGTCGCGCTCAGGTTTATGCAGGGCAAATCGCAGGCGGAAGCGGGCAGGATACTCGGCGTAAGCCAGATGTTCGTTTCGCGCGCGGAAAGAAAGATAGTCGAAAAACTGAGGGAATCTTTGCTTTGAAAATAAGTTTTAAGGTCGACAACTTAAAAAATATGAACGCAGAGCTAAAAGCTTTCGCCGATTTTCTGCGCCGCTCCGGAGCGGACGACGACGATATATTCGCGAGTAAGCTGGTGTCATGCGAGCTGATAACCAACGTCATACGCCACGGCGGGGACGAAGCGGAGTTTACGGGCACGCTTACGGGCGACGCGATTGAAATTACCGTATCGGCGCAAAGCCTTGTCGGGCTTGATTTAAGCCGATCGGCGCCCGACGTGTTCGCCGAGAGCGGAAGGGGGCTGTATATAGTAAAATGCTTCTGCAAGGAAATACGCGCGGGCGAAGGCGGGGAGATAAAGGTAGCGATAAAAAGAGAAGACAAAAAATAAAAGCGCTTGAACGGTTGTTCAGGCGCTTTTGGTTTTATCAAAGCATATTCAGTTCTTTGAACATTTTGTTTAACAGACCGTCGGAAATAAGTCCGCGTATTCTGCCGAGATAGATAAATACCGCCGAGAAGAATTTCTTGTTGCTTCCGCCGATGACGTATTCGGGAATGTTTCCTATATCGCCGTTGGCTTTTTCTATGAACGTCCTCGTAAACTCTATCTTTTCCGTTTCGGTAAGTTTTTCCATAAAGCTGTCCGTCTGTTCGTACATTTCGGAGTAGATGCGTTTGTCTATGAAAGGACGCACGGGCTGTATCTCTATTTTTACGGGAACTTCGTTTACGCGGGCAGGCGCAGGAGCAGGAGCCGGCGCGGACTGCTTTTCGGGAACGGGTTCTGAATAAACCTTCTGTACAGGCGCTTCTTCGGGTGCAGGTTCGGGTGCGGACTGCTTCTCGGGAACGGGTTCGGAGTAATAAACGGGCTGTACGGGCGCTTCTTCGTAAACAGGCTGTACGGGCTCGGGTTTTTCCGTCTGTTCGGGTTCGGCGACGGGTTCGGGCGCGGGCTCGGTGTAAACGGGCTGTTCTTCGTATGAAACGGGAACGGCGTCCGTAACGGGCAACGCGTATTCTTCCGACTGCTCGAACTCGGCTTCCGCTTCGTCGGGTTCCTGTGTATCGTAGGAGCCTTCGGCATTGTCTGCAGGTCTTTCGTCGGGAATATAGAATGTTTCGGGTTCCTCGGCGGGAGTATCGAGAGGTTTAACTTCCTCGAATTCCATCTGCACTTCGCCGGGGTGTTCGTGTACGGGTTCCTCGTAAACTTCTTCTTCCTTGTTGACGGGCGCGGGCTCGATGAAGGAAATCTGTTCTTCGGTCTGCTGTTCGGGTTGTTCCGTCTGCCCGTGCTCCGCGTTGGTTTCAATGGTTTCCGCGACGATCGGTTCGGATACAATGGGTTCCGCGCCTACGAAGGAGGGAACTTCGGGTATGTCCTGCACGTCGTCGGATTCGGGTCCGGGTTTGGGCTGTTTGACGGGCTTTGCAAACTTTATCGTCTGGTTTGCGAAATCTTCGTCCGTCTTGTCCTCTTTTACTTTCTTGATGTATCTTATATACCTAAGGATACTGAAAAGAAGCTGGATAAGGGCAATAGCCGATATTATTATAGTGAACAGTCCGAAGCCGTATTTGCTGACCGCCGTCATTATGATAAGCAGTACGAATACGAAAAGCGCTAGGGCGTATCTTACAATGTTGAATAACAGTTCGGGCTTGTTCGCGTTCGAGGAAAGGCTTATCGCGTCTTTATAGAAGTTGAATAAAATTATAATCGGGGCGGATACTGCGACGCAACAGGTAATTTTCTGCGCCAGTGTTTCCGCGGAGAGGAACAGCGTCGTGAAGTTTGCTCCGCTCGGTCCGGCAACGAGAAGGGTGAGGTAGGAGATACCCGAAACGTTCTTGTCGAATATTCTGAGTATGCCGGGGAAAATTCCCGCGGATGCGCCTACGTTTTCAAGCGGTCCGGCAATCTGCGGAATTATAACCGAAATATCGAACAGCAGGAAAACCGCGATAAGCGAAAGAAGGAAGAGGAAGGTTTTAGAAGCTCCCGAAGCCTTCTTGTTAATGCACGACAGCACCATGAGCGCGAGCACCGGTCCGCCGAATGCTATAATAAGATTAAAGCTTATCGGCGTTTCGGGCAGAAGCTGTAACGCGAGTACGGGATACAGCGACGTTGCGATTACGGCCGCGACGGTAAAAATGTATTCGAGCACAAGAGGGGCTTTCGTATTGCCGTTGAAAGTCAGTCCTATGGGTATGAGCGCAAGCACGGCGAGCGCGGTAACGCCCGTATAAATGAGTACGGCGTAAGCCAGCAAATCCGCCTGAACGCCCGTGCCGAATAAATCGGCGTTGAAGGCAATGCCGAACAGTTTCGAAGTTTCTATAATGTCGGTACCTGCGGCGCGGTTAATCGCGTCGGGCAGACAGAGGGCAAGTATTCCGTTGCCGTTGAACATCGGCAGGAACAGCCCGAGAAGCAAACATACGACGGCGGTTAAGTATGTAACCAGCGACGCGTACTTATTCGGTTTTTTTATTTCGGAATTTTCCATCTGAATATCTCCCGATTTAACGTTGAAACTTACGTTAAAGCAATTATATTTAAGCTTTAACCCGCGCATATGGTGCGGGAAATAATACTTTTGTGTTTTATCATTCTAATACAAAACGCCTTATCTGTCAAGGATAAAACGTAAAATTTTGCAAGTAAAGGAAATATTTGCCGACCGTGCCGTATTTGTCTGCCGTTTTTAATATTTTACTCCCGCGGGCGGTATTTATACATAAGTTGGGTAATACTTTAAAATATACGGTAAAAGACTTGAAATTGAATTTATTTGTGTTATAATTATATTTGCGCCCCGTTTCCGGCAAAGGCGCGGTGAGGGATAAATATGGATAATTCTACGGAAAATAGCAATTGGGGCGGGGATATGCCCCGGCGAACGCAAAATTCGCCCGAAAATATACCCCTTCCTTTAATAGTTTCCCAGCTTTCGAAAGCCCAGCGCGAACGGCTTATCGCCGGTTACGACGTCAAAAATTTTGCGCGCATTTTCGAGGACGGCGATACAATGTCCACCGTAGACAGCTTTCTCGAACACGGTATGAACGTTTCCGAAACCGCCCGAAAGCTGTATATGCACAGAAACACGCTAATATACCGCCTTAACAAGATACGCAAAGTTACGGGGCTGGATATACGCGTGTTCGATATGGCGGTTACTTTCGAGATACTGCGCAGTCTTTATATGCTTAAATAACAACGAGGTTCAGTTTGAAAAACAAAGTTTTAAAAAGCGCGGTGATTGCGCTCATTGTTCTCGCCGTCGCGCTCGCGGGATTTGCCGCGGGCTATTTCACTCATAAATTATCGCGGGGCAACAGCGTTTCTTCCTACGAATGGTTTGTCGATACCGTCGGCAAGTACTACTATTTCGGCGCGGACGAAACGCAGTTTACGGGCTCGGGGCTGTCGTATATTGCCGATAAATACCTCGACAGATATTCGGAGTATTACACGAAAGAAGAGTACGAACGCGAGCAAAAGAGCAACGAAGGCTCCAAGAGCGGACTGGGGCTCAGCTACGGTTTCGCGGAAGGGAAAGGTATATACGTCGCCTCGGTTATAGGCAATTCACCCGCATATATGCAGGGGTTAAGGGCCGGCGAGTGGCTTGTAAGCGGGGGCAAAGGCGGTGAAGTTTCGCCTTTCGGAAGCGCCTCCGATTTCTCCGCGCTCGTTTCGTCGGCGGGCGACGGCGAGGAGATAACTCTCGTGTCGTCGGGCGGTAAGGAGTATACCGTCGCAAAAGCAGAGTACACCGCAAGCTATACTTATATGGCGACGCAGACTACCGCGTGGACGTTCGGCGATTCCGCGGACGGCGGGCTTGCAATGTACGAAACTCCCGAAGAAAAAATACCCTGCCTTCCGCAGGGTTGCGCATATATAAGACTTTCGCAGTTTTACGGCACCGCCGATAAAGAATTTTACCGTCTGATAGAAAAGTTCAACGCCGAAAAATGCACCTCTCTCGTGCTCGATTTAAGGACGAACGGAGGGGGCTATGTAAGGACTATGCAGGCGATAGCGGGCTGTTTTGCGGAGGGTGAAAGCAAGCTTGCCATGGTCGCCCGCGACAAGAACGGCAAGGAACAGCGCTATAACTGCGCAAAGATTTCCGACCCCGCGCAGAGAGTTTCCCCGGACACGGAGGTGTACGTGCTTGCGAACTCCTCGACGGCAAGCGCTTCCGAAGCGCTGATGGGCGCGATGATTTGTTACGGCACGCTCGGTTACGAAAATATTTTTCTCTCCGACTATTCTGAGGAATACCTCGATTATCTGAAAAAGTCGGGGGGCGAGGTAAAGACCGCCCGCACTTACGGCAAGGGCATAATGCAGACGCCGTTCGAAAACAAAGCGACGGGCGAAGTTTTGAAGCTTACCACGGCTAAAATATTTTGGAGCGATTGTACAACCAGCATACACGACAGGGGCATAACCGTTGCCGACGGCTGTATACCCCTGAAAGCGGAGTGGCAGAGCACACTGCCCGACAGCGAGCTGGAACTCGCCTGTGAAATAATATCAAAGAGATGAAACCGCAGTCACTGCGGTTTTTTTATGCTCTTTATTCTGCGCGCGGAGAAAAGCACGCACACTATAAAGCCTTCGTCCGAGCGCGTTATTTCGAGCGAGGCGCCCCCGCACTCGAAGTATTCGTCGGCGACGCGCTTAAAGTCCTTCAAAAACAGCTCGCGTTCGAGGTCGGACATATCGTCCCTGTCGAGCGAGAGTATGGAATTTATTTTGTCCGTCATATTTTTTCTCTGACCCTCCTTTTTATGTAACCGCCCAGCCCTGCGTATCCTTTAATCACGTTGCACACGCTTTCGCGCCTGCCCGTGACCGTGCACGCCGTCAAATCGAAAGCTTTCTGCGTAGATTTTCTCCACCTGCCGAGGGGGATGGAGAGGTCCTCGGGAATAACGCCTTTCAGCGGTGTGCGCAGCAACGCGGAAATTTCCTGCGCCGTCATCACTTCGCCGTCGAGGATAAGCCCGCCGTTGAGTCTGTTGACAATAAGCCCCACGTCCTTAATGCCGCCGTCGTTGAGCATTGCCTTGCTTACGTCGGCGCCCTTAACCGAAGGCGCGAAAGGCTCTGTTACGATAATCGCGCGGTCGCACTTGCCGGCGCCCGTCTTGTCGCAGAGTATGTAGTCGAAAAGTCCGTCCAGCTCGCCTATCGCCTTCTCCGCACAGCGCGCGTCCTTAACCCCCGTCGATGCGGCAAACGAAAGGTTGGAAATTTTCGGGTGCGAAACCAGCGTCTGTTTGGCGCGGCACGCGCCTTTTTCGAAGTCGGCAAGGGTGTAAACCTGCATATTGGCAAGCCCGCCCGTGTAAAGCGCGCTTGCGCACAGCCTGTCGCCGTCGAGCACGAGAGTGCGCTCGCCGAGCTTTGCCAAAGCTATGCCCAGCCCCACGCAGCAGGAGGTAACGCCAACGCCTCCCTTGCAATTTGTCATATAAATTTTGACAGCCATAAAATTTTGTTTTCTCCGTGTTTTTTTAATAAATTATATATATAGTCAAAGCGAAAATATTGATAACCATTGTCGCATATTGTAATATTTACACTTCGGGTGTAATATTTTTTTATTACAACACATTCAATTCGTTTGACAGCAAAAATAAAATAGGCTATACTACGGGAGTAAACTCCGAAAACAGGATGTAAATCATGAAAAAAATCATAAGAAAAACGGCTTTGACGGCCCTTCAAATTATATTTGCGTTATGCCTCGTTACTCTGACGGCATGCAGTTCGTCGTGCGCTTCGTGCAGCGGGAAGAACATAAATCCCGATATGCCCGACAACGCGTCGACGACCCGCGCGCCCGCTCCTACCGACGGCAGTAAGCCCACGGACCATACGCCTCTCGAAAACACGGCGTACATGGCTTACGTTCTGGACAACGCGGAGTTTTATCATTCATACGCGCACAATTCCACAAAGTCCACGGGTTACGAACAGGTTACCCAGACGTGGAAGGATTATAAAAACGCAGAGCTCAGCGGTAAAAATGCGGGCATAATGGTGTGCTCGGACGTTTCTTATTCCGCGCTCGTAAAATCCGCGTCGCAGAGCTGTTTCGTGGGAAGCGGTTCGGCTTATATGAGAAACGGCGCAAAGCCTTCCAAAAATTCCACGGCTACTACGGTCGATTGGAGCAACGGTCAGCCCGCTTATTACTCAAAAGACGATTATCTTAAAAAGTACGGCGAGTTCAGTACCGAGCTTACCGTTTACGCGATAAACTCCGAAACGACGGAAAGCTTCGGCGAAGTGACGGACAACGGCGACGGAACGTATTCGCAGACAATGACGCTCAACTCCGACGCGGCTTGCTGGTACCAGTACGGTATGAAGACGAGGGGCGGGCTTAAAACCTATCCCGAATTCGAAAAAATAGCAATAACCTTCAAGTTCGACGCGCAGTGGCGCATTCTCGAAACGTACTGCGAAGAGAAGGCGAAAATTGCCCCCGCGGCGCTCGGCGGTATCGCGATGGGCAGTACCTCCAAAACCACAACCGTTTTCGACTATACCGAACAAGGCTTCGACAACGCGCACTACGCGTACTTTACCGATTACTTCGATAAATACGTCGGCGAAATACTCGACGGCGAAGAGGACACCGATAACGAGCCCGAATTCCTCGACGTGCTTATGGGCGGTTTTTCAAAAGCCCTTTCGGCGCAGGGTCAGCAGTTCGATTTGGAACTTACGCTCGGCGGTAAGCAGTATGACGGAAAGGTTTATATAAGCATCGACAACCTCGACGTTTCCACGCTGGGAATTAAATTCGCGCTCGGCGCAAAGGACAGCGGAAAGCAGGATTTGTTCGTCGAATACTCCGGCGGCAAAATCGACGCGTATTACGGCGACGGCTTTGCAATCACTGCGGAGCTTGACAAAGTAGTTTCGTCCGTCAAGGATTTTTCGGACTGGATTAATTCGACGTTTGGTCAGGGAGAACCCTCCGCGCAGTCGGGAGAGGCAGGCACGGGGCTTAACCTCGAAGATTTGCTCGCGCTCATCGGCGAAGGCTTCGGCTATGACGAAACTTCCGCGTGGATAGCGGTTAAATCGGATAACCTTCTCAATCTCGGAATAGGCATCGACCTTCGCATCGATTTCTCCCGTGAAATCACCGAAGAGGGGAACAAGTTCGAATTTACGAAATTGAGCCTTTCGTCCCTTTCGTACGAGGGCGGAAAGTTCGATATACAAGCGGACGCCGCTCCCTCCGAGGACGGCGAAGTCATATCCCGCAACCCCGCCGAAACTTATGCAGACATAGCCGAATATATAACGGGAGTCAAAAATCTCGTATCGGGCGGAAATTACAGCGTTTTCGTAAAATTCGACGGCACGGTTACGGATATTGATTACATAAAGAACGCCAAACTCGAAGCAAACGCAATCGTCAGCCTTTCGGAAGATTTTAAAAACCTTTCCGTCGGCGTGCCGGTTACGGTCGATTACGCGGGTCTTACGGTTAAGCTTAACGCATACTACACAGTCGGTTTCAACGGCGGAGGATACGGCAAAATATATCTTCACCTTACCGAGATAGGCGGTAAAGCCGTCGACGCGAAAGTTTACTGCGACATAGAAGAAACAGTAAGCGCTGTAACAAGGCTTATCGATTATTTCAAAAATACCCCCGGCGTACGCACCGCGGACGAAGGCGGGGAAGAGGGCGCGTCGTCTGCCGTTGCACAGCTTGTCAACAAAGTGCTTTCGCTTGACTTCGGCGCGATTATAAAAGAACTCAGGGCGTCGTCCGAAAAGATTGAAATAGGTATCGGCGCGGACGAAGCGCTCGGCGCGCTCGGTGTAGACCTCGGCATAGATATAGGCACGGTAAATCTTTCGCTTGCGCTGTCGGGAAGCGCAGTTTCGCTCGAAGGCGGCGCGCCTTCGCTCGGACTTACGCTCGGCGTTTCGGCTTCGGCAAGCGCGGTAACCGTTCCCGATACGGAAAACTATGCGGACGTAACAAAGTACGTAAACGGCGTTTACAACCTTCTCAACAGCCCCGTGTACAGGATAGGTCTTACGTTTATAAACAGCGGGCTGGAAATAAACGCTTCCGCGCTTTTGAAGGCGGAAAACAATTTCGGCGATATTACGGTTTACGCGCCCATAAACGTCAGTTACGGCGGAATAGAGGTTTCGCTTACCGCACATTATTCAATCAGCCTTGCCGACAAAAATTACGGCGAAGTATATCTTTGCGTGGAAACGCTAAACGGTAATCCCGTCGGCGCGCGCGTTTACTGCGATATTTCCGATACCGTAGAAACCGTTAAAGAAATTATAGCAATGTTCAATTCCGCCGAAGAAGGCGGTTCGGATACTTCCGCTTCCGCTCTGAACAGTACGGACACCGTTGCGGAAATTATAGGCAAAGTGGTTGCGCTTGATTATACGGCGCTCATAAAACAGCTTAAAGCCGACAAAACGGGTATAGACATAGCGGTCGACGCGGACTACCTGCTCGGCGAAATAGGCGTCGCGCTCGGCAATAATATCAAACTCGGCACCCTTGCGTTTAACGTAACCTTAGACGAAAACGAAGCCGTTGCGCTCGTCGCCAAGCTTCCCGATTTCGGCGTCGAACTCACCGTATGCGGAGAAGACCGCGCAATGCCAACCCCCGATAAGACGCAGTATCTCGATATATGCGAGGTTCTGGAACTGGTCAAGCGCGCTTCGAAGGAAGCTCTTGCGATAAAGAACGGCGAACAGGTAATATTCGCTCTCGATACCGCGCTTACCGTAGACGGCATTAAGATGTCCGTTGCGGGCGGCGGTCAGGTATCCTGGAAAAACAATAAATTGCGCGTTGCGTTCGGCGCAGATCTTTCGGTTTACGAAGGCGAAGCGGGCGAAACCCTCGCCGTCAACTTCGTTTACGACGAGGACAATAGGGACGCGGACGGCAACGAAATTCTTCCCCTTGCCAAATTCACAGTCAACAATCTCGGCATGGAAATTTACAGGCGCGATATAGACGGGCTCGGCGCGGGACTCAACGAAATAATAGACAGCGTCAAGCGCATTGCAAACGCCTTCACGCCTTCCGCAAATACGGGCGCGCAAGCCCTGTCGGCGGTTGACGGAAGGGAGGCGGAACAAAGCGGTTTCGCAAAACTCCTCGATATGATTTTCGGCGAAATAGGCAAATTTACCGTGGAACTCGTCGAGGCCGAGGAAGAGGGCGGGCTTGCTTCGCTTGTAATCACCTATGCGCAGAGCGGAACGCTTAAACTCGACGCGAACGGCGGTATTAACCTCGATTTGGTAATTTCCGACGGCGCAAGCACGGAAATTCTCAGCCTCTCGGCGGGAGTGCGCGGAGCGGCCGAGGGCGACGACAAGTTTGCCGAACTCAACGGCGTTTTCGAAAACAGCGAAAACGGATACGTTTTCTATTCCGCGGAAAACAGCGGCGATTTCACGAAAGCGTTATACGATTACATTACCGACCTTTTCGAAAGTCTTACCGTAAAAAATCTTCTCGGTTCGGATACTTATACCGTCAATATAATCCTCGACGGAGCAAAGAGCGGGATTGACGCGCTCGGCGGCGTGTACGTCGGCGCGGAAGCGAGGTATACCGAGGACGCGGACGGCAAAAAGCTGATGGAGCTTGACGCCCTTATGAATATAAACGGCACCGACGTGAATTTCTCCGCGGTCTGCTATGACGGTAGAATTTACGTAACAGTTTATAACGTAGGCGGAACTCATCTTTCAAACAACGGCGTTGAACAGGCGGACGGAACAATCGTCTACTCCGACGGTCTTAAAATAACCGCCGACAGCGGCGATATTTATAAAGCCGCGGAAGCCGTGGTAAAAATCATCAAAAACAAGAATCTGTCGGCGATAATAGATATGCTCGCTCCTGCGGGCGGAACTTCGGCTCCTTCGCAAAACGAGGGCGGGGTTATACCCGACGAAAAGACCGAGTTTGCCGTTACCGATATAATCAACGCGCTCTTAACGCTCGATTTGAGTTTCGGCAAGAGCGAAGACGGAACTCTCAACACTCTTACCCTCAATATCGACAAGGCGCTTTCGCAGTTCGGGCTCGGCTTCGAAATAGGCACGGTTACGGTTTCCGTAAATCCTAAAACGCACGATATTTACGCAAGCGCGGTCAAGGCGGAGGAATGGCTTTCGCTTTCCGCAAAGGCGGTCGAAAACGAACAGCCCGTAACCTTCGATAAGGAAGGCTATCTCGACATAAGCTTCGTGTCGGGACTGGCAAACGACATAAACAATACTCTTGACTCAATAGAAAGCGCGGACGGCAAGCCCGACGTAAGGCTCAGCTTCCGCGGGGAAATAACGATACCCGTTCAGATAAGCGGTCTTAAACTCAGCAGCATAGATTTCAAGGACGCGACGGTTACTGCGGGGCTGGACGCCGACGGCGACTTCTTCTTTACGCTTAAAGCTCAGATTCAGTCCGCGGCGCTTGCAATAAACGCAACAAGATATATCAGCGTGACTTATTCCGACGGCTATATAACTTTCGGCAGGGACGTAGACAAGGCGTCTGCTATATACAAGGTTATGACGCTCGATTATCTGCTCGACAATATGCTCGTAAAGGGCAACGACGCGCCTCTGCGCTGGTGGCTGGATTTCAATTCAACGACGTGGGGAATTGTCTGCGGAGCGCTTAAAGTAGACATAAGCTCCAATCTCACCAAAACGGACGAATATTACGTGTTCGACCCTTCGCAGAACAGCGAAGAGGAAGAGCCTGCGGAAAAGAGATTTGCGCTTTCAGACTATCTCAACGCGTTAATCGTCAACGGTATGACCGTTTACGGCGAGTGTTCGGATTTCGCTTCGACGCTCGGTCTGGGCGCCGACGACGGCTATTACGGGCTTGCGCTCAATTCGGCTAAGCTTCTGGGCAAAGATTTCCCCACGCTTTATGCGGCAATCCTGCGCGACGACAGTATCGGCATAAAGGGATTAAGCGCGTATATGAACGTTGCAAACGCCCTGTACCCCAAGATTAAATTAACGGACAGAACTTACACCCACGCGCCCAACTACTTCAAAACGGTTACAAGCGCGCACAAGGATATCAAGTTCGATTATAGCGCAAACAGCGGACGCTATACCGAAATATTCGGCTGTTACAACACGGAAAACAGCTCTACGCAGTATTCCAAAAAGTACAGCGACGTGCGCCTTACCGTTCTCGACGGCGAAGGCAACGTTACCGCAGAAAAGACCTTGAAGTACGGCTCGAAAATTTACGTTGTTGAACAGATTACCGAAAACGCGGACGGCAGTAAAAACATTTACGTCGACGGCAACGGCAACGACGTTACTTCTGTCAGGTTCACGCAGACTAACGATGCGGGCGAAGAAACGGTAATAGGATACGGCTTCTACCTCGAAGCCGACACGGTTATAATACCTTACGTATCCGCGCCCGGCGCGATAGAGTACTGGTATAACGGCGAAAAGTGTCAGGAGGACGGACACCTGTTTGCGGGTCAGCCCCTTACCGAGTGCGCAAAAACGGTTGAGGGCAAGACGTTCGCGGGCTGGTACCTTGAACCCGAACTTATCAGTTACGTAACTTCGGCGCAGGCGGGATACGGCAGTTATTACGCGAAATTCGTCGATACCGTGCAGACGGCGGAAAACGGCGTACAGTATACGTTCAGCCGTGATATAACGCTGGCGCAGGGCGGAAGCTTCTGCGCGACGGGCTTCGATAAAGAAAGCGCGGACAAAGATTATTCTGATTTAAACGCCACCCTCGTAATACCCGATACGTTTGCGGGCTATCCCGTAACGGGAATAGGCGCGGGCGCGTTCTACGGCAAGGGCGTCAATTTCAAAAACGTACTCGTAAGCGAAAGCGTAACGTCCGTCGGGGCGGAAGCGTTCAGGGACAACAAGGGTATGCAGACGGCGGTGTTCCTCGCGGACGTCGTAACGTTCGGCGGTTCTTCGTACAAGAACGACGGAAACAGATTTGCATTCCTCGGCTGTGCGAGAGAGGGCAACGACAACATAACCGACCTTTGCGTATACTACAACAAGATTTCCGAAAGCACCGACTCCAATTGGAGCGGATACCAGAATTCAAGCAATTTGTTCAACGACAAGGGCAACAACATACCTTCGGGACAGCTGTTCGAAGCGGGCAAGTGGGCGTATGCCGAATATGCGGTAAGCGGATACGAAACGCTTTCCTGTTTAAGGAGCGGAATAGTAACTTCCGCGCAGACCGCAGAGGAACTTTGCGGTGAAATTCTCGCCGAGCTCGACGCTCTGTCGTCTGCGGACGGTTATATCGGACAGTACTCCGTTAACGTGTCTCGCGGTATCGAACTCGACGGAACGCGCTATCCTGTTGAAGTTGTAATAACTTTGAAAGACCGCGCGGAATGGCTGTACGAAATCACGGCTTCGGGCAGTTTCGAAGGAAATGAAAAACCCGTAACCGTATCTGGCGAAGTAACTCTTTACGAAAACAGATATTTCGCGGGCGTCGGCGCAAGGATAGAGTTAAGACCTGCGTCGGGACTCGAGTTCGCAAACCTCACCGCAGACGAAAACGGCGCGCACGTTTTCGAAATGCAGGCGGAAAAGGTAAACGTGCAGGCGGAATACAAAAAGAAAGCCATTGACAGAATTACGCTTATAAGCGAAATAGCGTTTATGTACGGCGAAAGCTCTACGGCTCTCAACGAATACGGCGTAGCGGTTGACGCGGCGGGCGAAACCGTTCTGTCGGACGTCGGGGCGGAAGGATATTTCTTCCTCGGCTGGGCGTACGACGCGCACAACAACGGCAACCTCGTATTTACCGACGGAACTTTCACCGCGGAAACGGTTAAATCCGATGTGTATTACGCAATCTGGGCAGTAAACAGGGATGACGGCGTAACGTTTGTAAATAACACGCAGTCGGGCGACTCTATCGCAAGCGTAAGCGTAGCGGAAGAAGGCAAAGGAACTTTCTACGGCTGGTATGCAAAGGACGACACGGAATTTTCGGGCGAAACGGTTGAAACGCCGACGCTCGGCAATACGGTGCTCCGCGCAAGATTGCAGTATTCTCTTACGGTAAACGTCAACGGTACGAAGTGCAGGGGCGCGTATATCGGAGATAAGAAATCCGAAAGCACTTTCAGCAATAATAATTCCGTTTCGGAAACGTATACGGTTTACGAAAAAGAACGCATTTACGTCAAAAACACTTTCGCAAACAAAAAGGACTATTATGTCGGAAGAATTAACAACGGCGTAAAAGAAGATATTTCGGGTCAGATAAATATAAAAGTTACAAGCGGTTTTTCGACCAAGGCCGCGGAAATTTCGGCAAAATACAATGACGAACTTATCGGCTTGACAAACGAGGACGACGGCAGCGCTTACAGCTATTTTAACGTTGACGGCAACTATACGTTTGTATTTGCAAACTGATTTTATCGGAGCAAAGCCTCCGCGCGGGTATCCGCGCGGAGGCTTTAATATATTATGGTATAACGGATAAGCCTTTCTTCATAAAATATTTTATGAAACTTTTAGAACAGATTTTATCGGAGCTGGGCGCGGACACTTTAAAGTCGTTTTCCGTCGTGCCGGACTTCGGCGGGTATTTCCGCAGTATTAAAGGCGTATCGGAATATTCTTCCGTCAAAGTAGTGCTTTCACTCAAAAAGAACAGAATAACGGTAGAAGGCGAAAATCTCACGCTCGGCAAGTATTTTGAAGAAGATTTGCTCATAAAGGGCAAAATTACGGGGGTAAAAATTGACTGATACCGCCCGTATAAAAATAAATTCCACCGCCGAAGGCGCGCTGAGAAAGCTTAAAAAGGCAGGTATAGGCGTATACAACTGTCAAAAATCAGGCGTCGCGTTCTTATTTTCGGTAAAAGATAAAGATATAAAAAAAGTTTTTGCAATTTTCGAAAAGCCGTGTTATAATATCAGCGTAATAAGGGAAAGCGGTAAAAACCGCTTTCTCGGCAAAGTTTTTGCGCGTATCGGTCTTGTCGCGGGGGCGGCTCTGTTTATCGTCGCGTCGGCGGTATCCAACTTGTTCGTGTTCAGAATTTCGGTGACGGGAAGCGGAAGTTACCTCGCGCCCGAAATTAAGCGTATAGTCTATGAAACGGGGCTTAAAGAGTTTTCCTATTACAAGGGCTTCGACGCGCCGTCCGCTACGGGCAGGATACTCGCCCTTCCGCAGGTCACGTTCTGCAATATAAGAAAGAGCGGAAGCGTGTTGCGCATAGATGTGCAGGTGGATAACGAGCTGGGCGGTACGGCATTGAAAACTCCGCTTGTCAGCGACAGGGCGGGCAAACTGAGGAACATAGTCGCAGTATGCGGTACCGCGGTCAAGGCTTCGGGCGACGCCGTAAACGCAGGCGATATTTTAATAGAACCTTACGTTACCGCGGGCGAAACGCGGACAGACTGTCTTGCCGCGGGATACGCGGAACTGGAATGTACGGGCAGGGGGGAATACCTTGCGCCCGAAGAAACAGAAGAGAACCTGAAATCTGCGTATGCTTCGGTGCTTTTGGATACGGACGGGATAATTTCGCGTTCGCATACAGTGGAGCCGTGCGGGGACGGAGTTAAATACGTAATAGATTTTACCTATTTGCATAAGTTAAGTATTAATATGCGGTAACACCGCGGGAAAATAAATTATGAACAAATGCGTTAAAAAAGTACAGGCGGGAAGCGCGGACAAACTCCAACGTATTCTCGGCTCGTTCGACGAAAATCTCAACATAATAATGCGCGAACTCGGCGTTCTCATCCGCGTCGACGGGGTGACGTTCGTAATCGAGGGCGCGGAGGACAAGGCTTTGTCGGCTTCCAGCGTAATCGAAAGCCTTCTGACGCTTGCCGATAACGGCGAAACTGTGGACAAGGGCAGGGTGGTTTACTGTATCGAACTCTCCCGCGAGGGCAAAGCGCAGGATATATGCAAACTGTCCTCGGGCACGGTCGCCATAACTTACCGCGGTAAACCCGTAAAATGCAAGACCGTCGGGCAAAAGAAGTATGTGGACGCCATAAACAGGGACAGCATAACCTTCGGCATAGGTCCCGCCGGTACGGGCAAAACCTATCTTGCGGTGTGCCTCGCCGTTCAGGCGATGAAGCAAAAACAGGTCGACAAAATAATTCTCACCCGCCCCGCGGTGGAAGCGGGAGAAAAACTGGGCTTTCTTCCCGGCGATTTGCAGACTAAGGTCGACCCCTATTTAAGACCTTTATACGACGCTTTGCAGGAAATGCTGGGGCTGGAAACTTATACCAAATTGATGGAGCGCGGTTCAATTGAAATCGCTCCGCTTGCATATATGCGCGGACGCACGCTTTCCAACGCGTTCATAATTTTGGACGAAGCGCAGAACACCACGCGCGAGCAGATGAAAATGTTTTTAACGCGTCTGGGCGACGGCAGTAAAATGGTTATCACGGGCGACGTAACGCAGATTGATTTGCCCAACGGCAAGTCGAGCGGACTCGAACACGCGGAAGAAGTATTAAAGGACGTCGAGGGAATAGGCATAATCCGCCTTACCGATAAAGACGTCGTCAGAAACCCTCTGGTTATGCGCATAGTCAGGGCATACGAAAAAGACGGACAAAGGAGAACGGAAATTGACGGCAGTGACAAAACTAAGCAATAAACAGATTGCTAAAAGCCTTATTAATTTCGCGGTCGGCACGCTGGGACTGTATGTAATAGTAATACTTACGGTGCTTATGAACACGGGCACGGCGGGGTTTGCCGAATATTTCAGGGCAAACAGCCAGCCTATTCTTACCGTCGCGGTCGCATACGCTGTGCTTTCGGCGGTAATGTACTGTTATTTCTTTTTTGAAAACAAGTACGTGCTTTCGCGCTTTTCCAAGCCTTGCGAGCTGTTCCTTATAATGTATATAGATTTCTTTATCGTGTACATTTTAAGCAGATACGTGGACACGCTCGCCCGCCCGATAGCGTTTGTCGCGCTTATGTGCGCAACGCTTTTCAGACGCAGGGACGCCATTTTCATCAACTCGGTATTCTCGCTGATGATACTTATGTTCGACAGAATACTCAACGTTTTGGATACGAATATGTATTACAGCTACGCCTGTCTTCTGGGCAGGTTCTGTACGGGTATCGTCGCGGTATTCATTTTCAATTCAATAAAGACGAGGTTCCAGAGCGTACTGCTCGCATTCATACTCCTTATTCCCGTAGAAGCGATTAACAGCGTCGTGGTCCTGCCCGTAACGCACCCCACGGCTTCGGAAATACTCGATTTATTCATTTTCGGCGGTGTAAGCTGTATACTCACCATAATGCTGTATATGTTCATACTACCGCTGTTCGAGCTTATGTTTGCCGAAATGACGGTGTTCAGACTTAGGGAACTGACGAGCGACAGCGCCAAGCTAATTAAAAAGCTTAAAGAGAACGCGCCGGGCACGTACAGTCACTCCGTCGTCGTTTCCCAGCTTGCGGAAGCGTGCGCCAAAGCCATAGGCGAAGATTCCGAACTCGCCCGCGCGGCCGCGTATTATCACGACGTGGGCAAGCTTAAAGGACCCGAAATGTTCGCCGAAAACCAGACGGAGTACAACTTCCACGACGACATCACCCCCGAGCTTTCGGTAGATATAATCCGTTCTCACGCCCGCAACGGCGCACAGCTTATAAAAAAGAGCAGGCTTCCCGAATTTTTCGCGGACGTTGCAATACAGCACCACGGCACCTTGCCCATAAAATATTTCTATTACAAAGCCTTGAAGATGAGCGACGGCGAACTCAATATAGAAAATTATTCGTATTCGGGTCCCACGCCCGCGTCTAAGATAGCGGCGATAATAATGATTGCCGACTCTTCCGAGGCGGCGACGAGAACGCTTCCCGACCGCTCGCCCGAGAAGGTGGAAGCTTTCGTAAGAACGCTTATCGAAGAGAGGCTGGATTTGGGGCAGTTCGACAACTGCAACATAACCATGCGCGAGCTCACCGTTATAAAAACCACTCTCGTAAACCAGCTGACGGGCGTTTACCACTCCCGCGTGGCATATCCGAAACTTACCATTTCAAAGAAAAAATAAGATTATGAACGATTTGAAAATTTATTGCGAAGATTACGATTTCGCCCCTATCGCGCAAGCATTCGGGGGCGAATTTTCAAGCGATTGCACGCTTTCCGCGGAAATCGTCACGGTGGACGAGGACGAAATCCGCCGTCTTAACAGGGAACTGCGCAATACCGACGCGGTCACCGACGTGCTCAGCTTTCCCTCGCTGGACGGCATTTTCGGAAAGGAGCTCAAAAAGGAAAATTATCCCGCCGACACCGACGAAGAGGACTGCCTGTTCATAGGCAGTATTGCAATTTGCCTTAAACGCGCAGAGGAGCAGGCGGAGGAGTACGGTCACAGCGTTGAGCGCGAAGTCGGATACCTCTCCGTGCACGGCATATGCCATCTTCTCGGTTACGACCATATGACCGACGAAGATAAAAAGATTATGCGCGAAAAGGAAGAGCGCGTTCTGGCGAAATTGAATTTGAAAAGGGACGGCATATGAGAAGCGGATTTATAGGCGTAATAGGCAAAGCAAACGCAGGCAAGAGCACGCTTATAAACGTGCTTGTCGGCGAGAAGGTGGCAATAGTATCGCCAAAACCCCAGACTACTCGCGACGCGATAATGGGCATACTGACCAAGAGCGATTATCAGCTCGTGTTCGTCGATACGCCGGGCATATACAAGGCGCAGTCCCGCCTTTCCGATATGATGGCAAAGACGGCGGAAACCGCTTCTAAGGACGTAGATTTCATCCTATACGTGCACGACGGTCACGGCGGAATTACGGACGGCGATATTGCGCTTATGAAAAAGTTTATGTCCGCAGGTTCGCCAATGGCAATCGCGTATACAAAGATAGATATAATGCCGAGGGAAAACATTCCCGCAGACATAAAAAAGCTTTACGAAAACGGTATCGACGTCGACGTGCTTCCCGTTTCCGCGCGCAGGTATACCAATATCGGCAAGCTGGAAGCGTACCTTGCCGAAAAAATGCCCGAGGGCGATAAAGTAATAACCGAAGATATCGTGTCCGACAAGAGCGAAAGGTTTATGGTATCCGAAATTATGCGCGAAAAAGTGCTGTTGAAGTTTGACAAGGAAGTTCCGCACGGCGTTGCGGTATGCGTCAACGTGTTCGAGAAAAAGGATAACGGCGTGTACGATATAAATATCGATATAATCTGCGAAAAACAAAACCATAAATCCATACTCATAGGCAAACAGGGCAGGGCGATAAAGGAAATTTCTTCGTTTGCGCGTCAGGATATGGAAAAATTCCTCGGCGCAAAGGTGTTTTTGACAACGTACGTAAAAGTCAAGGAGGACTGGCGCAACCGGCCGTCACTTCTCAAAGATTTCGGATACGGCTTATAAATTAAGGTTATATTTTTTCCGCAACTGCGCAACCTGTTGGTAGGAGGTGCCGTTATGCATAAAAAAGACAGGGACGCGGCAGAGCTTGCCTGGAAAATGTTCGAAAAGACGGGAAACGTCAGTTACTATATGCTTTATAAACGCCTGGACAGTAACGATTAACGGTTATGGAACTCATTGTAAACGGTCTTATGCTTAAATCGGCGGACTATAAGGAAAACGACAAAATATTGACCTTGCTAACTGCGGAAAAGGGGAAAATCACCGCGGGGATAAAGGGCGTCAGAAAGGCTAAGGCAAAGCTGAAATTTGCGGCTCAGCCTTTTTGTTTTGCCGAATACGTCCTGTCGGAGAAGGGCGGAAGGTACACGGTCGTCAACGCTTCGGAGTGCGAAAGCTTTTACGATTTGCGCACCGACATCAACAAATTTTATGCGGCGTCGGCGGCGGCAGAAGCGGCCAACGCGCTGACCTACGAGGGCGAGGACTGCCGTGAAATTTTCACCCGTCTTATAAAAACGTTGTCCGAAATGTGCGGTGGGGCTGAAAGCCGTGCGCTTATAAGCTTTCTTTTATTCGCGCTCGGCGGTGCGGGTTATGCGGTTACCGCCGAAAACTGCGCCGTATGCGGCGCGCCCCTTCACGGACTGAACAAACTTAAATTCGATATGGATACGGGCTCGTTCACGTGCGGGGAGTGCGGAAACGGCGCGGGCGCAAGCCGTGTAACCTACAACGTGTTGCGTATGGTTCAGGGCAAAAGCTGCGAGCAGGATTTTATAACCCCAGACGGGGAAAAGCGCGCGTTAAGGCTAATCCGCGAATATTTCTCTTACAAGCTCAACGCTTCTTTCAAAAGCCTTTCGGAATACATAAGACTGATATAAGACCGCCGACGGTATGTCGGCGGGTTTTTGTATATAACTAAATTTAGTTGATGCCTAATTTTTTCTTGACAATTAGGCAATACCTAATATATACTTTATATAATAATAAACAAGGGAGAAATGAAATGAAAAAGACTTCGTTTGTCGTAGGCGCAATCGGAGCGTTATTATTGATTGCGCTCGGTGTGTTTATACTCGTTTTCAGCTTTGGGGATTTTGAGTTTCTTCAATTCGCAAGCTACATGGTATATTTCGGTTATATGTGTGTAAGTTTCGGAATAATCGGACTTATACTTTCCGATTTGTCGCGAAAGAAAAAGGGGGCTTGTGTTGTCCTCATTATTTTGGGTGTAATACTAACACTGTTTGCAATGTTATTCGGTATTTTATACATAGTTGCAGGCTGTATCGGACTTAAAAACCTTAAAGAGTCCGCCGCCCGCCCCGTGGAAGTTGCGCAGTCGGGTGAGGAAGAAATTCAGGCGGAAGCCGCGCCCGCCGAAGCTTCTTCGTTTGTAAAAACGTCGTTTGCCGAAGAGGATGACGGCGAAATAGACATAAGCAGGGAAACAAGACCCAAAGGACACCGTTTCGGCGGTAAGTGGTATCCGTCTAAGGGTTGGTTTGCCGAAAACGGTATTCCCGTCAAGGAAATACCCGTAGATAAGCGCACGCTTAAAAGTATGTCGGACGAGCAAAAGTACGTTATTGCTCTCTCTACGTTTTCAATTCTTAAAATAAAAGCCATTTTTATAATCGTAACGTTTATCGTATGCCTTACGGTAGGCTTTACCGTTTCCGCCACGGCTGACGGCGACGGGCTCTGGGGTTATGTGTTCACCGTTCTCATAATGCTTTTCGGCGTCGGATTTATAGTTACAAAACCCGCGCGGCTGATTGACGGCTTTACGATAGTGAACGGAACGTTTAAGGACAGAATAGGCTTGCCCTGGTACTGGGATTTGGTTTTTGCCGCGGCCTCGGTTATAGGAAGTATATGGAGCTTTTTCCCTTCGACTATCTTTATCCTTTTCGATATGACGCGCAGGGAAAAAATGATATCATTGCCCCGTGTCGGTGTTCCGCAGAATATAGGAATGGACGATATGATTGACGTTTATTCCGCCTACGAACGGGCGTGCAGCATCGACGACGCTTTCCGCCAGTCCGCGGCGGCTTCGGCTAAGCGCGAATACGACAGAAAGCAGAACGAGCTCGATTCCTTAAAGACAAGCGTATCCAACTCGGGATTGTCGGCTTATGATAAGCAGGCGGTAATAGAAGAAGCGGACCGCGTTAAGCGCGAAAACGAAAAAATTTACAACGACAAAATAAAACCCGAACTGTAATGGCAAACCCCGCCCGCGCATTTGCGCGGGCGGGGCGTTTTACGGCGGGGGAATTTTAATTTGTAAAAATATTTATCAATTTTCCGCTTAAACACTTGCTTAAATTCTCTGTTTATTTTATAATGTTATAGTTAATAAAACAAAAACGTTTGGAGGAATTTTCAATGGCAAAAAAGTATTGCTATCTTTTCAAAGAGGGTAATGCAACAATGCGCGAACTTTTGGGCGGTAAAGGTGCCAACCTTGCCGAAATGACAAATATAGGTCTTCCCGTACCCCAGGGCTTCACGATTTCGACGGAAGCCTGCACTCAGTACTACGAAGACGGGCGCAGAATCAACGATGATATTCAGAAGGAGATTTTGACCTATATCGACAAGATGGAAGAAATCTGCGGTAAGAAGTTCGGGGACAAGGAAAACCCCCTGCTCGTTTCCGTACGTTCGGGCGCGAGAGCTTCCATGCCCGGCATGATGGATACCATACTCAACCTCGGTCTTAACGAAGACGTAGTTAATACCATAGCGGAAAAGTCCGGCAATCCCCGCTGGGCTTGGGACTGTTACAGAAGATTTATTCAGATGTTCTCCGACGTCGTTATGGAAGTCGGCAAGAAATATTTCGAAAAACTCATCGATAAGATGAAGGAAGAAAAGGGCGTGGAATTCGACGTCGACCTCACCGCCGACGATTTGAAGAGCCTTGCCCACCAGTTCAAAGCAGAATACAAAGCACAGCTCGGCAAAGAATTCCCCACCGACCCCAAGGAACAGCTTTTCGAAGCGGTCAAAGCCGTATTCCGTTCGTGGGACAACCCCCGTGCAAACATCTACCGTATGGACCACGATATCCCCTATTCGTGGGGTACCGCCGTCAACGTTCAGATGATGGCGTTCGGCAACATGGGCGACGACTGCGGAACGGGCGTTGCGTTCACTCGTAACCCCGCGACGGGCGAAAAGGGACTTATGGGCGAATTCCTTATGAACGCCCAGGGCGAAGACGTAGTTGCGGGCGTACGTACTCCCATGCCCATCGCAAAGATGGCGGAAGTTCTGCCCGAAGTTTACAACCAGTTCCTCGAAGTCTGCAATACGCTTGAAAAGCACTACCGCGATATGCAGGATATGGAATTCACCATCGAAAAAGGCAAGCTTTATATGCTTCAAACCCGTAACGGCAAGCGTACGGCGGCGGCCGCAATCAAAATTGCGTGCGACCTTATCGATGAAAAAATGATAAGCGAAAAAGAAGCTCTTATGCAGATTGACGCAAAGTCGCTCGATATGCTTCTTCATCCCCAGTTCGACGTTAAGGCTTTGAAGGAAGCCGACAAGAAAAACGTCATCGGCAAGGGTATAGCTGCTTCCCCCGGCGCGGCCGCGGGCAGTATCGTATTCACCGCGGAAGACGCCGTTACCGAAGGCAAGAAGGGTAAAAAAGTCGTTCTCGTACGTCTTGAAACTTCTCCCGAAGATATCGAAGGCATGAAGTACGCTCAGGGTATCCTTACCGTTCGCGGAGGTCAGACTTCGCACGCGGCGGTTGTTGCGCGCGGTATGGGAACCTGCTGTGTATCCGGTTGCGGAGATATAAAGATGGACGAGGAGAACAAGAGGTTCACCCTTGCAGGCAAAGTATTCAAGGAAGGCGACGGCATTTCGCTCGACGGCTCCACCGGTAATATCTACGACTGCCTTATTCCCACCGTTCCCGCAGACCCCAACTCGGGCTATTTCGGCAGAATTATGGAGCTTGCCGACAAGTATAAAGCGCTCGGCGTAAGAACCAACGCAGACACTCCGGGCGACGCAAAGCAGGCGGCCGCGTTCGGCGCTCAGGGTATCGGTCTTTGCCGTACCGAGCATATGTTCTTCGACCCCGCGAGAATAGGCGCGTTCAGAGAAATGATTTGCGCAGACACGGTGGAAGAGAGAGAAGCGGCTCTTGCTAAAATCGAGCCCATGCAGCAGGCGGACTTCGAAGGACTTATGGAAGCTTTGGAAGGACAGCCCGTTACTATCCGTTTCCTTGACCCCCCTCTTCACGAGTTCGTGCCCACCGACAAGGAAGACATTAAATTACTCGCAAAGACGCAGGGCAAGACCGTCGCTCAGATTAAACAGCTTATTTCCGACCTGCACGAGTTCAACCCGATGATGGGACACCGCGGATGCCGTCTTACGGTAACCTATCCCGAAATCGCAGTTATGCAGACCAAAGCCGTTATTAAGGCGGCGATAAACGTTCAGAAGAAGCATCCGAACTGGAAGGTCGTTCCCGAAATTATGATTCCCCTTACGGGCGAAGTCAAGGAACTGTCTTACGTTAAAAAGACGGTCGTTGCTACCGCGGACGAAGTTATCAAAGCTTCGGGCGTTGCTCTCAAATACGAAGTCGGCACCATGATAGAAATTCCCCGTGCGGCGCTCACCGCCGACGAAATCGCGGAAGAAGCAGATTTCTTCTGCTTCGGCACGAACGATTTGACGCAGATGACGTTCGGCTTCTCGCGCGACGACGCAGGCAAATTCCTTCCTTCTTACTACGCAAACAAGATTTACGAAAGCGACCCGTTCGCTCGTCTTGACACCAAGGGCGTAGGCAAGCTTATGGATATGGCTGTTAAGCTCGGCAAGGGCGCAAACAAGCACCTTCACGTAGGTATCTGCGGCGAACACGGCGGCGACCCTTCGTCAATCGAGTTCTGCCACGCCATAGGTCTTAACTATGTTTCCTGCTCGCCTTACCGCGTGCCCATCGCGCGCCTTGCGGCCGCCCAGGCTGCTATTAAACAAAGCAAGGAGAACAAAAAATAAGCCTTTTTGGTCTTTCTCCATTAGCTTTGAAGAAGCCAAGCAGTATCGTCGCAAATTTCTTAATGTGCTAACGCGCGAATCCCAATGGGAAGAAATTATTGTGGACGTATATCTCTAACAAAATAAGAGCCGATGCAAATTGTATCGGCTCTTAATAATAAAACATTACAATTTAATATTGGCAATTCACAGGAAGCCGCACGATAATTTTCGTGCGGCTTCTTTTCGTTTAAAATAAAATAATATTCAGAAAGGAGATAAATCAATGCAATACAAAGAATGGTTAAGGGAATGGCTCGAAAGCTATGTCAAACCTTCGTCTAAACAGAAAACATACATCAGGTACTCGGAAATAGTATCTCAACATATTGTCGGATCGCTTGGCGATTATGAGATGTGCGAACTCACGCCGCTCATCTTGCAACGCTTTACAACGGAACTTTTGCAGAGCGGAAACTTGAAAACGGGCAAGGGGCTGTCGGCAAATTCAGTGAATGGCATAATAACCGTTATTCAGAACTCGTTGAAGGTTGCTTATGCGATTGGACAAATCTCAGAGTACACAGCGGACAAAATCAAACGACCGAAAGCAAGAGAAAAGCAGGTAACTTGTTTTACGCCTACCGAACAGAAACAAATCGAACAAGCGGTGTTGAACGGAAAGAAGGCAAAAATGTTCGGTGTGGTGTTGTGTCTTTATACCGGATTGCGTATTGGCGAACTGCTTGCTTTGGAGTGGAGTGATATAGATTTTCAAAAGGGCATAATATCGGTATCTAAATCTTGCCACGATGGTAAAGACGATAATGGTCAGTTCGCCCGCATAACAGATACGCCCAAAACGGAAACTTCGGAAAGAGAGATACCGTTCCCGAAGCAGTTGATCCCGTATTTGCGGAACTTAAAGAAAGATAGTAATTCCGTTTATGTGATCGCGTCCGATTCGGATAAGCTCATATCCGTTAGAGCATATCAGCGTAGCTTTGAATTGTTCTTGAAGCGTCTACATATTCCGCATAAAGGCTTTCACTCGCTTCGACACACGTTTGCTACTCGCGCGCTCGAATGTGGAATGGATGTTAAAACACTGTCTGAAATACTCGGACACAAAAACGCCAATGTAACGCTCAATAGATATGTACATAGTCTTATGGAACATAAGCGCGAGATGATGAATCGCTTGGGCAAATTATTATAAAAAATGGCTCACGAATTATGAGCCATCTATTGTTGTAATAGGGGATTTAATTTCCTTTATTATAGCAAAATAAGCCGTCAAAGTCAACGGCTCAAAGTTATATTTTTGTCTTACGTTAGTTTTTAGGTGTACAAAAAGCACGGTTTTGTTCACCTATTACAACAATAGGTGAACAAAACGGAGAGAGAATTATCATCTAATTGACTATGGATATATACCGCGTTTCATTTATAGGACATCGAGAAGTTGACGATTTTTTCTTTGTAGAAGATCAAGTGGATTCTGTTGTTAGAGAGTTGATAAACTCAAAAGAGTACGTTGAGTTTTATGTTGGTCGTAATGGCGAATTTGACACTATTGTAGCTTCCGTAATTAAACGAGCAAAGCGAGAGCTGGGTGAACATAATAGTTCATTGATACTTGTTATACCGTATCCGGTTGCGGATATGGAAGCGTATGAAAATTACTATGACGAGGTGGAGTATCCAAGAGAACTTCATAAAGTGCACTATAAGTCTGCCATAACAAAACGCAACGAATGGCTTGTAGAAAATTCCGATATGCTTGTAGCCTATGTAGTACGCGATTATGGTGGTGCGGCACATTGTTTGAATAAAGCGATAGAGCGCGGAATTGAAATCAAGCGTGTGGATAGGGTAAGTGTGGAACGAAATGGTTAGTTAATTATTAGGGTATCAAGGCGCACCGTTATAAGAACCTTATAGTATTCAGTGAGCAACACATACAATTGACCGAAGAAGTCTCCGATTTATTCCGAGTATGAAGTAAGCCGTATGGGTTTCAGCCACGTCATAAATTTTATTTGGTGCTGACCTGATATAAAAGGCATCAGAGTCAAAACTCTGATGCCTTAACTTTTTCGTCTATTATCATAATAGGTGTATATATACAAAGAAAATTATAACACTTTTTCTTCCATAAAGCAAGTGTTTGTTGGTTATTCAGCATTAAAAATGTCTTATTTTATTTTTTAGGTGATACAAACTTTAAGATTTGTACACCTATTATGATATTAGGTGTACGCGTACAATTTAATTTGTTCATTGTTGAAAAATAAAAGGAGAACATATGGCAGACCGTAAGAAAGTAAATTACTTTTTATTAGCGTTTGTTGGCTTGATATTACCGTTATGTATATTATTGGCTGCTTGTGGTGCGAATAGCATTACTGTTACGTTATATGATGGTAACACAATAGTTCGTGAATCAAGTGCAAAGATAGATTCGACTTATAATTTTGGTAGTGCAACAAAAACGGGCTATACCTTTTTGGGTTGGTATAGTGAGCAAGAAGGTGGCTCGGCATATACTGATGCACAGGGCGATAGTGCAGGGTTGACTTGGAAAGGCGATAACCCAACAAAATTATTTGCACATTGGGAAGCTAATAATTATAAGATAACTTTTGATTATTGTGGCGCAACGGCGCAAAATACCGTATCCGATTTAGCTGTTACATACGATGCAAAAATCTCTTCACGATTTCCTGTGCCGCAAAAGAGTGGTTCATCCTTTTTAGGTTGGTTTACGGATAAAACAAGCGGAGTTCAAATCACGGATGTATCAGGTAATTTGACAACGGAAGCCGAGATTTACAATAATAGTGTTTATCCATTGAACGGGGATGGAACAACATTATATGCACATTGGGGTGAGAAAACTGTCACATTTGCTTTTAATACAGATGGCAGTGAAGTTAATCAAGTAACCTATTCTGTTGGGACGGTATTAAATGAGTTGCCTACAAGCATAAAGGATAACTATTGTTTTGTTTCTTGGTGCGTTGATTCGACAAATTTATCTGCAATTAAGTTTCCTTATACAATAACAGATAACTTGGACGATTACGTTAATTTGTACGCGAAATTTGAAATTGGTTCAAACGATATTCTTCAATTTACTACGATAGCTTCTACAAAAGATAGAGAATATGAAGTAACATATAATGGTAATGCTGAAAAAATAGTTATACCCGATTCATACTACGGAAAAAAGGTAACGCGAATAAATAAAATTAACTCTTCTACGGTTAAAGAAATTATATTGCCGCAATCTATAAGTGAATTTACAGGCTCGGCATTTGAAGGCTGTACTGCATTAGAGAAGGTTAATATTCCCACAGCCATAACAAGTCTGCCTGATAATCTATTTTTTGGTTGTTCGGCATTAACCAACATTGATATACCATATAAAGTGAATAGTATAGGGAAGTTTACTTTCTCTGATTGTGGTTTAATTACGGATATTTACTTATCCGAAAATGTAAAAACGATAGGTACGGGTGCTTTCCGTAATATGGCAAAACTTGAGAATATAGTTGTTGAACCGTCTAACGAAAAGTATATGGCTCTTGATGGAGTGCTGTATTACAAAATAGGCAACTCTACATATCTTGTACAATATCCGGCAGCAAAGGACGCGGAAACTTGTTTGATTGATCCTTCAGCTACTAAAATATCAGAATACGCATTCAGCGGTTCAAAAATCAAGTTTATAGAAATTGGAAACAAAATTTCTTCAATAGAAAAGGGTGCATTTGAAAATAGCCGAAATCTTATTAACGTGACAATTTCAGGTAATGCGGCATTGTTTACTATTGGTGCAGATGCTTTCTTGGATTGCCTGAATTTGAAGGCAATGAAAATAGATCTGAGTAAAGTTCCGACATTGAATGCAACAGCATTGTCCGGTGTATCAGATACTTTCTCTGTTTATGTTACAAGTACAATGATAAAACGGTATCAATCGGAAAATAATTGGCGGAACATATCATCTCAGATTTATTCGCTCGGCACAATATATGGGGATTTTGCTATAGAAGAAGTTGATGGGGGCTATGCGATAAGGCAATATTTTGGTACTGATACAGATGTTGTAATACCAGAGATTCTTAATGCGCAAAAAGTTGTTAAGATTTCTGATAATGCATTTTCATTTTCAAATATTGAAAAGATTACTATATCGCAAAATATTGTAGCGATAGGTGATAGAGCTTTTAGAAGTTGCTCAAATCTTAAAACAATTATAGTTGAGTGTGCGCCGCCAACTTTGGGTGCGGATGCTTTTTATGATATAGATGCGGATTTTGGTATCTATGTAAAAAATTCTATGGACATTCTTGACCAATATAGAACAGCGGACAAATGGAGCGAGATGTCAAATCATATTTGGAGTTATAATAATCAATAAATTGGAGGTAACAATATGAAAAAATTATTAACTCTGTTAGCTTGTGTGCTTATGGTAATAGGGGTGGGCGTCATTTTTGCCGCTTGTTCTAATGGTGATAGTGGTGCAAAAAGCATTACTAACCTTACATACAACGGAGAACAAATTACTTGGAGTTCCGTTAAAAATGCAAAGAATTATAAAATAAACATAAATAACGGCACCGAATCTATTGTCAGTCAAGCTGACGGTACTGTTTCATACAGATACAATTCCAATGGAGAAGATTTTGATTTTTCTATTGAAGCTGTAATCAAAGAAGGTAGTGATAAAAATCCTACTTATTCTATTCGTTTTGAAAATATCGGTCAAGTAACGGGACTTGCTATAGAGCAAGGTAATTTGACTTGGAATACATTGGATACCGCAGAGAAATACGAGATTATGTATAATGGGAATATAGTATCAAGTGCGGTTGGGACAAACAGTTATCCTGCCACATCAGGTTCATTTTCCTATAAAGTACGCGCTTTGAAAGGACAGGCTGAAAGTTCTGACGGAAATATTCCTTACTATTCGCTGTGGAGTGATACATTAACAGGAACAGTTTTATCTGCACCTACAAATATTACATATGATTCCGAAGTATTTACCTGGGAGAAAGTGCAAGATGCGACTTCGTATGTCGTAAAAATCGGCAATGAGGAGTTCACTTCTTCAACAAATAGTTATGGTTATGTAGCGGGTAACGAGGATTTTACTGTTTCGATTTATGCTGTCGGAAACAAAAATAACAATACTTACGATTCGGTGTATTCTGACGCGAAAACCTATACATATATTGCGCCTATTGAGGGATTAACCGTGTCGGATGGTAAGTTGAAATGGACAGCTTCTGAGAACGCCGTTCGCTATAAAATAAAGGTTAATGGCGTCGTAAATAATGAAGAGTTAACCACAAACGAGTATGCCGCACTTGCAAGCGGCAGTAGTTATCGTATTCAAATTTATCCCATTGGCAAGGGCGATTTCTGGTTCTCGCATTGGTCAAATGAGATAACTGTCAATATTCTCCGTAGCCCTGTGGTTAGTTATAGCGATGGTGTTATACGTTGGAATCAGGTGACGGGTTGTGCGGGGTATGAGTTAAAGATTGAAAAAGATAACGAAGTTATTCATACTACGGCAGTAGGAGAGGAGACCTTTGTTTACGATTATGCTTTTGAAGATGCGGGAGATTATCTTGTATATGTAAAGGCAACGTCACTTGGAATGGGTGGCATATATGAATCCAAATTCAGTACAGCTTATCCTGTTAAACGGTTGGCAACGCCCACAAATAAACAAATTATCAATAGACCGTTAGAACAAAATCAGGTATCAGTAACATTTACTCCTTCTTTGGGTGCATCAGGTTACGCCTTGCTTGCCGATGATGTGGAAATTGCGACTATTACTAATGGTTCAACTTTTTCTGTGGATTTATCCAAAATGACAAATAAAGTTGAAGAGTCTGTTGTGAATTTCCAAATTATTGCGCGTGGTTCAGTTACGACCGACGGTGCAATACTTGATTGCAAAGTACCACTTGAATTTAATGTAACAAAATTGGCAACGCCGCAGAATTTGATGATAAACGGAAATGTTATCAATTGGGATTCGGTAAATCATACGAGCAAGTATGTATTGACGGTTGATGGAAAACGTACAGAAGTTACTACAACGGAATTTACATTGACGGATATGGCGGCTGGAACACATTCTATATATGTTCAGGCTATGGGCAACGGAGAAGAAGTAATAACAGGTGGCTTCTCCAATGCATTAGCTGTTAAAAAACTTGTAACACCGTCGAATTTAATAATAACCAACGGATTGTTGACGTGGGGAACTGTTCCTGATGCCACAGCATACAAAGTTATTCTCGGAACAGAATCTTATAATGCAGATTCTACTTCGTTCGATTTAATGGGATATGCAAGCACTATTGCCGAAGGACACGGAACTCAGATAAGTGTCTATGCTATCGGCAATGGCACGGACGTTATTAACTCCGATGTATCTGCTACAAAGACGATAAGCAAGTATAATCGCCCTTCGACTGTTAAGGTTAGTGGGGATATGCTTGTTTGGAATCCTTCGTCCGTTGATAGTATCAATTGTAATTCATATAAATTACTGATTACTAAATCCGGTGAAGCGACAAATGAAGTCCGTGTTACTGGAAGCTCGTATTCTATGACCAATTTTGGTGTTGGAAGCTATACGGTATCTGTTGTTGCACTTGGAGATAATGTGCAAACGGTAGATTCTCCTGAATCCAACTCGTTCACATTTACCAAATTAGCGCAGGTTTCTAATTTTGTTAAAAATGGTGATAGTTATTCTTGGGATGCAGTTGCAGGTGCAACTGGATACGAAATAAAGTTGAGCAAAGACGCCACGTGGTCTGTTGTAAAAACTAATTCTTATACCCCCACGTTTACTACTGAGGGCGAATTTGAAGTTAGTATTAGAGCAGTTGGTAACGGATCGGATATTATCAATTCTGAAATCTACTCGTTCACGCAAAGAGTATCAAGAATTACCCAACCCGTTTGTCAGGATGCTTTAACAAATTCTAATTCTTTCAAAGTTGAAACAAGCGGTAATACCATTACGGTTACCGTTAAGAAGCAAGCAGGAGCAACGGGCTATAAGTTGTTTGTAGGAGGAATAGAAAGAAATAACGTTATTTCTGAAACAGATGAGTACATAACCTATTCGTTTACAATGACAACTGTTGGTGCAACATACAAAATTCAAGTTCAGGTGATTGGTAATGAGTTTGATGATAATGGCATATATAAACTCAATTCCAATAAGTCAACTGAAATATCTGTTGTTTATAATAACGATTAATAGTTATGGAGATTTTTACTAACTTTATATATCAGTTGGTGTTTACGGTAGGGGTAATAGTTGTTTTCGGACTTATTATTGCCCTATGCCGTAAAGCATTTTATAAGATTGTTGGTGATAATGCAACGAAGATTTTACTTGCTACAGGCGTAGTCGGTACGCCTATACACGAATTAAGCCACGCTTTGATGTGTGTTGTTTTCGGACACAAGATAACTGAGATAAAACTGTATCAGCCAAATTCAACCGATGGAACATTGGGATATGTAAATCATACATACAATCCTAAAAACTTATATCATCAGATAGGGAATTTTTTTATAGGTATCGCCCCTATTTTATGTGGAAGCGGTTTGTTGATACTGTTAATGTTTTTAATGGTTAATGATGTATTTACCGATGTGATGGCAGAAATACAGTTTGTTGAGTTACTATCTACAAACTTTTGGGAAGCATCGACTTATGCAGGATATTTACAATTATTTTGGGATATAGTGACTGATATTTTTGAATTCACAAATATGGGTAATGTCTTGTGGTGGCTGTTTATGATTTTGGCTTTGATGATTTCAAGCCATATGGAATTAAGTACTGCCGATATTAAGGGCGGATTCAAAGGCTTTTTGTTTATCGCAGGGTTGCTTTTAATAGCGGATATAATAATGTATTTTGTGTCGTTACCCGCATTAGAAGCAGTAACAACGGCAATGACATCTTTTTCGTTAACAATTGCGGGATTCCTTGCTTTGTCTGCAATTTTTTCAGGAGTCTTGGTTCTATTTGGACTGGCGATAAAGGGGATTACCAAAGTTGCAAAAAAATAAAAAATAGGTTTTGATATGAAAAGGAAACATTTATCTTTAATAATCTTGACTTTGATTATCTCCGCATTTTGCTTGATAGGATTAGTTGCGTGTGGAGATAACGGATCGAGTGGCACAAAGACTATAACTATTTCTATCGACGAATCTGCTGAGGTGGGCGCGCCTGTTAAACTTGAAAAATCTGCGAGCTTTTCACCATTTTTGCAAGATAAAATAAAGTATGAATTCGTTGGCGAAAATTCTTGTGATGCTCAATTTTCGCATACTTTAGATAATAAGAAAAATTGGTGGGATACATTTGTTATTGCTTCCAAGTCGGGTTCTGCTTCTATCAAATTATCCTATATTGAAGATGGAGAAGTTGTTGCTGAAAGTAACACTGTATCTATCAGTTTTTATGCTAATACGATTAGTTCAGTAGAAGAGTTTAAAGCAATTTCCGGTACAACTAAATCTTATGAATTGACTTGCGATATTGATTTGGGGAATGCCAATTGGATTCCATTTGATTTTTCGGGTAATTTTAGTGGGGCAGGGCATACAATCAAAAACTTTATTATTGATGCCAAGTCAGATAATATCGGGTTGTTCGCTAAGCTTACGGGCAATGTATATGATTTGAACATTGTTGATGCGACGATAAAGACAAAAAGCAAGCAAACCAATATAGGTATATTGGCAGGGGTTAGTAATGGGCAAATCAGCAACTGTTCTGTTTCAGGAACGATAGAAGCTCCGTCATCTTCGTATGTTGGCGGAATAGCGGGCAAAGTCGAAAATAAAGGTATAATAACAAATTCAAAATGCAACGCAGATATTACGGCGTCCGAATACGTTGGAGGAATAGCAGGATACATAGTATTACCGACCAATGGGGAACTAAAGGGCAATACGAATACGAACACGGTTACAGGAACTACGTATGTTGGCGGAATCGCGGGATATTTGGGTGCAGAGAGTAGCTACAATAACGTAACGTTCAATGTAGAAAACAATGTGAACGAAGGCGAGATTACAGGAACTTCAAACGTGGGTGGCTTATTTGGAGAAGCACACGGATATCAAAGCTCGTACAAAGTCAGCTATGGAAATTACAATTACTATTACGGGAATATAGAGTTAATAAGCTGTACTAATGAAGGCGAAGTAAAAGCAAGTGGGGAAAAGATAGGTGGTTTAATAGGAACAGCCACTTATGTAAGTGCAATAACAGAAAGTAAAAATCTTGCAGATATAACCGGTGGGAATTATGTTGGTGGATATTTAGGCGGATATTCCGGCGGTGGCACACTTACCATTACGGGTGCTCGAAATGAAAATACAATAACTGGATTAGCGTATTTGGGCGGAATAGTAGGTAGTGGAGCAAACCTAAGCAGCTGTGAAAACAGTGGTAGTGTAATAGCGAAAAGAGCCACAACAGACGGATATACATATATCGGCGGATTGGCAGGTACGTGTGGGACGGTAGATTCGTGTAAAAACGAAGTAGATATTACTGGAACAGGTATGTATGTTGGCGGACTTGCAGGCAAATGTACATCTATAACGGATAGTGAAAATTATGGCGAGATAACTGGGAATAGTAAATATGTAGGTGGACTCGCTGGTTGGGCAGAAAGTGTAAATGGAAGTACCAATAATGGCGAAGTAACGGGTGGTGCAGAATATACAGGCGGATTAGTAGGATATGTTTACTCCAACTTAACGTCCTTTGAGTCAAACCGCAATTTAGCAACAGTAGAAGGTCGTGACTATACGGGCGGACTTGTAGGATATTTGAGTATGTCCGAATTGATGGTCTATTCGTGTGAAAACCTTGCGAACATAACAGGCGGCAACTATACGGGTGGACTTGCAGGATACATTTCTAACGGTGCAACAATAAATGGTTATATAAATAGCAATACGATAACAGGCAAAGCGTATGTTGGCGGTATTGTAGGTTGTGGCGCGAGTACAAAGTTGGCTGAGTGTGAGAATAACGGAACGATTGTAACAACAAATACAATAACAGAAAGTAACGTTAATTGCTCATACGTAGGTGGTCTTGCAGGCAAATGCTCGGATGCGTCGAATTGTAAAAACACAGTAGATATAACAGCGAAAGGTGCTTATACTGGCGGTATAGCTGGATATATGGTGATGCCGAAAGGTACAAGTCTAAACGAAAATACGAATAGAGGTAAAATAACAGGAACTACGTATGTTGGCGGAATCGCGGGATATTTGGGTGCAGAGAGTAGCTACAATAACGTAACGTTCAATGTAGAAAACAATGTGAACGAAGGCGAGATTACAGGAACTTCAAACGTGGGCGGCTTATTTGGAGAAGCGCACGGATACCAAAGCTCGTACAAAGTCAGCTACGGAAATTATAACTACTATTATGGGTATATAGAGTTAATAGGTTGTACTAATAAAGGGAATGTAAAAGCGAGTGGAGAAAAGATAGGTGGTTTAATAGGAACAGCCACTTATGTAAGTGCAATAACGGGAAGTAAAAACCTTGCCAAAGTAACTGGCGGGAATAATACTAATGAGCTTGTAGGCTATTCATCAGATAATATTTTGTACCAATAAATAATATTAAAAATTCTTTGGAGGAATCATTATGATAAAAGCAAAAAGGAATCTACTTATCGTCCTGTTAGCCGTAGCGGCTATGGTTTGCGGTTTGATGGGATTAACTGGCTGTTTTGGTGACGGTGGCGGAAGCTCAAAGGAAAAGAGTTTTACCATAAGCTGTCCTACTGAAATGATGGCGGGTGAACGTGTCGAAATTACCATAACAAAATCTTACGATTTTGATATGAAGCACGCAGACTATGAGTGGAAAATAGTTGGTGACAATACCGTAGATGGTTCGTTTGAGTTTGAGGACTTAAATAAAAACGATAATTATACCAACAAATTTTTTAGAGCCAATCTGCCTGGAACGGTTAAAATTCAAGCAACAAACTCAACGAGCGGCTTGCTGACTTCAAACATTGTAGAAATTACCGTAAAAGGTAATATGATTAATACGGTTGAAGATTTGAAAGCAATCGCAAATACAAGCAAGAGTTATGTACTCGGTGCAGATATTGACCTTTCTTCTGAAAATAACTGGACTCCGATAGACGGATTTACGGGTGTATTAACAGGTGGCGGTCATAGCATAAAGAATTTATCGCTCAAGGTAAAATCCGCTGATAATGTAGGATTATTTTCCGAGCTGAAAGGTACAGTTAGTAATCTTAAATTAGAAGATGTTGATATTACCGGTTCCGGTAGCGGCAATAATGTTGGTGCTATTGCTGGTAAAAACTCAGGCACAATTAAAGGGTGTGAAGTCGACGGAACGATAAACTGCGAATACGCTTCCTGTGTGGGGGGTATTGCAGGTTATTCTAATACGAACCTTTACAACAATGTCAACAATGCAAGCGTAACTTCCAATGAAAAAGTCGGTGGCGTTGTGGGCTATATTACTATAAACGGATCATTGGAAATCGATGCCAACACTAACAATGGTGCGGTTACAGGTGCATCTTACGTAGGCGGAATCGCTGGAATGATTGAAAGCACGAGACCGTCCAGCTATGGTACATATACAACAACGATATCGGATTGCGAGAATA
>CANOUP010000013.1 GCA_947570625.1 uncultured Clostridia bacterium | reverse complement strand
ACGTTCCTTTATCTTGTTATACGGGAAACGGGGCTTGTGAACGATATTATCAATACACGGTTATAGACGAAGCAAGCCGTAAACGATATATACGTGCATATCAGGAGCAAAGCCAAAATAGCACGGTTGATTTTGTACTTCGTGCGTTTGAGTTCTTCGGTTATCGTCCTAAAATTATACAGACTGACAACGGTCAAGAGTTTACGTTCCGAAACGAAAAGACGAAAGACGGTAGGATACATTTATTCGATAGACTGTGTTTGCATTTTAGAATAGTACATAAATTGATACGTCCCCGAACTCCACGCCATAACGGAAAAGTTGAACGTTCGCACCGAAACGACAACGAGCGATTTTATAGATATTTGCATTACTATTCGTTTGACGATTTACAAAAGCAAATGTCCGTATATCTTAAACGCTCGAACGATATTCCGACTTGTGTCTTGCGTTCTGCTGACGATAAACGGCGTTGGTTATCCCCGAACGAAAAGGAATTAGAATTAAAAAACGCAGTTTAATATATAAAAATAACAGCACTTCCGGGCTGTCCTTGCGACGGCCTGTTCGTGCTGTTATTTGATTGTGATTATTCCGTTTTTCTTTCTAAAAATTTGCCGTTAAAGCATAGTTAGACTATATTTCGCCGTTTTGCTTATCCGCATAAAATTTTTTTAAATTATTTTGTTGCAATCAGTTGACAATTTATCAACCGAAGCTTCTGCGGCAAAGATTTCGCAAACGCAGGAGAAGCCCTAAGACGAATATTCCGTTCTAAACACAAGCAAAAGGCGCGGCTTAACGCCGCGCCTAATTTATGGGAATTACGGTAAGGGGCGCGTTTTAATTGAAAACCCTTTATTATTCTCCCGCAAACTGCGAGTTGTAGAGATTGGCGTAGAAGCCTCCCTTTTCAATCAGCACGTCGTGACTGCCCTGCTCTACGATGTCGCCGTCGCGCATTACGAGTATCAGGTCGGCGTTCTTTATCGTCGAAAGCCTGTGCGCGATGACAAAGCTCGTTCTGCCCTGCGTAAGTCTGTCCATTGCCGTCTGTATTATTTCTTCCGTTCTGGTATCGACGTTTGAAGTCGCCTCGTCAAGTATCAGAAGGGGCGAATTTTCAGCCATCGCGCGGGCAATAGTCATAAGCTGTTTCTGCCCGCCCGAAACGTTGGTTTCGCTGTCCATAAAGAAATCAAGTCCCCCGGGCAGGGTATGCACGTAATGCGAAATGCCCGCTTCCTTCATTATCTTTTCAAGCTGCGCGTCCGTAACGTCGTTTTTGGAAAACAGAAGGTTTTCCCTTACAGTGCCTTCGAACATCCAGGTATCTTGAAGCACCATACCGAAAATATCGTGTATTTCCGAACGGGGCATATCCTTTATCGAAACGCCGTCGACGGTTATGTCCCCACCGTCTATTTCGTAAAAGCGCATAAGCAGGTTTACAAGCGTTGTTTTGCCCGCGCCCGTAGGTCCTACAATCGCGACTTTCATACCCGCGCTTATCTTCGCTGAGAAGTCGGGGATTATTATTTTATCGGGAGAATAGCCGAATTTAACGTGCTTGAACTCTACGTCGCCCTTTATCTTATTGCCTTCGGTCAGAAGAAGCCGTTTTTTACCGCTCTCGTCGGAAAGTTCGTCCTGTTCGAGGAAATCGTATATGCGCGTAGAGGCCGCCGACGCCATCTGCAAATTGTTAAGCGCCTGCGCAAGCTGGGACATAGGGCTTTGGAAAAGGTTTACGTATACGAGGAACGCGGTTATCGTTCCGAAAGTCACCCCGCTGCCGCTGTTCATTAAAAGCCCGCCCACAACGCAGACCGAAGCGTATGCAAAGTACGAAATAAACGTCATTGCCGGCATCATAAGCCCCGCTATCGACTGACCTTTGAATACTCCCTTTTTCATTTTGACGTTGCTCTTTTCAAAGTCCGCGGTCATTCTTCCGCCGGCATTGAAGGCTTTTATGACGTTGTGCCCCGTATAATTCTCTTCCACCTTTCCGTTCATTTCGCCCAGCGTCTGCTGGTTTTTCCTGAACTGGGGCATAGCCAGCATATTGAGAAGCATAAGCATTATCAGCATCAGGGGTATGATGAGAAGCACAGTAAGCGCCATCTGCCATGCCGTAACGAACATTGCGACGAGCACGCCCGTAAGCATACACACGGACGAGAACATCATTGAAACCGCCTGGTCCATAGACTGGCCGAGGGTATCGACGTCGTTCGTCACAACCGAAAGCGTGTCGCCGTAAAGACGGCTGTCGAAATAGCCGAGGGGCACGCGGTTCATTTTGCGCGCGATACTGCTTCTTATACCGTGCGTGTATTTATGCGTGACGGTAGTCATTATAAAGTTTGCAAGATAGTTGAAAATAGAGTTGCTTGCGTAGAAAACTATGAGTACGATTGCAATTTCGGCAATCTTTTTCATATCTATCGACATCGTCGCCGCGCCTTCGACAATCTCGTCGGTCAGCGTGGAAAGCCACTGCGGGGCATATACCGAAAGCACCGTGGAAAGCGCTATGAAAAGGAAACAGAAAGCTATCTGAAATTTGAAAGGTTTAAGCGATTTTACAAGCTGTTTTACACTGCCCTTTTCGCCCTTGCCCGGGTTCATTCCGCCGTGCATCATAAGCCGAGTTCCTCCTTCGAAAGCTGTGAAAGCGCAATTTCGCGGTATACTGCGCAGTTTTCCAGAAGTTCGCCGTGCGTGCCTTCGCCGACGGCTTTTCCGCTGTCGAGCACGATTATTTTGTCCGCGTCCATAATCGTGCCTATCCTTTGCGCGACAATCAGTTTTGTCGCTTCGCCGACGTTCTCTTTCAAATTCTGCCTTACCTTTTTATCGGTCGCATAGTCCAGCGCCGAGAAAGAATCGTCGAAAATGAATATCTCGGGTTGCACGGCGACGGCGCGCGCTATGGAAATACGCTGTTTCTGTCCGCCGGAAACGTTTTTACCGCCCTGCGAAATTTCGCTGTCGTAACCGTTTTCCATTTCGCTTATGAACGTATCGGCTTCGGCGATGACCGCCGATTTTTTAATGAGCTCGTCGGAAATATCCGGATTGCCGAACGAAATATTGCTTTTGACCGTGCCCGAAAACAGCACGCCCTTTTGCGGAACGTAGCCTATGACCGAGCGGAGCGTATGCTGTTTCAAATTTCTTACGTCCACTCCGTCCACAAGCACTTGCCCTTCCGTAACGTCGAAAAAGCGTGGTACGAGATTTATGAGCGTGGATTTACCGCTTCCCGTACTGCCTATAAACGCGACGGTCTGCCCCTTTTCGGCTCGGAAACTTATATTATGTATTACGGGCTCTTCGGAGTCGGGATAACCGAACGAAACGTTTTTAAACTCGACGGTGCCGTGTTCTTTAAGCTCTTCCTCTGTTTCGGGGTCGGTCACAGACAGCGGGGTGTCGAGAACTTCGTTTATTCGGTTTGCCGAAACCTGCGCCCTGGGCAGAAGCACGAACATCATCATAAGCATCATAAACGCCATAATTATCTGCGAAGCCAACTGCATAAACGCCGCAACGGTCGCGTAATCGGTGACCCCGCTGTTTATGAGCGAAGCGCCCAGCCAGTATATGGCAAGCGCGACGCCGTTCATTATCAGCATCATCACGGGACTCATAAGCGACATAAGTCTGCCTGCGAACAGCTGGGTCTTGGTTATATCGGTGTTGGCTTTTTCGAATTTTTCAATCTGGTAATCTTCGGCGTTGTAAGCGCGGATAACGCGTATGCCCGTAAGATTTTCGCGGGAAATGCCGTTAAGCTTATCCAAAAGCTTTTGCATTATTTTGAATTTGGGCAGTACGAAAATCATAAGCACCGCCAAAAAAACGACGAGCGCGAGCACGGCGAATACAGTCGCAAGCGTCAACTGGACGCTGGTCGACTGGATTTTGACGATAGCCCACACCGCCGTTATGGGCGCGGCGACCGCCATTCTCAGCATAAGGATATTCGCCATCTGCACCTGCTGTACGTCGTTGGTTGTGCGCGTGATTAAAGAAGGCGTGGAAAATCTGTCGCGCTCGGCGACGGAAAAGCCGTCTATTTTGGTGTAAATGCAGGAACGGAGCCTTTCCGAAAGGCTGGCGGAAACGTAAGACGCGATTAAGCCGACAAGCATCTGCGCGGCCGCGCTTGCGCCTGCTACCGCAAGCATCATACCGCCGTTGTACCATATATCGCCCGCCGTCGCGCCCGCAATGTTTTTCAGCATTTCAAGCTGTTCCGCGGGAACGTGCTGGGCAAATATATCGGGAAGCTTTTCCCACCCGTAATTATTCACCGCCTGTAAAAATTCCTCGCCCAAAAGCGCGGGATTGTTGTGGTAATTCAAAAACGTTATCGATTCGATTATTTTACGTATGTAATCTACAAGCGTCATCGTGCAGGAAACCTGCAAAACGGTAAGCCCCATTAAAACCGCAAGAAGCACCCAGTCGACGGGTCTAAGTTTTTTGTAGAGTTTTAACATTCTTTTCTCCAATACTTATTTTGCAACGGCATTATATTAACATAGAAAAGGCGGGTATGTAAACAAATTCCGTACTCCCTGTTTCAAAAATCATAAAACTTTCACTGTGTGAATAAATTCAAAAAAACTCCGCACAATAATCTTGACGGAGGAAAGATATGCAATTTGACCAAACTAAGACTTACAAAAATCTGGCAAGAAGCTTTGCGGGCGAGAGTCAGGCGGGTATGAGATACCAGCTTATAGCGCGTACGGCAACCGAACAGGGTTATGTTACGCTTGCCAACACGATAAAAACTCTTGCAAAGAACGAAACCGAACATGCGAGAAGGTTTTTCGAAGAACTCTCGAAAAACGGCTGTAAACTCGACAATATCGAGCTTGACGCGGGTTACCCCTTTCACAGCGGTGATTTGGGCGAAGGTCTTGCGCTTGCGGCCGACGACGAGCACGAGGAACACACCGTAATATATCCGGCTTTCCAGAAAGATGCCGAACAGGAAGGATTTAAGAGCATAGCCGCTCTTTTCAGACTTGTTGCCCAGGTAGAGGTCAGGCACGAAATGATATTCAGATACCTGCACGAAGCTTTCGTAAACGGTAAACTGTTTGAGAACGAAACGCCTATACTCTATATATGCAGCGAATGCGGTTATATGCACACTTCTACAAAGGCGTGGGACGTTTGTCCCCTTTGCCAATCGAGTCAGGGTTATGTTGAATTGCATATCCCCTTCGAAAAGGAGAAAATATGAGAAAAACTAACGACAGCAAGCAGACTAAGAAGGATTGCACCGAAAAGAACTGCGGAAGCAAGAAGAACGGTAAGTGCAGTGAAAAAAACACGAAGAACTGTAAATAAGTTCAAGGACTGTTACGACCCGAACGGAAGTTACACGGGCACTCCCATTGACGGCGGTATGCCTGTTCAGGATGTGGACGACCTGTAACGAAAGGGCGGACGGCGATTTTATCGCCGTCCGCTTTTCAGTTGTTGAAAAATTCAGGAAATAATCTTTCGAATTTACTGACTTTCGCTTCTATATACTCTATTTTTTCACCGCCAATCGTCAGATACCAAAGCTTACTATCGCAATCGCCCGTATCGCTGTGCATAAGGAAATGTATTTCGTTTTCGTACAGCTCCGCCGCACATACAAAATTCCGCCTGCCGTTCCCGAACTCGCACCGTTCGGTTTCCGTCACACGCGCGTTTTTAATAAATATTTTATGTCCCCATTCAAATTCGAGAGTTATATCCCCGTCTTGCTCTTCAATACCGACAAGCTTATCGAATAATATGGAATAATCGCAATATTTTTCATTTTGTCCGTATACCCAACGAAACAATTTTTCGCAGCCGCTTGTCTTTCTTAATTTTTTACCGTAGCGCCTTAACAGTCTGTCAACTTTTTTTGTTGCGTATCCCAAAGCCAATAAACGAATATCGGTAACTTTGTCGAGAATTTTTTGCGGTAAAAGCATATATATCTTTAAACGGAAATTAAAGTCGGTATCTACCCAAAGCTTTGCCGTTTCCGCGTCTGTATCATAATACATACGAAGCTTAGCCTCGCGCCTTCTCAATTCTCTCGCATAAATTAATTTAAAAACGTCGTCATTGCAATGCTTTACATATGAACCGAACCCCGTAAAACAGTGAATCGACGCAAGTTCGCTTTGAATATGCCATTCCTTAGTCAAATATTTCATATTGTTTTCCTTTTATCATACATATTATATTAATTATTATAATAATTGTCAACAATATGATATATATTACGATATTATATCTTTTTTTATATGAATTTGGCTTAGTTTATATAATGGTTCAAATTGTTTTTTATATTATAATTTAATTGGTATAAAAATATGGATTTAAAAGTATTAATCGAACGCATATCCTACATTAGAAACCGCGCTCATCTATCGGCAAGAAAATTGTCCTTGCTGATAGGCAAAAACGAAGGATACATTCATATGTTAGAGCAGAATAAAAATTTTGCTCCTACTTTTGACACGTTTATGGAAATCTTAAAAGCTTGTAATACTACCGCGGAAGAATTTTTTTATTATGATATAAACGAATATCAAAATGACCGTGAAATAATAATGCTTCTTAAAAATGTAAAGGACGAACAAAAGAAAACAGCTATCTTAACTTTATTAGAGAAATAATAAAAATTCCGATAAAAACCCGCGGGGCGCACACCCTGCGGGTTACTTTATTACAGGCTTCCCCTTGCGTCAAAGGGGAAGCTCCCGCGTTAAGCGGGTGATGAGGTTCGTCCTCATTTCAATTATTATCCCTCATCCGTCAACTTCGTTGACACCTTCCCCCTTTCAAGAGGGAAGGCTGGTTCCTTATTTTCAGGCTTCCCCTTGCGTCAAAGGGGAAGCTCCCGCGTTAAGCGGGTGATGAGGTTCGTAATTTCATACTTATCCCTCATCCGTCAACTCCGTTGACACCTTCCCCCTTCAAAGGGGGAAGGCTTTTATGCGGTCCTTATAAATGGGAAGGCTTTTTGCTTAAAATAGTGCTTCTACAAAGTCCTCGGCGGAGAACGGCTCCATATCTTCGAGCTTTTCGCCCGTACCCGCGAAAGCGACGGGTATGCCCAGTTCGCTGCAAAGCGAAATAACGAAACCGCCCTTTGCCGAGCTGTCAAGCTTTGTCAATACTATGCCGTCAAGCTCGACGGCTTCGTCGAATACGTCCGCCTGGTTTATCGCGTTTCCGCCCGTCGTCGCGTCGAGAATTAACAGCTTATAAAAATTCGCCGAAGGATATTCGCGCTCTACAACGCGCGACATCTTTTTAAGCTCCTCCATTAAATTCGCCTTTACGTGAAGCCTGCCCGCCGTGTCGATTATTACAACGTCGGTGCCCTTGGCTTTGGCGGAGGTCAGCGCGTCGAATACCACCGCGGAGGGGTCGCTACCCTCTTCGTGCTTAACTATCCTCACTTTCGCCCTGTCCGCCCATACCGTAAGCTGGTCGGCGGCGGCGGCGCGGAACGTGTCCGCCGCCGCTACCGTAACGCTCTTTTTGCGTGAAATGAAATAATTGGCAAGCTTGCCGACCGTAGTCGTTTTTCCGACTCCGTTAACGCCGACAAGCATTATCACGGCCGGATACTCTATTTCAAGCTCGTCCGCTTCGGTAAGCTTTTCCTCTAAAATATCTTTCAAAAGCCCCGTGACGAATTCCCTGTCTTTAAGTTTATCTTTTTTAGCCTGTTGCCTGAGCTCGTCGACAATCTCTTCCGCCGTAGTGACGGATATGTCCGAACTTATAAGTATTTCTTCAAGCTCGTCGTAAAATTCGTCGCCCAGCTTGTTTTTCGAAAACAGATTTGAAAGCGCGCCGGCAAGCCCGTCGCGCGTCTTTTTCAGCGCGTTTTTTAATTTTGAAAATATTCCCATTATATCCCCTACGATATAGTATCTCCGCCGAGTTTGCTTTCAACCTCGGACAGTTTTACCGATACTATTTTCGAAACTCCCTTTTCTTCCATAGTTACGCCGAAAAGTATATCTGCGTTTTCCATAGTGGGCTTTCTGTGCGTGATTACTATAAACTGCGTCTGGCTTGAAAACTTTTTAAGATACTTGGCATAGCGGGCTACGTTCGCTTCGTCAAGCGCGGCCTCGATTTCGTCGAGTACGCAGAAAGGCATGGGACGCATTCCTATAATAGCAAACAGAATAGCAATAGCCGTAAGCGCGCGCTCGCCGCCCGACAGCAGTGAAATTTTGGTCAGTTTTTTGCCGGGAGGGCACGCGACTATTTCTATACCCGCGTTCAAAGGGTCGTCGCAGTCCGTGTAATCGAGTTGAAGCTCCGCCTTGCCTCCGCCGAAAAGTTCTTTGAACGTGCGCTTGAAGTTTTCGCAGATTATATTGAAACCTTCGTTGAAAATCCTAAGCATTTCCGCGCGGATATCGTCAAGCGCGACGGTAAGGTCCTGTATGGCTTTTTCAAGGTCCTCTTTTTCCGCCGTCATCTTTTCGTAACGGGCGGAAAGCTCGTCGTATTCCTCGACCGCGTTATGGTTTACGGGTCCGAGGACGGTTATCGACCTTTTTAAGTTGGCTATCGTCTGCGCGGATTCCGCCGTGTTGTAGCCTTCTTCCTTATACTTCAAACAGCCTTCGTAATCCTCGTTATACTCCTCGGAAATGCGCGTCTGCAAATATTCGAGGTCGCTGTCTATCTTTTGGAGCGCGAGCGCGTACATACTCTGCTGTTTTGTGAGTTCTTCCTTTTCCTTATAGGCGTTAAGCCTTTCCACGTCGAACTGAATAATACGCTTGTTCAGCTCTTCCTTTTTTGCGTGGATTTCGTTGACCTGTCTTGTGAGGTCCGCGACGACTTCCTGTTCTTCCTTGGAAAGCGCCGCCTGCTGAGCCTGACGCGTGAACGTCTTCATTTCCTCTTCAATCTGAGGTATGCTCGCCTTTGTCTTTTCAAGGCGGACGGTAAGCGTTTCGCGCTCGCCGTTCAGCCTTACGACGTTATCTGCGCCCGATTTGAGCGCGCTTTCCAGCGAAGCCGTTTCAACGAGCATATCGTTGAGTTTTTCGGTCTTTTCCGTACGCTCGGCGGTCAGTCTGTCGTATTCCGCGCTCATATCGTCGATTGCCGATGACGCCTTGTCGGACTGCGCCGACAAATCGCTTGCGCCCTTGGAAACTCCGCTGTATTCGCTGTCAAGACTCATCAGCCTGTCTTCGAGCGCTTTAAGCGACTGACCGTAAGCGCCGTACTCGCTTTCCGCGTTCGTTACGCTTTTTAAAAGGGACGACTGCTTTTCGGTTACCGCCGCAAGTTCCAGCTTGGCTTCCTGCAATTTTTTGACGAGCGCCTGATATTCGCCGTTGACCTGCGTTTTACGTTCGTCAAGCTCTTTCCTCTTCGCGTCCGCACGGGACAGGAAAGTTTTCTTTTCTGAAATATTGTCCTCTATCTCTTTAATGCGCCTTTCGTTGGCAAGAAGGTTGCCCGCGATTTCACGGCGCGAACCGCCCGTCATCGAACCCGTGGTCGAAATCACGTCGCCGTCGAGGGTGACTATTTTGAACGCGCGGGGGTATCTGCGCGCTATCTGCGTCGCGTTCTGTATATTGTCTACGATAAGGGTATTGCCCAAAAGGTTGTGTATTACGTTTTCGAACTTTCTGTCGAATTTGACGAGGTTGACCGCAAAACCTATCGCGCCCGTATCGCGGACGGCGGATTTTATGGAATCGCTTTCAATCCTCGGACGGAGCGCGTCTATGGGCAGGAAAGTTACCTGACCCCCGCGCGTACGTTTAAGATATTCGATTAAATATCTCGCGTCGTCGCGGGTGCGCGTTATCACGTTCTGCATCGCTCCGCCGAAAGCCGTTTCTATCGCGACTTCGTACTCGCCGTCGCAACGCACGATATCGGCTATAAGCCCCTCGATTTTCTCGGAAAGAACCAAATCGCCCCTCGCCTCGCCGAGAAGTTTTTTGACCGAATAAATGTATCCGTCGAACCTGTCGCGGAGCGCGCGGTTGGTGTTAAGGCTGTCGTTAAGGCTGACAATCTGCGCCTGCGTATCGTATATCTGCCGTACTAACTGCTGTATCTTTTCTTCGGCTTCCGCTGTTCTCTTTTCCGCCTGTTCCAAAAGCTCGTTTTCGTTGCCGAGGAAACCGTTGAGGTATTTACTGCGCGAAATGCACTCGTCGTACTCGCCCTTCAATCCGTCGCGCCGTGCGTGAATCTTTTCCATTTCGGCGCGTATTTCGGAAAGACGTTCTTTAAGCAAATCCTTCTGCGCCGAGAGCGAGCCCATATTCTGGCGCATATCCGAAAGGTCCTTGAAGGTATCGAGAACCTTCTTCCTGTGCTCGCCCGTCATATATTCGTAGTCGGCTATTCTCGAAGAAAGCTCCTCTATCTCCGCGCGGAACTTGTCCGCGGAAGCGCGCAGGGCTTCTATCCTCTCCCTGTTCCTCGAAGCGTACGCTTCGCTTCGCTTTATGTCTTTATCTATTTCGTCGATACGCTTGGTCGAATAAGCTATGTCCTCCTGCGCGGAAGCAAGCTTTGCTTTGACCGAGCGCGCCTTTTCGGTAAACAGTTTGGATTCACCGCTTCTGTGTTCTATGCCGACCTCGTACCTTCTCAGGCGTTCGTTCAAATCCTGTAACTGTACGTCTGCCTGCGCAATCTCGTCGCGCCTGGTCTGATACTCGGAAAGAAGTTTTTCCGAACGCGCCGTGACCTCGGCAATCTTTTGCGCGACTTCGAAAGCCTTGACGTTTATCGCTTCCCTTTCGCCTTCCGCGCTGTCGTGACGGCTTATGTACAGGTTCATTTCGTGGTGGCGGAGAGCGGCGTACAGCTCCCTGAATTTAAGCGCGTTTTCCGACGCCTTTTTAAGAGGGCCTATCTGCCTTTCGACTTCCTGCATTCTCTGCATAAACACGTACAGGTTGTCCTTCGACGCGCCCAGCTTGCGCTCGGCTTCTGTTTTTCTGTCCTTGAAAACGACTATGCCCGTCGCTTCCTCGAAAATGGAACGCCTGTCCTCGGGCTTGGCGTTCATAATCTGCTCTATTCTGCCTTGACCTATAATCGAGTAGCCTTCCTTGGCGGCGCCCGCGCCGTGCAGAAGCCCCGTCAAAACCTTCATACGCGAAGGCTGTTTGTTCAGAAGGTATTCGCTGTCACCGCTTCTGTAAAGACGGCGGGTCATTTCCACTTCGTCGCAATCGATATCGAAAATACGGTTGGTGTTGTTGAACGTAAGCGTAACTTCGCAAAACGACATCTGACGGCGCGCTTCCGTTCCGCCGAAGATGACGTCCATCATCTGCGAACCGCGCATCATCTTAGCCGACTGTTCGCCGAGAACCCAGCGTATGGAATCGGCGACGTTGGACTTTCCGCACCCGTTGGGTCCGACGATACAGGTAACGCCTTCGCCGAGGGGTATCGTCGTTTTATCCGCAAACGATTTGAAACCTACAAGTTGTATCTGTTTAAAATTGTTCATAAAACTCCTCGCTGATTTTCAGGCATTAACCGACGCCTGAAAATTGCGTGATTTAAGGGCGTGCCGCCCTACGTAACGTTTACTTTTTTTCGTAATGCTCGCACGCGTATTTTGCGGCGAGCTGTTCGGCGTCTTTGGCAACGTCGGCTTCGCCCGTAAACTCTTTGCCGAACGCTTTGACGGAGGCGATAAATCTGTGGTTTGCTTCCGTGCCTATATCCTTCCTCGAATACTCGGGCACGGGTCTGCCCTGCGACTGCAATATTTCCTGCAACCTGCCTTTATAATTGACGACCGCCTGTACTCTGCCCGAAAAATCGAGTGTTCCCAAAACGAATTTTTTAGCTTCGTCCAGACCTCCGTCGAGGTATATCGCCGCGGTAACCGCCTCATATGCCGAGGGCACCGCCTTTTTGTTGGCGGTATCGTTCTTACCGCGGATAAGCAGTTTATCCAGCCCCAGCCTTTGCGAAACGGGCGCGAGCGCGGTGTCGGCGACTATCGTCTTTCGCCTTTCGGTCAGCTCGCCCTCGGTACCGCCTTCGGAGAAAATTTTTTCCGAAACGATAAATTCGAGTATGGCGTCGCCGAAAAATTCGAGAAGCTGGTTGTTGTCGTCCGAAGCCGAAGCCAACGTCAGCGCGCGCTTTAAAAGGCTTTTGTCTTTAAACGTGTAACCTATCGCCTTTTCGGCTTTTTCAATCATCATTCCTGTTTGCTTCGAGCGAATCGAGGTCTGCTCCTTCAAGAAGTTTTTCGACAGAAGGAATAAGATTACCGCGGTAAATCGCCGACGCGTTGGCGATTGAGTTTGCAATCGATTCCGGTTTCGACGAGCCGTGACTCTTTACGACGGGTTTTTTAAGACCCAGCAAAAGCGCGCCCCCGTACTTGTCGAAGTCGAGTTTTACACGCATACGCTTCAACGCTTTGCGCATAAACAGATAGCCTATCTTTGCCGACAGCGAAGATTTTATTTCGCTTTTTAAAACGCCCAGAACAAGCTTACCGCAACCTTCCATGGATTTAAGCGCAACGTTGCCCGAGAAGCCGTCGGCGACGGCAACGTCGCATTCGCCCAGCATTATGTCTCTGCCTTCGATATTTCCGATAAAATCTATACCCTTCGTTTCGGACAGAAGTTTATAAGTTTCCTGCCTTAAAGGGTCGCCCTTGTGCTCTTCCGTGCCGTTGTTCAAAAGCCCCACTTTGGGATTTTTTATGCCGAACCCCGACTTGGCGTAAGCCGTGCCGAGAAGGGCGAACTGGCAGAGCATTATGCTCTTGCACTCGGCGTTTGCTCCGCAGTCGACGAGAAGGGTTACCCCTCCCCTCGAATTGGGAATAGCGGGACAGAGCGCGGGGCGCTTTATTCCCCTTATCCTGCCCAGAATAAGCTGACCGCCGACGATGGCGGCGCCCGTCGAACCCGCGGTAACCAGCGCGCAGATATCGTCCTCTTTTTTAAGCATCCAGTACCCGGCAACCAGCGACGACTGTCTGCGTTTGACCGCCTCGGTGGGAACGTCGTTCATACCTATGACGTCGGGGCAGTCGACGATTTCAAGACGGGTTTTGTCGTATTTGTATTTTGCGAGCTCGGCTTCTATTTCTCCGCGCCTGCCCGTTAAAACGAGATAAAGTTCCTTATCCCTGCCGAGCGCGGTTACCGCGCCTGCGACGGTTGCGTAAGGCGCGTTGTCCCCGCCCATTGCGTCCAGAATTATTTTAATCATACTTTCTCCGTAAAATCAACTTTGTCAATTATATCACAGATATTAAAAAAAAACAATCAAATAAAGCGGGTAATTTAATCCCCGCTTTGCTCTCCGTTTTGGTCTTCTCCGACCTCTTCGCATACCACGTGTTTTACGGGCGAGTAACTGTCGCGCCTTAAAAGCACCGTGCGCTTTCTGCCGTCTTTTGTGACGGTAAGGTAAGCTTCGCTCTTGGTTCCGTCCTTGCCCTTACGCGCCTTGGACGGGTCGTCGGTAATTTCCTCTTCGGCGGGAATGCTCGCCGTGACGCGCGACATCATCTCGTACTTAGCGCCGTCCCCCCTGCCGTACACGGAGAATTTTACGAAATTATCCCCGGTATATGCGCGAACGAACAGCGTAGCGCACGTCGCGTTTTTGAATTTCAAATCGCAGTACGTACCGCTGACCATAGCGTCGAACGAGGGCGGAACATAGCCGACCGCAAGCGAGTGCGGATGATACTCGGTGACATAACAGCCCGCGCGGACGACCGCGTTGTAAAGCGTTGTGCTTACCTGGCAAACGCCCCCGCCGACGCCCTCGACGAACTCGCCGTTCTCTATTATCTTCGCCGTCTTGAAACCGCGCGCTTCGCTCCTTACCCCCACAGTATTATTGAACGAAAACTCCTCGCCGTCGCGGATAATCCTGCCGTTTATCTTGCCCGACGCAAGGCGGATATTGTGCGAACGCGGATAATTCGAACCGTCGAAATAAGTCGTGAACGAAGTTAAAAGCTTAGTGTCCGCGCGCACTTCGTCCATCGTTTTGGTGCGCTTTAACACATTGACCCGCGCATATACTTCGCCGAAACCGTTTTCAAGCGAATTTTTGATGTCCGAAACCAGCTTTTCCCTGTCCGCCTCCGCGCCGTCGCTCCCCTCGAAATACGTGAAAGGTTCGCCGTAGGAATTGAATACCGCATACGGCTCGACGGGCGCACAGCTTTCGTCGGCGCATATATACGTGGCAATTTCGTCCAGCCCGTTCAGATAATAGCTTACCTCCGTCGAGTACGTTCCGCCTTTTTTCGAAGAAGCGACGACCTCGCGCGCGTTGTCCTTGAAATTTATTTCGGGATAGGCGAAAACGTAACGCCTTTTCCCGTTAACGCAAAGCTTTTTGCTTTTGAGGTTTTTTATCGTATTTTCGCGCACCGCCGTAACAGCCGAGCGCACCGAAAGCCCGCCGACGTCCACTCCGTCGACGGTGACGCCCGCGGGCACTTTAAAGAAAAAACCGCAGGTAAAAAACAAGCCCGCCGTTAAAGCGGGCACTAATATAAGTAAATTCAGCTTTATGATAAATTTGCGTTTCAAATGCTTAACTTTTGCGCAAGGACTGCGTCGGGCTCGAAATACGGCGAGCCGATTTTTCTGTTTCCCCCCGCAATATGCGTGTCCGAACCGCCCGTCACCGCGAGAGAGAACGTCCTTGCAATCTCCTTATAGTATGCCGTTTCGTTTACAGTATGTGCAGGATAAACGGCTTCTATCCCGCCGAGTCCGCATCCGCATAGCTTAGATATGAGAGCGTACAGCTCTTCCCTTCCCATCTCTATCCTGCCGGGGTGCGCAAGGCTTGCAAAGCCTCCGCAGGCGTTGACCGCGCAAATCGCCTCCTCAGGCGAAGGGCGGTTTATTCCCGAATACGCGCACCTGCCGAAAGCGAGATATTTTGAAAAGAAAGTAAACGCGTTCCCCCCGCAGTATCCCTTCTTCGCGCAGGCGCGGGCAATGTGCATAACGTGCACGGGCGAGGACGCTGTTTTACGGCAGTCATACACTTCGCCGACGGATATTCCCACTCCGTTTTTGTTTAGCTTTGAAATTATATCCTCAGCACGCGCGATTGAACCGTCGTAAAGCCTTTTCGAGAACGCACGGAAAACGGGATTTTCGGCGTTGAAATTATAGCCGAGCATATGGATTTTAAGGTCGCCCTCGTACGCGGAAATTTCTATGCCCCGCACCGTTTTTATACCCAGACGCGCACAGCTTTTATACACTTCGTCAAAGCCGAGCGCGCAGTCGTGGTCGGTTACGGAAATCAGTCCCACGCCGTTGGCTTTTGCCGAAAGGACGATTTCTTCGGGCGATAACAGCCCGTCGGAATAGTATGAGTGAACGTGTAAGTCGGCAGGCATCAGCTTTTTATCTTTCCCCCTTCTATACGGATTTTGTTGACGGTCCTGCCGTAGAGAACGCGCTCCGCGTGCGTGCACGTTAGTATTGTCTGTAACCCGCCCGTGCGCCCGGCAAGCTTTTTTCTGCGGGGCAGGTCCAGCTCGCTCATAACGTCGTCGAGGATAAGCACGGGGTATTCGCCCGAAGTCTTTTTGAAAATTTCGACCTCGGCGAGTTTTACCGACAGCGCCGCCGTCCTCGTCTGCCCCTGCGAAGCGAACGTCTTTGCATCCGTCCCGTTTATAAGTATATCGAGGTCGTCGCGGTGGGGGCCGGAAGCCGTATAGCCCAGCCTTATGTCCCTGTCGTAATTAGCCGAGAGCTCGGCGTAAAATTTATCGGCAAGCTCTTTTTCCGTGCCCGCGTATTCCCTGCCGAAAGAAATTTCAAGCGTTTCCGCGCCGTCGGTCAGTTCGGAATGGATATCCGCCGACACGGGCGAAAGCATGCCCGTAAACTCCGCGCGCTTGCACGCGATTATGCCCGCGTATTTACAAAGCTGTTCGTCCCACACGGGCAGAGTGTCGTAAACGAGCGCGCCGTCCCTGTTCTTCAACAGGTTGTTGCGCTGTTCCAAAATTTTGTTGTAACGCGTAAGCGCGACATAGTACGGCTTTGAAAGCTGGGATATGGACACGTTTAAAAACCTGCGTCTTTCGTCGGGCCCGTCCTGAATAAGCCTGAGTTCGTGCGGGGAAAAGAACACGCTGAAAAGGTTGCCGAGTATGTCGGCGTTGCGCGTTATTTTGTTGCCGTTTATCTTTATTTCGCGTGAGTTTTCGCTTATGCGCGCGCTGACCGTTATGTCGCCGTAAAGCCCCTCGGCGACGGCGGAAATTTCGGCAAAGCTTTCGCCGTGGCGGATAAGCTGTTTATCCCTCCTGCACCTCGGCGAAGAGCCCGTGCAAAGGTAAAACACGGCTTCCGCGCAATTGGTTTTGCCCTGCGCGTTTCTGCCGAAAAGCACGTTCAGCCCGTCGCTGAAATCAATGCTCTCGTCGATGTAATTTCTGAAATTTTTCAAATTTAATTTTTTTATCCGCATTTATCTGAAAAAACACTTTATTTTAAACGTAAGTTGTATTATAATTATACCAAACTTTTTAAAAAAACTCAAAGGATTATAAGCGCGATTATGGCAGAAAAAGGGAATTTCGATTTCATATACAATCCCATAAAGGAAAAAATGCAGGAACTCGTCACGCATATCATCTATACGACTTATATAGAAAAGCTCGTACCCGTTGATATAGACGGAAGGTTCATCGTACTCGAAACCCCTACGGAAATTTTCGCAAGGTACATCACGGGTACGCTTGCGGGCAAAATGCGCGAAGCCATAGTCAAAGCGAACGTCGGGCTTACCGATTTCCGCCTTAAAGTCGAAGGAAGCGACGGGTACGCCTACAACGCGCCCGACGAGGAAGATTACTCCTCTTCTTCGAACCTCGACCCCAAGTACACGTTCGAAAATTTCGTCATAGGCAAGAACAACGAGTTTGTCGGCGCGGCGGCGCTTTCGGTAGCCGAGGACCCCGCGGGCACCTACAACCCCCTGTTCATTTACGGCGGTACGGGTTTAGGCAAGACACACCTAATTCAGGCGATAGGCAACAAGATTTTAAAGGACAAGCCCGCGCTTAAAATAGTTTACGTAACCTGCGACAAATTTTTCAACGACATCATCGATTCGATGCTGGGACACGGCGCCGATTCGAGAAGCAAGGGCAACCGTTTAAGACAGTACTACCGCACGGCAGACGTTCTCATCATAGACGACATACAGTTTATCGCAAAAAAGAAAGCCGTTCAGGAAGAATTTTTCCACATTTTCAACGAGCTGGTTTCCAAGGGCAAACAGATAATCATATCGTCCGACCAGCACCCGCGCGAGCTGACGGAACTTGAAGAAAGATTAAGAACGCGCTTCTCGGGCGGACTGCTCTTCGACATACTACCCCCCAGCCTGGAAACCAAAATCGCAATCCTTAAACAGAAGGCTTACGATAAAAAGTGTCTTGTGCCCGACGAAGTTTTATCCTTCCTCGCGCAGGATTCGGGCGACGACGTCAGAACGCTTGAAGGCAGGCTTACGAAAGTTATATTCGCCTCTAAACTGCACGAAGCGCCCATTACTGTCGCACTTGCGAGAAGCGCGCTTTCCGAAGCCGTTTCCGAGCCGGGCAAGGAAGAAATAACGCCCGAGAGCGTAATTTCCGCAGTGACTGCGTATTACCGCCTTTCCAAAAACGACCTTTCGGGCAAGAGCAAGAAAAAAGAAATAGTTATACCCCGCCAGATTTGCTGTTACCTTATGTGCGAACTGCTCTCCCTCCCCCTCATTTCCATAGGCAAGGTTTTAGGCGGGCGCGACCACACAACTATCCTGTATTCGCGCGACAAGGTCGAGGAAATGTGCAGGGTCAACGACAAAATCGCCAAAGACGTGGACGATATAAAAAACATTATTTTGAAGAAGTAAAAAGACTCGTAAATTTTATATTTTATGTTTACATTCACCGAAGGACAATTCGATATTGCCGTAATCGGGGCGGGACACGCGGGCTGCGAGGCGGCGCTTGTTTCGGCAAGGTCAGGGCTTAAAACGGCTATGCTTACCCTTAATCTGGACAGCATAGCCTTTTTGGCGTGCAACCCCTCGATAGGCGGAACGGCGAAAGGACAGCTCGTGCGCGAAATCGACGCGCTGGGCGGTGAAATGGGCGTCAACGCGGACAAGACCTGCGTTCAGATGCGAATGCTAAACGAGGGCAAGGGCGAAGCCGTGCGCTCGCCGAGGTGTCAGTGCGATAAAAACGCCTATCACCGCGAAATGAAGCGCACGCTGGAAAACACGCAAAACCTCAGAATAATTCAGGGCGAAGCGCAGGAAATTTTAACGGAAAACGGCGCGGTAACGGGCGTTTTAACGACTTACGGCGGAATACTCAAAGCAAAAGCCGTCATCATAGCGACGGGCGTGTACCTAAACGCCGAAACGGTTACCGGCGGGGTACGCCGAAAGAGCGGACCTTCGGGCTTCGCACCCGCGACGGCGCTGACCGAAAACCTTGTAAAACTCGGGTTCGGCGTCAGGCGGTTCAAGACGGGCACCCCCGCAAGGCTGGACGCAAGGACGGTCGATTTTTCAAAATGTCAGGTTCAGGCAGGCGAGGACGGCACGCCCTGTTTTTCGTTTTTAAACAGCGAACCCGCGGGCAACAGACAGGTCTGCCATTTAACTTATACCAACGCTCAAACGCATAAGATAATAACGGACAACCTCGGGCGCTCCCCCCTTTACAACGGCGATATAACGTCGGCGGGTCCGAGATACTGCCCCTCCATAGAAACAAAAGTAGTGCGCTTTGCCGACAAGGAAAGACACCAGATTTTCTTAGAACCCGAGGGCGAGGACACAAACGAAATTTACGTGCAGGGTATGTCCTCTTCCATGCCCCACGATATTCAGAGGGAGATGTACCGCTCGGTCGAAGGGCTTGAAAACTGCGACATTATGCGCTATGCGTACGCCATAGAGTACGACTGTATAGACACGCTGGACATATACCCCACGCTTGAATTCAAAAAGGTCAAAGGGCTTTATACCGCAGGGCAGATAAACGGCACTTCGGGCTACGAGGAAGCCGCGGCGCAGGGGCTTATGGCGGGAATAAACGCGGTGCGCAAAATCAAAGGCGAGCCCCCCTTCGTACTCGGCAGGGACGAAGCGTATATTGGCGTTCTCATAGACGATTTGACGACGAAGGGCACCGAAGAACCTTACAGAATGATGACCTCGCGCGCGGAGTACAGAATAAATTTAAGACAGGACACCGCCGATTTCAGACTTACCCCCAAGATAGCCGACACCCCCCTTTTCACGGACGAACGGCGCAAAGCTTTCGAACGGCGCAAGGCGCTGTACGAAAAGGCGTTAACCGAGCTGAACGCCCGCGCCGACAGGCAGAAGGCGGAAAAACTTTTAGAACGGCTGAACATTGCGGGCGGAGCTTCGGGCGCTTCGTATGCGGACCTCATAAAGCGGGGCTGTACCGCGCGTGACATAATAAAAGAGTTCGGCGCGCTTTGCGATATTCCCGACGACATAGCGAGAAGCGCGGAAACGACGGTGCGTTACGAAGGCTATATAAAAAAGAACGAACAGCAGATTGAAAAGGCGAAAAAGCTTGAAAAAAAGCCTTTGCCCGAGGACATAGACTATGACAAAATTCAGGGGCTGAGGCTGGAAGCGCGCGAAAGGCTCAAACGCGTGCGTCCCATTACTCTCGGTCAGGCGGGCAGAATTTACGGCGTAAACCCCGCCGACGTGACCGTCCTGATTGTATGGCTTGCGTCAAATAAACAAAATTAAAAACGCGTGCGTTGCACGCGTTTTTTTATTTTCCGCCTAAACCGCCGAATATGTCCGATGACGCGTGCGGTTTCAAAATTTCGTAATACGGGTCGCCCGTAAAATCCCTCGGCTTGTCGTACTTTCCGCCGAGCGCTTCGATTGCGAGAAGAAGTTCTTTGTACTCGATAAAGCTTATACCTTCCTCGTCGATTTTATTCAAAAGATATTCCAGCGCGCGCTCGTCGCCGTATTCCGCGAGATAGCCCGCGTGCATTGCAACGTTATCGGGGTCGCTTCTGAACTCCTTTAAAAGTATGCCGAAAATCTTTTCCGAAGGCGTCCTCGTGCGCGACATAATTTCAAGCATATACTCCCGCTCCGTGCCCTTTTCGTAATAGGAAACGACTTCGTCCGCGACGAGGTCGGCTTTTTCCTTTATAAAATCGACAAGACTGTTTTTAAGGTCCTCTCCTATGTCAGGGCTGACGAGCATCTGCATATACTTTTCTATCGCCCGCCCGTCGGAACCGATTAAGTTGACGGCGTAACCTATCTGGCTTTCTCCGCCGTCGAGGAGGGGCAGTAAAAGCTCGACCGCGTCCCTCTTCTCGATTGCCGAACACAGATATTCCGAAACGGGAACGCCCTGATTCAAATGCGCGTTCAAAGCTTTGACGAGTTCCCCGTCCGACATCTTCGCGTAAAAGCCGTTCGGAGTATCGCCAACGCTCTTAATATACGTGTCGCCGAACTGTTTGTAAAGCTTGGGAATCAAATCCTCGAACTCGCTCTCCTTTATTTTGCCCGCGTTTTGCGAAATGAATTTATTCAGCTTTTCGTCGAACATTCCGTCAAAGTCGTAAAGCTTCATAAAGCCCCCAGTATTTTTTCGATTTTTCTGTCGCTGGTTTCGAAGAACATTGCCAAATCGCTCCGCCTGATTTTAGGCTCTTTTACCTCCGAAAGCAGATAAATTACAGCCGTAAGCGCGTCCAGATCGGAAGCGACGGACAGCATTCCCTTTTCTTCCAGCTTGCGGTATACGTTTTCGGCGGTTTTTGCGAATTTTTCGCCGTAAGCGCTGTTCAGCGCGGCAAAGTGCGCGTTCAGCCTGGAATACGCTTCGATAAAGTATTTGCGCTTGTTTCTGCCGACGTGAATTTCACGGAAGAAAACCTGCCTGTACAAATCGCACATTACTACGCCGTACCTGTCGTCCTTGTTTCTGTCGCCCAGAAGTACGAGAATACGCACTTTAAGCATATCGGATACAAACGCGTTGAGAAGAATACTGCGGATTATATCGTCCATTCCCGCGCGCACCGCGCAGACCGCGGCGAGAAACTGCAACTCTTCGTTATCGTTGCCGTCGCGCTCGTCAAAGCACCATTTGATACTGTCCGATATGTCCACGTCTGCATATAATTTCTTTATATCGCGGTCGCTTAACATTTCGAACGCGGACAGGAATTTCAAGTTGGCTTCCTTCTGCTCTTTGGGAAGGCGGTAGAAATACGCGAGTTTAAGCTCCTCGCCCTTTTCCGCCGCTTCACGGGCAAGCCCGTAATAATATTTAGCCGTAACCGCCCACGGATTGACCGTAAGAAGTTTGTCGAATTCGGCAAAGCTCTCCTCGTATTTTCCGCAGTTGAACGCCGACACTGCCTTGAAATACATAACGGTTAAATCGTATCCCAGCTCGTCGCCCAGTTTTAAAAAGAGGTTGTAAGCCTCTTCGTGCATATCGTTCTCACAGCAGACCGTGGCGATTTTATAAATATCGTCGGGATTGTCGACTGTAAGCGAGAGAAGGCGCCTTGCAAGCTCGGCGCTTTCTTCACGCTTTTTCTGTTCGGTCTTGACCGCGGCGAGCGTAGTAAGCGCCTGTATGTTGTCGGGGTGCTTTTTAAGGACGGCAAGGCATTCCTCTTCCGCCTGCTCGCTCTTGTCTGCGATTATGTTACACATAGCTATATAGTTGCGCGCGGACAGATACGAGTCGTTGTTCTCGTCCACTTTGCCGAATTCGCCGACGGCGCCGTCAAACTCGCCGTTGCGCATTTTTTCAATGCCTTGCGAAATTATTTCGGTAAAGTCCGCAAGCTCGGGCGGGTAAACGAATTTGAGGGGATTTTTTTCGCGCGACAGAAACGACTGCATAATCTCCTTGCGCATATCCGAATCTATGTCCTGCGAATCCATCAAAAGCTTGTGATAGTAGAAAGCCGAATGGCGTTCGTCGCCGAGGTTGAGATATGCGACGGCAAGCCCCTCGTATGCCTCGGAAGCTTCGCTTTCGCCGTCCGTATCGAGAAACGCGTACCAGCTGTTCACGCACTTTTCGTACTGGCCTATGTCGTCGTAAATTTCGGCGTACAGCATATGCGCGTCCGCGTCGTTGCCGTTCTGTTCGGCATTTTTGTTTAACATTTTCAGCGCGCCGAGATAGTTATGTTCTTCAACCATATCCGAGGCTACGCCCAGAAGCCTGTCGCTACTTAAATCGATGCTTAAAATTTTTTTCATAACAGTTATAACTCGTCTATTTGTTCCTTTGTAAAGATATGTTCGGTATTACAGTAATGGCAGTGAATTTTCACCGCGCCCTGCTCTTCGATTATGCCGTAAAGCTCCTCTTTGCCGAGAGGCAATAAAATTTTCTTCATTTTCTCGCGCGAGCAGTTGCATTTGTATTCGGGGAAAGTGAGATATATATACTGTTTTTCGGTAACGTCTCCGAAAAATTCGGACATAATGCCGTCAGCGCCGTACTTTTCCATAACGTCGGCTATATTGACGAAAGCCTGCATTCTCTCCTCGGCTCTGTCCATATTCTCCTGCGAGGTGCCGGGGAGAAGCTGTAAAACCACCCCGCCCGCGGAAACGCACTTTCCGTCCTTCATTTTAACGCCTATGGCTATCGCCGTCGGCACCTGTTCGCTCATATCGTAGTACTGCATAAGGTTGCGCGAAACGTCGTCGCCGACGAGTTCGCTCGCGCCCACGAACGGACGGAAAAAACCGTCCTCCTTGATTACGGTAAGATAACCGCCGTTAATCCTGCCGCCGCAGTTTCCGTCGATGTATCCGCGGATATGCAAATCCTTATCGCCCGAAACGCAAACCGAGCCCGAGTCGCCGTCCGCTTTTACGGTCAGCGAAACCGCGCCCCTGTCGCTTTTAAGACAGCCCGCCATATACGCGCAGGCGGTCAGAAACCCGCCCAGCGTCTTTGCCGAACTTTCGTCCAGCCCGTGTATTCTTACCGCGTCGTTTACAAGTTCGGTCGTTTCGAGCACGGAAAGCGAAACCTGCCTGTCGTAAATAAGTGTTTTGTACAGTTTGTTCATAATCTTTTGCAAATAAAATTTATTCTCTCCGTTTTATCCTGTCCGAGATGCCCTTCCGTGCGGACGGAAAAGCCCGCCGCTTCCAGCTCCCTTATAATATCCCGCTCTTCGTGAATATACTGTACGTGACTCTCGTCGAAGCGCGCGTACTTACCGTCCGCCTGCCTTTCGAAAAAGGTAAGCTCCATTTCCACGCGCCCCTCTTTTAAAGTATTGAACCACAGGTAGGTAACGTCGTCCCTGTCCTCGGCGAACATATTGCCGCCGATAACCGAAGTCAGCTTGTGCGCCGAGCTTACGTCGAAAACGAACGCGCCGCCCTTTTTAAGACAGCGGCGAACGTGCGAAAACGCGCTTTTCAGCTTTTCGGCGGGCACGTAGTTAAGACAGTCGTTGACGGCGACGGCGAAGTCCGCAGGGGCGTTCAGTTTTAGTTTGGTAATATCGCCGAATAAAAATTCCGCCCTTACCCCCTCAGACAGCGAGAGTTCTTTCGCGCGGGAAAGCATTTCGGGAGAAACGTCGAAGCCCGTTACCGAATAACCCGCCTTGACGAGGGCGCGCGTAAAATAGCCGTTACCGCATCCTATATCGATACCGCAGAGCCCCGCGCCCAGACTTTCGAGCGTTTTAATTAAATACTGCGACCATTGTTCATAGCCGCAGTCATCGTTCAAATATTCAAACCATCTACCGAGCGCAGAGTAAGAATTTGCCATAATTATCTTTTTTTTACTTCAATAAGTTGTCCGAACTTACTTTCTTTTTCTTTCCCTTTTTGCCGGGTTCGGACTGCAAGGCTTTTTCGCGTTCGGCGAAAAGCTTGTTGTATTCTGCGTAAACGGGGTCGTTTTTATGTTCGTCCTCGTACCGTTTTATTTCCCCGCCGAGTTTGCTTCTGTCCGCCGAAACCCTGCCTAAGTCCGCGCGGGTATAGGTAAGCCCGAGGGGAGCGACGGCTTGCTCCTCCGCTATGGGGAGAATGGGTTTGCCGATAAGTTCGCTCTTGCCCGCGGCGAGAAGTTCGCGCGCAATGCGCTTTCCGTCCTCTTCCTTTTCTTCGGCAAGTTCCTTGGGCGACTTTTTGGCTTTCGCCTCTTCCGCCGCCGCTTTTATGTTGGGGGTTATATACAAGTCGAACACCCACTGGGTGAAACTCATCCAGCACATAAGTATGAACGAAAGCCCGAAGAATACCAAAATTATATACGCTATTATCTGCAAAAAGGCAATAGAATTGCCTATAAGCACAAGCCATACGGGGATAAGCGCAAAGCCGGACATAAACACCGTCTTTAACGGGTTTGCGATTAAAAGCACGAACGCGTTTTTGAAAAGCGTTCCTATGGAAAGCTTGTAACTTACGCCCACCGCGAGAAGCCACGCGCTGTAAACGCCGACGATAACCGTTGCGATTATTATGAACACGTACGCCGTTATAGGCCCCGCGCCCGAGCCTCCGCGCGCTATTACCAAATCTTTCCAGTCGCCGACGAGTGTCGCGCCGAAAAGAAATATCAAAAACAGCGTCACGGGCGCGACTGCGTTTCCGTAACAGATTCTTACGCCGTGGAAAAAGCTTTTGAACTTGAATTCGCCCTGTGTGTTTACAAGTCTTTTAAGCGAATACGCACCGCCCGCAATACCAACGGAAGCGATAAATCCCGCGACAATCAACAGCGAATAAAACAGCATGTCCGCCGAAAGGTAAATGCTTTCCGAAAGCCCCTGAGTGCCGGGGTATGCGGGATAACCGAGACCCGTGTTTGCGTTGAAGGGAAATTGAAGCCCCATCGCGCTTATATAGAACATGCGGATTACGACGACCGCAACTCCGGGGAGCATGAAAAGGAGCATCAGTAAATTTATCAGAACGACCTTTCCGAAACTGCCCTTGAACACGTCCCACGTAGTTCCCCAACGTCCGCGTTCGAAAGGTTTTCTCGAATAATCGTCGGCAAGTTCGTTGCCTTCAAGGCTTTTAACGTTTATCGCCATATATTTTTTTTACCTTTATAATTTTAATTCAATTTATTTTACCACATACCTTAAAATATTTCAACTGTTTAAGCGGTAATTTCCTTTACAATTGCAATTGCATATGATATTATAGTTTTGCTAATTAGAGGAGCGGACGAGCATCAGTAACGGCAAGGCAGGAATTTAAGGGAATTCCGTTTACCTTCCGCGAAAGGGCGTCTCCGCCGAGATACGGTTTTTCCCTTGCCCCGTATCGGGCGTAAAGGTCAATACCTTTGCGACTGTCACTTTACGTGTTGCGCTAATTGCTTGTTTTACCTGCGTTAGTTAAGACAGTGCAATGCGCTGTCTGTTTTTTTATTCAAGGAGTCTGAAATGCAAAAATACAAAGTCGGAATAATCGGCGCGACCGGTATGGTCGGTCAGAGATTTTTACTGCTTCTTAGCAACCACCCCCGTTTCGAGGTCGTGCGCCTTTGCGCTTCACCGCGCTCGGCGGGCAAAAAATACAAAGACGCCGTCAAAAAGTGGCTTTTAAAGGAACCTATGCCCCAAAAGTTTGCCGATATGACGGTATACGACGCCGTAGCCGATATGCGGGAAACCGTTCAGGCCGTAGACTTCTGCTTCTGCGCCGTCAATATGAAGAAGGACGAAATACGCGAACTCGAATACGCGTACGCAAAAGCCGAATGCCCGATAGTTTCCAACAACTCGGCGCACAGGGGCACGCCCGACGTTCCCATGATTATACCCGAGGTCAACCCCGAGCATCTGGAAGTTATCCCCTTCCAGAAAAAAAGGCTGGGCACGGAGCGCGGTTTCATCGCCGTGAAGAGCAACTGTTCGCTTCAATCCTACGTTCCCCTTCTCCACCCTCTGAAAAAGTACGGCATAAAAAAAGTCGCCGTGACGACATATCAGGCGATTTCGGGCGCGGGCAAAACCTTTGAAACAATGCCCGAAATAATCGACAACATTATCCCCTATATCGGCGGGGAAGAGGAAAAGAGCGAAACCGAGCCCCTTAAAATATGGGGTACGCTCGAAAACGGCAGGATTGTTCCCGCCGTATCGCCCGCAATAACGGCGCAGTGCCTGCGCGTTCCCGTTTCCGACGGGCACACGGCGTGCTGTTTCGTTTCCTTCGAACGCAAGCCGACAAAGGAACAGATTATAAACGACTGGCTGGAATTTAAGGGAAAACCGCAACAACTGTTTCTTCCCTCCGCGCCCGTACAGTTTATTCACTATTTCGCCGAAGACGACCGTCCACAGCCCAAACTTGACAGAAATACAGAGCTGGGTATGGCGGTATGCGCGGGCAGGCTGAGAGAGGACAGCGTTTTCGACTATAAGTTTATAGGTTTTTCGCACAACACTTTAAGGGGCGCGGCGGGCGGAGCGGTGCTTCTTGCCGAACTTCTCGCAAGCGAAGGATATTTCGGTTAACCAAAACGCATAAAATTACTTAATATATATAAGAGGTAAAAAAAGTGACAGGATTTATTAAAGGTATTGCAACGGCAATGATTACGCCCTTCGGAGAAAACGGGGTCAACCTTGAAGAATTCGGCAAAATGATTGAGTATCAAATAGAAGGCGGAACGGACGCGCTGGTCGTGCTGGGCACGACGGGCGAACCCGCGACGATGACCGCGCAGGAAAAAGACGAGGTCATAAAGTATTCCGTCAAAAAAGCGGGCGGGCGCATAAAAATTATCGTCGGCACGGGAAGCAACGATACGGCAAAAGCCGTCGCTTCGACCAAGCGCGCGGAAGAGCTGGGCGCGGACGGCGTGCTCGCCGTAACCCCCTACTACAACAAGTGCACGCAGAAGGGGCTTTACGAATATTACAAGGCAATATGCGAAGCGGTGAAAATCCCCGTTATCGCCTATAACGTCCCCTCGCGCACGGCTGTCAACATTCTGCCCGAAACGGCAGAAAAGCTCGCGCTTATCCCCAATATGGCGGGAATTAAGGAAGCGAGCGGAAATATGGCGCAGGTATGCGAAACAATGCGCCGTATCCGCGGTAAAATGGATTTGTATTCGGGCGAAGATTTCCTCAACCTGCCTATGCTTGCGATAGGCGGCGCGGGGCTGATTTCGGTAGCTTCCAACATCGCGCCCAAACTTCTAAAAAAGATGTATACGCTTGTAAAAGAAAACAGGCTTGACGAGGCGAACGAAATCCAGGACTTTTTACTCCCTCTCGAAGACGCCTGCTTTCTGGAAGTCAATCCCATTCCCGTCAAAGCCGCTTACAATATGATAGGCTTTAACGCGGGCGCGCCCCGTTCTCCCCTCACCGAACTTGAAGAGGAAAACAAGAAAAAGTTAAGACAGGCAATCGTGAACGCGGGGTTGAAGGTTTATGATTAATTTACTTATCTGCGGAATAGGCGGGAAGATGGGCGCCAACGTATTAAGCCTTGCAAACGACGACGGCGAATTAAACGCCGTGTGCGGAGTCGACCCGCACGCACCCGAATCGAACATTCCCGTATATAAAAATTTTGACGGCGTAAAGGAAAAAATAGACGTTATCGTCGACTTCTCCTCCCCCTCCGCGCTCAGAAGCGAAACGGAATGGGCGGTTAAGCACAATGTTCCCGTAATACTCGCTTCCACGGGCTACACGGAAAGCGATATAAAGCGCATAGAGGAAACTGCAAAGCATATAGCCGTGTTCAGAACGGGAAATTTTTCGCTGGGTATAAATCTCTTGCAGGAGCTTGTAAAGCGCGCCGCCGAAGTTTTGGGCGAAAAGTTCGACATAGAGATTATCGAAAAGCACCACAACCAGAAGGTCGACGCGCCTTCGGGCACGGCTTTGATGCTTGCGGACAGCGTTAACCGTGCTTACGGCAACGGCAAACCCGAAATTTACGGCAGGCACGGCATAACGGGAAAGCGCGGAAACGAAATCGCAATCCACGCCGTGCGGGGCGGAACGATTGTCGGCGAACACGAAGTTATGTTTGCGGGCGAGGACGAAATAATAACCGTTTCCCACTCGGCGCGTTCAAAGCGCGTGTTTGCGGCGGGCGCGCTGAAAGCCGCAAAGTGGATTGTCGGCAAACCCGCGGGTCTGTACGATATGAACGACGTTTTGAAAAATTAAACGATAAATATTTAACGGCGGCGAACGCTTTAAGCGTTCGCCGCCGTTTTTTTACGTTGAAAACATACCGCCTATTATGGCAAGAAACACGCCTATAAATGCTCCTGCCAGTAAAACTATACCGCCGACCTGTATTGCAAGAATAGACATTATTTCACCGCTGTCCTGCAATTTTTCGGATTTTTTAAGCCCCGCTATGCCGAAAATTATTCCAAACAGCGCCGTAACTATCAGACAGCTTAATATAAGCGCTATGCGGGATAATACGTTAACAGGTTTAAGCGGCTCCGCAATATTTGTAAGACGGAACGGCGCACAGTCGCCGCCCGTCACCGCTTGCCCCGCAAAAGTCTGTCGGGTTGTTTCCTGTCCGCAATACGCGCAATTCAATGCGTAAAATCCGACTTTACCGCAAAATCTGCAATACATTTTACCCCTCTCTGACAAAAGAAACGTAATAACAGGGATAAAGCATTCCCAATTTTACTTCTTGAAGGAGAGGGCAAAGCCATGCCCCGAGTATAGGTATCCATCCTAAAATCCATTCTTTTAAAAATCTTTTTCTCTTGACTCTGACGGTAATCTCCTCGATAGAGTGAAGCGACCACCCCTGTTTGGTTTGGTACGCAATGAGATTTGATAAATTTTCCCCTGCCAAGTCTGCTTTATCCTCGGTTAAACCGCGATAATAAAAGTCCCTTGCCTTTACACCCTTTACTATTGTTGCGGGAATGCATTTTGTAAGATACTGCATTTAATTTATCTCCTGAACATATATTACCCATACCGGACATTTATATTATAATACCCATTTTGGGTATTGTCAACCCGTTTTGGGTAGTTTGGAGATACAATTTGTTTATGAAGTTTAACGAAAGGCTTAAAGAGATACGTAGGGACAGCGGTCTTACGCAAAAGGATATTTATACGCGGTTACAGGTTTCGCCGAACTGTTACGCCTCGTGGGAGCAGGGACGAACCCAGCCCGACATAGAGAACATAAAAAAACTTTGTAAAATTTACGAAGTTTCGGCAGATTATCTATTAGGCATTACGGATTGAAAAACCCGACGGCGCAAATGCGCCGTCGGGCTTGATTTTATACCAAAGATATTTTGTCGGAAACGCTTCTTATAAACAGTCCGCGCTTTACTCCCTCGTCTATGCAGGAAGATACGAACGAGTTGAGCTTGTCGCTTGCGCGGGGCACCTGCAATTCGCGCAGAACGGCGGGTATAAGCTCGTCGGCATACAGGCTTACTTTGTTTAACAGTATTCCCTTTACCAGCGAAATGACGTCGTAAGGCGTGTAATCGGAGTCCGCCGAGCGCAGACACGTATCCGTTTCCACGCGGTACCTGTCAAAGCCCGAATACTTGTCGGCTTTGAAATAGTAGGTGTTTCCGAGTATTTCGCTCCTTGCGAAACCGCACGCGTCTATAAGCGACGCAAGCTTGTTTTCCAGCTTGACGCCGTAACGCTGTATGCCGTACAGCGAAAGCACGCGCTTTAACAAAAACTTTTCGGATATGGGCTCTTCCACGGCAACGACCGACTTTATTACCTTTATAACTTCCGCGTCGTTTTCACCGCTTAAAATATATTCGGGCGGTTGTACCCCCGCTTCCGCTTTGACATAGCGGTAAGGCTTTTTGAAGTTGAGCGACACGGGCTTGCCGTCGGACGTAAGCTTGTCGAGGTAGTCCTTTATCTTCTTAATCTCGCGCTTGGGATTGTTGAAGAAATTCAGCGAGTACAGCCTTATGACGTTCCAGTTGTTGCGCTTTAAGGTCTGCACCTGCAATACCGTCCTGTCCTTTACGGAGAACGCGCTCTGTGACCCGTCGCAAAGCACCGCGAGAATAAAGTTGTGCTTGTTGCGGGGGTCGACCACGGCGACGTCGATTTTGAAATCCGAAACGCCGACGTTACAACGGCAGTCATAGCCGTAAGACGAAAGTTCTTCGGCGATAAACTTGCCTATGCCCTGCTTGTTAATTATAATCTCGTTGCTTTTGACGGAAATGTTCGTCCTGCCCTTTTCGGCAAATTCGAGGAAGGCTTTAAGTCCCGCAACGCCCCTCGAAGAAGTCCTAGACATATCTATCATCGAGTAGCGCATTGACGCGAAAACAACCATTTCCTCCCTTGCGCGCGACACGGCGACGTTTAGCCTGCGCCATCCGCCGACCTGGTTCAGCGGTCCGAAGTTGAGCGAAATTTTGCCCAGTTTGTCTGGTCCGTAGCACACCGAAAAGAGTATTACGTCCCTTTCGTCGCCCTGAACGTTTTCAAGGTTTTTAACGAACAGAGGTTCCTCTCTCTCGTACGCAACGTCTTCAAGCTTCTTTTCCGCTATCTTTTTGGACAGAAGCCTTTCGATATACACCTGCTGGGGCGTGCTGAAAGTCACTACGCCTATGCTCGAATTTTTCAGTCTGTCGTCCTGCAATCTTCTGATTACTTCGTCGGTAAGCGCTTCGGCTTCCTTCTTGTTGCACTTGGTTTCACCGCGGTCGTAAACGCCGTCCTCGATTAGCTGTAACCTGACCTTGCTGTCGAGCGCGTCGGGCGAAGGGAAAGTGCAAAGCCTGCTGGAATAGTAGGTAATGTTCGAGAAAGCGATAAGGCTTTCGTGCTTGGAGCGGTAGTGCCAGATAAGATGTTTTTCGGGAACGCCCAGCGCGAGGCAGTCGTCGAGCACGGATTCCAAATCCTCCGTTTCGGGATTGTCCTCGTCCTGCCCGGACGCCGTAAAGAACGTTGTGGGAGGCATCTGCTTGGGGTCGCCCACTATTATCGCGCTCTTCGCCCTCGCAAGCGAAGGCACGGCTTCGCACGTTGGCATCTGCGACGCTTCGTCGAATATGACTATGTCGAACAGCGAAGGGTCGGGCGGAAGATACTGGGATACGGTTATGGGGCTCATAAGAAGGCAGGGCGCGGAAACGCGCAAAAGCTCGGGTATTTCCGAGAAAAGCGACCTTAAATTGAGCGACCTGAGATTACCCTTTATATTGCGCCTGAACGCCATAAGTTCGAGCGCAAGCGGACCTTCGGTCTGTTCCGCAGGCAGGCGCGCAATGAGGTCGGAACGCAATTTTTCGCGGGTCAGATACGTGAACTCTTCGAGCACGCGCGAGAACTCCGCGGAGTTGGCTTCCTGCACGCTTGCGGAGAACGTCGCAAGATTTTCGTCGGCGGGAATATTCGTCCTTATAAAGTTGCGGTAAACGTTTTTACGGAAGGACGAAAGTATCTGCTTACCGCTTATCCTTCCGCTTTCCATAGCGTCGGTAATGAAAGTCAGCCCGCTTTCGTTGAGGTTTTTAGCCGTCGCCTTATAAAGGCACCAGCCGGGAAGCATATCGATATTGTCGATAAGCGACGCGCATTTGCCGTTGAAGTATTCGAACAGGTCGCCGTCGGAAATATCCGTCTTGTCGCCCTTTACCGTCTTTAAGAAATTTTCGCACGCCTTGTGGAAGGAGTTAGCCGCGGCGATAAGCCCCGTAATCAGCGGTTTTAAGTGTCCGTCGGCAGATTCCGAACAGACGCTGTTGAACGCGTCGGCGTTGTAATCCATAAACACAAGCGCGTTTTTCTCGTGCAGGGTATAGAGCGGTTTTAAAAACTCTTCGCGTTTCTTGTCGTTAATTCCTCCGCCAAGTCCCGTGAATTGCGCGCTCAAATCGGTGTTTGTAAATATGCCCTTTTCGGCTTCTTCCAGCTCGTAAGCGCGCTTAATCCATTCCAGCTCCTCGCTCTCCTTCATGGGCTTGTACGCGCACTTGTTTATCTTTCTTATTACCGAAAGCAAAAGCTTGGACGAGCGGTAATTGTCACCCCAGTTTTCAAGCTCGTCCTCTATCTTCGCGCCCAGCTTGCCCAAATCGGGCAGGGTGCGGAACGCCGAAAGCCAGTGTCTGACGGCTTTGTCGTACCTTATGTTCGCGTTATAGAATTTATAGAACGCGCCCTCGTCGCAGGCGAAAAACTTGGTAAGGTCGTCGCCCTTTAACATATTCGCGACCTCGATAAGCGTTTTCAGCTTTTTAAGCGTGAACGTGCTTACGCGCTGGTTATAGGTGTCGAGGAAAAGACCGAGGAAATTTTTAAGGTGTTTGAGTTCGGCAAGCACGACTTCGGAAGCGCACAGAACGGCGCTCTTGGTCGTCTTTTCGCACTCGGTAAGATTGACCCCCGAGAAGGGCGAACGGTAAACGCCGCCGCACTCCTCCGCCGCGGCCTGCGCGGTTATAAGCATTTTTTCGCACTCTTCCAGCCTGTTTTTGGTAAGCGAATCGTAAAAAGTGCTCTCTATATTTACAAGCTCGGGCGCGTTTTTGTTTTGGAGATAATATATTATTCCTTCGTAAACGGAAACGCCCAGCCTGCGCTTTTTATGGAGCGCGTCCAAAGGAGCTTTAAGCGCGTTCCTCGTCTTTTCTATGCGCTCGCCGGCACCCTTAAACTTATCGCCGTCGGTTGAACCGGAAAGCGAAAGCGTGTTTTCGATAATGCGCACAACCTCGCCTTTATCGACTTTGCCCGAATGGAGTTCGAGGCAGAAATCGCCTATACCTATATCCGAAAGGCGCTTTTTGACCACCTGCAAAGCCGCCTGCTTTTCTGCGACGAACAGCACGCGCTTGCCCGCATAGAGGGCGTTTGCTATGATATTTGTTATGGTCTGGCTCTTGCCCGTTCCGGGAGGGCCGTGCAAAACGAAAGTAGTGCCCTTTGCCGATTCGGCTACGGCGGCGTACTGCGTGCTGTCGCAGGGCAGGGGAACGATTACGCTGCAAGGGTTGCTCTTGTCCTCGCTTACGCCCGACAGCTTGTTCTGGGTAAGGCTGTTGGTGTTGGATAAAAGCCCCGCGATAAGCGGATTTTTCTTGTATTCCGAAATATTGTTCTTTACGTCCGCCCACATGGCGTAACGCGCGAACGTGAACTGTGCGAGATAAATATCCTCGTAGACATACCATCCCTTCAAATTTGCCGTCTTTGCGCGGAACACGGCGAGGATTTCTTTGGGAAGAAGCCCCTTGCCCTCCACTCCGCGGATATCGATTCCGAACTCCTGCTTCAAAAATTCCAGAAGGGTGGTATTAACCTCGTACTCGTCGCCCGCTTCAATCCATACCCCCGCCGTCTTGGTGCGTTTTACGTTGACGGGCAAGAGAGCGATGGGCGCGTACTTGTCTGAGCTGTCTGTCTTTGACCGCCATTTTAAAAACCCGAACGCGAGATACAGGGTCTTTGTGCCCGTTTCCTCTTCGGCTGAACGCGACTTTCTTATAAGCGCGCCCGCGATATCGTTAAGCCCTTCCTGGTCGGAATAACAGCGCACTACGCCCGACTTCATTTCAAGCGCGACAAGCTCTTCTGTGTTGCCGAGGTTGCCGCCGAAATATTCCGCGTCCTTAATAGGCATTTGAAGGGGATTGAGTTTGTATTTGTCCCTGCCTTCGAGGCGCGCGCAGAAGCCCGACAAATCGGAAGAAAGGATATGAAGGCAGTCACGTTTGTACCTGAAATTGAGAAGATTGTTTTTAAGCGACAAATCGAGAAGCCTTCTCTGCCACGCCTTGTCCTTGGAAGCCGTGCGCTCGAACTCGTACTTGCTTGCGTCGAAAAAGTCGCGGGGTTTTTCGCTGTACGATAACTGCTTGTCGTCGAGAAGCTCATAGCCCGACTTTGTCTTTATTTTGAGAGGAAGGGGGAAAATTCCGCCTATCCTGCACCTCTTTACGTCTATGCATATTTCAAACTCACCGCTTGCAAGGCAGGAAGAAAAATGCGAAGAACTTGTGGTAAAGCTGGCGTTTTTGTGCGCGAACAGGTCGTCCGCGTCAAACACTGCAAGGTTGTTTACGCCGTCGGCGACATACTTTTCGACGAGGGACATATCGTCCTGCACCGGCGAGGAAAAACAGCTTTCGTACAGCCAAACGCCCACTCCCACCTTCTTTTTGCCGATTACTATTACGGGGTTAAGTTTGGTCGCTTCGAAACACGACGCGGCGAAAAGGGCGAGTTCCAGAGGGGTCGCTCGCTTTTTCGCGATAAGCGAACTTATGTCCGCGGTATGCACGTCTGCGGTTAAATCGCCCCCGTCCTCGCGCTCGATATTCAGATGGCGGATTGCCGCGTAAATGGAAGCCGAAGCGTTTCTTACGCCGTTTTTGTCGTTGCCCGCGTAACCGCTCCACTCCGACGAGTAGCCCCAGGTTTTAAGCTGTAACCCCGCTTCCGCAAGAATTTTCTGGCAGTCGGCAAGCTTGGGACGGACGAGCGAGGCAAGCATTTCCACGTTGCCCGTAAGCCCGCTCCAATAGTCGATGGGCAAAGCTTCGACCGAAGCATTTAAAGAACATATCACGTCCTTGCCCTTTAAAAGCTCTATCTTGACCGTACAGGGCGCGGGCGCGTCCAAATCGGCGAGATATTTGGGGTTTAAAAGGTTGCCGACGGAAACCTCTATACTGCTTTCGTGCGGAATTTCGTCCACCGTGATTTCGGCGGGAAGAATCAGTTCGGTCGAGCCGGTAATGCTGACCGTGATACCGCTTTCGTTCTCTTCCGCGCGGTTGAAAATTCTGAACGAGGTAAACAGAGGCAGTCTGCAATAGTAGACCGCATAACTTACCGAGTTTAAAAGTTCGCCTTCGAGTTCGATGGTTTCGATTTGTTTTACTGATTTTTTTGCCATAGTTTAATAGTACCCTTTTTCGGCGCGATGCGCAGTAATTTTAATTATTGACAGTTTGTACGGCGGATAAGCGCAAGATTTTTAAGTGCGCGCGTATACGCTATATATTTTTCGTTTGCGGTCATATCCTCGTCGGCGACGGCGACGGCGGTAAATTCAAGCCCCTTACTCTCGTAAACGGTCATAATATTTATATTCGTCTTTGAAATTTTACCCGTCCGCCCGACGACGTTATAACTCTTTTTGGTATATTTTTCCAGCCCCGCGGACGACGTTATCACTGCCGTCAGTCCGTTCTTTTCGGACAGATACCTCGTCACGGAACGCGCGTCGATAATTTCCGCCTCGCTCCCGTCGAAGCCTATCGCCTGCATATCTATGCCCAGACTGTCGGAAACGTACTTTACAATCTGGTTTGTGTTGCGGTAATTCAAGTTGAGGTTATACACGTCCAGTCCCAGCTCTTCCCAGTCGCCTAAACCGCGGAAGGGCGTAATGTTCTGTTTCAAATCGCCGAACACGTTGAAGCACGCCCTGCCGTTTACGGCGCGAAGCACCGCGTACTCCGACGCGGAAATATCCTGCGCTTCGTCCACGAACACGAACCCGTATTTCGGCGTAAGCGGTAAACCCAGCTCGGTCAAAAGAAGGCACAGCGAAAAGGGGTCGTATCTGCAAAGCTTTTTGCACGGCACGCCGTAACGGCGCTTCGCCTTCTTTATTATTTCGCGGTAGAAAAAGCGGGTAAGCTCGTACACGTTTTCGCACTTGCCTATCGACACGATATAATCCTCGCCGCGTATCACGTCGGCAAATTCGTGTACGGACGAAAAGGCGTCGAGTATGCTCTGCACGCCCTTGCGCGCGTTTTCAATTTCCTTTTTCAGCTGTTCGCGCTTTTCTATGCGCTCGGCATAGGTTAAAACTTCCTGCCCGCCCACGATTATTTTATAACGGCGCAAATCGGAAATTTCCTTTTCGACGGATATATACAAATCTTTTAAATCTTCAATCGCGGCCAGACAGATTTTCTCCGAATACCTTCTGAGGAATTTAAGCGACTTGTAAAATGACAGCATCTGCCTGTAAAAGAAGGCGTATTCCTTCATTCTCGCGTCGGACAGAAGCTCCAAAAATTCGCGCACGTCCGAAACGCAGTTGAACATATACCTGAACTGCTTGGTGTAGTACAGTCCGCCGTCGGGCTTTTCCTTTATTTCGCCCAGCACGCACCGCCTGACCCTCAGCCCCGCGTTCTTTATACCGCCGTAAATTTCTTCCTGCGTTTTCAGCGCCGTTTTAACGTTTTCCGCAACCTCCACGCAGGCTTCGTCGGTAAACATACCGTACACGCCGTCGAAAATTTTGGCAAGCTTTTTGCGCACGTCGGCGGTGAACGCAGACGAATACACGTAAGACGTATACTCTTCGGGAACGTCAATTCCTCCGTCTATCTGCCCCGAAACGTCGACGCCCGCGTTTTTTAATAGGTTTAAAAAATAGCTGTCCAAAGTGGACGTTCTCACCTTTTCGAGTTCGAGTATCGCCGACAGCTCGTCGATAAACGCGTTGAACGAGTCGGACGGGGTAATTACTATTATGTCGGAAGGGCGCAGGTTTTCGTTGTTGTACAGAATATAAGACAGCCTGTGAAGCATTATCATCGTCTTTCCGCTTCCCGCGACGCCTTGCAGAACAAATTCCGCCCGCTCGGGCAAGGTGATTATTTCGTACTGCTTTTCCTGTATGGTTTCTATGATGTCGGTGATTTCGCGCTTTTCCTTACGGCTTTCCAAAATCTCCTTTAAAAACGGGTCGAATATGACGGACTCGTCCCTGCCCCCTATCTCCTCTGGCGAGAGATAGTCTTTGACGCAGAGGTATTCGTTTTTCATATCCAGCACTTTGCCGTTGCCCGTGCGGAGCGCGCGGCGCAGTATCAGCTTATAGTCGTAGTCGTTGATTGAAAACGACGTAAGACTCTTCTGGTAATACCTTCTCGCAAGCGGTGCGCGCCAGTCGACTATTTCCAGACCCTCGTCGCCCTTTTTGCCGATATAATAACTGTTGTAGCCCTCGCGCGCGTCCTCTAAGTCCATGCGCGCAAAGTACGGTTCGTCGAAAAATGGACGGTAGGAATTTATCTTTTCTTTCAGCGCGTTTATCTCCGCGTTGAGTTCGAGTACGCGCCTGTAATTTTCCGCGCTGTGCTCGCCGGAGTTGAGCGCGTGTCTTTCGCGCTTAGCCGCGTCCGATTTTGATTTAAGCCTTCTTATATAAAGCGCTTTCAGCATAAGCATTACGGCTTGGATATGCCTGTCCTCGTAAGCGCGCTGTTTTTCCGTATCGAGTAAATCCAAAAAGAAATTCTTATCGCAGACTTTGTGCGGGTCTATTAAGTTTTTTAAATTTTCGATATCCTTCATAAAACACTGCCGATAATAAATTATAACATATCCCTGCGGAAAATGCAACCCCGGAAATAAAAAACGCTTTAAGCGCAAAATAACAAGAAACGACGCAAACCGGAGTTTGCGCCGCCTCTATATGATAAGGGGGAAAATGATGAGCTGTGTTATGTAAACATCGTTTACATCTACAATTATACACTATTTATACATAAAGGCAAAGAAATTGCGAATTTTTTTTTAAATATAATAAAATTATACACCATCACAAAATTTGATATATATTAACAATTAATATCTTCTTATTGCTTTTAGCGCGTCTTTAAGCGCGCAAACAACAAAATCCGCCTCTTCGGAAGTGTTGTATTTACCGAAAGTAAACCTTACCGCAGATTTGACCCTGTCCTCTTCAAGCCCCATCGCCGTGAGCACGTGCGAAGCTTTTACCGCACCCGCCGAACACGCCGAACCCGTCGAAACGGCAATTCCCTTCATATCGAGAAGAAAGAGAATATTTTCGCCGCCGCACCCGTCGAAGGATATGTTTGCCGTGGAAGGCAGGCGGTTTGCACCGCCGTTTACGTGCGTACCGCCGAGCGAAAGAACCTTTTCCACAAACCCGTCGCGCAAGGCGGAAATATACCCGTTGTTTTTCTCGCGGTCACGCACAGCCTTTTCCAGCGCGGCCGCACAGCCTACGGCTCCCGCCGTATTCGTCGTGCCCCCGCGTAGACCCTGTTCCTGGCTTCCGCCCGAAATCAATCGCTGTATGGGCGCGCCCTTTCTGACGAACATCGCGCCGAAGCCCTTGGGGCCGTAAAATTTATGCGCGGATATTCCAAACGCATCGCAATGCTTTTGAGGGAAGGGCAGAACCCCCGCCGTCTGCACGCAGTCGCAGTAATAGAAAACCCCTCGCGCTCTGCATACCGCGCCTATTTCTTCGACGGGCTGTATAACGCCCGTTTCGTTGTTGGCGTGCATTACCGCGCAGAACACGGTATCCTCCCGCAGGGCGCTCTCTATGCTTTCGGGGCGCACCGCGCCGTCTTTATCGGGTTTTACAAACGTTACTTCATAGCCGTAACGCTTCATATCGTTTGCGCTTTCTATAAGCGCAGGGTGTTCTATTGCGGAAACGACGATGTGTTTGCCCCGTCCGCCGGCGCACGCGCCTTTAAGCGCCCAGTTGCCCGCTTCCGTTCCGCCCGAAACAAAAAAGACCTCGTCCCCCTTACAGCCGAAGAGGGCCGCTATTTTATCGCGCGCGGACAAAACGCCCTCCGCCGAACGCCTTCCCGCGGAGTGTTGCGACGACGGATTGCCGAAATTTTCTTTTAAGTACGGCGTCATTGCTTCCAAAACGTCCCCGTCCAGCGGGGTCGTGGAAGCGTTATCGAGATAAATCATTTTTCAAAGGAAGAATAAATACGCGTTAAAAGGTCGAGTTCGGTTTTGCTTTCGAGGTATTCCCTGCCCGACTTGGTAGAGGTGTCGGCTTCGTTGAGTTTAACGTTTCTTTCCGCCGTCCACAACCTGTTTGCGCAGACAAGCATTGCGATAAACGCTATAAGCGCCAGCGCGCCGACGGCTATCGTCGCGATAAGGTACGCGCCCCTCTCGTCCGCGAACATCATCGTGCTTAAAACTATCGCCGTTATAAACAGGACGGCGAACGGACACGCAGTGCCGAGAAACATTGTAAACGCCTTCTTTTTTGCGGAAGCGAACGCGCCCCGCCTTTCGGCTTTGCCCGCCTCGTTCTTCGCACCCAGCTCTTCCGTGCGCTTTCTAACCTCTTCTATCCTGCTTTCAAGCCCCGAAGCGTTTTCTTTGAGCTCGGCTTTCATTTCGGCTCCGCAGTACGAAGCGACGTTATCCGCCGTTTCGGCGCAGTCTTCGAGCGAATTGAACTCCGTCATTCCGCGCGTCAGTATTTTAAGTTTGAGAAAGTGCGCTTCCCCGCATTTTTCTTCGGCTTCTACCGCCTTGTTTACGGCGTACAGCGCGCTTTCGTAGTCCCCGCCTTCCAGCGCGGAACGCGCGTCGGTAAGGAATTTACCGCACTTTTCGGCGCGCGCCTGCTCCTCCTGCTTTCTCAGCCTGTCGCGTTCGGCAAGCATATCGGGGGTAAGGTCTACGGCTTCCTCGTCGTCCTCTTCGAACACGGGGATATCGAACACCGTTTCGTCCTCGTCACCGCCCTCTATAACCAGCTCCTCCTCGCCGTTTTCGCCTATTCGTATCTTATACTTTCTGTCTTTATCGTCGTCTATAAGCCTTTCTTCCGCCATATTTAACCTCTTATTATTTTTGTTTTAATCCTGTATACCGCGCAGTTTCCGCGGTAACGGCTCTTCGCGTAGTCGCAGAACTCCGCGTTTTCGAAAAGCGCGTAAACACCGCTCCCCGAACCCGTCATATTGACCGCAAGAGGGTCGAACTCCGCAAGGCTGTCCATAGCCCTGCCGATGTCGGGCGCAAGCCTGACCGCCGCAGGGGTAAGGCTGTTTGTCATCTGCTCCGCAAGCCCCCGCTTGTCGCCGTTTACGAGCGCCGTTTCGGCAATACCGCTGTCGCCCCCGAACTTTTCAGACCTGTCGAACTCGGCAAAGCACTTGCCCGTAGACACCCTGTCTTTTGGCGCGAGAAGCAGAAAGTCTAACTTTAAACCGCTTTCTACCGCCTTGACTTCGTCCCCCCTGCCGAAAAGCCTTGCATACCCGCCCGAAAGCATGTAACGCGTATCGCTCCCCGTTGCGTCCGCGAGAATTTTAAGCCCCGCGGGGTCGTCTGTTCTATAGAGTCTTGAAAGCGCGTTCAACACCCCCGCCGAATCTGCGGAAGAACCGCCCAGCCCCAGACCCATAGGTATGTTTTTATATACGGTAATGTCGGCTCCGCACGTCGAATACTTCGAAATAAACAGCTCCGCCGACCTGACCGCGTTATTTTCTTCGTAAGGTATGCTTTCGCTCCCCTGTCCGCGCATCGTTACGGAAACAAGCTTGTCCCTGCGCTTTTTAACGCAGACAAGGTCGTACAAATCGACGGACGCGACAAGGCTGTCGAGCATATGGTACCCCCCGCCTGCGCCCGTTACGTGCAGGGTGAGGTTAAGTTTTGCGTATGATTTTACGCGGACGGTTTCCATAAACCAATTATAACACAGGCCGCGAAGTAATTCAAACGTTTTTAAATAAAAATATTCCGCCCGCGGTTCACCGCGGGCGGAAACTTAACCTTAAACGGTTTTGGGTCTGTATACGAGTATGCGTTCCTTGCCCGACAGCGGGAAGCTGAGTTCGGGGTTGGTCGCCGAAATTTCCTCGGGGCTTTGGCAGAGTTTTTTTGCGGTAGTCCACAAATCGTCGCCCGCGGAGGGTATGTATACGCTTAGCGCGGAGGGATTTGCCTGAACGGGCTCGCCCTCTTCCATCTGCGTCACATAACGCACAATACTGTCCTCGCAGTCAGCGGCGGAAATTTTGAGCACCGCTTCGGCTTCGCATTCGCCCTCTGCGCGCTGTCTTAAATTTACTCCGCACACCGCGACGGAAATTTCCGCGCCTGCGCCCAGTCCCGCAAGGCGGACGCTGAACGGAAGGTTGACTTCCGTGGTTTTAAGCTCGCCGTTCTGTTCGTACAGAAGGGTCGCGCATACGCTTCCCTCGATACCGTCGTCGCAGCGCGCGTATTCCGCCCTCGGCAAAGACGCCGCGAGAAACGCGCAGGTATAGTCGAGTTTGGCTTTCGAGGCGCAAAGCCCGTTAACGCGCTCGGTATACACTTTTATTTCCGTGCAGGGCGAACAGGTTTCTTCGCCGTACGTAAGATTAAGCTTGCAGTCGGGCGAGAAAGCGTCGGAAACGAGCGAAATTTCTTCCTCTTCGTAATACCTGCCCTCGAAGCCCAGCCTTGCGACCAGCTCGACAACGCATTTGCCCGATTCGTTTACCGTTGCGTTGACGCTGATTTCCTTTATTTCCGCACGGCAGACCGCGTTCTTTTCCAAAAGCGCGTCCTCGCACGCAATTTCGGCTTTGAAAGGTATAACCCTGTCGAGAGCGACGGGCTTCCCTCCGCGGAGCGCAAGAAGGGACAGACAGAGTTCGCCCCCTATCTTAACCGCGCCCGAACCGCAGGCACAGTCTGTGACAAGCGCTTTCGCAGAAGGCAGAAGCACGTCTTCCGCATTGCAGTCGAAGTCGTCCTCGACCTCGCTTTCGCCCGAGAATGTGACGGCGGAACAAAGCTTTGCCGTGTCGCGCTTTAAAATCGCGCCCTCCGCCGAAGTCAGCATATTTCTTTCCGCCTGTGCGTAGACGGAAATTTCCGCGCTTACGACGACCGCGACGACGTAGGACGAGCCCTCTTTCTTTATCTGTGTCTTGTCGCAGACGAGCGAGCACTGTCCGCTGTGCGCGGGCGCAAGCACGTCGTCGTCGCAGTAATGCGAGAACTCCGCGCCCTTCTGGATACGGCTGAGTTTGCCTTCCTCGTCGGTACAGACAAGCGTGCATACCAGCCTTCCGCCGTAAGTCGCTCTTCCCGAAGAAATTTCGCAGGAAGTAAGCGATACCTGCGGACAGATTGCGGATATTTCGCCCGCTTCCCTGTCCGAAAATTTAATTTCCACAATGGACTGTGATTTCAATACGGCGACGCGCCGTGTGTAAGTTCCCGTTGAATACTGCGTTGATAAAGACATAAACTCCTCCCTCGGCACCGCCGAATATATACAAGGTATATTTATGCGGTCGGGGTTAAGGTTATGACTTCAAATTTCCGTTCAGCCGTGATTTTCGTTTCTTTCGGTAAGCTTCACCCTTCCGCAAAGTATTTCCGAATAGGAATACGCCGTCTTGCCGAGAAAGTTTTTATCGTCGGGACAGACAGTGAAAAGCGACGGATAGATTCCGCTGAGCGTTGCGGGGAAGGTTACGAACTTGTTCCTGCCGAGGTTCAGCTTTACCGTTACCGGCTTGCTGTTCAGCGACATTACCATATCTTTTATGGATTTGATTGTTGTGTTTACCTTAATCATATTACTATTTTTGCCCTGATTTGGTAAAATTATGCACCGCTTTGCCCTTCGCTTGCTTCAAAGCAACGTTTGTGATACAATACGGTTATGAAAACCAAACTTAAAATCAAGAGATTTTTCTTTGAAAGTTTCCGCCCCCGCACACGGGACGACTATGCGGAGATATTCACCCGCGGTATAAAGGAACGCGAAGGCGATAACGCCGTCTATCCCTGGCTGTGGCTGAGGGTGCTTTGCGTGCTTTTGATAACTTACACCGTATACGCAGTCGTCAACGCCTCTATGCCCGGCGCGGGCGACAGAGAAGTTTTCTATTTCGTTGGCGGGGCGTTCCTCGACACGGCTTTTCTCGTGCTCCTGTTCGAGCTGTACCCCAAAAAAGATTTTCCGCTTATTACCGTGCTGTGCGTATGCGTTTTAGGCGGAACCGCCTCTGACTTCATAAGCGCGTTCATATATCATTTCCACAGTATGGAAGTGCTTCTCAACGGCTGGAAGCTTGCCGTGATTGCGGGCGTGACCGAAGAGATTGCAAAGGGTATTCCCGCCGTACTTTGCGTGATTGCGCTCAAAAAGAAAGACCCCTCGGCGGGGTTTCTGATAGGAGCGTGCGTCGGAACGTGGTTTTCGATAACCGAAAACGCAAGCTATATTCACGGCGGAAGCATTGGCATGATGGTGCTTACCGCAACGGCGCGCGCGTTCGGGTGTATGTTCTCTCACGCGGTGTGGACTGCGCTGATTACTCGCGCATTTTGCAAATACGGACTTAAAAGCTATAAATTTTATCTTACCGTGCTCGTCAACATGGCCTTGCACTTCTGCATAGATATGCCCCTCGAAGATTATATCGTACTGCTCTTTGCCGAAGCTTCAATCTGCGGGCTGTGCGCTTTTATATGGGGCGCTTACGCCGTAACGAAGGACAGGCGGAATATCCCCCGCCCGCCGTTAGATACGTATGCGCCGTGCGCCGTCAGAAAAAACGCGGTAGCTATGTCCGCCTTCTTTGCGGTTACGTGCTCTGCCCTTCTCGTGTTTGCGGGACTGTATTCTCCCGTTTACAAGGAAGTGCGAAGCTTCGGCGCGGAAGAGTTTAAAACCTTCGCGCACAACGGTTACGAAATAGCGCCCGATAAAGAAAGGGTGTTCGACGAAGAGGGCGAAAATTATTTCGCGCAGTACGAAAAAGGAGTGCTGACCTCCGCCCAACAGCAGGAAGGCTCGGGCGAACTGTCATACCTGTACTGTTACAGGCTGTTGCCGTCGCTGGACGAAAACGGACAGCCGATTACCGAGGAAAAGGACGGCGAAACCGTGCCCGTCAAAGAAATGAAGCTTATCCGCGTCGACGTACTCATATCCGCCGACGGCAATGAAGAGAGATATTATCAGAATACCGTTGTATCGCATACGCTCGTCTTTGAATTTTACGAAATCAATCCCGAACTTTCGGAAGGCAGCCTTGACTTTTCCGACGGCGAAATCAAGTTTATCAAAACTCACGGCGGTTGGGATTTAAAGACGGCTGTTTCGTTTTCGGTATGCGCCGTATGCGCGCTCGGCTGGGCAACCGCTTATATTATAATGAAAAAGAAAAACAGGCACGAACAATTAAAGCCCGCGCAGTAAAGGTAAGTGTTATAGGCATTTTCTTGCAGACAAAGAAATAGCGCACTATCTTCGTTTGCGAAGTATAGTGCGCTATACTTTATAAAAGATTATAAAGATAAATTGAAATTTAATTTTCAATTTTAATAATAATGTCGTATGCAGTAGAACATTCTTCTTTTGATAATTTTGTTTCATTGACCAGATACTCTATTGCCTCATCTTTGCTATCAAATTTTTTTAATATATCTTTTACCTCTTTAAATTTATCAATAGCAACCTGAATTTCGGTGTTCATAATTTCTCGCCTCACTTGTAAATTACTGTTTAACGTATAGTCATTATAGCATAACCGTATTAAAAAAGCAAGGACTGATTATCGTCCTTGCTTTTCACTATAAAACGTACCGCTAAGCGCGGGCGGTTATTCAAATCAGAAATCGTCCTCGTCGTCCTCGTCGTCTTCCTCATCGTCGTCGAAATCGTCGTCCTCCAAATCGGAAAGCGAATCCAGCTCGTCATTGAAGAAATCGTCGTCGGTATTTTCCTCTTCTTCCTCTTCGAGTTCCGCGTCAAGCTCTTCCTGCAAGGTTTCGTCGTCGATTGTAAGGTCGCTGTCGTCATCGTCGTCGAGGTAGTTTTTCCACTCCTCGTCCTTTTCTATGTCGATTTCCTCCTCTTCCTCGTATTCGTTTTCCTTTTTGCACGCTTCGCAGATTTTTTCGCCCGTACGGAGGGGATTGATACCGCAGATGGGGCAAAGCTCCGCCTGGTCGAGCTCGGCGTCCAGCTCCTCGTATTCCTCGTCGTCAAGGTCGGCAAACTGTAATTTATTGCCTTTCATCTCTGCAATGCAAACGTCGCAATACTCCTGCTTATCTTCATCGATATAGTTTAAATCACACCTCGGACATTTTACATATCTGACCATAATACTATTCTCCCATTACCGCTTTATAACAGCCTATGCGCAATAATCTTTTTTTGTGGTAACATTATATTAATATTTAATGCGTTTGTAAACTGTTTTAATAAAGAATTTCAGTTAAATACAAATTTTTTTTAGTAATATGCGCAACCCCCTCACGCTTATGCGTAAGGGGGTATGAAATTATTGCTTTTTATTATTCGTTTTCTTCGTTTTTCTCTGCGTTTTCATCCGCATAGACGTCGATATTTCTGTCGTCAGTAGTATCTACCTTGATGCGCTTTTTGGTGTATTCGGGAAGCTTTTCCTTACGCTTTCTGATAACGACGAGAGTTACTACCGTCGCGGAAGCTATTACGAGAAGCCCGCCTGCGACAACGCCGATTATGAAACCGACCTTTGCGCCCGTCGAAAGCCCTTCGAACCACGTCTTGTCGCTTTCGGGATAAGCCTGCAAATAGGTGTTTTTAAGATTGTCCGTATACGCCTTTTCGTCGGCTTCGTTCATTTTACCCATAAGCGCGTAGTAGTAATCGCGCTTGTTGGCGGTAACGTCTTTACCGTTGACCTGAATTTTATCCTTGAATTCGCCCCATACTTCGCCTTCCGCCGACATATATTCGCCGTAAGCTTTGAGCGACTCTTCCGACCAGTAGCTGTTGTAATCCTTGCCCGCTTCCTCGTTTGCTTTGCAGAGTTCGAAAATGTATTTGTCCTCGTCTGCGAAGAACGCGTATTTGAGCGCGTTGGGAAGATTTTCGAAAGTTTCCGCGTCGACTTCGTCGATTTTCTCGGTTATCGAAGTATACTGCTCGTTTAGTTCCTTTATCTGCGCGTTGGACATTACGCTGTCCGTCGGCTTGCCGTTTTCGCGAACGCGCAAGTCGCACGCCATAATGTATTCGTATCCCGTCATATTTTCCGTCTGGGTGGGGAACAGAATCTGACCGTCTATCATTTCGGGCTTGTACCAGTCGCTCGAACAGTCGAGGTCGAGGATCTTCACGGGAGTGAACTTGTTAACCACGCTCTGTACGGGGAGCATATTCGCCGAGTATCTGTCGGCTGTTCCGTCGAAACATACGCGGTTAACCGAGTAACCGTTTCCGCCCGTAAGCGAATAGTAGACGTAATTTTCATCGCCGTGCTTTTGCGTGAACAACAGCGTGGGCTGTCCGCTCTTGGTTATATAGAAACAGTCCTTTCCGTCGACCTTGGTTATAATCTGTCCTTCGGAATCGAGCTTTGTTCTGATAAGTCCCTGGCTGTCGGCAATAAGCACGTTTTCAATATTGCCGTCGCCGTCGAAAATATAGGTATAGTTGGAAGCAGACGAGCCGTCCCTTAAAATGAAGGGGCGCGACTGCGTTCCCTCTACGGGTTTCCAGCCGTCAGCCGTAACTTCGCTGTCCTTGACCGCGAAAAGGCTTGCCGTAGAAACGAGAGTGCTCGTTCTCGTATAAATCAAAGTATCGTTGGTGTACTTGGAAAGCGCATACGTATATGCGGGACGCTCCGCTTCCTCGGCGCCGTCGCCGTTGAAATCGGTATTGCTGTCCGTCATATTCTCAATCTTGCCGATACCGTCGAATACAAGCGTACCGCAGTTGACGTACTTGGGGTCCTCTTCGGGCTTATAGTCGTCGCCGTAGATTTCTTTGAAATATTCGCTGTAATCCTTGGGCTCGGTTTCGTCGGCGGTTACCGTCCATACCTGGTTGTACTTGGTGTTCGCCGTCGCGTTCTGCGTCTTGTAATCGGTAACCTTCATCGTGTAGTAAACGCGGGAATTGGTTATGTCGGAACTGTCGAACATAACGCTGTCGACGTTGTATGCAAGAAGGGTGTTTACGCCCGTTTGCGTGTTTACCGAGTGAATGTTTGTATAGCTTGCGCCCGTGCCGTAATAGTCCTCGCTGGTTGCGACGTAAACAAGATAAACTACTTTATCTTCGCCTAAAACGTAGCGGTACTCTACGGAGTTGTTCGAATACTGAACGTAGTAATCCTTCATAGTGCCCGTGCCGTCGAGGTTGGTGCTCTTGAAAGCAAGGGTTGTATTCTGGACTTCGCCGTCGCTGTTCTTTTCGGTCGAAGGCGTAGCGTAGTAAATCTTGTCCTCGTAGATATAAAGACCCGAATTGTAATTGCCCGAGTACGCTATGTGGGGAACGACCGTTTCCGCAGAGGAATAATTGCGCGCCGAAAAGTCGCTTGCGGATATACGCATAATCGAACCTTTAACGGGCTTGCCGAAAGTATTGTCTGCGGTGTTGTTTTCTCTGCCGTTTATAAAATAGACATAGCTTCCCTTTTTGACCGCGAAACCGCCGTACGACGAAACTTCACCCGAAGTATCGCCCGTAAGCTTGGCGGATTTGTACGAATTCGCGCACGCGGAAGCGAATGTCAGTCCGAGCGCGGACACTGCCGCCACGGAACAGCATATAATTTTAGTGATAATCTTACGCATATTTTAACTCCAACCGAGGTTTAAACGCATTTAGCACTAAACATTATATACTAAACGTAAAGTTTAAGCAATAATTTTCGGCTGGATTTTAACGAAATTTTATCAAAAGGAGGATTTTATTACGGAAAAATTCGCACTCTTCAATTTATTGAAGGCATTAAACAGTCTTTCCCCGCAAAACACGGACGCAAACCCGCCCGCTGTAAAGGAAGAACCTCCCGCGCCCGTCTTTATTGCCGAAACTCCCAACGTTATGGCAAGCGTGCTCGAACGGCACGAGCGCATCGCAAACAGGGTGAGAAACAAAAAGTAGCCCTTTTACTTGCCCGTATTCTTTTTATGAAGTCTTATATGGCGGGGAAGTCCGTTTACCCACAACGGCGTGATTTCCGCCTGTATGAGCGGGAAGATATAATGGACAAGCTCGCGCGTGACGTTTGTTCCGTCCTCAGTTATCCACCCGTCGGGAACCTTCTTTTCGATATTGGCTATCTTATGGACGTCGGCGGTTTCGGTTATGCACATATACGGGTCGTCGGACACGCGCTTTAAAGTGACCACTATTCCGCTCTTGCCCTCGAACGCCGCCTTTACGCCCGCGCCCCCGCAGTTGTACGCTTCCGTAACGTCTATTCTCGACTGTATGTGCCCCGCACAGCGCTGCAGCGACGACAGCTCTATCGCCCTCGTCTTTACCTTGTATCTTTCGGCAATCCTGCGCGCGAGGTATCTCGCCGTGCCCGCCAGCTGTTTGTGACCGAACGCGTCGGTATAGTCGACGTGTTCCGATAGCTCGCACACGTATCTGCCGTCCGCCGTCTTTATGCCCTCCGACACCGCGATGACCAGCGAGCGGTTTTCCTTTAAAAGCCCGCCCGTATGCGCGAGGAATTTATCTATATCGAAGGCTCTTTCGGGCAGGTAAATATCGTCCACGCCCTCGCAGTCCTCGCCCTTTGCCAGCGCCGAAGCAGCCGTCAGCCAGCCCGCGTTTCTGCCCATTATCTCTATCACCGAAACGACGGGATAATCGTAGACGAGCCCGTCGCGGATTATCTCCTTTACGGTCGACGCGATGTATTTTGCCGCGCTTCCGAAACCGGGAGTATGGTCGGTGAGCGCAAGGTCGTTGTCTATCGTCTTGGGAATACCCACGAAGCGCACGGGGCTGTTAATTCTTTCGCCGTAGTCCGTCAGCCTCATAATGGTGTCCATGGAGTCGTTTCCGCCTATATAGAAAAACGCGCATATGTCCAACTCGTTCAAAACGGCGAAAATCTTTTCGTACACGGCTTCGTTACCCTCTATGTCGGGAAGTTTGTACCTGCACGAACCGAGAAAGGACGAAGGCGTTCTTTTTAGTAAATCCATATCCAAATCCGTTTTGAACCGCTCGGAAAGGTCGGCGATATCCCTGTCCAGAAGCCCTTTTATTCCGTGAACCATACCGTAAACGGTGTCCGCCCCGCGGTCTTTTGCGGTTTTGTACACCCCTAAAAGACTGGAATTAATTACGGCGGTCGGTCCGCCCGATTGCCCGACTATGACGTTTTTCATTGTTTGTTCCCCCTTAACTTTTTTATGGCTCCATTATATATTACCGCCGTCGGGAAATCAATATCGAATTAAAAAAATATGCGCTTAATTTGAAAATTTATGTAAAATAAAAAGCTCCGCGACGCCGCGGAGCTTTTTTACTTTTTTCGTTTAATTTATGCGTTTTTGAAAATTTCCGTCATTTCCTTATAATCCAGTGAAAGCGGGAAAAGAACGCAGTTTTCGTTTACGAGGTCGGAGTTCTGCACGTCCTTGATAAGACCTTTCAATGTTTCGCTTTCGTTGATTTTCTCATTCATTTCTTTTGTGCTTGAAAATTCGAATATGAAAGCATAGTTTGTAGGCACAAGTCCCGTAAGCTTGTCGTTCTTTGTAAGCAGGTGGATTGTGCAGATTGCCTTAGCCTCCTCCTCGGATTCCGCGTTCAGCGCTTCGAGAAGCTTATCCTGATACTTTTCAAGGTCGGTAGAAACCGTATAACCATCTTTGATAAATGCCTTTTCGATTTTCCCGTAGCTGCTGCAGCCCGCCATAGTTAAGGCGAACACCGCAATCAGAAGCGCAGAGCAAATTGCCGTCAATACTTTTTTCATTTTGTTCCTCCGAATATTTTATTTGATTTTATTATATAACAAAAACACCGTTTGTCAAGGTTAAAATTGAATTCAGACAAAAAATAAAGGCGCGTATAAGCGCCTTCTTTCTTGTTTTTATCTCTTTGAGAACTGAGGTGCACGGCGGGCTTTTTTCAAACCGTACTTCTTTCTTTCCTTGACTCTCGGGTCGCGGGTAAGGAAACCTTCTTTTTTAAGCGCGGGACGGCATCCCTCTTCTGCCTGCAAAAGAGCGCGGGCAACGCCTAAACGGATTGCGTTTGCCTGTCCGGTGTAACCTCCGCCGTATACGTTTACGAGAACGTCGTACTTGCTTTCTACGCCCAGAAGGGTAAGAGGCTGTTTAACCACGTACTGCAAAACTCCCTGAGGGAAATAATCCTCTAAGGCTCTCTCGTTGATTTCTATGACGCCTGTTCCGGCGGGGACAAGACGAACGCGGGCTATCGCCTTCTTTCTTCTGCCCGTTCCCCAGAATTGAAGCTTTTTCTTTAAATTAGCCTTTGCCATATTATAAATTCCTTCCTCTTACCTTAAAATAATTTCAGCTGTTCGGGCTTCTGCGCAGCATGGCTGTGTTCGGCGCCCTTGTATACGCGCAGTTTCTTAATCATATCCCTTCCGAGAGAATTCTTCGGAAGCATACCCTTAACGGCTTCGTAAACGGCAAGGTCGCTCTTTTCGGCAATCATCTTTTTATAGGATATTTCTTTGAGCCCGCCGATATAACCGGTGTGATACCGATAGAATTTATCGTCAAGCTTTTTGCCCGTAAGGACTACTTTGTCGGCATTTACCACGATTACGAAATCGCCCGTATCAACGTTGGGTGTGAAAGTGGGCTTGTTTTTACCGCGGAGTATGGCAGCTACCTTCGATGCAAGCCTGCCGAGGGGTATTCCCGCGGCGTCGACAACGTACCATTTTCTTTCAACTGTCTCGGCTTTTGCCATATAGGTTTTCATTGTTTGCTCCTT
>CANOUP010000012.1 GCA_947570625.1 uncultured Clostridia bacterium | reverse complement strand
GCGACCTCCGGGTTATGAGCCCGACGAGCTACCTGGCTGCTCTACCCCGCGATAACCGCCTCGGTTCAAGGCTATCTTATTCTATTAGATAAAACTTATTTTGTCAACTGTTTTTAAGGTAATTATAATAAATTTTATTTTAATTTGCTCTTGCAACGCAGTGAAGTGTATGATATACTTTTGATATGACGGATTTGACTAAATATACGGGAATGAAGATTTGCGTCGCCGTTTCGGGCGGAATGGACTCGACCGCGCTTGTGCATTATCTTTATAAACATTGCTTGGAATATTCGATAACCGTATGCGCGCTTAACTGTAACCACAGAATGCGCGGGGTTACTTCCGACAGGGACAGCAGGTTTGTTAAACAGTACTGCGCGGAGCTCGGCGTTCCCCTCATGTGTTTCGAGTGGAACACGGACGAACGGCGCACGGAAAGCAGTGCAAGGCAATGGCGGTTGGACTGCTATGCCGAGGCTATGGAGAAGAGCGGGGCGGACTGCGTTGCTACGGCGCATCACCTCGACGACAACGCGGAAACCGTCCTTTTCAACCTCGCCCGCGGAAGCGCGCTTTCGGGGCTTACTGGCATAACCGAAGGCGGTAAGATAATACGTCCTTTTATTGGCTGTACCCGCGCGCAGATAGCCGAATATGTCCGCGCCAACGGTATTCCTTACGTCGAGGACGAAACAAACTTTACCGACGATTATACGCGCAATATGATAAGACATAACGTCCTGCCCGAGCTTGAAAAAGCCGTGCCCGGCGCGTCGAAAGCCGTTTACCGCTTTTCCCGTCTTGCAGGCGAGGACGAGGAGTATTTCGACTCAATCATACGCGAACGCGGTCTTATTGTTCACGAAAACGGAGCCGTCGCGCTGAACTTCTGCAAAGAGAAAGTAATATTCAGGCGTACGGCGGTCAAAGCCGTCAAGGATATTTTCGGCAGAAAAGATTACACGTCGGCAACGGCGGAAAGACTGTACGAACTTCAATTTGCCGAAAACGGTAAAAAATTCGGTTTTCTTGGGTTGACGGCTTACAGTGAAAAAGGTAGAATAGTAATAACCGAGGACGGCGGCGCAATTGCGGACGAAATTCCCTTCCGCTCGTTCGGCGGAGCGTTCGGGGAATACGTAATTACGTTTTCAAAAAACCCGCCCGAAGGCAGGGCGCTTAAATTCGATTACGGCAAGATACCGCAGTCCGCAGTCGTAAGGACAATGCGTGCGGGCGACAGATTCACCAAGTACGGCGGGGGCACTAAAAATTTGGGCGACTGGTTCACGGACAAAAAAATTCCTCTCCGTCTGCGGGGCGGGATTCCGCTGATTGCGGACGGCGGCGAAATTCTCGCCGTATGCGGTTATGAAATTTCGGATAAAATAAAGGTGACGGACGAAACGCGCCAAACCGTATATGCGGTATGCGCGCGAAGCGATAAACAAACGGGAGATAAAACAAATGCATAACATAAGCGAAATTCTGGAAGCGGAGGAAAAATACAAAAAGCTTCTGATTGCCGGGCTCAGCGAGGATGAAAGACTTTCTCTTTCCTGCCCCGACTTCAAATATCCCGAGCCCGTTTTCGTATACGTCAAGTCCGTAAAGACGGATAAGACTATTGCCGTAAGGCTTGACGGCGGAGACAGGACGATGCGCTTCTGGGATTACGTTGACGACGATTATTCCGAGGAAGACGGAGTATGGGACAGAATGGGAGAAAAGGGGCTTGAAAACTTCATCAAGAAGCTTTATACCGTTATGGACCATGCATTCGATATAGAATTTTTCGACGGGAACGGCGACTGCATCGACTTTTATTCGGGAGTGTTCAATCTCGAACCGAGCGTCGAAAACGCAAAAAAAGCCGTAAAAAAATACGGCAAGGACATAGATTACGTGTTTGCGGGATTTATAAGCTTTTTCGGCGAGGCGCACTATGTGTTCGACAGAAACGGCGAGCTTATAAAATCCAAATAAAGGACGGCATAAAGTGAAATTTCTTTTTTCCGACGGCTCGGATATATGCGTTTATGACGACGGAAAAATTACGCGCAAAAACAGTAAGTTTATCGAGAAATTCAAGGCGGCTTCCATAAACGCCGAACGTGCAAAGAGCTGGAAACACAGCGGGGAAGGCGCAAGGTTCAGGGGCGACGAACATCCCGATGCCGAGGACATATCCTTTAACGAAACGATTAACGGCGTGTATCCCGATAAGGATTTTCAGGCGGTTTACTCTTTTTCGGTAAACGGAACTTCGGGCATTTACAAGACAAATCCGTATGACGAAAAGGGCGGGGAAACCCACGTTATAAATTCCGTCGATTACGTGTTTTCCGGCGGTTGTCTGGACGCGAACTCAAATGTGCTGGCAACGTCGGTAAGGCGAAACGGCTATAACTCCGATATAGCTGTTTTCGACCTTGAAAGCGGCGACTGGCGTTCGGTTACCGACGGGGATACGCTGGACGAATATCCCTTTATTTCGCCCGACGACGCAAACGTAATATATTTTACCTCGCGAGGGGTCGGCAGGGATATGAACGGTAATTTTGCGGGATATTCCAACGGCGCCGTTTGCAGGCTCGATCTGTCCGCGCTGGAAATAGAGGAAGTCGCGGTTTCCGAAAAATACGGTTACATTAAACCTATTACATACGACGGCAAGCTGTACGCCGTAAGAATACCCGCCAAAGAGAAAAAACCCAATCCGTTGGTCGAAATACTTTTGATACCCTTCCGTATAATACAGGCTATAGCTAATTTCATAAACGTTTTCGTAAGGGCGTTTACGGGCAAGAGCCTCGCTTCGGGCGGAAGCAACCCCGCGAAGGGCAGGGAATACGACAGCCGTAAAGAATATGTCAAGGGCAATATAATCAACGCCCAAAAGGAGCAGAAACGCAACGCGAGAAAGGACAAACACGATTACGGTTTTATCCCGCTTTCCTGGCAGATAGCGGAAGTCGAAAGCGGAAAGGTAATAAAGAGCGGAATAGCCGACTATGATATATTGCCCGACGGTACGATAATCGCGACCAACGGCAAGCGCATATTCGCAATAAAAGACGGCAAATGCAGTAAGCTTGCGGACGCGGACTGCTGTCTGTGCGTCGCTTGCCTGCACTCGTCGGATAAAAAAACCGAACTTTTCGAATTTTAATTTAAGGAGAAATATATGCCTTTTATCGATTGTAAACTTACACAGACGCTAACCGACGCGCAGAAAGAAACGCTGAAATCCGAACTCGGCAAAGCCGTTTCGATAATACGCAAGCCCGAAAGTTATCTTATGGTCGGGATATGCGACGGCTACGATTTGTATTTCGCGGGTAAAAAGCTGGACAAGGGCGCGTACGTTTCCGTCAGCCTGTTCGGTTCGTCGCCTTCGTACGAGAAGATGACGGAATTTATCTGCAACCTGCTTGAAAGCGAGCTGGGTATAAGCGGGGCTAACGTTTACGTCACCTACCACAGCGTGGAAAACTGGGGCTGGGACGGCGCGAATTTTTAACTTATAAATAATTTCTTTATATACAAAGGAGAGAATCATGCATAAAGATTGCGAAAGAATAATGCTTACCGAGGAACAGCTTCGCTCTCGCGTGAAGGAAATCGCCGAACAGGTAGACAGGGTATACGAGGGCAAGCGTCCGCTTGTGGTCGGAATTTTAAAGGGAAGCATAATCTTCTATGCGGACTTTATCCGTCATCTTACGGTGCCCGTGGAGCTTGACTTTATGGCGGTTTCGTCGTACGGCACGGGTACGGTTTCGTCCGGGAAGCTCAACATCAAGAAGGACCTTGACAGGGACGTGAAGGGCAGGGACGTAATTATCGTCGAGGACATTATCGACAGCGGTTTCACGCTTGCCAACCTGAAAGAGTTGTTTAAGGAAAGGGGCGCGGAGTCCGTAATGATAGTCACGCTTTTAAACAAGAAGGACAGGCGCGAGTACGACATAGCCCCCGACTACAACTGTTTCGATATAGAAAACGAGTTTGTAATCGGCTACGGGCTGGACTACAACGAAATGTACCGTTCGCTTCCGTACATAGGCATTTTGAAGAGAAGCGTATACGAAAAATAAAACTTTTACGAATACTACGGCGGTGCCTTAACCGCCATAGTATTTTTTTGCGAATATATACTCTGCGTCTGCGCATACTTAACCCGAGGAGAGAAATATGGTAATAGCAAATATAATTTCTTACGTGCTTGTTCTTCTCGGCGCGGTCAACTGGGGGCTTTACGGAATATTCGATTTCAACCTCGTAGGCTGGTTATTCCAGGGGCCCAGAACGGCGGGCTCGATAATCACGTACGTGATAATCACGCTCGCGGCCGTATGGCTTATAATCTCGCCCATAATTTCGGGACACGGATTAAGGCTGAGAATGCGCGGTGAACGCGCAAGCGAACAGCATGCGGAATAACGTATGATAAAGCGCGCTTTTTTTGAAAAAGCGCGCTTTATTTTGCACGCAGTTTGTTGCAAAATAAATTGTGTTGTGTTAAAATTAATAACTGTGGGAGAGTATACGCTGAAATCGACGATGGGCAACTTGATATTTAAGGACGGACATATATGAAATGGGTCACTGTCTGGGGCAACGCAACGTCCGTTGCCGAACGGCGTCCCGAAACGTACGCGCGCGCAGTAACTTTGCGTTATCCCGTGACGTGCGCTCTCGGCGGTAAAAGAGTACGCCTGCATTTTTCCAACTTCTGCGGAACCGAACCCGTCGTCCTTGCGAGAGTAAGTCTTGCCTATGCTTTGACGCAAAGGGAGATAGATGAAAAGAGCGCGGTGTGCGTTACCTTCGGCGGAAGCGAACGCGTTACAATCCCCGCCGGCGGAGAAATAGTTTCCGACGAAATACCGTTTACCGTCGAAAAATGCTCGAAGATTACGGTAAGCATATACCTGGACGGTTTCACGCTTATGCGTTCGGCGGTGGTTATCACAGGCCCGCTTTCGGGCGGTTTCTTTTCGCTGGGCGACCGCACTTTGTCGCCGGCGCTTCCGCTCGATACAACGCGCACTACGAATACTTACTATTTTCTTACGGGCGTAGACGTCTTTACGGAGGACGACAACCGCTGTGTGATATGTTACGGCGATTCGATAACTTCCCAGAGCTGGCCCGACTATCTTGCAAAGCTTTGCATGGACGACCCTTACAACCGCACGGCGGTGGTGAGAAGGGCGGCGAGCGGAACGCGCATATTAAGGGAATACAAGTGCATTACATACGAAAGTTACGGGCTGTCCGGCAAGAACCGATTCGAACGCGAAATTTCATCTGTCAGCGGAGCGGATACTGTAATTATCCAGCAGGGCATTAACGATATAATCCACCCCGTCGGCACGGACGTCAACCCGTTCAGACCTATGTCGGATTTACCTACGGCGGAACAGCTTGCCGAGGGTATCGAATACTATATAGCTATTGCCGTTAAGTACGGGCTTAAAGTGCTTTTGGGGACGTTGCTTCCAATATACGGCTGGCGGACGTACGCGCCGTTCAGGGAAGAACTGAAAAACGCGTTCAACCGCTATTTGAAAAATTGCAAGGGTGCGGACGGAGTGCTCGATTTCGAGGAAATCCTCAAATCGGAAGAAAACCCTTGCGCGTTTAAACCAAATTACGACAGCGGAGACCACCTTCACCCGGCCGAAGAGGCTTACGTGAAAATGGCGGAGCTTGCATTCGGAGGAATTAATAAATGAGGGTTGCAATATACGGCGCGGGCGCAATGGGGACGCTGCTCGGCGCGTACATAGCGGCTAACGGAAAACAGATTGACCTGATAACCCGAAACGCGGGTCAGGTTGCGGCGCTCAACGAGAACGGTGCGCGCATAGTCGGCAACGACAACTTTACGGTTAACGTCAACGCGCTTACCCCCGACGAGATGACTGGCGTGTACGATATAATATTCCTTATGACCAAACAGCGCGAAAACTCGAAGATACTCGCCACCCTACGCGACTTTCTGGCGGACGACGGGGTTATATGCACTATGCAGAACGGGCTCCCCGAGCCGTCGGTTATCGAAGCCGTAGGCGGTAAACGCTGTCTGGGCTGTGCTGTCGCCTGGGGCGCGAGCACTGTTACCGAGGGCGTCGCGGCGCTGACCTCCAAGAAAAGCAAGATGACATTCGCGCTCGGCTCAATGCACGGTACCGCACGTCACCTTAACGCGGTCAAGGAATATTTGCAGTGCGCGGGCAAAGTCACGGTTGAAGAAAACTTTTTCGGCGCGCGCTGGGCTAAGCTTGCGCTCAACTCGGCATTATCCCCTCTGTCGGCAATTACGGGCTATACGTTCGGAGAAGTTGCGAGAAAGAAAGCGACCAAGGAACTTGCGCTTAAACTTCTTAACGAGGCGTTTGCCGTCGCCGAAGAGTGCGGGGTTGTGCTGGAACCCATTCAGGGGCACAATATAGTAAGCATATTCAAGTACAAAGGCGGCTTCAAAAAATTCGTTGCCCTGCGCCTTCTGCCGTTGGCAATGTCGGGGCACAAGAAACTTATGTCGGGTATGTACTTCGATTTGTCGCAGGGCAAGAAGTGCGACGTGGATTTCGTCAACGGCGTAATACAGCGTCTGGGCAACAAATTCGGCGTCGAAACGCCCGTTAACGATGCGGTCATCGAAATGGCGCACGAAATAGAACGCGGAGAGAGGAGCATTTCTCCCTTGAACGCGGAAATACTTTTAAACAAATAAGAGGACAGGTTATTTTATGGAAAACGTTTACTTTCCGTCGCACGACGGAGTTACCGATATTCACGCTTGCATATGGAAGCCCGAAGGCGAAATAAAGGGCGTCGTTCAGATTATCCACGGTATGTGCGAGTACGCCGAACGTTACGCGCCGTTTGCCGAGTTTCTCGCTTCTAAGGGCTATCTCGTCTGCGCGGACGACCACCTCGGTCACGGACAGTCGGTAAAGTCCGAAAACGAGCTGGGCTATTTCACCAAACAACGCGACGTTGACATCGTGCTTTCGGACATACGCGCGCTCAATCTCGCCGTCAAAAAGCAGACCGAGGGCAAGCCTTACTTCGTGCTCGGGCACAGTATGGGTTCGTTCATATGCCGTAAATATATATCGCTTTACGGCAAGGAATTTGCCGGCGCCGTGATAATGGGCACGGGCTTCAAAAACAGGTTCACGCTGGACTCCGCGCTGTTCCTCGTAAGAATGAACGCGCTTTTCTGCGGTTGGAAGCACAGGAGCAAGATGATTAAAAAGCTTGCGTTCGGAAGCTACAACAAAAAATTCGCGCCCGCCCGCACGGCGAACGACTGGCTTTCGAAAAACCCTGAAAACGTTGACGCGTACGAGAGCGACGCGCTCTGCGGTTTCGATTTTACCGACAACGGCTACAATTTCCTTTTCAATATAATAAAACAGGCTTGTTCTTCCAAAGTGCTCGACCGCACCCCCAAGAACCTGCCTGTATACTTCGTCGCGGGCGCAATGGACCCCGTCGGCGACTACGGCAAGGGCGTAATAAAGGCGAAAAACAAATTTATCGAATACGCGGTAAAGGACGTTTCCATTACCCTGTACGACGACTGCCGTCACGAAATTTTAAACGACGACTGCAAAGAACAGGTGTACGGCGACCTTATCGCCTTCTTCGAAAAGCACTCTGGCAAAGCCGATGATTGACGAGCTTGAAGTAGCGTTGCCCGCGGTTTCGGGAGACAAGAAGAGAAAGGCTTATATCTATCTTCCCGAGGACTACGGCAAAAGCAACATCCGATATCCCGTAATGTATATGTTCGACGGGCATAACCTGTTTTTCGACTCGCAGGCGACGTACGGCAAGAGCTGGGGATTGAAAAAGTATCTCGACGAAAACGCCGTACCGCTTATAATAGCTTCGGTCGAATGCAATAAAGAAGGCAATTGCAGGCTTTCGGAATATTCGCCCGTGAACTTTTCTTTCCGCGGAAGCGAAATAAAGGGTAAGGGCAGAAAATATATGCAGTGGCTTACGGGAACGTTCAAGCCGTACATAGACAGCGCATACATGACATTGCCCGACAGAAAGCATACCGCAATCGGAGGCAGTTCGATGGGCGGGCTGATGACGCTTTACGCTTTATCCGTCTACAACAGATATTTTTCGCTGGGCGCGGCGCTTTCGCCCAGTCTGTGGGTTTACGGAGGAGTGCCGCCTTTCGTCGCGAAAGGCGCTTTCCGTAAGGACACCGTGCTGTATACCGATTACGGAAGCAAAGAATTCAAAAACCACGAAGGACAGAAAATTATATTCCGCGATACCGTATCCGCGCTTATGGATAAAGACGTAGCGGTTACGGCAAGAATAGTCGCGGGAGGAACTCACTCGGAGGCGAGCTGGGAAAAGCAGATACCTTTCTTTATGCGCGCGCTGGGGTTCGTGAACGGGACGTAATCAATATCAATGTGACGGGAGGTCGCAATACAATGAAAAACTTTATTTTTATCTCACCCAATTTCCCCGAAAACTACAAATATTTTTGCAGGGAATTAAAGAACAACGGCATTAACGTTTTAGGAATAGGCGACTGCCCTTACGACGCGCTGGACGGCGTGCTCAGGGCTTCTTTAAACGAATATTACTATGTTTCCAGCCTTGAAAATTACGACGAAGTGTACAGAGCCGTCGCGTTTTTCGCGTTCAAGTACGGCGAAATAGATTTTATCGAAAGCAACAACGAGTACTGGATAGAGCGCGACGCCTGTCTGCGCACCGCGTTCAACGTAAAAACGGGCTTTATGAAAAAGGACGTTAAAAAAATAAAGTTCAAGTCGCAGATGAAAAAGTATTTTCAGAAAGCGGGCGTAAAAACTGCAAGATACTGTCTTGTCAAAAATTATGCCGGATGCCGTAAATTCATCGACGAAACGGGTTATCCCGTAATCGTCAAGCCCGATAACGGCGTGGGCGCGGCGGACACGCGCAGGATTAAAAACGATAAAGAGCTGGAAGAATTTTTCGAAACCAAATCTTCCGTCCAGTACATAATGGAAGAATACATCGCGGGAGAAGTGGTCACTTACGACGCGGTTATCGACAGCAAGGGCAACCCCCTGTTCGAAACGGGCAACGTAACGCCCGACTCGCTTATGGACGTCGTTAACGGCGGAGGCAATTGCGTTTTCTATATATTGAAACAGCCGTTCGAAGAAGTTCTGGAAAAGGGCAGAAGCACTGTAAAAGCGTTCGGCGCGAAGTCGCGTTTCGTGCATTTCGAGTTTTTCCGCCTTACGCGCGACCAGCACATAGGCAAAAAGGGCGAGATTGTCGCGTTAGAAGTGAACATGCGCCCGAGCGGGGGCATTTCGCCCGATATGATGAACTATGCCAACAGCACCAACGTATACAAAATCTGGGCGGATATGATAGCTTACGACAGTACGCTGTGTCCGACGGGCGAAAAATACTACTGCGCGTTTGCGGGCAGGAGGGACGGCAAAGACTTCGCGTATTCCGAGCAGGATATACTCGACAGATTCTCCGCAAACATAAAGACGGTTGCGAGGGTGCCCGAAGCGCTTAGCAACACTATGGGCAACACTTTATACGTAGCGTCTTTCGCAACCGAAAAAGAGATGAAGCAGTTCTATGCCGAAGTGCTGGAAGTGCGCTGAAAAAAATGATTAAAGCGGTTATATTCGATTTCGACGGAACGCTTGCCGATACCGAACCTTTTCATTCCGCAAAGCGCGCGGAAATGCTGGACGAGCTCGGCGTTACCGCGGACAACGACTTTGTCGGAATATCGCTCCGCACGTTCTGGGGCGGGATAGTGAAAAGCTATAACCTGAATATCGGCGTAGAAGAGCTTGCAAAGCGCAACCTTTTTGAGGTCGCGCGGGAGGTTATGGCTTCGTCGGTACAGCCTGCCGACGGCGCGATCGAAACACTCGTCAAGCTTACGAAAAAGGGGTTTGTGCTTGCGCTGGCTTCTTCTTCGGACAGAGATTACGTCGAGGCGCTTTTAAAGCACTTCGGGCTGGATAAATATTTTAAACACACGGTCTGCGGGGACGAGGTGGAAAATCTTAAACCCGCGCCCGACATATATCTGAAAGCTTGCGCGCTGTGCGGGGTAAGCCCCTGCGAAGCCGTTTCAATCGAGGACTCCGACGCGGGCATGCGGTCGGCGAAATCAGCAGGGCTTACAAGCATAGGCTACCGCGCCGAAAACGCGTCCGTCGAACAGAGCTTTGCTTTCAGCGATTACACGGCGGCAAGTCTTAGGGAAATTCCCGGTATAATAGATTCAATACAATCAAAAGGTGAGGACAAGTGAAAGAAATATTAAAGACTGCGGACGATTTAATCGGCTACGCAAAACAAAATCTCGAACTCGACGAAAGAAACGCGTATTACGTCAGAAACCGTATTCTCGAAATTCTTTCCGACAGCGGAGAGGAGATGACCGCGGACGAACGCGACGAGGTGTACGGCGCGCTCAGCCTGCTCCCGTCAGAGGTGAACGCCAAATTTTCCGAACTGTTAAAGAAAAGTTCGAAGACGGCGACGGACTGGCTTTACAACTACTGCGTTAAAAACGATTACGTCAAAAAAGCCGTGCTCGACAAAAACCCGCGTTTCGATTCCGAAGGGCTGGTAATTACCATAAACAAGGCAAAGCCCGAATTCCGCGACCCCAAAAAGGCGGCAAAGGGCAACAGCGTGGACGGCGGGTTTGCAAAGTGCGTAATATGCCGTGAAAACGAAGGGTTCGCTCCCCGCGGGAAGCATACGCTGAGAACGGTAGATTTAAAGCTGGGCGGGGAGAACTGGTTCTGGCAGTATTCGCCTTACGGCTATTTTAGCGAACACGGCATAGCCGTCAACTGCGATCACATACCAATGCACGTCGACGCGTCTACGTTTACCAAATTAATGGATTTCGTCGATACGTTCCCGCACTACTTCATAGGCTGCAACGCGCCCCTTCCGAGGATAGGCGGAAGCGTGCTCGCGCACGACCACTACCAGGGCGGAGGCGAAATTCTGCCCATGCACAAAGCCGGGGCGGCGGTCACGCTTAAAAATCCCAAGTTTGCGGACGCGGCGGCCGAAGTCGTCGACTGGGAAGGCACGGTTATAAGAATAGTTTCGCACAGCAGGCAGACGATAGAGCGCGCCTGCGAAGAGATAAGAAAGAAGTGGGTAAGCTTTACGGACAAAGAGCTCGGCATAACCGCCGAGGACGGCGAAGGCGTGCACAACGCGGTTTCGCCCACGGTCGTAAAGACGGAGCGCGGATACGAGATGAGCCTGATACTCCGCTCGAACATAACGAGCGAACGCTATCCCGACGGAGTGTTCCACGCGCACCCCGAATTCCACGTTATAAAGAAGGAGAGTATAGGGCTTATCGAGGCGCAGGGGCTTTTCATACTTCCCGGCAGGCTCGAAGAACAGCTCGGCGAAATAGAAAAGCTTATCGAAAGCGGAAAACCGCTTACGGAAGAGCTTGAAGAATTCAGACTTGTTTACGATGAAACCAAGGCTGTTTACGAAAAGGAAAAAACCGGCGCGCACTCTGCAATGCAGAAAGAACTGGGCAGTATATGCAAGAGAATTCTCGGCAATACGGCGGTGTTCAAGGACAGAGGGCAGACCGTAAGATTTTTAAACGAACTGGGGTATACGCAATTATGAACATCAAAGACTATGAGTACAAAGTGTCCGCCGCGGGACGCGTAAACATTATAGGAGAACACGTCGACTACTGCGGGGGCAAAGTAATGCCCGCGGCGCTGTCGCTTAAAAATACCGTTTACGCTCGTCCTAACGGTACGGACAAAATCAATCTTACCTGGACCACGCTTCCCGACAGCGTGACCCTCGACATCGGAAAACTCGAAAGCTATAAAGACCTTAAATACGGCAACTACCAGGCGGGAAGCGCGCTTATGTGGAAGCGCGCGGGGCATAAGGTTATCGGGTGCGATTTGCATATGGACTGCACCGTGCCGTTCGGAAGCGGGCTTTCCTCTTCGGCGGCGATAGAAGTTTCCACTATAACCGCGCTTGCTACGGTTGCGGGCGAAGAGTTCGACCCCGTCGACGTCGCGCTTAAAGCGCAGCAGGCGGAGCGCGAGTTCGCGGGCGTAAACTGCGGAATAATGGACCAGTACGCTTCGGCTTGCGGTAAAAAGGGGCACGCAATGCTTCTCGACTGCAAGACGCTGGAATGCGACTACATACCTATATCTCTCGGCGAGTACTCGTTCGTGATAACAAACTGCAAAAAACCGCACAATCTGGTTGAAAGCAAGTACAACGAGCGCCGCGCGCAGACGGAAGAAGCGTTGAAGGCTTTACAGTCCAGGCTGGACGTAAAGTGCCTTGCCGAACTGACGCTCGCGCAATTCAAAAAATATTCGGTAATGCTTCCGCACGTGCTTAAAAAGCGCGCCACCCACGTAATCAGCGAGTGCGAACGCGTGCGCGTAGCCGTACAGGCAATGAAGGCGGGCAAAATAGAAATGCTCGGCAAGCTTTTAAACGCTTCCCACCTTTCGCTTAAAGAGGATTTCGAAGTGACGGGCAAAGAGCTCGACGCGCTTGCGTTCGCGGCGCAGAACCATTACGCCTGCGTCGGTTCGCGTATGACGGGCGGTGGCTTCGGCGGGTGCACCATTTCGATAGTTAAGACCAAGCATGTTGAAGAGTTCAAAAATTACGTCGCCGACACATATTACAAACAGACGGGCTACACCGCGGAATTCTATACGACCGATATTTCCGACGGCATAACCGTAGAAAAAATTTAATGCGGAGAAACAGACAATGGTTACAAAAACACTGTTCGATAATTACGAGGGCAGGGACGTTTATCTCTATACTCTCGACAACGGAAAGATAAAGGCGGGAATTACCGATTTCGGCGGTATTCTCAACTTTTTGGAGGTCGGCGGGGTTAACGTGCTCGTCGGATACAACAGCATTGCAAACTACGTAAACAGCCGTTCTTACTGCGGCGTTACCGTGGGCAGGGTTGCAAACAGAATTTCAAACTCGCGTTTCACGCTCGGCGGTAAGGAATACAGCATTTCCTCAAACGAAGGAACCACCTGTCTGCACGGCGGGGTAAAGGGCTTCGACAAGCGCTTTTTCGACGCGGAAATAAAGGGCGAAAAGCTTGTGCTTTCGCTCGTGAGCGCGGACGGCGATATGGGCTTCCCCGGCAGGCTGGAATTTACGGCTGAGTTCGAACTCGAAGGCAAGGGCATTAAAATCACATATACCGGTCTCAGCGACGCGGATACGCTTTTCTCGCCCACCTGCCACGCATACTTCAACCTCAACGGCGGGGGACCCGTTATGGACACCGTGCTTAAAATAAACGCCGATTGCTACACCCCGACGGACGATATTCTCATCCCCCTCGGACATACCGAAAAGGTAGAGGGAACCCCGCTCGATTTCAGGGCGGGCAAGAAGATAGGCGCGGACTACGCAAAGCTGGGCGGAAAGACATACGACCACAACTTCTGTCTTAACGGCGGTGAAGCGGTTAAGGCGGTTGCCGACAAGAGCGGGATAACGATGAGGGTGGAAACGAACCTTCCCGGCATACAGCTTTACGTCGGCGGACCTTCGGCGCAGAACGGACAGGGCGGAGGTTACGGCTTCTGCCTCGAACCCCAGTTCTGGCCCGACGCGGTCAACTGCGCAGAGTTCCAAACGCCTTATCTGAAAGCGGGCGTAAAGACGTCTTACGGCGTAACTTATAAATTCGATTAATAATACGGTAAAAGCTTTCCCCCGGGCAGAGGGGAAAGCTTTTTTTATTTTTTCGCATTAAGCGTTCTAAAACCGCGCAAAAAAAAATAAGTTATTGTACACATAGTTTTTGCGGAGGCGGATATGGTTGATTACAACGTTTACGAAGACATTGCCGGACGGAGCGGCGGAGATATTTATATTGGCGTAGTCGGACCTGTCAGAACGGGCAAGTCCACACTTATCAAAAAATTTATGACCGAGCTGGTTATTCCCAACGTCGCGGACGGCAACGCCAAGACGGTAATGACCGACGAACTTCCACAGTCCGCTTCGGGTAAAATCGTAATGACGACGGAACCTAAGTTCGTACCCGCGAAGGCGGCGGAAGTAAAGATTGAAAACGCTTCGGCGAACGTCAGACTCGTCGACTGCGTCGGTTTTATAACCGAAGGCGCTTCGGGCTTTGAAGAGGACGGCAAGCCCCGCCTCGTAAACACCCCATGGAGTAGCGAACCTCTTCCCTTCGAGAAGGCGGCGGAGCTGGGCACTGAGCGGGTTATAAGGGAGCACTCCACGATAGGGATACTCGTGACGACGGACGGAAGCATTGCGGAAATTCCCAGACAGGGCTACGTAAAGGCGGAAGAGCGCACTGTAAACAGCCTTAAAGAAATAGGCAAACCTTTCGTCATAGTGCTCAACTGCGCCGACCCTTCGTCGGGCGCTTCAAAGGCGCTTAAAGAAGAGCTCGAAGCCAAATATTCGAATACGGTAATAGCCGTCAACTGCGAAAAATTAGATGCGGAAGGACTTATGAACATACTCAAAGCGGTGCTGTTCGAATTCCCCGTAACGTCTTTCGATATTTCCGTTCCCGACTGGATGAGATACCTTTCGCCCGACTGTTCCGCTATTTCCGAACTGTTCGGCAAAGTGCGCGCGGTCGCGCCCAAGATATGTAAAATGAAAGACTGCTCCGCGTTCGACGGAATGTTCGCGGACTGCGCATACTGGAAGGAAGAGGGAAGCGTCAGCTTAAATCTTTCCGACGGAAAGGCGCAGATAACCGCCTGTCCCGCCGACGGAATTTTCTTCGATATGCTGTCCGAAATCGCGGGCGACAAAATTTCCGACGAGGGCACGCTTATGCGCTACGTCCGCGGAACAGCCGAAGCTAAGAAGGGTTACGACAAAATAAAGGACGCCCTCGAATGCGCAAGGGTCAACGGCTACGGCATAGTCCAGCCCGACGACGAGGATATGACGCTCGAACAGCCCCAGGTCGTAAATAAGGGCGGTACGATGGGCATTAAGCTAAAAGCCACTGCGCCCAGCTATCATATAGTTAAGATAGACGTAACGGGCGAAGTCAGCCCCATAATGGGCAGTGCAAGGCAGAGCGAAGGCATTGTTCAGGGTATGATGAACGGCTTCGAAACCAACCCCGACGGCATGTGGGAAACCAACGTGTTCGGCAAGTCCCTGCGCGGTATGGTCAAGGAAGGGCTTTCGGGCAAGGTGTCGGGTATGCACGACGACACGAAGGCGAAAATGCGCCGCGCCATAACCAGAATAGTCAACGAGGGGCGCGGAGGAGTTATCTGCATTTTACTGTAAAATTATATAAATCAAGGGCGGACGCAACGTACTGCGTCCGCCCGTATTTTTAATCTTCGCCCCTGCGGTTTGTATTGCGGTTATCGGCGGGTTTTATGCTGTCGGGTACTGTCATTTCACCGTCCGCGCCGTAAAGAGCGGGGTCGTTTTTAAGGCTGGTTATATATTTTATATACTGTTCGTCGGTAAGTTTAACTATTTTTTTCTTTGCCATAAGTTTATCCTCCGTGTCGGCAAATATTTATTTTTAAAATATTATGAACCGCGCAAAGTCTTTTTATTCGGCTGTTTTTTTGTTGGAAAATTTTGCTACACCCCGTACTATGTCGGAGTTAACGGGAAAAATTTTGAAAAAACGCCAAAAAAAATTAATAATTATATTTACTTTTAATATAATTTGGTGTAAACTATATAATAGACTTTTATTATAAGTATTCAGAGGTGGAGTATGCCATACGATAAAAACGAACCCGATTACGCGGGCGGTCCCAAGAAAGCGGACATTATAATCAAAAATACGCACAATCTTGCCGCCAGACAGGAGGAGTTGGTCGAACAGACCAGAATCGCCGTTTCGAAAATCGAGGAGGCGATAGCCCTTTTCGGTAAGGGCAATATGGACTCGTCCGACGTCGTAACGAGGAACAGCGAACTGTTCGCTCAGCTTCAAGGCGAAAATTCCGCGCTCAAACAGGAGCTTTTGTATCTCGCCAAACAGAGCGAGAATATATACGCGGGACTTGCCGAAAAGATAACCGAGCTTTCGGAACAGGCAAAAGTCCGCGAGGACGCAATGACGGGTTTTGCGGACAGGCTAAACGACGTGTCCGAACAGACCAAAAAGAGCGGGGACAACTATTCCACCATAGCCGATAAACTTACGGAAATCGCAGAGCACGGGAAAAGGAGTACCGAGCTTTACAACGAGCTGTCCAACAGGCTTGACGTAATCTCCGCATTCACGTCGAGCGGTGCGTACGTGCCCGCTTCGGAAAAGGGCGAAGCTCCCTCCGTAGACCTTACGTCCGTACTCGACAAACTCGACGCTATTTCTACCCGCCTTAATACCCTCGAACGCACCGAACAGCCCGCGGTTTCGCCGTCGGTTGCCGTTCAGCCCGCGGTCGTCGATTTGACGGCGGTTATGACAAAGCTCGATTCGCTTTCCGACCAGATACGGAAAAACGAGCGCGCGTATGCCGAGCTTTCGGGCAGAGTATCCGAAAGGGTTACCGAAAAGGTCGTCACCCGCGATTCCGACGATTTTACCGATGTTTTCGACAAGCTCAACCGTATATCCGAACAGCTGAGGAGAAGCGAAAGCGCTCACTCTATGCTTGCGGATAAGTTCGAAATACTTTCCATGCGCGTAGAACAGTACGCGTACGAGTCGGGAAAGAACGCGCCCGCATTCCGTCAACAGCCCCAGGTTGCGGTTGCGCCCATACCCGCGCCCGTCCAGACGGTCGTCAGGGAAGAGAAGGAAATCGATTACGACAAGCTTGCGGAAAAGATTGCGTCGCTCATATCCTCGCGCGAAGTTATTTCGCCCGATTACATCGCTTCGAGAGTGGCGGAACAGATTATAATTCCCGAAGCCGAAGCGCCCAACGTCAATGTTTCCGTCGACGCAGATTACATTGCTTCGAAAGTGGTGTCCCGCATTGTCATACCCGAACCCGAACCCGCTAACGTAAACGTGTCTGTCGACGCTGACTATATAGCTAAACAGGTTGCCGATATTCTCGGCGAAAACGCCGAAAAGCAGAGCGCGGAAAAAGCTCCCTTATTCGACGAGCAGGCGCTTGTCGAAAAGATTGCCGAGCGCGTCTGCGAGCTCAGACCCGAAGAGAAGAGCTTCCCCGACGAAGCCGAGCTTGCGGACAGAATCGCGGGAAGGCTTGCAGAACTCAACCCCGCCGAGGAGATTACGCCCGCCGCCGATATAGACAGCGACGAGCTTGCGGATAAGATTGCCCAAAGGCTCAACTCTTCCGAAGCACAGAAAGAACTTGCGCCCGCTGTCGTAAACGACATCGACGGCGAAGAACTTGCGGAAAAGATTGCCGGCAAACTCGGCGCGTACAATCCGCAGGTGTTCGCTTCCGCCGTATCCGTTCCGGCGTCAATCGACGAGGAAGCGCTTGCACAGCGCATTGCGGATAAGATAAGCAATACCGCGGTACAGCAGAGCTACACGCCTTACGACGTGGACGAGGAAGAGCTTGCCGACGCGATTTCGCTTAAAGTCGGTTCGCTCAAAGCCGAGGATTTTGAAATTCTCGTAGACGACGAGGGCTGTTCGTCCATATCCAAGGGCATAGCGGACAACCTCGACTATAATATGATTTCGGGCATAATCGCCGACAAATTGCGCGAGGCGCTCGACCTTGCCGCCGTCAACGCTCCCGATTACGAGGAAATGGCGGAACGTATAAGCGAGAAGATTACCGTCGCGGGAATAAACGAGGACGCAATAGCCGACAAGGCGGCGGCCGTGCTTTCCAACTACCTGCCCGAATTCGATACGGAAGAGATTACCGATAAGATTACGGGCGCAGTCATAGACGTCGTAAGCGCGATACCCGCGCCCTCCGTCGACAGTGACGGCATTTGCAATACGATAACCGAAAGACTTATCGAATCGCAGGAAGACCACGACTACGACATAGTAATAGACGACGACGGTATCGCAAGGATTACCGAGCTCGTTTCCGAAGAAATTACCCGCGGTACGGACGCGCGCTTCGACAGGGTTGAAGAAAACCTTCAAAAGCTTTCGGATATAATCGCGCGCATTGACGATAACACCGTCGATAATGAGGAAGCGCGGCCCGAGGACGACTATTCGAGAATTTCCGAAATAGTCGCGGAAGAGATTGAAAAGAGCACGGCAAGCCGTTTCGACAAGGTCGAGGACGGACTCAACCGCCTTACCGAGCTTATAGACGTTCCCGAAGAAGCGGAAGAAGCTTACTCCGAAGAAATTATCGAAGAGGATTACACCGCCCTTTCCGAAGCAGTCGCAAGCGAAGTGGAAAAGAGAGTTTCCGAACGTCTTGACAGCGTAGAAGAAAATATAGGCAGAATTACCGAACTTCTTTCCGCGGAAGAAACGCAGGAAGAATACGCGGAAGAACGCGAAGAATATATTCAGCCTTCCGAAGGATATACGGCAGTTCCCGAAAATCTGACCGCCGAACTCGAAAAAGTCGGCGCGCGTCTTGCGGGCGTTGAGGAGAATGTAGCTAAAATCGCTGATTACCTCGCTTCCGAAGAAGCGGAAGAGGAAGAGCTTGAACTTTCCGGAGAAAGCGAGAGCGCGGAAGACGAAACAGAGGAAGAGGACGGAAGTTACACCGAACTTTCCGAGGCTGTCGCCGGCGAGGTCGAGAGAAGAGTTTCCGAACGCCTCGAAGGCATTGAAGAAAATATTGCCAAGCTCACAGAGCTTATGACCCCCGAAGAGGATGAAGCCGAAGCGGATGATGAAGAATATACCGAAGAGGTTTCCGAAGAAGAGGAAACCGTCGACGAGTACGCCCTTCTTTCCGAAGTAGTAGCCGCGGAAATCGAAAAGGGAGTCGCTTCCCGCCTTGACGGTATGGAAGAAAACATTGCCAAGCTTACCGAGCTTATAGCGCCCGCCGACGAGGAAGAATACGAAGACGGACAGACCGAAGAAGAGTACGAAGAGGAAGATCCGTTTACGGAAGTCGTATCCCGACTTACGGGAATCGAGGAAAATATCGCAAGGCTTTCGGATATGATTGCTTCCGAAGAAGGCGAAGCGGAAGAAAGCGCGGAGGAAGAAGATTATTCCGTTCTTTCCGAAGCAGTAGCAAGCGAGGTAGAAAAGCGCGTTTCCTACCGTCTTGACAGTATGGAAGAGAGCATTTCGCGAATTACCGATGCGGTTCGCACGGGTGCGGAGGAAACCGCTTCCGAATTCTCCGACGCGAAGATTACTAACCTTTCGCTCATTGTCGCAAGCGAAGTTCAGCGCGGTATAAGCGAAAAACTCGACGGAATGCAGGCAAGCATACTCAGCCTTACCGATATAATGACCGCCGAGGACGACGTGCCCGAATACGAGGAATACGAAGTTCTCAGCGAGGACGAGGACCGCACGGGCATTTCCGAAGCCGTTGCCGAAGAGTTGGAAAAGAGAATTTCCTACCGCTTCGACAGCCTTGAAGAAAGCATTGCAAGAATAAACGAAACCGTCTGTTCACTGCCCGCCGACGATGCCGAAGAAAGCGATTACACCGCGCTTTCGGAAGCGGTCGCGTCGGAAGTCGAAAAGAGGGTCGCGCACCGTTTCGATAGCGTTGACGAAAACATCGCGAGAATAAACGAGGCGGTTTCTCCCGAAGAAGTCGAATACGGCGACGAGGAAGAAGCCGAAGAAAGCGATTACACCGCGCTTTCGGAAGCAGTCGCGTCGGAAGTCGAGAGGAGAGTTGCTTCCCGTCTTGAAACGGTAGAAGAGAACATTGCAAAGATAAACGAAGCGATTGCCTCGGCAGAGTACGAAGAGTACGGCGACGCCGAAGAAATCATAGAAGAGGACTACACGGCTCTTTCGGAAGCGGTTGCGTCGGAAGTAGAGAGAAGGGTACTTCCCCGCCTCGAAACGGTCGAAGAAAACATTTCGAGAATAAACGAAGCTATAACCGCAAGCGAAGATGGGGAAACCGCGGAAGAAGTTGCGGAAGAAGACTACACGGCGCTTTCGGAAGCGGTTGCGTCGGAAGTTGAGAGAAGGGTACTGCCCCGCCTCGAAACGGTCGAAGAAAACATTTCGAGAATAAACGAAGTTATAACCGCAAGCGAGGACGAGGATAGCGCGGAAGAAGTTGCGGAAGAGGATTACACGGCGCTTTCGGAAGCGGTCGCGTCGGAAGTAGAGAGAAGGGTCGCTTCCCGCCTTGAAAACCTCGAAGAGAACATTGCAAGATTAAACGAGGCGGTTGCCGTAGAGGAAGTCGAAGAGAAGTGCGAAGGCGTTATCGAAGAGGACTACACGGCGCTTTCGGAAGCGGTTGCAAGCGAAGTCGAAAGGAGAGTTTCCGAACGTCTTGACAGCGTGGAAGAGAAAATTTCCAATCTTACCGCAAACACGGAGGAAGACGGCGAAGCGCGCTATTCCAAATTCGAAGAGGACGTAGCCCAGATTAAGGCAATGCTTGCAAGCGGAGCTGTCGTCAAAGCGGTTGAAGAAGCGGCTGTTTCACAGCCTTCCGCCGTTGCCGAAATGCAGGAAGAAGAGGAAGAGCTTGTTACGGTAAGCGATATCGTCGAAGATATAGAGGAAGAACCCGTTGAAGAACCCGTTCAAGAAAAGGTTGAAACAGTGCTTCAACCCGCCGTTCCCGCCGAGGAAGAGTTCGGCGAAGACGAGGAAGAGGAAGACGACGAGGAAGATTTCTTAATCGACGTGCTCGATATGGACGCGTTCTCCGACGACGAACTTATGCCGGGCGAAGGCTCGGAGTTCAGGGACGGCGTCGACTTCGAAAATATGATGAAGTTCAAGCGCAGTTTCATTGCGAGAATTATTCAGTCCAACGACGATTACAAGCAGTATTACGGCGAAGTCAAGCATGCGCTTCTGTCTTACAGAAAGGTCAACTCCAACGTCGCGTGGGGTGCGGAACGCTTCAACAAGGGCAGGGAAACGATTGCGAGAATGAAGATACGCGGTAAAACGCTTTGCTTATACCTCGCGCTTGACCCCAACGAATACAAGACTTCCGTATATCACCACCTCGACGTTTCGGACAACAAGTCCGTAGCGGGCACGCCTATGATGGTAAAGGTGAAGAGCGCCCTCGGCGTGAGAAAGGCTATAAGGCTCATCGACGAAATGCTTGCTAAGCGCAACGGCGAAAAGAGAGAAATTCCCGACCGCGACTATGCGTCGATGTATCCTTACGAAACTATCGAAGAACTTATCGACGACGGTCTTGTAAAGGACGTAAGAAAGAAATAACTAAGGAAGATGGGGGTTGATTTTTTCATCAACCCCCGTTTAATGTGAATGACCCGACAGGAGATTAAAGTGGAAAACAACGAAAACAACAAAACGACAAACAGGGGCAAAATGCGCCGTCCGCCTTCGAGAAAAGGCGGGGACAAGCGTAAATTTACTGAAAAAACGCCCGAACGCGCGCCGGTATTGAAGAACGTAAAGCGCGTTAAAAGAAAAATTCCGCCTGTGAGAATAGTGTTTCTCGGCGGCGTGGGCGAGATAGGCAAAAATATGACGGCGCTTGAATGCGGGGACGATATAATCATCATCGACGCGGGCGCGATATTCCCCACGGACGAAACGCCGGGCTTCGATTTAATCGTGCCCGATATCACCTACCTTATCGAAAATAAATCCAAAGTCCGCGGTGTGATACTCACGCACGGACACGAGGACCATATCGGCGGAGTGCCCTATCTTTTAAAGGAGCTTAAAATACCCGTCGCGGGAACCAAGCTTACGCTTGCGCTCGTCGACAACAAGCTCAGGGAGCACCGCATAAACGACGCGAAGCTGATAACCATTGCGCCCGGACATACCGTACAGATGGGCTGTTTCAAAATTCATCCCGTAAACGTAAACCACTCCATAGCGGGCTCGCTTGCGTTTTCAATAGAAACCCCGCAGGGAGTAATCTTCCACAGCGGAGATTTCAAAATCGATTTGACGCCTGTCGCGGGCGAACCTATCGACCTTAAAACCATATCGGAAACTGGCACTTCGGGCGTTCTTTTATATATGGGCGAAAGCACTAATATCGAGCGCGCGGGCTTTACGATGAGCGAAACCGTCGTTGGCACGACGCTTGACAGGCTGTTTTCAGAAAACGCCGACAGAAGGCTTATCGTTGCGACGTTCGCTTCCAACGTGCACCGCCTTCAACAGATAATCGACCTGGCCGCAAAGTACGGGCGCAAGGCCGCGCTTTCGGGCAGAAGTATGCTCAACGTCGTAGAAGCCGCCGAAAAGATAGGCGAAATAAAAATCCCGGACGGCGTTCTGGTCGATATAAGCAAGACCAAAAATTTAAAGGACAGCGAACTTGTCGTAGTATCGACGGGCAGTCAGGGCGAACCGATGAGCGCGCTTACGAGAATGGCAAACGGCGATAATCCGCAGGTCACCGTGGGCAAAAACGACACTGTCATTATTTCGGCTTCGCCTATTCCCGGCAACGAAAAACTTGTGTACAGGGTAATAAACAACCTTTACAGAAGGGGCGCTGACGTCGTTTACGAAAGTCTTGAAAAGATACACGTATCAGGTCACGCCTGTCAGGAAGAGCATAAAATAATGCACACCCTGTTAAAGCCCAAATATTTCATACCCGTGCACGGCGAGTACAGACACCTTAAAAAGCATTTACAGCTCGCCGAACAGCTGGGTATGCCCGAAAACCGCGCGTTCATACCCGAAATAGGCAACTGTATAGAGGTTACGTCTAACGGAATTAGGCGCGTTGAAAACGTTCAGGCGGGTTCCCGCCTTATCGACGGGGAGGGCATAGAGGACGAAAAGGCGAGTATGGTCATAGAGGACAGGCGCCAGCTTTCGGAAGAGGGGCTGTTTATCGTGTCCGTCGCCGTTTCTGGCGGTGAAGTTGTCGGCGAGCCCGCAATCAATTCCCGCGGTTTCGTGTTCGACTTCCACCGCGACTATAATAAAGAAATACGCGAGGTTATTCTACGTACAATCGAAAGTTACGATTTGGCGCGCGGAACAATCGACGAGTTGAAGCGCGTAATAAAGCGCAGTCTTAGAAACTATTTGATGAAAAAGACCAAACAGTCGCCGTTAATCGTGCCGGTGGTCGTAGAACTTTAAAATATGGATAGTTACAGCTACGCGCACAACGACACCTCTAAGGGCGAAAAAAAGTCGTGCACGGCGCCTTTGAACAAAGTCCGCCTTCCCGATTGCATAGAAAAATTGCGGGAAAGCGCGTTTTCGCGCGGAATACCAACCGCCGACGATGAAACGACAGGTTTTCTGAAAAATCTCGTGCTTGCGGTCAAGCCCGAAAATATTCTCGAACTGGGCACGGCGGTAGGAATTTCGGGAGCGGTAATGCTATTTTCAAGCCCTTCCGCGCGCCTTACCACAATCGAGCGCGACGAAAAATTTTACAGGGAAGCTTGCGCAAATTTTTCATCTCTGGGGCTGGACGGCAGGGTCTGCGCCGTTTTAGGCGACGCGGGCGAAGAAATACAAAAGCTTGACAAAGAGTACGACTTTATCTTTCTCGACTGCGCGAAAGTGCAGTACGTCAAATACCTGCCCCGTCTGAAACAGCTTTTGAAAAAGGGCGGAACGCTCGTCGCGGACGACGTCTTGCTGTACGGCTGGATAACGGGCGAAACGCCTGTTCCGCCTAAGCGCAGAATGCTTTGCACGCACGTAAGGGAATACCTCGACGCAGTGACCTCCGACGAAGAACTCGGCACCACGATACTCAATATAGGCGACGGAGTCGCCTTATCCGTAAAAATATGAAAGCTGAACTTTTAGCCCCCGCGGGCAATTACGCAAAACTTAAAACCGCGTTCTATTTCGGCGCGGACGCCGTGTACATAGGCGGAAAGGATTTTTCCCTCCGCTCTTTTGCCGATAACTTCACGCGTGAAGAACTTGCTTCGGCAGTCGCGTTCGCACACGGACTGGGCAAAAAAGTATACGTTACGGCAAATATATTCGCAAAAAACAGCGACCTCGCGCTCATGGAGGACTATTTTTCGTATCTTGCGGAAGTAAGAGCCGACGCGGTAATTGTTTCCGACAGCGGGGCTTTTTACGCGGCCAAAAAGAGCGCGCCTTCCCTGCCCGTGCATATCTCTACGCAGGCAAACCTGACCAACAAATACGCGGTGAAATTTTTTTACGAACAGGGCGCAAGCAGGGCAATCCTCGCGAGGGAGCTTTCGCTTGAAGAAATTTCCGAAATACACGCTTTCGAACCGCGTATGGAGCTTGAAACATTTGTGCACGGCGCAATGTGTATATCGTATTCGGGCAGGTGCCTTTTGTCCGATTACCTTGCGTCACGCCCGTCCAACAGGGGCGAGTGCGTACAGGCGTGCAGGTGGAATTACAGCGTAAAAAAGAGCGACTCCCCCGACGGCGGTTATCTGGACGTGGAAGAGGACGGACGGGGCACATACATATTCAACAGCAAGGATTTGAATATGTCCGCGCACCTTTCCGAACTTGAAAGGGCGGGCGTTTGCTCGTTTAAAATAGAGGGCAGAATGAAGTCGGAGTATTACCTTGCCACCGTCATCAACGCTTACCGCAGATGTATGGACGGAGGATTCGACTCAACGGTCGAAAGCGAACTTCTCGCTTCCGCGCACCGCGACTACACCACGGCTTACGCGCTCGGCGCAAATTCTGGCACGGTCAATTATTCCGACAGCCAGACAAAGGGCGGGTGCGATTACATAGGCAACGTTATTTCCGCAAAAGAGGGCTCCGCCGTCGTAGAAATGCGCACGCGCTTTGCCGTGGGCGACAGGCTGGAAGTACTTTCGCCTTCGGAAAATTTCGGAAAAAGCTTTATCGTGGAAAGCGCCGAAACGTCGGCGGGAGAAAAAGTTTCCGACTGTAAGCTCGTACAGGAGCACTATTCAATCAACTGCCCTTATGCTCTGAACGCGGGCGACATTTTAAGAAGAAGAAAGTAATATGGATTACGCGGTTAAAAACATTTACGGCAAAACGAATAACAAAAGCGTAAGCGTGCGCGTGCCCGGCTCTAAGAGTATTACGGCGCGCGCAATGCTGATTTCTGCGCTTGCCGAAGGTGAAAGCGTTTTATACGGCGCGCAGTTTTCGGACGACTGCGCAACTTTTTTAAACTGTCTTAAAGAGCTGGGCATAGACTGCCGTACGGACGGACAAGCTCTCAGGATAAAGGGCTGTGGCGGAAAACTCCCCGTAACCCGCGCAAAAATAAACGTGGGAAGCGCAGGCACGGCGGGGCGCTTTCTTCCCGCAGTTCTCGCTTTGAACAACGGCGAATTTACCGTATGCTGTTCCGAACAGATGAAAAAACGTCCCGTCGCGCCGCTCGTCAAGGCGCTTGAAAGTCTGGGCGCAAAGTTTACTTTTTTAGAAAAGGAAAATTCCTTTCCGTTTATAATAAGGGGTACTTCGGCGTGCGCGGACGGCGTCACTGCGGACATAAGCAAAAGCAGTCAGTTTCTTTCCGCGCTTTTAATGGCTTCGGTCTGCGCGGACAGACCGTATAAAATAAATACGGTCGGCAGTCACGGGCTCGATTACGCGGAAATGACCGTTAAAATGATGCGCTCGTTCGGTGCGCAGGTAGTGAATGACGGCGCATATGCGGTTTCGGGCAAGTATACGGCAAGGAACTATACAATAGAGCCCGACGTTTCGGCGGGTGCGTACTTCTATGCAATTAACAGGGTGCTGGGTACGCGCATATGCGTCGAAGGTATTTCGTCCGAAAGTATGCAGGGCGATATGAAATTTATCAGGCTTATTGAAAATTTCGACGGCGGACGCGTGAATATGGGCGCATATTCCGACCAGGCTCTCACCCTTTCGGCAATCGCTCCTTATTTTTCCGGTCCGACTGAAATATGCGGTATAGCACATATCCGCGGACAGGAATGCGACAGGATACGCGCAATGTACGAAAATCTTACGGCTATGGGCGTAAGGTGCGAAGAGCGCGAGGACGGAATAAAAATATATCCTTCACAGCCTAAACCCGCTCGCATACGCACCTTCGGCGACCACCGCGTCGCAATGAGCTTTGCCGTGACGGGACTGCGCGCCGACGGTGTGGTAATAGAGGACGCGGAGGTGTGTTCCAAAACCTTCAAGGATTATTTCTCGGTACTTGACGGCGTAATTGCGGAGCTTACCTGAACCCCGCATTTACGGGGTTTTATTTTGCGTTTTTTTCGGCAATATGTTAAAATAAAGTTATGGAAAGAATTGTAATACATTCCGATTTGAATAATTTTTACGCTTCCGTCGAAAAAAAGCTCAATCCCGCGCTCGCGGGCAAACCCGTAGCGGTGTGCGGGAGCAAGGAGTTAAGGCACGGAATAGTGCTTGCAAAGAGTGAGGAAGCAAAAAAGAAGGGCGTCAAAACGGGCGACACTATATGGCAGGCGCAGAAAAAATGCCCCGATATAGTAATCGTTCCGCCCCGCTTCGGACTGTACATCGATTATTCCAGACGCGTGCGCGCAATCTACGCGCGTTATACCGATTTGATTGAAAGCTACGGCATAGACGAGTGCTGGCTGGACCTTACAAAAAGCACCCTGCTTTTTCCCGAATACAAGGGCGAAAAGTATTCCGAACACGCAGGCGAAAAAACATATTCGGAAGAATTTTTAAAGCATATGGGCGACGTGATAAGAAACGCTGTAAAATCCGAGCTCGGCGTCACCGTTTCCGTCGGCGTGTCGTTCAACAAAGTCTACGCGAAACTGGGTTCGGATTTAAAGAAGCCCGACGGCACCACGGTTATTTCCAAGGCGGGTTATAAGGACATAGTTTTCGGCCTGCCCGTCGAGGATTTGCTTTTTGTGGGCGGAGCAACTAAGAGCAAACTGCGGGATATGGGGCTTACCACGATAGGCAAACTCGCCGAGGCTGACGACGGTAAAATTATTTCCGTATTCGGCAAGGTCGGGCAGACGCTTCTTAAAAACGCGCGTGGAGAGGACGGCGACCCGGTCCGCCATATGGACGACAAGCGTGCAATGAAGTCGATAGGCAATTCCTGCACCTACGCCCAGGACGTGACAAATCTTCGCAGGGTCAAAAGGCTTTTGTACGTTCTGTCCGAAAGCGTAGCGTCAAGACTGAGAGAATCGGGTCAGGGGCTTGCGGATACCGTCCACTTATGGGTAAGAAATTCAGATTTAAGCGATTTTTCCGTGCAGAAAAAGGTCAGGCACACCGCGCTGTGCGGTGAAATCGCCGAACACGCGTACGCGCTTTTCGTCAAAAATTATACCCCGCCTTTTAAGATACGTTCGCTCGGCGTTACGGTTTCGGGCTTCGATAACGGCGCTTCGCAACTGACTTTCGACGAGGAAGCGGGCGACTACAAAAAGCGCGAAGCGGTGGAAAGGTGCGTCGACGCGATAAGAAAAAAACACGGCTACGACAAGTTGCAGCGGGGAATAGTTTCCGAAGAGCCCGACGAAATGCATAACGACATTAAAAATTCGCACCTTATAAAGCCGGGTAAAATAGATTATCCCGAAGAGTAAAGGCAATATAAGCTGTGATTATACAAAACATTAAAAACGGCTAACGCCATTTGTTTGACAGCCGTGCTTAAAACAAATATAATTTCAATGTACAAGTTTAAAGGAGAAAATTTATGAACCTTCCCGAAATGTTCGGCGAAAACGTTTTCAACGACAGCGTGCAGAAGGAAACTCTGCCCAGCGAAGTGTACAAAGCTCTGCGCGCCACGATAGAGGCGGGCAAGCGTCTGGATATCTCTATTGCGGGCACGGTTGCTTCGGCTATGAAAAAGTGGGCTGTGTCGAAGGGCGCCACCCATTACACGCACTGGTTTCAGCCTTTGACGGGGCTCACCGCGGAAAAACACGACAGTTTCATCGAACCCGAGGGCGACAGGGTGATTATGCGCCTTACGGGCAAAAGCCTTATAATCGGCGAGTCGGACGCTTCCAGCTTCCCTTCGGGCGGTTCCCGCGCAACTTACATGGCGCGCGGTTATACCGCGTGGGACCCTACGTCGCCTGCGTTCGTAAAGGAAGGCACTCTCTACATACCTACTATTTTCGTTTCGTATACGGGCGAAACGCTGGACAACAAGTCGCCCCTTCTGCGCTCGATGACGGCTATCGACAAGCAGGCGAAAAGAATTTTAAAGCTTTTCGGCATTGACTGCAAAAAGGTTTCTACGGCAGTGGGTCCCGAGCAGGAGTATTTTCTCGTTTCGGAGGAAACGTACTTCAAGCGCAAGGATTTACAGCTGACGGGCAGAACGCTTTTCGGCGCGCCCGTATCCCGCGGACAGGAGCTGGAAGACCACTATTTCGGAGTATTAAAACCCGAAATCGCAGAGTTTATGCGCGATTTGGACAGCGAGCTGTGGAGCTACGGCATTTTTTCCAAGACCAAGCACAACGAGGTCGCGCCCGCACAGCACGAAATGGCGCCCGTATTCTCGACGACCAACGTCGCGGTGGATACGAATATGTTGACTATGGAGCTTATGAAAAAGGTTGCGCACCGTCACGGGCTTGCCTGCCTTCTTCACGAAAAACCCTTTAAAGGCATAAACGGAAGCGGTAAACACAACAACTGGTCGCTTTCGACGGACACGGGGCTAAACCTTCTCAATCCCGGCGCATCGCCCGAAAGCAACACGCTTTTCAAACTGGTGCTTACGGCTGTAATAAAGGCGGTAGACGACTATCAGGGCGTGCTGCGCGCTTCCGTCGCGTCGGCGGGCAACGACCACAGGCTGGGCGCGGACGAAGCCCCGCCCGCTATAATTTCGGTATATCTCGGCGACCAGCTCGGCGCGCTTGTGGACAGCATCGTCAAGGGTGAAAACTACGTTGCGGGCAAGGCGTCGGAAGGCTCGATAGGCGTCCCGGAAAGCCCCATTTTCCCCAAGGACGCAACGGACAGAAACAGGACGTCGCCCTTTGCGTTTACGGGCAACAAGTTCGAGTTCAGGATGCTGGGTTCGCAGGCGAACGTCGCCGACGCCAATATCTGCCTCAACACCATAGTCGCCGACGCGTTCGCAAAGTTTGCGGACGAACTCGAAGGCAAAAAGGATATAGAATCCGCCGTAAACAAGGTGATTGAAAGGGAGCTTAAAGCACATTACCGCATTATCTTCAATCACGACGGTTACGGACCCGAATGGGAGCCCGAAGCGTTGAAGCGCGGACTTTTGAACCACAAGAACACTGCGGACGCGGTCCCCGTGTGCTACGAGGACGAAAACGTAGAAGTGTTCGTAAGGCAGGGCGTTTTCAACAGGGCGGAAGCAATCGCCCGCGCGGACATAAGGCTGGAAAACTATATCAAAATTATCAATATCGAAGCTCTGACGATGATTGAAATGGCTAAACGCGACATTATCCCCGCGGTTTCTTCATTTATCGGCAAGCTATGCCGTGACCTTTCGGCGAAAAGCGCGGTTTCTTCAAACCTGCCCTGCAAGACGGAAAGCGGGCTGATTAAAAAGCTTTCCGAACTCAATGACGGCGCAAGCGAAGCCGTCGACAGGCTGGAAGAGCACCTTAAAGGCATTGACAAGTCGGACGTGCTTCCCGCGTCGCAGGCGATGGCGCACGTCATAGTTCCCGATATGGAGGAGCTGAGAAAGATTGTCGACGAAATGGAAACGCTTACTTCGTCGGACTGCTGGCCTTATCCCGTTTACTTCGATATACTGTACAGTGTCAAATAATAAAAATCCCGCCGTCCGGCGGGATTTTTTCAATTACACTTGACTAATTTGCTTATATAAACTATAATATATAATGTTTGTTAAACAATATAAATAGAGGTAAGAAAATGCTTACAAGTATCTGTGGAATCAACTGGGGCGACGAGGGCAAGGGGAGAATGGTTGACCTTCTTTCCCGCGATTTCGACATCGTCTGCCGTTATCAGGGCGGAAACAACGCCGGTCATACCGTCATCAACGACAGGGGCAGGTTTGTTTTAAACCTTCTGCCTTCGGGCATACTGCGCGAGGGAGTCGTCAACGTTATGGGCCCCGGAATGGTTATCGATTTAAAACACCTTTGCAATGAAATCGAAAGACTGCGCGAAGGCGGTATTGAAATTTCGCCCGCAAATCTCAAAATCAGCGACAAAGCCGTAATAACAATGCCCTACAACGTTTTGCAGGATATTATGGAAGAGGACAGACTCACCAAGGCGACGGGCAAACCCTACGGTTCGACGCGCAGGGGCATAGCTCCCGTTTACGCCGACAAGTATATGAAAAAAGTTTTCCGCATGGGCGAACTTCTCAATACCGAGCTTATGTATAAGCGTCTGCCCGATATAGTCGTATGGAAAAATATGACGATAAAGGCTTACGGCTTCGACCCAGTCACCGTCGAAGAAATGATTGAATATTTCGAAACGTACGGTAAAAAGCTTGCGCCTTACGTCGTAGATACGGGGCTTTATCTCAACTCCGCAGAGGAAGCGGGTAAGAATATTATGTTCGAAGCCCAGCTCGGCGCGCTCCGCGATATAGATTACGGTATCGTGCCTTATACTTCTTCGTCGTCTACAATCGCCGCGTACGCGCCTATCGGCGCGGGCGTTCCCAACCTTAAACTCAACAACTCGATAGGCATTATGAAGGCTTATTCCAGCTGTGTGGGCGAAGGACCCTTTACCTGCGAATATTTCGGCGAAGAGGCGGAAAGACTGCGCAAACTCGGCGGAGAGTACGGCGCGGCAACGGGCAGACCGAGAAGGGTGGGACCCTTCGACGCGGTCGCTTCCCGCTACGGAATACGCTGTCAGGGCGCGGACGAAATTGCCCTTACCAAACTCGACGTTCTCGACGATTACGAAGAAATAGAGATATGCACGCATTACGAGCTCGACGGCAAAGTGATTGACGATTTCCCTTTCACCGACGTGCTGGATAAGTGCAAGCCCGTGTTCGAAAAAGTCAAGGGCTGGCATTGCAGTCTTGCGGAATGCAGAAGGAAAGAGGATTTGCCCAAAGAAGCTTTGGACTATATCCGTCTTCTCGAAAAACTGTGTTCGTGTAAGATTAAATACGTATCCGTCGGCGCAGAGCGCGACGCTTACATAAAATTATAAATAATCAGCGCCCCGCTTATTTTAAGCGGGGCGCTTTTTTTTAACCGTAGAAACCTGTTGCGATTGCCTTTTTTACAAGTTCGCAAAACTGCGTTTTGTATTCGTCGTCAGATAAGTATGCGTCCATACTTTCAAGCCGTTCTAACACGTTTTCAAGGTCGGCTTCGCCCCTGTATTTGGATTTGCGCAGTACCAGCCCGAATTCGGCCACACAGCTTATAAAACTCAAATCCTCGCAGGAAGGCGTTGAAGCGGTTACTTCGACTTTTTTAGACTGCTGTTTTTCTTCCGCGTCGGCGTCCTTGTATCTTACTTCTATATCGGCGATTTTTCCGGCGCCTTCTTTAAGTTTTATCTCGTAGAGGGCGGTAACGCACAGCCCGCTTCCTATTTCGCCCGCGTCGGTATCCTCGTTTTGGAAATCGTCCGCGGAAATGAGTTTGGTGTCGTACCCGATAAGCCTGTATTTTTCTACGTTTTCTGTAAATGTGACGCTCGCTTTTGCATCCTTAGCAACGGTTTTCAAAGTGCCGTTAAGCTCGTCGACGAAAACTTTCTTCGCCTCGTACTCGCTGTCAAGGTACGCGTAATTGCCGTTTCCGTTCCGCGCCAGCGTTTCCATCAAATCGTCGCGCATATTGCCCAGACCAACGCCTATTGCCGAAAGAAAGACTCCGCCGTCGGCTTTAATCTGAATAAATTCTTTAAGTTCGTCAAGGTCGGATATGCCTACGTTGAAATCGCCGTCGGAAATTATTATAACGCGGTTATTGCCTCCCGTTATAAAATGCTTCTGCGCTATGTTGTATGCGCGTTCGAGCCCGTCGCCTCCGCTTGTCGCGCCGTGCGCGCTGAGTTTGGCTATCTTTGACTTTAACTGCTCTTTACCGCTCTGCGTGCACTCGCCACCGTCCGCAACCGTTTCTACTCCGCTTGCGTAGGTCACTATCGAAACGACGTCGTTGTCAGTCAGGTTATCCAGGAGCATATAGAGCCCCTTTTTCGCAAGCTCCAGTCTTGCGTCGCCCGACATCGAACCCGAAACGTCTATTAAGAAAACGTAGTTGCCGTTTGTTTGCGACAAATCGAAATCCTTAGTTTTGACTCCCGCGAGCATAAGGCTGTTTTCTTCGTTCCATGGACAGGCGGAAAGGTATCCGCCGACGCTTACGGCTTCGTCCGCGGGACCGCCGAAGGAGTAGTCGAAGTAATTTATCAGCTCTTCGATGCGAACGGAATCGGGCGCGATTGTCAAACCGTTTTCAATCTGGCTACGCACGAGCGAGTACGACGCCGTGTTTCTGTCGAGAGAGAAGTAGGAGGAAGGGCTTTCGCTTACATTGCAAAAATCCTGTTCGATTATATCGCCGTACTGATAGTTGCCGCCGTTTGCGTTTCCGTCTGCGGACGGGTAAAATATTTCGCCCCTTCCGCCGTAACCGCCGTCATAACCCGAGCAAGCCGAAAAGCACAGCCCTGCGCCCGCCAGAAGCGAAACAAAAGTTAATAAAATACGTTTTTTCATAATACACCCCGCTTGATTGCTTTTGTAATATAAACGATACAAAACGCGCATTTGTCCCGCGGTTTTAAAAATTATTTGAAATTATTTCCAGAAAAGCAATATATGCGTCGGGCGCGGAGGAAATTATGTCCATACAATAGCGGGCGTTGCCGCGTACAGTGCACAGCCTGTATTCGGGTTCGCCGTTTTGGGCTGTCGTCTGCGTAATACGATATTCCATACCGCGGTAAACATTTTTTTCGCCCGTCAGATATTCTTCGAGAGGGGAGTAAAGCACCGAGCTGTCGAACTCTATAAATACTTGCGCTTCGTACCTTCGGAGGTTATAAATGAAATTTATCTGCGCGGTAAACAGCGCCAGTTCTCCGCCGAGATAACCCGCCGAACAGTTTTCCACCTGCGCGTTGGGCATAAGCGCGAACCTTTTTATTAATTTAAGGTTTTCGGAGTCGGGAAGGGAATAGGCGTCCGTCTTGACAGACGACAAATCGCCGTCGCCGAAAATTTCGTACCGCGGGGGCGGGGCGGGAGATGAGTCGCCCGCAGGGAACCGGTTTTGCAGACCGCGCGCGAAAAACACCGCCGAAACGGCAATTGCGATACAGCTTGCCGTAACCGCAGAGTACTTAATAAATTTCGGCAGGAACGTCCTTTTTGGCTTGACGTATTTTTTTGCGCCGTCTGTTATTCCTTCGGGAGTCTGTACGCCTTTGAAATACTCTCCGAACTCTTTTTCAAGTCTTTTGTCTTTCATCTTCTACCTTATAAACGTTTTCGGCGGTCAATTTGTCCCGCCGTCAAGCAGTGATTTCAATTTGTTTTCGGCTTTATCTAATATTCTCTGAACCGCGGATTTGCTTATTTTCATCGCGCGGGCGGTTTCCCGCACGCTCATATCCAGATAATAAGTGCAATAAATCGCCGTGCGTTCGGCGTCTTCGAGCTTGGAGAGAGCCTGTTCCAGCGCAATCGCGGATTCGGTTTTTTCGGGCGAATACCTGTCGGACGACAGGCTGAAAAGTTCGTCCGTGCTGACTGCCGTGCGCGCCTTTATCGTCCGCACGAAGTCTAGCGCGGTGTTGCGCACAATCTTTAAAAGCCAGCCCCGCGCGTTTGTGCCGTCCTTGTACCTGCCCGCAAAGCGCGCAATCTTTACGAAACTGTCGTGCAGAACGTCCTCGGCATATTCTCTCCCCGCAATCGAACACGCGATTGCGTACATCTGCCCGCCCGCGATTTCGTAAATACCGTCAAGGCAGTCCGCATAGCCGTCCGCGACGGAGAGTATAAGATTATTCAGTTTTTTTCCGTCGTTTTCGGCCATAAATATATTTTGTAACAGGTTTTCTTATTTGTCAATACTTTTAGTTGCAAACGGTTTACAAAAAGTTTATAATCGGATATATGAAATTTTATAAAATGCACGGTATAGGCAACGACTACATATATTTCGACTGTATGAAGGGCGAAATAGAAAATCCGGCTCAACTTTCCGTACGGCTTTCGGACAGGCGCTTCGGTATAGGGGGCGACGGCGTAATACTGCTCTGCGCCTCGGATAAAGCCGATTGCAGAATGCGTATGTTCAACGCGGACGGTTCGGAAGGCAAAATGTGCGGTAACGGCATAAGGTGCGTAGGCAAGCTTGCGCGCGATTTGGGTTACGTAAAGGGAAATACCTGCACAGTCGAAACGCTGTCGGGAATAAAGAAACTCGAATATTTTTTCGGGCGCGGAGGCAAGGTAGAAAGCGTAAAAGCCGATATGGGTCAAGCCGTGCTCGAAGGATGTAAAATCCCTTCGCTCATCGGCGGGGACAGGGTTGTCGGTTATCCTTTGGAAGTCGGCGGGAAAACATATAACGTCACGCTCGTTTCGATGGGAAATCCCCACTGCGTAGTGTTTGCCGACCCCGATAAAACAGACGTGGAGGGGCTGGGCAGACTGTTCGAAAACCACAAGGTTTTCCCCGAAAGGGTTAACACGGAGTTTGTTAAAAAGGTAGGCAAGAACGAGCTTAAAATGCGCGTATGGGAGCGCGGAAGCGGAGAAACTTACGCCTGCGGTACGGGCGCGTGCGCCGTTGCGGTCGCAAGCGTTTTAAACGGTTACTGCGATAAGGGCGCGGAAATAACCGTACACCTTCTCGGCGGCGATTTGAAAATCGTTTACACGGACGAAACGGTGTATATGACGGGCGGGGCGGAGCTTGTGTTTACAGGCGATATAGAGCTCTGATAAAATAAAATTATTTAAAAAGCGTCGGCTCAATTCTTGCAATTGAGCCGACGCTGTGTTATAATGATTTGGATTGTAAAACATTGTAATTATACAGGTTGGAGAAGAGATTATGACTAAATACATTTTCGTTACGGGCGGTGTAGTATCGGGTTTGGGAAAGGGTATTACGGCCGCTTCGCTGGGCAGACTTTTGAAGTGCAGGGGATATAAGGTAGCTTCGCAGAAGCTCGACCCCTATATCAATATCGACCCCGGCACGATGAGCCCCTTCCAGCACGGCGAAGTTTTCGTCACCGACGACGGCGCGGAAACCGACCTTGACCTCGGACACTACGAGAGGTTCATCGACGAAAATTTAAACAAGTATTCCAACCTCACTACGGGCAAGGTATACTGGAACGTTCTCAATAAAGAGCGTAACGGCGAATACCTCGGACAGACGGTGCAGGTTATTCCCCACGTAACCAATGAAATAAAAACCTTTATATACAACGTCGGCAAGACGACCAACGCCGACGTGGTTATAACCGAAATCGGCGGAACGATAGGCGATATAGAAAGCCAGCCCTTTATAGAGGCGATAAGACAGGTTGCAAGGGAAGTGGGCAGGGACAACTCCTGTTTCATACACGTGACCCTCGTGCCGTACATTTCGGGCTCGGAAGAGTTCAAGTCCAAACCCACACAGCACTCTGTCAAGGAATTGCAGGGAATGGGAATCAACCCCGATATAATTATGGCGCGCGTCGACAAGCCTATGCCTAAGGACGTAAAGGAAAAGATAGCTATGTTCTGCAACGTGGAACCCGAGTGCTGTCTTGAAAACCTTACCCTTCCGGTGCTCTACCAGTGCCCCATAATGCTCGAAGAGAGCAATTTTTCTGAAATTGTCTGCAAACGGCTCAAACTCGATCCGCGGGTTATAGACCTTACCGAGTGGAACAGAATGCTCGGCAGAATAGACGCGCGCGACAAGACGGTAAAAATCGCGCTCTGCGGAAAGTACGTTCAGCTTCACGACGCGTACCTGTCCGTTGCGGAGGCGCTTGCGCACGCGGGATATGAAAACGAAGCGAAGGTCGAGATTAAGTGGGTCGACACCGAGGAAACGACTTCCCAGAACGTAAGTAAGCTTTTAAAGGGCATGGACGGAATAATCGTTCCCGGGGGCTTCGGCAACCGCGGAATAGAGGGTATGATACTCTGCGCCAAATATGCGCGCGAAAACAATATTCCTTACTTCGGAATCTGCCTCGGCATGCAGACGGCGGTAATAGAATACGCGAGAAACGTTTTGGGATACCAGGACGCCAACTCGTCGGAATTCGACCCCCATTCCAAACATTGCGTAATAGATTTGATGCCCGACCAGCAGGGCGTAAAAATGGGCGGAACAATGCGTTTAGGCGCGTATCCTTGCAAAGTTATCGGCGATATAATGAGAGAGTCGTACGGCAGTGAAGAAGTTTCCGAACGCCACCGCCACAGATACGAATTCAACAACGATTACCGCGAAGAAACGGAAAAAGCGGGTATGAAGATTGCGGGCACTTCGCCGGACGGGCTTTTGGTAGAAGCCGTCGAAATTCCCGCTAACGACTTCTATATCGGCGTTCAGTTTCATCCCGAATTCAAATCGCGCCCCCAGTCGGCGCATCCTATATTTCGCGAATTCATAAGACACGCCGTCTTATATTCGAAAGGTCGTAATTAAATGGAGTTAAATAGAAATTTCAACGATATAAAAGAGAGCTATCTCTTTGCCGAAGTGGGGGCAAGGGCTTCCGCTTACGCGTCGTCTCACCCCGATAAACAGGTTTTAAAACTGGGTATAGGCGACGTTACCCTTCCGCTCGTTCCCGCCGTTATAGACGCTTTGCACAAAGCCGTCGACGAAATGGCGGACAGCGCTACTTTCAGAGGTTACGGCCCTTACGAGGGTTACGGCTTCCTCAGGGACGCTATCAAGAATTACTATGCAAGTTACGGCGTAAACGTTGCTTCCGACGAAATTTTCGTTTCCGACGGGGCTAAGTCCGACCTTGGAAATATTCTCGATTTATTCGCAAAGCAGAACACCGTGCTCGTACCCGACCCAGTGTATCCCGTTTACGTCGATACCAACCTTATGGCGGGAAGAAAGGTGATTTATGCCTGCGCCAACGCCGGCAACGGCTTTCTGCCTATGCCCGATTATAAGGTTAAGGCCGATATAATTTATATATGTTCGCCCAACAATCCGACGGGCGCGTCCTATTCGACCGCACAGCTCAAAGAGTGGGTGGACTATGCAAACAAGCTCGGCGCGGTCATACTGTACGACGCCGCATACGAGTGTTTCATTACCGAAAAGGACGTCGCGCGTTCGGTGTTTCAGATTGAAGGCGCGAGAACGTGCGCGATAGAGTTTTGTTCGTTCTCCAAAATAGCGGGCTTTACGGGCACAAGGTGCGGTTACACGGTAATCCCCCGCGAGCTTGAAAAAGACGGGCTCAACGTAAACAAGATGTGGCTCCGCAGGCAGTCGACAAAGTTCAACGGCGTGCCTTACATAGTCCAGAGGGGCGCGGAAGCCGTGTTTACGCAGGAAGGACAAAGACAGATTAAAGAAAACATCGCCTTTTACAGGCGCAACGCAAAGCTAATAGCAGACTGCATGGACAGACTGGGCATATGGTATACGGGCGGAAAAAATTCGCCGTACATATGGCTTAAATGTCCCGGCGGAATGGGCAGTTGGGAATTTTTCGACTATCTTTTGAATAACGCACAGGTCGTCGGAACGCCCGGCGCGGGCTTCGGCGAAAACGGCGAGGGTTATTTCCGCCTGACTGCGTTCGGAAGCGAGCGCGTGACTGCCGAAGCCGTTGCAAGGATAGAAAAACTTTTCGGCTGATAAGCCTTTAAGGGGAATTATGCAAGGTATTTACGAAAGGGGGGCAGGAGTTCTCTGTCATATTTCATCGCTTCCCGGAAAGTACGGAATAGGTTCGCTCGGCGACGAAGCTTACGAGTTTGCGCGCCTTTTGAAGAATGCTCACGTCAAGTACTGGCAGATTCTTCCGCTCGTGCAGACGGGTTACGGCGACAGTCCGTATTCGTCGGTAAGCTGTAATTCGGGCAACCCGTACTTCATAGATTTGAAGGCGCTCAAAGAGGAAGGGCTTCTGGACGAAGAAGAACTGAAATCGGCGGAAGCGCCCGCGGGCAAGGTAGACTATTCCGCGCTTTACGAAACGCGGTACAATCTTCTCCGGCTTGCGTACGCGCGTTTCAACGTAAAAAACAAGGACTTTACGTCCTTTGTGGAAAGCGGGGAATATGACGTTTACGCATTGTTTATGTCGTTGAAATCGAGGTACGGCGGTACTTTCGACACCTTCCCCGACGCTTATAAATTCAAAGAAAAATTAGCCATACTCGAATTCAAACGTTCCGTTTACAAGAGCGATTACCTCTTCTGGCAGTTTATCCAGTACATATTTTTCAAGCAGTGGAAAACGCTGAAAAATTACGTCAATTCCCTCGGGATAAAGATAATAGGCGATATTCCCCTGTACGTCGCATACGATTCTGCGGACGTGTGGGGAAACCCTTCGCTTTTCAAACTCGATAAAAACCTTAAACCCGAAACCGTAGCGGGTGTTCCGCCCGATTACTTTTCGGAGGACGGACAGCTGTGGGGCAACCCGCTGTACGACTGGGAAGCGATGCAGGCAGACAATTACGACTGGTGGCTCAAACGCATGGAAAAGGCGTCGCAAATGTACGATATAATACGTATAGACCATTTCCGCGGTTTCGACAGATATTATTCCGTACCCGCCGACAGCGATACCGCAAAGACGGGCGAGTGGCTTGCGGGACCGGGGCTCAGACTGTTCAGCGAAGTCAAGCGCAGACTGGGCGAAATAGAAATTATTGCCGAAGATTTGGGCGCGATCGACAGCGGCGTCCACCGTCTTAGGGAGAGGACGGGGTTCCCCGGCATGAAGGTTTTGCAGTTTGCGTTCGACGGCAAAGAGGATAATCCTTATCTGCCCGTCAACACTGACGACAATTCCGTCATCTACACGGGCACGCACGATAACGACACGACGCTCGGGTTTATAAACGAAATGACGGAAGAGCAGTTCAGAAGCTTCAAAAAGTCGTTAAGACAGGCTCTTAAAAGCGAAGGGGCGCAGTATCCTTTCGTATCGAGGGAGGATTCGGCAACGGCAATGTGCGTGTGCGCGCTTGCGTCGCCTTCGAGAATAGCCGTTCTGCCCGTGCAGGACATAATGTGCCTCGATACACGTTACAGAATGAATACGCCGTCCACCGTCGGGGGCAACTGGCAGTTTATGCTCGAAAGCCTGCCTTCCCGCAGGGATACGGCAATTCTCCGCAAAATGATAGACGGACTTAACAGATAAAAATAAACCGCCGTGCGCTTATGCGCACGGCGGTTAAATTATTTTTCGAAAATTCGCGTACAAAGCACGGTCATATCGTCGGCTGTCTTTTTGGTTCTGGCTTTCGCTCCCGCAAGTATTTTGTCGGCAAGGTTTTGCGGGTTAAGCGGTTTAAGCTCGCGCATAAATTCGTACAGTTCGGTCGAGGAAGGAAAAGCCGACGTAATGCCGTCGCTCATAAAGACGACGATATCGCCGTTTTTAAGCTGTTCCGAACAGACCGTGGGTTTCAGGTTGTCGAGTATGCCGAGGGGCAGGCTTGCGCTTTCTAAAATTTTTATTTCGCCTTCCCTGATTATTACGCCCGCAGGCGAACCTATCTTGACGAAGTCGGCAATGCCCGATTCGAGGTTTACCGCCGCTATGTCTATGCAGGTAAAACGTTCGTCGCGGTTGAAGGAAAGAAGTTTGTTGATGGTTTTAAGCACAGTGCCCTCGGGCATTTCCGCGCGGTAAAACGCTTCGATAAGCGAAATAGCCGTTGACGAAACTTTGCGCGCGTATTCTCCGCTTCCCATACCGTCCGACAGCGCCATAAGAAAGCTGTGTTCGTTTATGCGTATTACTGTGTGGGTGTCGCCTGAAACTTTTTCGCCGTTCTTGATTTCGTATGCAACGCCGAAAGCCGCGTCTAACCTCGGCGGCGCACCGAATATGTAACAGCGTTTTTCGCTGTCGTAGCATATTACGTCTTTAAGCGCGTATTTTCTTTTAAGCGTGAGGGAAATCACTTCGCATACGCAGTCCGCGTCGGCTTTCCCGCAGACGACCGCGCATACTTCGCCGTCGCCGTTTACGAACAGTTCCGGGCAGGAAATTCCGCGGGTGGAGAGCGCGGTAATAATGTTTGCGCTCATGCGGTTGTCCTCGCCCGGGGCAGTGCAAAGATCCACCGCGCAGGATTTCATAACGTCGGCGACTCCCCTAGCCTGTTCGGCAAGCAGGGCGCGTCCGCTGCACGCGTTTTCGGCTTCCGTCATATATCTCCTGTACTCTGCCAAAAGAACGTTCAGCCTTGCCAGCACCTCTGCCGGCGCCGTGCAGTTCAGCGTTATTTCAGAGGGCAGGTCGATAAGGTTTACCTTGCCTTTGACGCAACCCGCGTCTATGAGTTTGGCAAAGCCGGAATATACTTTCGTATTCGCGCATTTTTTAGCGCGTTCGCAGTTTTTACAGCATTTTTCTTTGAGCTCGGAAAGCATACGCGCGCGCACCGCGCCGTCGTCGATATTTTCGTCGAGCGCTTTGAACGCGCACTCTATTTCGCGGAAAACTTCGGATATCCTGTAAAGCTTGTCGCCCGTGCGTCTTCGGCTTCTTTCAACCGCCGTGTCGGAAAGCACTTGCGTCACCGTAAGGCGGTCTTTTACCGCGCGCATATATTTGTCGGAAGGAATAGAAGGCGGAATTATGAAACACAATATAATGAGAACCCTGACTGCGATGATGAGCGGAGGACAGTCGAATCCGCCCGTAAAATACAGGTATGCGGAAGCCAGCGCGCCGGTAATAAGTCCGCTTGAAGCTCTGCCCGCTCCCGAAAACAGCAGGGAAGCAGAAGCGCCGATAACGTATACGGTTACGGGCGTAAGCGAGAACGCCGAAATTGCGGGCGGGAAAGCAAGGATAAGCGCAACGATTATTGCTGAAGGATTTCTTAAAAGTCTTGCGCACAGAACTATTGCGCCGGCCGCGAACGCTGTGTAGGCATGTACGCCCGCAATATTGTAAAATCCCGTTCCTACGGCGGCGAACGTCACGGTACAGCACAAAAGCTCGTCCTCTTTAAGACGGCACCGCATAGTCCTGTAAATTAGCGCGTATACCGTTTTGAAACAGAAATAAGTAAAAAGCGCCGCTCCTGCCGAAGCTATGCCCTTCAAAATATATTCGTTTTGTATAAGGTCGACAGCGCCTACGGGCGCGAATGCTATGTAAGGTGCAAGGGCGATTAATATGTAAACGACGGCTTCGATATGTATTTTCTTTCCGCACCGTCTGTAAATGAAGGTTATTACGCACAAAAACGCGCCTTCGAAAATGCTTAAAAGGCAGGTAATAAGCCTTAAATGAATAATCGCCCCCAGCATATAGAGAGCGGGAGTAAGAAAAATATTCGTTCCGCATAAAAGCATGGCAAAGTAAAGCCCTATCGAAAGCGGAACGCCGTCAACGGTTTTATTCAGTAATATCAATGCCGCGGTATAAGCGGTATAAAGAAGTACGCTTTTCGTGTTTATCTTGACAGGCATAGAACGATTATACATTATTTCACTTTCAAACGATTGACAGAAATTCACTAAATGTGTAGAATTAAGTAGAAAAAATATATTGGAGAAATTTCAGGAAAATTATGGAAGAACAAATAGAAGAAAACGGTACAACTTTCGGCGACGTATTTCGCACTATATTTTCACAGAAATGGCTTGCCCTTATTCTTGCCGCGGCGATTTTCGTCGTCGGAACGGTGGGGCTGTATCTTTACGGAAAATTTACTTCATCATATTCCGTAACATTCGTGCTTCAATTGCCGGGCGCGTCCAATTCTCCGCTGTCGTATGTTTATCCCGACGGTAAAATTTTCTATTATTCCGACTTGATATCATCGGAAAACCTCAATGCGGTTAAAAATTCCGACGATAAGTATAAAGACATCAACGTTGCGGGTATGCTCCGTTCGGGCTCAATATCCGTTTCGAGAACGGAAACCGCTCCCGAAGAACAGCAGACCGTAGACGCTTCGTATACGGTAAGCGCATCTTCAAAATACTTTAAAAGCGCAGACCTTGCGCGCGACTTCCTTGTCGATATAACAAATATTCCTTATAATTATATAAGCAGTATGAATATCGATTACGATATGTACATCACTTCCGCAAAGGAAACGATTATGTACGATATCGAGTTCGATTTCCTTGAAAACCAGGTCAATTATCTTAACGCCATTTACGACGATTACATCAAGTCGTACGGCGCAAACTTCGTAGTAAACGGCTCTAAGACGCTTCTTGCTTATAAATCCAACCTCGACGTGTTTATCCAGAACGGCACTATAAAAAATTGCAGGACGGAAGCCAGCACAAGATTCTATATTAAAAATTCCGACTCGCGCGATAAATACGAAATAGCCGAAAAGGAAACCGAAAGACAGCTGGCTATCGAAGAGCAGACTCTCAATATTTTAAAAGGTACCGGCAACGAGGGAGGCACGTCGTCGATAATCACGACCGTCGGCGAAGTTTTAAACCAGTCCAAACTCGTGGAAGAGCTTAAACAGAGAAAACAGGATTACCACAATTACGCGACTCACGGTATCGTCGACGATAATTTCACGAAAACCGTCGCATCGATAGAGAACAAGGTCGAACAGCTTACTAAGGACTTTGCCGAAGTTTCCAGCGCCATATACGTAAAACTCACTTCGGTAAGCTTTGCAAGCGCGAATATCGTCGAGCTCAGGTCGGGAATGGGAATTGTAATGTCCGTGCTTTTAAGCCTTATACTTGCCGTCGCGGTATCGCTTATTGTTGCGTATATCGTAGGCAGAACCAAGCTTAAAAAAGCCGAAGCCAAAGCCAAGGCGAATGCTTCCGCAGAAGAAGAGAAAAGCGAATAAACTTATAAAGACCGCGCGGGGATAACCCTCTGCGGTCTTAAATTTTTTTATGAAAAGCCCTTTAAGATATTGAAAAGCTCCGCGATATATGTTATAATATTTCAAGCTTTAAGGAGAGTATAATATTATGAAAAGTCAGAGCGTAGTAACCGATTTAAGAAGAAAAATTTTTACCGAAGTCGCGCGCGTCGCGTACGAGTCGGACAATCCTTCCAGCGACCTGGAAGAAATACCCTTTAAAATCACCCCCGACGAAGTCCCCAAATACCGCGAAAGCATATACCGCGAAAGGCAGATAGCTTCCGAAAGAGTGCGCCTTGCAATGGGGCTTTCGCTTCGTCCCGCAAACAAGCCCGTGCATATCACGGCGGGCGTGGATAAAAGCAATATAGCCGAAAAATATTACGAACCGCCCCTTATGCAGGTAATACCGTCGGCATGCGACAAGTGTTCGGATAACGAGTACGTTGTTTCCGACCAGTGCCGTAACTGCGTAGCGCACTCCTGCATAAAGAGCTGTCCCAAAGGCGCGGTTTCGATAGTAGACGGCAAATCGTTCATAGACCAGTCCAAATGCATAAAGTGCGGAAGATGTAAAGCTTCCTGCCCCTACGACGCAATCGCGCACCATATACGCCCCTGTTCGGCGGCCTGCGGGGTAAAGGCGATTTCCACCGATTTTTACGGAAGGGCGCACATAGACAACGATAAGTGCGTCGCCTGCGGCCAGTGCATGTCAGCCTGTCCTTTCGGGGCGATTGCCGACAAATCTCAGATATACCAGCTTATCCAGGCAATAAAGAAGGGCGACGAAATCGTCGCGGCGGTAGCTCCCGCGATTATAGGTCAGTTCGGACCCAAGGTTACGCCGGGCAAAATGAAGTCCGCTTTGCTTGCGCTGGGCTTTAAAGACGTGTACGAAGTCGCCGTCGGCGCGGACGTCGGCTGTATAGCCGAAGCGCACCACTATGCCGACAAGGTTGCGACGGGCGAACTTCCCTTCCTTTTTACAAGCTGTTGTCCCGCGTGGGCGGTGCTCGTTAAAAAGCAGTTCCCCGACCTTGCGTCGGAAGTGTCGGAAGAGCTTACGCCTATGGTTGCGACGGCGCGCTCGATTAAGGTCAAGCGTCCCGACGCGAGGGTGGTGTTCATAGGACCGTGCGCCGCCAAGAAGCTGGAAGCTTCCCGCAGAACCGTAAGAAGCTATGTCGACTTTGTTATTACGTTTGAAGAACTTGCCGGAATGTTCGACGCCAAGGGGCTTAAACTCGAAGAGCTGGAAGAGCTTCCCGTACGTATCGAGGCGACGGGCGCGGGCAGGGGATACGCCTGTTCGGGCGGGGTCGCCAGCGCGATAGAGCAGTGCATAAAAGAGTATTATCCTCAGACCGATGTAAAAATACAGCACGCCGAAGGGCTTGCCGACTGTAAGAAAATATTGATGCTTGCCAAGGCAGGTAAACTTAACGGATATCTTATCGAAGGTATGGGCTGTCCCGGCGGGTGCGTCGCGGGAGTGGGAACCATTATCCCGCCCGAGCGCGCGAAAATAGTGGTCGAACAGACCGTCAAGGCGAGCGAAACAAAGCTTCCGCCCAAGGAAATGGAAGATTTGGCTGAAAAGCTTACCAGAATGAATTAATGCGTAACCCCGCTTCGCGCGGGGTTTAAAAATAGGCGTAAAAGTCAATAGTGCAGTTAAAAGAGGTAGAAAGATGTACGATACAGCCGTGATAGGAAGCGGACCCGCCGGCGTTTCAGCAGTACTTACGTTAAAAGCGCTGGGTAAAAACTTTATATGGCTGGCGAGCGAGCCCGTTTCTAAAAAAGTCGGACAGGCGGAACTTGTAAGAAATTATCCGGGACTTCCCGATATAACGGGCAGTGCGCTTGCCTGGACTTTTCAGAACCATTACGAAGGCATGGGGATAACTCTGACGGAAGAAGTAGTGAACGGCGTTTACGAAACTGACGGTTATTTCACGCTTCTCGCGCGCGACAAGCAGTTCGAAGCGAAAACCGTAATACTCTGCATAGGCGTGGAAAGCGTCAAGCCGATTGCCGGCGAAGAAACGTTTGTCGGCAGGGGAGTAAGCTATTGCGCGACGTGCGACGGTTTTTTGTACAAGGGCAAAACGATAGGCGTGCTCTGCACGGATAAAAGGTATGAGCACGAAATAGAGTATCTCGCCGAAATCGCGCAAAAAACTTATGTGTTTCCGCTGTACCGCGGTTACGAAATAAAGTCTGAAAAAGCCGAAACGGTAATGAAAACGCCATTAAAGCTTACGGGCGGTACCCGGCTCGAACGGGTAGAATTCAAGGGCGGAGAGCTGGATATAGACGGTATGTTCATATTAAAGGGCGCGGTGTCGCCGTCGTCGCTCGTGCACGGGCTGGCTGTGGAGGACGGGCATATCAAGGTCGACAGGAATTACCGCACCAACATCCCCGGCATATTCGCCGCGGGCGACTGTACCGGCAGACCGTATCAGTATATAAAATCCGCGGGCGAAGGCAACTCTGCCGCACACTCGGCGGTCGAGTATCTGGCGGAACTCAAAAAATAAATCAAACGGCTCTTTAAGGGCCGTTTTACTTTGCTTTAAAATTACTTGCGTTTCAATGCTATTAGTGATAAAATCATAATACATTAAATGAGAGGTGAAACTATGCCCGAGTGGGTTGAATATCTTTTACGTATTTTACTGGCTGTCGGGCTGGGTTTTGTAATAGGCATCGAGCGTCAGCTCCGCCTTAAAGTGGGCGGAATACGCACCCACGCGGTAGTTGCGGCGGGCGCGTGCATCTTTATGCTCATATCGAAGTACGGCTTCGGCGATACCGCAAATTTCGACGCGTCGCGTATAGCTTCCCAGGTGGTTTCGGGCATAAGCTTCATCGGCGCGGGCATGATTTTATACCGCGAACAGTCGGTGCACGGGCTTACGTCCGCGGCGGGAATATGGCTGACCGCCGCCATAGGAATGGCTGTCGGCGCGGGTATGTACTACGTCGCGCTGGGCGGTGCGCTGATTGTAATAGTCGTTCAGCTCATATTCCATATCCCCTTGAAGATATTCAAGGACAGACACTACAACGAAATTAAAGTGGTTTTCAAAAGCCCGACGGACGACTGTCCCGACGTAATAAAAAACCTTTTCGATATTACCAATTTTACCGATTTCAAAGCCGAAAGGCAGGACGGCGACATAGTGTATTCGGCTGTGATACACAGCAAACGTCAGGTTGACGCGTCGTTTATACGCAACGCGGTGAACGATTACCCTTTTGTTATTTCAGTAGAAAAAACCGAGAGCGACAGATAATGAAATTTACGGAACTTACAGTGCACACCACGAACGAGGGCAGTGAAATAATCGCCGACATACTCTGGCGGTATACAAATTACGGAGTAGCCATTTCCGACGTTAAGGACGTAATCGCCCTGCGCGAGGATAAGGCTATGTACTGGGACTATATGGACGAAAGCCTCACCGAGGACAGGGGCGACGTTCTCGTCAAAGCTTTTATTTCGCTTGACGAAACTCCCGCCGTGCTTCCGCGTATACGCGAGGACGCGGAGGAAGCCGTTTCAAACGGCAGGGGCTATATAAATTTCGGCACGCTTGAAATGACCAACAAGCAGATAGAGGGCGACGACTGGCTGGAAATCTGGCGCAAGCACTTCCGCCCCCTGCACATAGGCGGTAAGATAGTTGTCTGCCCCGAATGGATAGAGTATGAAAAGAAGGCGGGCGAAGAAGTCGTAAAGCTTGACAACAATATGGCTTTCGGCACGGGCGAGCACGAAACCACGTCAATGTGTTTAAAGCTTTTACAGGAATACCTTACCCCGCAGTCGGTATGCATAGACGTCGGGTGCGGAAGCGGAATACTGGGCATAGCCGCCGTGAAGCTGGGCGCAAAGTTCGCCTATCTCACCGATATAGACGATATCGCCGTAAAAAGCGCCGGGCACAACTGTAAAATAAACGGAGTAGACGGCAAAGTCAAAGTCAGCCGTTCAGACCTTCTCGAAAGCGCGGACATAAGGGGCGATATTATGCTTGCAAATATTACGGCGGAAATTTTATGCCGTCTTGCGCCCTCAATACCCAAAAACCTGAAAGCGGGCGGCGTGCTGATTTTGAGCGGTATTATAGAGAGCAGACTTCAAAGCGTTCTTACCGCATTTACCGCGCAGGGGCTTTCTTTGGATAAACAAATTAAGGACGGCGAATGGTTCGCCCTGTCATTCAGAGCATGAGCGGACGCAGAAGATTTTTTACGGATAAAATAGATTACCCCCGCGAAACGGAAGTTGTTTTAAGCGGGGACGAATTTATCCACGCAAAGACCGTACAGCGCGTCGAAGAGGGGACCGAAATAATTCTGCTCGACGACAGCGGAAACGAATATACCGCGGTGGTCGCAAAGATAGACAAAAAGAGCCTTACCGCGCACATAGTCAAAGCGGAAGCGGGAGAGAGAGAACCTGCCGCCGACATCTATCTTCTGTGCGGAGCGTTGAAGGGTGACAAGACCGAGCTGGTGGTGCAGAAAGCCTGCGAGCTGGGCGCAAGTAAAATAGCCGTATTTTCTTCCGAATACTGTTCGGCATATATAAACGAAAACAAGCTGGAACGGCTTAACAAAGTATCGCGCGAGGCATGCAAACAGTGTATGCGTTCGCGCGCGCCCGAAGTCGTCTGGTTCAAAACTCTCGCCGACGCGCTGGAATCGGCCCGTAATTACGCCAATAAGCTTTTCGCTTGCGAATTTATTACCGTTTCCGAAGCCGATATTTCTAAAATCGAGGGCTCTGCGGCAATAGTCGTGGGTAGCGAAGGCGGGTTCTCCGAAGCAGAATACGCCCTTGCAAAGAGAACGGGCTTTTCGGGAATAACGCTCGGCAAACGCATACTCCGCGCCGAAACCGCGGCGATAAGCCTGCTTTCGGTAACGGCGTTCGCGCTGGGTGAACTTAAATGAAGGCGGTCGTATTTACTCTCGGCTGTAAAGTCAACGAGGTCGAATCGGCCTCTATTATGGCGGGGCTGGAAGAAGCGGGTTTTCTTACGGACGACAGACTTTCCTACGCCGACGCCTACGTTTTGAATACGTGCGCCGTCACGCGCGAAGCGGAAAAAAAGAGCCGCCAGCTTATAGCGAGGGTCAGAAAGTTCAATCCGCAAGCCGACATTTTCGTCTGCGGGTGCGCTTCCGAAAAGGACAGGGAAAGCTTTTTGAAAAAAGGCGTTAAGTTCGTAACGGGCGCGAGGAAAAAGGAAGAAGTGCTTAAAGCCTTCAAGCAAGCGTACGGCGCGGGCGCGGACGTTCTGCCCTATCCCAAACAGACCAAAACGCGCGCCTTTATCAAAATTCAGGACGGGTGCAACAATTTCTGCTCATACTGTATTATTCCTTATCTGAGGGGCAGGGAAGTTTCCCGCCCGGTAAGCGACGTCGCAGAGGAAGCTCGGGCGACGGCGTGTCCGGAAATCGTTTTAAACGGCATAAACATTTCCTCGTACGAGGGCGGGCTGGAAAATCTGGTCCGCGCACTCTACGGCATTAAAAAGCGCGTAAGGCTGGGGTCGCTGGAATGCGGAGTTATAACAGAAGAGCTTTTGCGGGCGCTCGAAGGGCTGGAAGATTTCGCACCGCAGTTTCACCTGTCGCTCCAAAGCGGAAGCTCACGCGTGCTTAAAAGCATGAACAGGCATTACGGGCGGGAAGAATATCTTGCAAAGTGCGGGCTAATCTATAAACATTTTCCCGACGCTTCGATAACAACCGATATAATTGCGGGGTTTGCAACCGAAACGGAAGAAGATTTTAAAGAAAGTCTGTCAATAATCAGGGAAGCGTGTTTTGCGCGCGTGCACGCGTTTGCGTTTTCCCCGAGGGAAGGCACGGTTGCGTACAAACTCAAAGACCTGCCCCCCGAAGTAAAGTCAGAGCGTCTTCACCGTCTGCTTTCCGCGGGCGCGGAGTGCGCCGAAGAGTATATGAAAAAGAGGTTGGGCTATGTTTACGAAATAATAGCCGAGGACTGCGCGCAGGGCTATACCTGCGGTTATACCGGCAACTATATCCGCGTTTACGTCAAGGGTACGCTGGCGGCGGGCGGAAGATACAGAGTGAAACTCAAACAGCTTTATAAAGACGGAGTCATTGCCGAAGCGGATGAATAAATTTAAAAGCGCCGTTGCGCGCGCGAAAATCGTATATTATTTTAAGGAAACTTTCCGTGCCCACTCAAAAGCGGAGTACAGGGAAATTTTTTCGCGCGGACTGAACGAGGACAACAGCGGAGTGACGGGCGCGTTCCCCTTTCTGTACGTCCGCGCATTTCTCGCCCTTTTTGTGCTGTTCACGGTAAACGTGCTCGTTTTGCGCCTTACGGGAAATATGCTGTACGTGCCGTCGGTAACTTTCCTCGGCGGAGTCACGTTTACGGTGCCGTTCATAATTCTTTTGTACGAACTTTATCCCAAGCGCGACATCGGGATTTTCGTTTTGTTTGCCGTGCTTGTCGTGGGCGGAACGGCTTCGGGCGTATTAAGCCAGCTCGGTTATGCGCTTATAAAGTCGGGCAACCCCTGGGTCAGCGCGGTTATTGCGGGGCTTGTCGAAGAAATATGTAAGGCAGTGCCCGCGATGGTAGCTATAATAATCTTTAAACAGAAGAACCCTTACGCGTGCTATATAATCGCCGCTTCGGTCGGCGCGGGCTTTTCCGTAATAGAGGATATGGGTTATATCTTCTATTACTCGGACAAATTCGTCAAGTTTTACAGCAGCGATATACAGAATATAATAATTCTGTTCGTTGACAGAGGGCTATCGTCGCTTTGCACGCACGCGCTGTGGACGGGCGTAATCGGTTGGGCTTTCTGTATTTTTAAAAGGCCTTACCGCTCGTTCAGCCTTTTCGTGCTTGCGTCGAGTGTGGTTATACACATATGCTGGGACTTTCCCGTCGAAGGCTGGGTGCAGACTCTTGATATAATCGCATGCATCGCCGTTGCCGTGTCTATCAATATAGCCGTCGTGCATGTGTCGCGCGTGCGCTCGCTCGCGCAGGAAGTCGACCTGACCAGCGTCAACGAAAAAATAATCTGCGAAGCCAAGCAAATGGGCGAACGGATGCGTTATACGAATGCGGCTTCGTTAACTTTCGCGCTGACGAGCGGTATTCTCTCGGTAATCGTTTTACTGCTGTGCGCGCTTCCGATAGGTATAGAGTATACCGCGCGCGAGTTTGCCGATAAAGAAGAGTTTATAAATTACGTTCAGGCCGGATACGAGCTAAACCCCGACCGTTCGAGGCCGTACGACCCCGACGGGAACAACGTCGAGCTGAGGTATATAGAAGGCGAGCTGGCTTACGCCGTGCAAAGGGAAGATATCCCGGGCATTGACGGAGAATTTTATTACGGCTATTATATCGACGGAAACGGCGCGGGCGAACTTGAAAGCGTTTACGTCGGGTTGGAGTCGGGCGGATTTTACAGCAGACATTATTCGCGGGAATACGTGTTCGGCAATGAAAAAGTGCAGCTGTTCGAGGTCAATACCGCCGAACTCAGGGATTACAGGTATAACGAGGACGGCACGGTTACCGCCATAATTGACGCGGAAGATTTCGAAGGCTACGCGTATCTGATAGGGCTTTGCGCCGCGGGAACAGCGGTTTCGGTATTCTGTACCGTCATACTCGTCGCGTTCAGAATTAAATTGAGAGGTAAATAGAAAAATGAAGGACAGTAACTGTATTTTCTGTAAAATCATAGACGGGGCAATCCCTTCGTCTAAGGTTTACGAGGACGATAAAATGCTCGTGTTCAAAGACATAGAGCCTAAGGCAAAGATACATCTGCTTGCGATAGGCAAGGACCATTTCAAGCTTCTTTCCGAAATGGATGGCGAACGCGCCGAACTGCTTAAATACATGCTTTTGAAAATTCCGCAGATAGCCGCCGAAAACGGACTGTCGAACGGTTACCGCCTTATAATCAATCAGGGCGAGGACGCGGGTCAGACGGTGTTTCATCTGCATATACATATACTCGGCGGTGAAACTCTGCCCTGGTAATACCATAAATACAGACGCTTAAAATTTATATCAGGAGAAAGTATGATTTATATAATCAAGAACAAGTACATTACTCTTTCCGTCAATTCGGACGGAGGCAGTATGACGTCGATTAACTATCTCGGCGAGGAGAGGTTATGGCAGGGGAGCGAATACTGGCGGAGCCAGGATATAGTAATTTTTCCCGTAGTGGGACACGCCGAAGACTACACCGCAGAGGGCAAGACCTATTCGCCCAAATCGCACGGCGTTGCAAGATACGCGGAATTCGCGCTGGCGGACATAGGATTGGATAAACTTACGCTCGAACTCACCTCCAACGCGGTAACCCGCAAAACTTATCCTTACGATTTCGATTTCAAAATCACATATAAATTAAAAAAGAACAAGATAGAAATTACATACAGCGTACAGTCGCCTAACGGAAAAATCCCCTTCTACGTCGGCGGTCACCCCGGTATGATTGCGCCGGGCGGTGAAGCGGTAATAGAGTTCGAACACGAGGAATCGCCCGTTTTCTATCCGCTGGACGGGGAAGAGCCCGTAAAACTGGATACCCTTAAACGCTTTGTCGCAAACAAGGAGTTTTTCAAAAAATACAAAACTTTCCGCATAAGCGGGCTGTCGGGCGGAGCCGTAACGGCGGAAACGGGCGACGGCTATAAGTACACGTACAGGGCGGACTGCCCCGTCTATGCGTTTTGGAGCAACGAGGACGGAGGCGACTATATCTGCGTTGAACCCTGGTGGGGAATAAGCGACTGCCTTAACAGCCCGTCGGAGCTGTCACAGAAACCTTTTATAAACTTTGCCGACGAAAAAGGCAAAGACTTTACTTTCACTCTCGAAATAAACAAAGTTTAAAATATATAAAGCTTCCACGCTTCATAGGGATAAAATATATAGTTAAAAGCTCTCAAACAATTTGTTTGAGAGCTTTTTTTTATTGGTTTGCTATCTTGCGGGCGGTTTCTATAACGCGTTCCTTCAAATTCTGCGGTTCGAGAACTTTCACTTTTCCGCCGTAACTTAAAATTTTGTTTACAAGCCCTTCGTCGTCGGGGAGCGAAAGGCTAGCGATAAAGCCTTCACCGCGAGGTTCGATATTGTCTATGCCCAGCCAGTCCTCCGCGTCGGCGAGCGAGCTCTTTTCAATCCCGAACGTCACGTCGACAAGCTTTTCCGCGGGGTAGTTAAAACTCAAATCCGTTTCTTCGCGGGATACGGCTTTTTTTACGAAGGTTTCGCCCGTGAACGACGCCGACTTTATCCTGCCTATTTTAAAGGTGCGGAAAGTCTGCTTTGTATGACAGAAAGCGTAGACGTACCATATGCCTTGTTTGTAAATGAGCGTGTGCGGGTCGACGACGCGTTTGCTGTGCTCCCCGTC
>CANOUP010000011.1 GCA_947570625.1 uncultured Clostridia bacterium | reverse complement strand
ACGTTCCTTTATCTTGTTATACGGGAAACGGGGCTTGTGAACGATATTATCAATATACGGTCATAGACGAGGCGAGCCGTAAACGGTTTATACGAGCATATCAAGAGCAAAGCCAAAATAGCACGGTTGATTTTATACTTCGTGCGTTTGAATTCTTCGGTTATCGTCCTAAAATTATACAGACTGACAACGGTCAAGAGTTTACATTTTGGAAAGAAAGAACAAAAGACGGTAGAATACATTTATTCGATAGATTGTGTTTGCATTTTAAGATAGCTCATAAATTGATACGCCCCCGCACTCCACGTCATAACGGGAAAGTTGAGCGTTCGCACCGAAATGACAACGAGCGTTTTTATCGGTATTTGCATTACTATTCTTTTGACGATTTACAAAAGCAAATGTCCGTATATCTTAAACGCTCGAACGATATTCCGACGTGTGTCTTGCGTTCGGCTGACGATAAAAGACGTTGGTTATCCCCGAACGAAAAAGAATTAGAATTGAAAAACGCTATTTAATATATAAAAATAACAGCACTTCCGGGCTGTCCTTGCGATGGCCTGTTTGTGCTGTTAATCTATTTCGATTATTCCGTTTTCCTCTTTAAAAAGACTGCCATTAAAGCACTGTTAAGTTATAATTCGCCGTTTAACCTATCTGCATAAATTTTTTTTAAATTATTTTGTTGCAATCAGTTGACAATTCATCACTCCGCGAAATCAGGTTTGCGCGAAATATCTAGAAAGCGAGTATGTAATGTCCCTGTCGGCTATCTTCGACACGGGCGCGAGGGGGAAGGGTTCGTACGTCTGTTCGGCGCTTTGCACGGGCGCGGACGGCGGAGACGCGACAGCCTGAACCGCCGACAGCACGCTTGAAAGTTCTTCCGCGCTCTTTAAAGCTTTTTGGATATCTTCCCCGCCGATGCTTTCGAGTACGGGCTTTACCTCCTCCAAAATATTGCCCGCGCCCTTGTTTCCGCCTAAAAGCATAAGGGCGAGCAGAATTAAAAGTTGCATAAATCGGACTCCTTGCATAGATTGTTAATAACATTATATGCGTTTTTGCGGTTTATGCGTTTACGCACAAGTATTAACGCAGTCAAGGAGCGATTTTATATGAACGATTTTAAAAGTTTTAACCCCGGTGGCGGCGCGGACAAAGGCGCGGGCGATTTCGGCAATACCGCCGAGTTTGCAAAAGCCATATCCAAAGCGATGAACGGAAAAAACGAGGGACAGCTTCTGCGCTCGATTATAGCCGAAGCCGAACGCGGTAAACGCGAAGGCAGGCTGACGAACGCGGATTTGGATAATTTCTACAACACGATTTATCCCATGCTTGACGGCATAAAACGCAAAAAACTGAAAGAAGTTATCGCCAAACTGAAAAATATCTGAAAAAACGCGCAGACGGACATAATTCCGCCTGCGCGTTAAAGAATGGACAAGTATCTGTCGCCCGAATCGGGAAATATCACAACTATGTTTTTGTTCCTGTTTTCGGGTCTGCGCGCGACCGTTACGGCAGACGCCGTAACCGCGCCCGACGAAATGCCGACGAAAATTCCTTCCGTCCCCGCAACGCGCCCGCATTCTTCAAACGCATGCGAATCGGAAACGGTCATAACCTCGTCATAGACCGAAACGTCAAGCACTTCGGGAACAAACCCTGCGCCTATGCCCTGAATAGCATGCCGCCCCGACCTTCCCGCAGAAAGCCGGGGCGACCCTTCGGGTTCGACGGCAATGACTTTTATCCGTCTGTTTTTGTTTTTAAGGTAAGCTCCGGCGCCGGTCAGCGTTCCGCCCGTGCCGACGCCCGCGATGAATATATCGACGCAAGGAAGACTTTTATAAATTTCTTCGCCCGTTTCGGCATGCGCCGCAACGTTGGCGGGATTGGAAAACTGTTGCGGGATAAACCCGCCCGTAACGCTCTGTATTTCGCGCGCCTTGCGCATCGCGCCCCGCATACCTTCACGGCTGTCCGTTAAAACAACCTCTGCGCCGTAAGCCGAAATTAGGCGCACGCGTTCTGCGCTCATATTATCGGGCATTACAATCACAGCTTTATATCCGCGCCGTGCGCAGATTGCCGAAAGCGCGATGCCCGTATTGCCCGAGGTCGGCTCTATTACGGTTCCGCCCTCTTTTAAAAGCCCGTCGCGCTCCGCCGACGTTATCATATACAGCGCCGTTCTGTCCTTTACCGAACCCGTTGGATTCATATTTTCGAGTTTGGCGTATATTCTTGCGGGGACGGCGAACTTTTCGCAGTAGCGGTCGAGCGGAACGAGCGGAGTATTGCCTATAAGTCCGGTTATATCTTTATGATTCATTGCGCGCTAAGCTTTTTACCGCTTCGACAAGCTTTTCGCATTCGCCCGGCGTGTTGAAAGGCGACAGCGAAGCGCGGACAAGCCCGTCGGATTCGAGCGCCCTGTGCATAAGCGGGGCGCAGTGAAGCCCTCCGCGCACGCAGACCGAGTATTCCTCCGACAGTCTGTAAGCCGCGGTTTCGGACTGCATATTCGACAGCGCAAACGCCGTTATTCCGAAGGGGTTGGGCTTGGAATACACCCGCACCCCTTCTGTTTTGCCGAGATTTTCGCACAAATACGCCGTCATTTTCACCATTTTCTCCACGCTTTTCCCCATATTAGCGCTGAGATAAAGCACACCCTCGCCCAGCGAAACTATCGCGGGATAAGAAAGCGTTCCGCTTTCCAGACGGTCGGGGTAAAAATCGGGCATATTCAGGTTGAAGCTTTCACTTCCCGTTCCGCCCATAAGCACGGGCGCGGGGTTCATCCGCTCGGAAAACAGCAATACACCGCTTCCCTGTATGCCCAGCATTCCCTTGTGCCCCGCTACCGCAAGCGCGTCTATACCGCTCGATTTCATATCAACGGGAACGTGCCCGCACGCCTGCGCGCCGTCGCATATAAGAAGCGTTTTACCGGGTATTCCGCCCCTGACCGCAGAAATGTCGGGTGCGGAGCCCGTGACGTTGGAAGCCAGCGTTACTATAACCGCGCGGGTGCGGGACGTGGTAAGACGGGTTATTTCCGAAGCCGAAACTTCGCCGTTTTTAAGGGGAGCGTATTTGACCGTTACACCCCTGCCCTTTAAATATTCGAGCGGGCGCAGTACGGAATTGTGCTCAGCGACGGTCGTTACGACCTCGTCGCCCGCCTTCAACGTGCCGAGGATTGCTATGTTAAGCGCCTCGGTGCAGTTTTTGGTGAAGATTGTTCTGTCATAGCTGTAACCGCCGAAGAAGTTGCACAGAAGTTTACGGCACTCGTACACCCGTTCGAGGCAGGCAATCGAAAGTTTGTGACCGCTCCGTCCGGGGTTTGCACAGTTTTTCAGAGCGGAACATACCGCCGTTTCCACGCTGTCGGGTTTGACACCGCCCGTCCCCGCGTTGTCGAAATATATCATTTATTTCCTCTTTTACATATTATAATTATAAGTTGATAAAACGCGGAAAAGCGGACAGGTAAAGGCGCTTAAACGCGTTTTGTATATTCTATTTTACAAGAGGATAACTTATGACAGAAATACTTGCCGTGTTCCGCTCGCGCTCGCAGGCGATAGACTGCAATGCACGGCTTAAAGTTTACGGCGTAAACGCAAGCCTTATCAACACGCCGAGAGAAGCCAATATAGGGTGCGGGCTTTCGGTTAAAATCGCGCCCGATAAGCTCGAACGCGTGAAAGGTATTATAAGGAGCGTGAACTATTCGGCTTTTTACGGGTTTTACAGAATGCAGTCGGATTACGGCAGAACAATTTTCGGAAAAATAGGTTGATTTCGGGCAAAAACTGTGGTAAAATTCGTGTATGGACGAAAATTCACAAAAGATTCTCGGCGAGCTGGGCAGACTTTACCCCGACGCACAGCCCGCGCTTAAATTCAATTCGCCTTACGAACTGCTTGTCGCGGTCATACTGTCGGCGCAGTGCACCGACGAGCGGGTAAACAAAGTTACCGCCGTGCTGTTCGAGAAGTACAACACCCCGCGCGCCATGCTCGGGCTGAGTCAGGAGGAGCTTGAAAAATACATTTTTTCCTGCGGGTTCTATAAAAACAAATCGGCGCACATACTTTCCGCCTCGCGCGACATACTCGAAAAATTCGGTGGCGAAGTGCCCGATAATCTCAATGACTTGAAGACGCTTGCGGGCGTGGGGCAGAAAACGGCGAACGTCGTATACGCGGTTGCGTTCGGGGGCGACGCGATTGCCGTCGACACGCACGTGTTCAGGGTTTCGAACAGGCTGGGGATTGCCGAAGGAAATACTCCCGCCAAAGTCGAAGAAGGGCTTTGCAAAGCCATACCCAAAACCGAGTGGTCGAAGGCGCACCACTATCTTATTTATCACGGACGGCGCGTCTGTCACTCGCAACGCCCCGCCTGCGCCGACTGCACTTTGAAAGATTACTGCAAATACTATAAAACAAAGCCGTTGTAACAACAACGGCTTTATAAATTTAAAGGCGCCCTTTTTCGGGGCGCCTTTTGAATTTTGATTAAAGAACCTTGACAATCGTACCGGAGCCAACCGTTCTTCCGCCTTCACGGATAGCGAAACGAAGCTTTTCTTCTACTGCGACGGGCTTGATGAGCTCGACGGAGATTTCTACGTTATCGCCGGGCATAACCATTTCTACGCCTGCGGGAAGTTCAATCGAACCCGTAACGTCGGTCGTTCTGATGAAGAACTGAGGACGGTAGTGGTTGAAGAAAGGAGTATGACGTCCGCCTTCGTCTGCTTTAAGAACGTATACCTGAGCGGTGAACTTGGTAGCGGTCTTAACGGTGCCGGGCTTAGCGAGAACCTGTCCTTTTTCGATACCCTTTCTGTCGATACCTCTGAGAAGCGCGCCTACGTTGAAGCCTGCGATAGCTTCGTCAACGCTCTTGTGGAACATTTCAAGACCGGTAATGACGGTCGAAACGGGCTTATCTATAAGTCCTACGATTTCGGCGGGATCGCCTACGTGCGCGGTACCTCTCTCAACTCTGCCCGTAGCAACGGTTCCGCGTCCGGAAATCGTGAATACGTCTTCGACGGGAAGAAGGAAGGGCTTAGCCGTATCTCTTTCGGGAGTGGGGATATAGCTGTCGATAGTGTCCATAAGGTCGAGAATGCACTTAACTTCGGGAGAAGCAAGAACTTCTGCGTCGGAAGCGCCCGAGGAAGCCTTTTCCAAAGCTTTGAGAGCGGAACCTCTGATAATGGGGCAATCCTTGAAGCCCTGGTTTTCAAGGGTATCGGTGATTTCCATTTCAACGAGTTCGAGAAGTTCGGGGTCGTCCATCTGGTCGCACTTGTTGAGGAATACTACGATGTAAGGAACGCCTACCTGACGGGAAAGCAGAATGTGCTCTCTGGTCTGGGGCATGGGACCGTCGGTCGCCGCAACTACGAGGATTGCGCCGTCCATCTGAGCCGCACCCGTAATCATGTTCTTAACGTAGTCCGCGTGTCCCGGGCAGTCAACGTGAGCGTAGTGACGCTTATCGGTCTGATACTCTACGTGTGCGGTGTTTATCGTTATACCGCGGGCTTTCTCTTCGGGAGCCTTATCAATCTCGTCGTATCTCATTTTCGCTGCCTGACCTTTACATGCCATAACCATAGTGATAGCTGCGGTCAGAGTGGTCTTACCGTGGTCAACGTGGCCGATTGTGCCAATGTTAACGTGGGGTTTGCTGTTGTCGTACTTAGCCTTTGCCATTTTAATTACTCCTATAAAAATTTTTTTATAAAATGATAACTTTCTTCCTTGCGGAAGTCGCAGCTATCTATCATTATCTTGCTGCTGTTTTTATGCGCTTTTACGCACTGCCATTATTATATATTAAATATTTTAAAAAGACAATTGTTTTTAGCGCGTTTTTTTAAAAATTTTGTTTTTACTTCTTAGCGCGCTCGCCGATTACTTTTTCGGCAACGCTCTTGGGAACTTCCGCGTAGTGGTCGAACTGCATCGTGAACTGTCCTCTGCCCTGCGTTCTCGAACGGAGGTCGGTCGCATAACCGAACATTTCAGAAAGAGGAACTTCCGCGTCGACAACCTTCGCGCCCGCTCTGTCGTCCGTCGAAATAATGGTTCCGCGCCTTGCGGTTACGTTGCCCATTATATCGCCGAAATAGTCGTCGGGAGTGATGACTTCGACCTTCATTATAGGCTCCAACAGTACGGGATTTGCTTTCGCCATACCGTCTTTAAAGCCCATAGAGCCCGCAATCTGGAACGCCATTTCGGAGGAGTCAACCTCATGGTAGCTTCCGTCGTAGACCTGAATCTTGAAGTCGACGACTTCGTAACCGGCAAGGAAGCCGTTTCTCGCCGCACCCTGAATACCCTTGTCGATAGCGGGAATATATTCTTTGGGAATAGAACCGCCGACCGTGAGGTCTTCGAAGGAATAGCCCGAACCGGGTTCGCCGGGGATGAGGTGAAGTTTACAGTGACCGTACTGGCCTTTACCGCCCGACTGACGCTTGTACATACCTTCGCAGTCGACTGCCTTTTTGATGGTTTCGCGGTAAGCAACCTGGGGTGCGCCTACGTTGGCTTCTACCTTGAATTCCCTGAGAAGTCTGTCGACGATGATGTCGAGGTGAAGCTCGCCCATGCCCGCGATAATCGTCTGACCCGTTTCCTGGTCGGTATAGGTCTTGAACGTGGGGTCTTCTTCGGCAAGCTTGATAAGCGCCATGGTCATCTTTTCCTGTCCCGCTTTGGTCTTAGGCTCGATGGAGAGCTGGATAACGGGGTCGGAGAAGGTCATCTGTTCGAGGATTATGGGGTGCTTGTCGTCGCAGAGCGTGTCGCCCGTGGTAGTGTCTTTAAGACCTACGATTGCGCAGATATCGCCCGAGTAAACCTTGGGGATTTCGGTACGGGTATTTGCGTGCATCTGAACAAGACGTCCGACTCTTTCCTTCTTGCCCTTAGTCGAGTTATAGCAGTACGAACCCGAATCGAGTACGCCCGAATAAGCTCTGAAATAAGCAAGCCTGCCGACGAACGGGTCGGTTGCGATTTTGAACGCAAGTCCCGAAAAAGGTTCTTCGTCGGAAGTCTTTCTCTCCTCTTCCGCGCCCGTATCGGGGTTGATGCCCTTGACGTGTTCAATGTCGAGGGGGGAAGGAAGATAATCGATAACCGCGTCCAGAAGCATCTGAACGCCCTTGTTTTTATAGGACGAACCGCAGAGCACGGGAGTGCACTTCATGCTTATGGTAGCTTTGCGCAGACCCCTTCTGATTTCTTCGGGGGTAAGTTCCATCGTTTCGAGGAACTTTTCCATAAGCTCGTCGTCGCCTTCCGCGGCGGCTTCCATAACAGCCATATGCGCTTCTTCGGCTTCGTCCGCCATATCTGCGGGGATTTCCGCCTTATGATACTGCTTGCCGTCCTCGGAATCGTATATTTCCGCGTTCATTTCGATGAGGTCGACTATACCCTGGAAGGTGTCTTCCTTGCCGATGGGCAGTTCGATGGGAACGGGGTTCGCGTTGAGCCTGTCCCTCATCATCTGCACGGCGCGCGCAAAGTTTGCGCCGTTGATGTCCATTTTATTGACGTATGCGATACGGGGAACCTTATACTTGTCCGCCTGACGCCAGACCGTTTCCGACTGGGGTTCGACGCCGCCCTTCGCGCAGAAAGTCGCGACGGCTCCGTCGAGTACGCGGAGCGAACGCTCTACTTCTACGGTGAAGTCCACGTGTCCCGGGGTATCTATGATGTTGACTCTGCATTCGTCCTTTTTGGTTAAACCGCTTCTGGTCCAGTGACAGGTAGTCGCGGCGGACGTAATGGTTATACCTCTCTCCTGCTCCTGTACCATCCAGTCCATAGTAGCCGAACCGTCGTGCGTTTCGCCTATCTTATGGTTGATGCCGGTGTAATACAGAATACGTTCGGTGGTAGTAGTTTTGCCGGCGTCTATGTGCGCCATAATGCCTATATTTCTGGTATGGGCTAAATCGTATTCTCTTGCCATAATTTATTTCCCCCGACTCAGAATCTGAAATGCGCGAACGCCTTGTTCGCTTCCGCCATTCTGTGCGTGTCTTCCTTCTTCTTGACGGCTCCGCCTGCGTTGTTGTAAGCGTCGATAAGCTCCGAAGCGAGCTTATTGCTCATCTCTCTCTCGCTTCTCTTGCGGGTAGCGATGACGAGCCAGCGGATTGCAAGGGTCTGTCTTCTTTCGGGTCTGATTTCGATGGGAACCTGATAGTTCGCACCGCCGACGCGCCTTGCTTTAACTTCCAGCACGGGCATAAGATTGTTCATTGCCTGGTTGAAAATTTCCATGGGGTCTTTTCCGAGCTTTTCGCTCATTGTCTTGAAAGCATCGTAAACTATGTTCTGCGCCGTACCCCTTTTACCGTCGTACATAATCTGGTTGATAAGCTTGGTTACAACCTTGCTTCCGTACACGGGGTCGGGCAACACGTCCCTCTTGGGGACTCCGCCTCTTCTGGGCATAATTTTAATCTCCTTATGAATTTTTGTTTAAGGGTATAAAATACCTTTAAATAAGCTATTGCTTGCTCGTAAGAGTAGCAAACCTTCTCCGCAGCTTACTGCGAATACTGCCTACTTTTATCGGTAAGGGTAAATATATTCCGAAACAAGTAGGGGTAAATTCACGTATTTTACGTGACAATAAGTAAACAGAAACAAGAAAGACAAGGCGCGCGCGGCTTTGTCGAGGAAGCGTACACAGAAGTACGTGACCGGAACAAAACGTAAGCGCAACGAAGTATTTCGAAGTTTATTTTACTTATTTGGGGCGTTTTGCGCCGTAACGCGAACGAGCCTGCTTTCTCTTGGAAACGCCTGCCGTGTCGAGCGCACCGCGGATAATGTGGTAACGCACGCCGGGCAAGTCCTTGACTCTTCCGCCTCTGATAAGCACGGACGAGTGCTCCTGCAAGTTGTGACCTTCGCCGGGAATGTAAACGGTACCTTCCTGCTTGTTGGTCAGTCTTACCCTCGCAATCTTTCTGATAGCCGAGTTAGGTTTTTTGGGCGTGGTCGTGGTTACCGAAAGGCAAACGCCGCGCTTTTGCGGGCAGTTGTCCAGTATGGGCGACTTGCTCTTGAAAACCTGCTTTTCTCTGCCGTTTCTTATAAGCTGGTTAATTGTGGGCATATCTATCCTCCTTGTGTTACTCGGTCGTATGACCTGTGGAATATATCGCCTTCCGTATACCCTTAATGCGGAAAGGAGAAGCGTGGTTAAACGTACGGTTTGCATAATAATCCAGATTACACATAATCGCAAAGGCAATTTTAACAAAGTTGAGAATGTTTGTCAAATATTTTTACGCGGTATTTTAATTTAACGTCACTTCTTTCAGACTTTCGTATTTTTCCGAAGCTATTTTCGTCAGAAGCGCGACGTCGAACAAGCCCGAAAACGCTTCGTCGGATATGGCTTTTGCCGTAAACACCGTTTCCACGGGGAATTTCAGATTCTTTATTTCGGACAACACCCTTCCGCTCTGGCGGGTGCCCATAAAGTCGCCCCCTCCGCGCAGACGCAAATCTTCCTCGGCGATTTTAAAGCCGTCGGTGTTGTTTTTGATGACCGAAAGCCGTTCGAGCGCTTCTTCCGACCGTGTGCCGGGAAGAAGGAAACAATAGCTCTTTTTATCCCCCCTGCCTACGCGCCCCCTCAGCTGGTGAAGCTGGGAAAGACCGAACCGCTCGGCATTGTATATAATCATTGTAGTAGCCTGCGGAACGTCCACGCCGACCTCTATTACCGTCGTCGACACAAGACAGTCGTATCCCCCGCCCTTGAACTCCGCCATAATTTCGTTTTTCTCTTTGTCCTTCATTCTGCCGTGCATAAGGGCTATGCGCACACCCGGCAGTTTGCCTTTGAGCTCTTCGTACAGTTCGGTTACGGACATAACCGTCCCCTCCTCGTCGCCCTCTATCTTGGGGCAGACGAAGTACGTTTTGTTGCCCAGCTTAGCCTGTTCGGCGACGTACCTGTACATATCCGCGTACTTGCGTTCGGGTATAACCGACGTGGTAATTTCCTGCCGCGACGCGGGCTTGTCCTTGATTGACGTAATGTCGAGGTCGCCGTAAAATATGAGCGAAAGCGTCCTCGGGATTGGCGTCGCGGACATTATCAGCACGTCGCACCCCTCGCCCTTGTCCGAAAGCGAAGCGCGCTGCGCGACGCCGAAACGGTGCTGTTCGTCGCAGACCGCAAGCGCGAGATTGGCGAACGCGACGTCCTTCTGTATCACCGCGTGCGTTCCGCATAATATATTCACCCCGCCCGAAGCGACTCCCTTTTTGATTTCTCGCTTTTCGGAAGCGGGCGTCGAACCCGTCAGCGTGCGCACGCAGTAGTCGGGAAAATATTTTTCCAAAAGCGAACCGTTCTGCCTTGCAAGCACTTCGGTAGGCGAAATCATCACCGCCTGATAACCCGACGCGACAGCCATATACACGGCCGTCAGCGCGACCGCCGTTTTACCGCTTCCGACGTCGCCCTGCAAAAGCCTGTTCATTTTGTGCGGGGAATTGAGATTTTCGAAGATGTCGTCCACCGCTCTCTTCTGTCCTTGGGTGAACCCGAACGGAAACCGCTCCTCGAACTTTCTTACCTGTTCGGCGGTTACGCCGTACCTGTTCAGGCGCGCGTCGTCGCGCCCGCCCTTAATCACCTTGAACGCGGAAATGAGCAGGAAGTATTCTTCGAGCGCGATGCGCTCCGAACCCTCGGCAACGTCGTGTTTGTTTTCGGGCGCGTGTACTTTTTGGTATGCTTCTTTGAGCGGGATAAGCGAATATTTTTTGACGAGCTGGCGGGGGATTAGCGTTTCGACGGCGCACTTCGTCAAAGCCCGTCTTACCGCCGTCCTGACTACCCCCTGCGTGAGCGAGCCCGCAAGCGGATAAACGGGAATAAGACCTTTGAGATACTTGTTCTTGTCCGCTTCCTCGAACGACGGGTTGACCATTGAACAGCCCATGCCGAACTTGTTCTGAACCCTGCCGTAGAAAAGGTACAGCCCGCGTTTGAGCTTCGACGCGACATAAGGTTGGTTGAACCAAACGGCGCTGAAAATATGCCCCGACTGCTGGCACATAGCCTTTACGTACGGACGGCGGGCATAGCGGTTCGTTTCGACGCTTAAAACTTCGCACGCCGTTAAAAGGGTGTCGTTATGGTAAGCGTCGCGCAAAAGCGTAACCTCCGTCATATCGAGGTACGAGCGCGGGAAATGCCTGCACAGCTCTTCGGCGGTGTAAATATTGAGTTTGTTGAAATCCTTTTCCCTCTTTTCGGAAATAAATCTCAGAGTGTTAAGTTCCATCGTCTTTAAAAATTTAGGGAAGACAGGCTTGTCTTCCCTTTTTCACTATAATATAAAGATATAATATTTTACTATTCCAGCGATACCATATAATAGTACACGGGCTGTCCGCCGTAATGCACGTCCACGTCGCAGTCGGGGTAAGCTTCGGAAACTTTGCCGACAAGCGCCTGCGCCTCTTCCTCGGTCACGCCTTCGCCGTAGTAAAGGGTTATCATTTCGTGGTCGTCGCGCTTCAACGCCTTGATAAGCGCGATTGTGCAGTCGTCGATATTGTCGCCCTTCGCAAGAATGCGCTTGTTGTCAAGACCTATTATATCGCCCTCTTTAAGCTTGAACCCGTTCATCGTGGTATTTCTCACCGCGTGGGTAACCATACCCGAAGCCACAAAGTCTATCGCGTGTGTCATATTTGTCTTGTTCTCGGGTACGGACGCTTCGGGATTGAACGCGAGCGCCGCAGAAAAACCCTGAGCGACGTTTTTAGTGGGTATGACGTGAATTGTGCGGTTGCTTACGAGCGCCTTAGCCTGCTCGGCCGCGAGAATTACGTTTGAGTTGTTGGGAAACACGAAAACGCTGGAAGCGTTTATTTTTTGAACGGCGTCCGCGATATCCTGCGCGGAGGGGTTCATAGTCTGTCCGCCCTCGATGACCCTGTCGCACATCAAATCTTTGAAAATTTCTTCGAGTCCCGCGCCCGCGCAGATTGCGAGCATGCCCATTTCCTTTTTCTCGGCTTCGAGCTTGGCTTTGAGCGCGCGGTTCTCTTCGAGCATATTTTCTATTTTGAGCCTGTCGAGCTCGCCGAGTTCGAGCGCGTAGGTAAGCGCGATGCCCGGCGTGTTGGTATGGACGTGGACTTTGACAAGTTCCAAATCGCCTATACAGATAACCGAGTCGCCTATGGACATAAGCTTTTCTTTTAGCTTGTCGATATCCGCAAGCGTAGTTATCTGTTTTAAATGTATAATGAAAAATTCGGTGCAGTACGCGAATTCTATATCGCCCAAATCGAGGTTGACTATATCGGAGTTGTCGCCGAAAAGGTCGTCCTCGCCGCGCTTTCCGTCGGAAGCTTCGGTGGGTATGGAATCGGTGCCGATATCCTCGCCCGTAATCGCCGCGAGGAAACCGCGCATTATCGTCATAAGCCCGACGCCGCCCGAGTCGACGACCCCCGCCTTTTTGAGAACGGGCAGAAGTTCGGGCGTCTTTGCAAGCGCCTCGTCGCCCACTTCTATCAGCGCGTTGAGGAAATCGACGAAATCCTTATTCTTGGCCGCAAGCTTGGAAGCCGACTCGCTCATAAGCCTTACGACGGTAAGGATGGTGCCCTCCTTTGGTATGGACACGGCGCTGTACGCAACCTTGGTGCCCGCTTCGAGAGCTTTTGCAAACGTCTTTGTATCGAAGGTATCCTTGGTGTCTTTGAGCACCGAACAGATACCGCGGAAAATCTGCGACGAGATAACGCCCGAATTTCCGCGAGCGCCGCGGAGCGCGCCCTTGGAAACCGCGTCGCATATTTCCTGAAAACGGTTCGAAGAACAGGCGTTCATTTCCTTGACCGCCGATTGAAGGGTCAGGGACATATTCGTTCCCGTATCGCCGTCGGGAACGGGGAACACGTTGAGGGCGTCAACTTTCGCCCTGTTTATTTCTAACATTCTGGCACCGCTTGCAACCATTTTGCGGAACTCGGTGCTGTTTATGGTTTTCTGCATATTACTCCCTTTTTACTATTATGTTGAAAAGAGCTGCGCGGGTAAATATTATAAGCCGTACCCGAAAATTCAAGTACAGCTTTAAAGTTTTACCCCGATAATATTTACGTTCACGGTATCGACAATCATACCCGTGAATTTTTCAACTTTGTATTTTACGCTTTCTTTTAACGACTCGGCGACGGCGTTAATCGACACGCCGTATTTTATTATGACGAAAACGTCGATATAAATTCTGTCCCCCGAAGTCACGACCTTTATGCCTCTGCTTCCGGACTGCTTTTTCAAAAGTTCGGACAGCGTGTCGGTAAAACGGCGCGAAACCGTGTCGACGATGCCGTAGCATTCGAGCGCGGCGTTTTTGGCCACCTTTGCGATGGCTGAATCGGATATTGAAATTTTACCGTATACGTTGCTGGTGTTTACCGCCATTGCTTTACCGTCCGTTTAAGGTAATTACCTTATCATATTTTATAACATTAATTAAGTTTTTGCAAGAATATTTCGCATTTCCCATAAATTATTTTGCAAAAAACAAAAAAAATTAAACTTATAAGCCGTTTTTGATTGATTTTTTATTATCCGCGTGATATATTTATGAAGGTCGTTAATCGCTAACGGCTTATTTTCAGCTTAAAAAGCAAACCCACGGAGGTGTAAATATATGTCGAGAGTATGCAGTGTTTGCGGAAAAGGTCAGACCACGGGCAATAACGTAAGCCATTCCAAGAGAAGAACGAGAAGAACGTTTAAAGCAAACGTTCAGAAAGTTTCATACGTTTCGGAAGGCAAGGTCGTTAACGGTTACGTTTGCACGAGATGCCTTAAATCCGTTGAAAGAGCTTAAAGTTCAAGTTACAGGCAAAAGCCGTACCGCAGTCCGCGGTACGGCTTTATTCATTTTAACCGATATGAAGTTTTGCGCCGAACAGCGCGCCGTTGTCGAAAACCGTATCGTTGACGGTGACCGACTTGTTGTCGGTATTCTTTTTCAGCTCTTCCCACTCCTCCGCCGTACCGCCGTAATACACGTCCGAAATGCCGCAGCTGTGGAAAGCGTGTCCGCAGTAAAATTCATCGTCGACATACCTTGCCCCTTCTATCTTTTCGACCGAAGAAGACAGGCAAAGTTCTTTAAGCGAAGTGCAGTAACCGAACGCGCCCGACTTAATCACGCGCACCCCCGCGCCCACCGAAGCTTTTTCAAGCGAGGTACAGCTGTGGAAAGACGCGTAGCCTATTTCAAAAACAGAGTCGGGAATCGAAACTTCTTTCAGTCCCGAAAAATAGAACGCGCGGTCGCCTATCGAACCGAGGGTTTCGGGAAAGGTTACTTCCCGCAAAGACGAGCAGTACTCGAAAGCGCGCCCGCCTATGTTTTCAACCGCGTGCATGCCGACGCTTTCAAGCGACGTGCAGTTGTAAAACGCCATTATTCCTACGGACTTGACGGTTGCCGGCAAACTGATTTCTTTCAGCGCGGGGCAGTACCCGAACGCGCCCCTGCTTATCTCTTCGAGCTTTGAGCCGTTTTCGAACACGACGCTTTCGAGAAGATTGTTATACGCGAACGACGCCTGCCCGATTTTTGTCACCGTGGCGGGAATGGTTATTTTTGTTATCGAAGTCGCGGAAAAGCCCTGTTCGCTTATCTCCGTCACGGGCGCGTAGTCCTCGCCCTCGCCGTAGTAAGAGGGTATGACCACTTCGCCTTTGAGGTTGGAAGCAAAGCCCGAACAGCCCGCTATGTAATATTTGTTCCCGTCGCCGTCCGTTTTTAAAATATACTCCGTCTTTGCCGAACAGCCCGAAATACAGGGGACGCACAGCAGAGCGGTAACGGCGGAAATAAAAAACGCGGTAATTTTTCTCATAACGGAAAAATTATATCATACGCGCGGCGTATTGTCAATTGCAGACTTCGTTAAAAACCCGCAGGAAATTTTTACGGCACAGCTTTTCGCACACCCTGTAACCGAGCGATTTTTCAAGTCGTTCCAAAAGAGCGGACACCTTTGTGCAGTCTTCCAGCCCCGGCGGGGCGGGTATGCCGTCGAAATCGCTTCCCAGCGCGACGCAGTCCTCGCCCCCGACGGAAATTATATGTTTTACGTGCCGTTCGATAAGCCCGAAAATTTCGCCCTCGCCGAGAAAATCTTTACAGTAATTGACGCCGACCGCGCCCCCGCAGTCGGCGACTTTTTCTATGAGTCCGTCGGTCAGGTTTCTGCATACACCGCACACCCCGTAAGCGTTGGAGTGGCTTGCGACGACGGGAATTTTTCTGTTCCGTAAAATATCTTCCGCCCCGCCGTCCGAAAGGTGCGAAATATCTATTATCATCTTATTTTCGTCGAGGAGCGCGACAGCCTCTTTTCCCAATGGTTTAAGACCGCGCTTTTCCCGCCTGCCGAAAAGGGGAACGCCGTCCTTAAATATCAGGTTGGGATAGCCCAGCGCGTTCTCGTAATTCCACACGAGCGAAGCCATTTTCACCCCCGCTTCCGCAAGCTTTGGAATGCGCCCGAGGTCACTGCCGATAAACCCGAGGTTTTCGACGGTAAGCACGGCTTCGAATCCGCAGTCTTTGAAATCGAGCCCGCGGAAGAAGGAAAGATATTTTTCGAAACGGAGCGGAGCGTCCGCGCCTTCGGTGAAAATTGCAAGGCACTGCATCTCGCACCCGCTTTGAGAAAGCTTTGAAAAGCTTGCCTGCAACGGACCGTCGGACGGGGAATATCCCCCGTCGCAGGAAACCGTAAGCGTGTCGCAGTGTAAATCTATGTATCTCATTTTCTGCAAATTTTCCTGAGTACAAACCGCACGCACCTGGGCGGTTTAACGCATATAATTGTCATACTTCTCCCCTGTTTATTATTACAAGAGCAACACCCTCAACCTTTAAATAAGCCGTACCGCTTTCGCAGATATTCGAAATTCCCCTGCACTCGCCGTAGCTTATCCGTTCGGGATAAGAATATTTCAGTCCTGCACTTTCTATTATATGCAGAGTTCCGCCGAAAGGTAACACAGAGAAAGTGCGCCCTTTGTATTGACCCAGGGATATGACGCCGTCACCCGCGAAAATTTCGGAATTTTCGCTTATCATAACGCACTTTACCCCCGCTTCGTGCGCGCGGTGCACAAGGTGAAGATTGCCCAGAAAATGGTCCTCGCGCCCGCCGTTACCGCCGTATATCTCTATCCCGCTCACACCCGCTTCAAGCAGTTTGGAAAGGGCGATTTCGCCGTCCGTAAAGTTCTTTTCGGCGGGATATATCTCCTCGGGCGGCGGAAAGGGAGTTTCCTTCAAGGAGTCGAAGTCGCCGATATTTTTATCTATCCTCACTTTGTCTTTCGCCCACGCGTAAGCGCCGTCGCAACAGTACACCAGCGCGCCGTCCGCGTCTATTTTTCCGCCGTAGGGCTGTCCGTTTAAAAGCAGTATTCCCTTCATATTACGCCTTTAACTGCGATATAGTGCCCGTCCAATCGCTTGAATTGAACACGGCCGAACCAGCGACGAGCACGTTTGCGCCCGCCCTTTTTATATCTGCGCAGTTTGCCGAAGTAACCCCGCCGTCGATTTCTATATCCATATCGCCCTTGCCGATAGACACGGCATATTCCCGCGCCTTTTTGATTTTATCCATAACTTCGGGTATGAATTTCTGTCCGCCGTAACCGGGGTATACCGACATTAGCAAAACCATATCGCACAGCGGGAACACGGGAAAAATATTTTCAACGGGCACGTCGGGATTGACGACCGCCCCGCATTTTACGCCGTAAGACTTTATAAGCCTTAGCGTTTCTTCGAGGTAGCTTTCCGAAATCTTTCTGCACGCCTTGTAGTGCACGGTGATTATATCCGCGCCCGCTTCCGCGAAAAATTTTATCTGCGTTTTGGGGTGCTCTATCATAAGGTGCGCGTCGAGGGGAAGCGAAGTGAGCGGACGTATGTTTTTTACCATCTGCCCGCCGAAGGTTATGGGCTCGACGAAACTTCCGTCCATGACGTCGCAGTGAATCAAATCAGCCCCGCAATCCTGCAATTTTTTCACCGCTTCTCCCATTACGGAAAAGTCGGCGGAAAGTATCGAAGGCGCTATTTTTATATTCATAAGTATTTCTCCCGAAAAAATTATTTTAATTGCCGTTTATATAATTTGCTCTCAGCTGACCGCACGCCCCGCCTATGTCGGCGCCCGCGCTCCGCCTTACCGTTGCGGACAGCCCGCCCTTTTCCAGCATAGACGCAAACGCGTAAGCCTGCCTGTCCTCCGCCGATTTCAGAGCGCGCTCCTTAACCTCGTTCAGCCTTATCAGATTGACGTGGCAGGGTCTGCCTTTCAAAAGTTTTACAAGCCGCTCGGCGTGTTCCTTACCGCTGTTTTCGCCGTCGATTAAGGTGTATTCGAAGATGTATCTTCTGCCCGTCTTTTCGAAGTAGTACGCGCACGCTTCGAGTATCTGCGCGATGGAATATTTTTTTGCTATCGGCATCGTGCGGGCGCGTCCTTCGTCCGTCGTCTGGTGCAGCGAAACGGTTAAATTCACGGGCAGTCCCTCGTCGGCAAGCGCGTAAATTTTTGGAACAATCCCGCACGTCGAAAGCGAAATGTTTCTCGGCGAAATATTTATTCCGCCTTCCGCCGAAACGTTTCTAATAAATTTTACTGTGTTGTCATAGTTGTCGAGGGGCTCTCCGCTCCCCATTAAAACTATGTTCGTAACCGCGCGACCCGTTCCGCCGTGCAACGCGTTGACCGTAAGAACTTGCGAAAGAATTTCGCCTGCGGTAAGGTTTCTCACCAGCCCGCCGAGCGTGCTGGCGCAGAATTTACAGCCCATTCTGCACCCGACCTGCGTCGACACGCACTGGGTGTTTCCGTATTTGTACTTCATGAACACCCCCTCGATAACGTTGCCGTCGGCAAGCCCGAACAGGTACTTTTCGGTGCCGTCGGAAGAGGTCAGCGTCTTTATTATTTTTACGGGTTCATCCTCATAGCTTTTTAAAAGCTCCGCCCTGAGCGTCTGCGGTACGTTGATTTGCGAAATCTTTTTGCCCTGCATCAAACCTTCGTACAGCTGTTTTGCGCGGAACTTTTTTTCGCCCGCGGAGAGTATCGAGTTTTCGAGTTCGGAATAGCTTAAATCCTGTAAAACGCTTTTCACTTTTTCTCCTTGACGAACGAAGTCAGATAAAATCCCGCGCCGAGCGAAATGTGCGGTAAAAATTGAAGCCCGAATTTCGTGGTGCGGTGAGCAAGCGGAGAGGACGGAATTTCAAGAACGAATTGCGGACAGTCCCGCAAAAATTTATATACGACGCTGTCGTTTTCTTCGGGCAGGATTGAACAGGTCGAATAGTACAGCCTGCCCCCTTCCTTTACGTACCGCGCGCAGTTGGACAAAATTTTATACTGTATCTGCGCAAGGTTTTCTATGTCCTCTTCCTTTCTGAAAAGTTTTATGTCGGGGTTTTCGTTGATGACCCCGGTGCCCGAACACGGCGCGTCGCACAGCACGCCGTCGAACGCGCCCTCGTATTCGGGATTGAACACACTGCTGTCCGCCGTAACCGCCTCTGCGTTGGTAACGCCCATTCTCGAAAAATAGCTCTTTATAAGCTCTGTCCTGTGTCCGTGGAGTTCGCAGGCGGTAACCTTTTCGCACTTGCCCGAAACGAGCACGGCTTTACCGCCGGGCGCGGAGCACGCGTCGAGAAAGTTTGCGCAGGGCTCCACCGCGGCGCAAACGGCAATCGACCCCACGGACTGGAAAGTGTAATCCCCCTTAAAAAAGCCCTCGTCGCGGACAAAGTTTTTGAAGATATGCACGTTTTCGAAAGGGGTATCTATATGCGGTTTACCGAGGTATATGTCCGCCCCTTTTACGAAACGTACGCAGACGCCCTTGGACGGCGCGCTTAAAATACTCTCGGCTTCGCCCTTGTAACTGCGCCTTATTTTCTTAACCAGCCATAACGGGCTTGAAGTCTTAACGCAAAGCGCCTCGTCGGTTTTATCGGGCAGGGGCGGTATTTTATACGAACGCAGAAAGGCGTTAACGAACCCTGCCGCGCCCTCCTTGCCGAGCTTTTTGACGAGCGCGACGGCGCTGTCCACGACCATATAGTCGTGCTTGTCCATAAATTCGAGCATATACAGCGCGATTTTGAGTATTATCTTAACCGTGCTTTTAGGCTGTTTTTGCGTGTTTGCGTCTATGATATGCGCGAGATAAATGTCTTTTTCCATTACGCCGTAGCATATCCTGACCGTGCGCGCCTTGTTCAGGGGCTCCACCGGCGTTTCGGCAATAGCCTGTTTTAAGTATTTACCCCCCTGATATACCTTGGCGAGTATCAGATAGGGGTCGCAAAGCGGATTAGTCAAGTTTATCCCCCGCCTTTATCTTTCTGCCGTTGACGAAGTCGCAGGCTCTCATTTTCTTCCCCCCCGCGGGCAGAATCTCTTTAACGATTACCGAACCCGATGCGCAACCGACAACAAAACCGCGTTTGTCGGCGCATATTACCGCTCCTTTTTCGCCCTGCATACCGCACGGCTCGGCGCGGAGAACGTTTAAAACGTTTCCGTTAAGCAGGCAGTAAGCCATGGGCTGGGGGTTCATTGCGTTGATTAACCCGCATATATGTTCGGGCGAATTGCCGAAATCTATCTTTGCATCGTCTTTGGTTATCTTTTTGCAGTAGGTCGCCTTAGCCTCGTCCTGCAACAGAAGGGCGGGATTGCCCTTTGCAATCATCTCGACCGCTTCTACCGCCGCCTGTGCGGAAATGAGGGAAAGCTTTTCGCTAAGCTCCCCGCAGGTCATACCGCCCGCTTCACAGCGCTTTACGAGGAGAATATCCCCCGTATCGAGCGACAGCTCCGTCCTCATTACGGTAACGCCCGTATGCGTTACACCCGCCAATATGGCGGACTGAATGGGCGAAGCGCCCCTGAATTCGGGCAAAAGCGAAGCGTGTAGGTTCCATACCCCCGAGGGGAAACAGTCGAGAATTTCGCGCGTGAGAAGCTGACCGTAGGCGCACGTAATCATTATATCCGCGCCTATCGCCCCCACCTCGTCTGCGTGTTCGCGTATCTTTTTGAAGTCGTAAACGGGTATGCCCAGCGCCACGGCGCGCGCCTTGACGGGCGTGGGCGTAAGCGCGCGTTTTCTGCCGACGGGCTTGTCGGGCTGTGTTATAACCGCCGTCACTCCGAATTTTTCATTTACGGCTTCGAGCGCCGGAACGGCATATTCGGGCGAGCCCGCAAATACTATTTTCATTTTCCCTCCGCGGGCAGGTCGTAAATTTCTTCCGCCCTGTCGGTGTACAGTATGCCGTCGAGGTGGTCGAGTTCGTGACAGACCGCGCGGGCGAAAAAGCCCTCCGCAGTAAGCTTGTGCTTTCTGCCGAAGCGGTCGCGGTACTCGGCTTTGACCTTATAGGGGCGCGTCACGGTGCCCTGCTTGCCCTTGACGGAAAGACAGCCTTCGGGTCCCGTCTGCTCTCCCTTATAGGAAAGTATTACGGGGTTTATCATTTCAAAAAAGCCCTCGTTGACGTCTATAACCACGACGCGCGCGGGCACGCCTATCTGGGGCGCCGCAAGCCCCGCGCCTTGCTCTGCGCGTACCGTCTGCTTCATATCGTCGAGAAGCGCGAAAAGCTCCGCATTGAAGTTTTTCACCTCCGCGCATTTTTCTCTCAACACGGGTTCGCCCGTCTGTACGACAAATCTAACCGCCATAATTTTTTTACCTCGCTAATTATTTCAGGACAGGTTTACGGGATTTTCTTCGACGTAAACCAGAACGTTTTTATTTGTATTTTCAACCGCAACGTCGTATACGCGGCCGAGCGCGTTACGGCTTGCCAGCCTCATCAGGACCTGATACCTCAGTTTGCCCTGTATCTTTTTTATGGGCGAATGCATTTTGTTTAAAAATATAAATTCGCCGGGGGTTTCGCCTCTCAGCTTTTCGATTGCGAAATACACCTTTTTCAGAGTTTCAAGCGTGCGTTCTCCGTCCTCGCCCGTCACCATTACCCTGCATATGACGGAGTACGGCGGAAAGCCCGTCGCCTTTCTCAGCGCAATCTCGTTTTCGAAAAATCCTTTATAGTCGTAAGCGACGGCGTAGCGCAGAATATAGTTTTCGGGGGAGCACGTCTGCAAGACGACCCTGCCCGCTTCGCCCGCGCGCCCGCTTCTGCCCGCGACCTGCGTTATAAGCTGGAAGGTGCGCTCGCCGCTTCTGTAATCGGAGAAATGAAGGCTCATATCCGCGTCCAGAATACCGACGAGAGTAACCGCGGGGAAGTCGTGCCCCTTTGCAATCATCTGCGTGCCGACGAGTATGTCCGCCTGCTTTTCCGAAAACTTTTTGAGTATGCTGTAATGTCCGTCCTTGCCCGATACCGTGTCGTTGTCCATTCTCAATATCCGCGCCGAAGGGAACAGCTGTTTAAGGTCGGCAACGACGCGCTGCGTGCCCGTGCCGTTGTACAAAACGTGCTTTCCTCCGCACTCGGGACAGGCTGTCAGCATGCGGTACTTGGTTCCGCAGTAATGGCATTTAAGACAGTTTTCCTCGCTGTGGTAAGTAAGCGCGACGTCGCAGTGTTCGCATTTGGCGACGTAACCGCAGTCACGGCACAAAACCGTTCTCGAATATCCGCGCCTGTTCAGAAATATTATTGCCTGGTTTCCGCCCGCAAGTGTTTCCGCAAGCTCTTCCCTCAGCGCCGAGGAAAACGCCGTGTTGTTCCCGCGCTTTACTTCCTTGCGCATATCTGCGATTATAATTTCGGGAAGGGGTTTTTTGTTTATGCGCTCCGTCAGGGTTATCAGACCCGTTTCGCCTTCTACGGCTTTTACATAGCTTTCGATTGAAGGCGTCGCACTGCCTAAAATGAGTTTCGCGCCGTTATATTCCGCGCGCATTTGCGCAATTTCTATCGTCGAATACCTTGGCGCGGATTCGCTTACGTACGAAGCGTCGTGCTCCTCGTCGACTATTATCGCGCCTATGTTTTCAAGCGGAGCGAACACCGCGCTCCTCGCGCCCACGGCTATCTTTGCTTCGCCCGACCTTAAACGGCACCACTCGTCAAACCTTTCGCCCGCGCTGAGCCCGCTGTGCAGAATCGCGGCGAGATTGCCGAACCTGCCTCTCAGCTGGGACAGCATCTGCGGGGTAAGCGAAATTTCGGGAACGAGAAAAACCGCCGTCCTGCCCGCGCGGATTTCGCGCGCGATAACGTTTAAATATATCTCCGTCTTACCGCTTCCCGTTACGCCGTGCAAAAGGTGCGTGCTCTTGTCCGAAGAATAGATTTCGCCGATAGCCCGCTCCTGCGCGGGGGTAAGCGTCTTTTCGCCAACCGCAGAGGGCAGACCCGTAAAAGGACTTCTCGTCTGCTTGCGCCTCTCGATTTCCAGCGCGCCCTTTTCTTTAAGCGCGTTTACCGCACCCCTGCCGAAAGAATCGCACAGTGCCGCGTAATCCCCCTCTCCGTGCTCTTTCAGGTACGTAAGCGCCTCCGCCTGTTTTTTTGCGGAAGCGGGAAGAGTTATATCCGCGCCCGTATACACGGCAAAGTTTCTGTACGCGGCATGCACTCTGCCCCTGCGCATTTCAGAGGGTATAAACAGCCTCAGCACGACGGCTTTGGGCACGCGGTAGCGCCTTGCTATGCTCTCCATAAGGCTGAAACACTCCTGCGTCAGCGCGGGTTCCTCATCGAGTATTTCGGCGACGGGCTTGACGTTTTCGTACGACGAAAGGGGGCTTACGTCTATGACGAAGCCTTCGATTATCCTTCCCCCGAAGGGAACTTTTACCCTGCTTCCCGCTTTTAGCGTATCGGGGCAGGAATATTCGAAAATTTTGTCCGCCTCGCTTCGGGCGATATCGACAATTACCTTTGCGTACATTTCACCAGTTGAAACCGACAGCGGTTTTCATACGCGAAAACCGCTGTCTGCATTTTTAAAAAATTAATCTTTCGTGCATTTGATTTTTCCGTCCGCTATTTCCTGGCAGGCGGCGGAAATTTCTTTGAGATATTCGTCGGGGCTGGGACCCTTAGCCATATGGTTTTCGAGAATCTGTCTTGCGCGCTTGGAAGCCACGACGCAGAGGCAATAACGCGAAACGGGCTGTCCGTCTGTTCCGAGCTTGTCGATGAGAGTATCTACCGAGGGTTGGTTAATCATAAATATAACTCCGTTTATTTTATTGTTTTTTTATTTGCTTTTATAATAGATTCGATTTCCGCGACGGCGTCGCCGAGTACGCCGTTGACGACGGAATAATCGTAAAGCTCTGTTTTGGAAAGTTCGTAATCCGTTCTGGCAAGGCGGGAAGCTATCTTTTCCTCGCTCTCCGTTCCGCGCCGTACAAGGCGGGCTTTCAGCTCCTCCCTGTCGGGGGGAAGCACCATTATGAGAAGCGCTTCCGGACGGGCGCGTTTTACGTCAAGCGCGCCGTCGACGTCTATTTCGAGAATTACGTCGTGCGTTTGAAGCTGTTTTTCAACAAAACTGCGGGGCGTGCCGTAATAGTTGCCGAAGTGTTCGGAATATTCCAAAAATCCGCCTTCGGCTATTTTAGCCTCGAACTCTTCCCTCGAAACAAAGAAGTAGGAAACGCCGTCCTCTTCGCCTTCGCGCCGTCCGCGGGTGGTGCAGGATACGCTCAGCGCGTAACCGCCTTTTTTGAGAAGTTCTTTTACTATCGTGCCCTTGCCCACTCCCGAGGGTCCCGAAATTACTATAAGTAAATTCTTCATAATCCTTATTCTATGTTCTGGACCTGCTCGCGCACCTTTTCGATTTCGTTTTTAAGCGCAAGCCCCAGTCTGGTAATTTCTATATCGTTGGATTTGGAACAGATTGTGTTGGTTTCGCGGTTGAACTCCTGCACGAGAAAATCGAGCTTTCTGCCCACGAGCGTTTCACGGCATATTTCCCTGAACTGCGAAATGTGCGAATGAAGGCGGGTGAGCTCTTCGTCTATATTGCTCTTATCCGCAAACAGCGAAACTTCGGTCAAAAGCCTTGCTTCGTCGGGCTGAACGTCCTCCAAAATCTTTTTCATTTTGGCTTCCAGCTTAGCCCTGTAACTTTCCGCGACGAGAGGCGCGCGCTTTTCGACTTCGCCGACGAGCTTTTCGATTGCGTCCATTCTCGAAAGCATATCCTCTTTGAGCTTTGCACCCTCCGTGCTCCGCATTTCGTTGAGATTTTTAAGCGCCGTTTTAAGCGCCGATTTCAAAGCGGACAAAAGCTCGCCGTCGGCGGAAGAATTTTCTTCGGGTCTTATTACGTCGGGATAGCGCAGTACCGAGGTCACCGTGACGTCGCTGGGTATATCGGGGAACAGTTCTTTAATTCGCCCGCCCGCGCGGACGTATGCCCGGGCGATATTTTCGTCGAGGTACAGCTCGCGCTTTTTCTCGCGCTTATCCGAAAGCCCGATGAAAACGTCGGCGTGTCCGCGGGTCAGCATAGAGCGTACCTCCGCGCGGATTACGTCCTCGAACGCTATGAATATGCGCGGGCACTTTACGGACACGTCGAGATAGCGGTTGTTGACGGACTTGACTTCCGCCGTAAGTTCGATACCGCCCTCTTTATATTCGCCCCTGCCGTAACCCGTCATACTAAGCATAAATTTTTTCCGCCGTTACTTTTATTTTACGTATAAGATTATAGCAATTATTTTTGAAAATTACAAGCGTAAACGGGGCAATAAAAAAAATTCCCGCCGAAGCGGGAAGAAATGTTTTGTTCAGTAATCTTCGTTCACGTCGAAATAACTGCCCTTGGTGCGGGTAGTTATAATGTGATACCTGTTCTGCGGAGTTACCTCGAACAGCGAGTACGGCTGCGAGGAAGAAGCTATTTCGCCCGAGGTTTCCGCAAAGTACGCCATATTGCCCGCGCACATAATGACGGGCACGCCGTACAGGTAGGAATATGCCCTGATAAGAAGGGGCGGTACGGAAGTTTTCAGCTCTTCGAGAAACACGACGATGACGTTGCACCCGCAAAGCGAAAGCGCTTTCAGCCCGTCGGGGAACATAAGGTCGTTTTCTATGCACAGCCCGACCTTGTACCCGCCGACCGAGTACACCCCCAGCCCCGCGCCGCTTTTATAGTCCTCCGTGTCGATGACGTGGTTCATATCCGAAATACCGAGAAGCTTGCCTCTGTCGGCGACGGACACGGACTTGCGGAGCACGCCCCTGCTCTTCGTCCTGCACCCGCACAGCACGCCGCACCTGAAAGTTTTGGAAAGGCGCGTCGCGTCCTCGAATTTGTCCGTAAGCCCGCGGAGCTCCGTTTCGTAGTCCACTTCGCCCAATCCTTTGAAACCGAAAACGGCAATGTCGCAGTCCGGTAGACTTTTCACGTCCTTGACCGCGCTGTCCGCTACAATGCAAAATACCATACCATACATTTTATTTTAGTTTGCGTAAATATGTTAAAAAAAGGTTTTATTCCAAACTCGGTTATCATAGATTAAATGTAAACGAGGTGATAACGATGTTTAAATTGAAAAAGCTTATCTGTATACTTACCGTAGTATGCACCGCGGCCGCGTCGCTCGCGTTCACCGCATGCAAAAAGGACGAAAGCGCTTTAAGCGAATATGACATACTCGCCATATTCGACAGGGAAACACGCACAATCGAAGGCACCGTCGACTTCACGTATCTCAACGATACAGACAACGAAATCGGCGACCTTAAATTCAACCTTTACGGCAATGCCTTCCGCGAAGGCGCAAAGCTTGCCCCCGTTTCGTCCAGCTACACCGCCAAGGCGTACTATGCGGGCGCCAGTTACGGTTCTATGACGATAAAAGAAGTGGGCAACTGCAAGGGCTGGGACATAGGCGGCGAGGACGAAAATCTGCTTACCGTAAACCTGTTGACCCCCGTATATCCCGGGGAGAACGTAAAAATAAGCATATCCTACACCCTCGAACTCGCGCTTGTGAACCACAGGACGGGCATAACCGAAAATACCGTTAATCTCGGCAATTTCTATCCCGTGCTCTGCGCGTATTCGGACGAAGGTTTTGTGGAGTGCCCCTACTACGTATGCGGGGACCCCTTCCTTTCGGAATGCGCGAATTACAGGGTAACTTTGGATTTACCCCCCGAATATGCTTCGGCGACTAGCGGAAAGCTTGTAAACGAAAGCACTTCGGCGGGCAGGGTGAAGCGCACTTACGAAATACAAAAAGCGAGGGATTTCGCCGTTGTGCTGTCCGATAAATTCCAGACGGCGACAAGCGAAGTGAACGGCGTGCAGGTAAGCTACTATTACTATAAAGACAGCAATCCGCAGGTCAGTCTTTCGACGGCTTGCAACAGCCTTAAATACTTCTCCGAAACGTTCGGAAACTACGTATACCCCACACTATGCGTCGTCCAGACGGGTTTCTGCTACGGCGGAATGGAATATCCCGCGCTGACTATGATAAGCGACGAGCTCGACGCGGACAACAACGTTTACACAATCGTGCACGAAAACGCGCACCAGTGGTGGTATGCGATGGCGGGAAGCAACCAGATGACCTGCGCCTGGCAGGACGAGGGTCTTGCGGAGTACTCCACGCTTATGTTCTTCGAAGAGAACCCCTCCTATCCCTTTACGAGAACGGGTATAATCGGTTCGGCAACGAAGGCGTACAGGGCGTACTATTCCGTATATAACCAGATTTTCGGCGACGTTAACACGACCATGAACAGACATCTCAAAGACTTCGAAAGCGAGTACGAGTACACGAACATAGCCTACAACAAGGGGCTTATAATGTTCGATATGCTAAGACAGTCGATAGGCGACGAAAAGTTTACCGCAACGCTTAAAAAGTATTTTTCGGATAACCTTTATAAGATAGCTTCCTACGAAGACCTTGCCGGCGCGTTTATAAGCGGAGCCGACCTGGAAGGATTTTTCGAAAGCTTTACGCAGGGTAAAATTGTTATATAATAAGATTTTAACAAACGCTTGCCAAATAAAATATAATGTTATATAATAGATGCATAATAATTTAGTGAGGAGCCTTTAATGGACCCAAGTAGTTATTTGAACGATAAAATTTCAACAACTTAGAATTTTCCGTACAGAAGCCTAAACCTTTAAAGGACAGTCGAATGCACGGAATTTTCCGTGCATTTTTGTTTACGAAGGTTACAGCTATGGTAAAATATTTATTGACGGAAGGCGCGGGCGCGCCCGGCAAAATCGATACTTTCAAAAGCAATTGCTGGGTGGATATGATTAACCCCAGCGACGACGAGTGCGAGGACGTAGCGTCCTTCACGGGTATCAGCGAGGATATGATTAAGGCCGCGCTCGACGAAGAGGAGAGAGCGCGTACCGAGTTCGACGACGGCGTAAGCATGTTCGTTGTCGACTGTCCTTTAATCGAAGAGGGCGACGACGGCACCGACAGGTACACCACCCTTCCCCTCGCCCTTATTTACAATTCCAAGTGCATAGTCACGGTCTGCCTGAAAGGCAACACCGTTTTAAAAGACTTTGCGACGGGCAGGGAAAAAATAAACACGGCTATGCCCGTGCACTTTATACTTACGTTTATGTTAGGCAACGCGAAAAGATTTCTGTACAGCCTTAAACAGATTGACAGAAAGACGAGGCGCATCCAGAGCGAAATGGAAAAGACTATGCGAAACGCGGAGATTATACAGCTTCTCGATTTGCAGAACTCGCTCGTATACTTTTCCACCTCCCTCAACTCCAACGAGCGCGTACACGAAAAGCTCTTCAAGGTCGAAGGCGTCGCCACGCGCGAAGAGTATCTGGACTTGTACGAGGACGTAATCATCGAGGGAAAACAGGCGATTGAAACCTGTAACATTTACAAAAATATTCTTAGCGTGACGATGGACGCTTACGGCTCGGTCATTTCCAACAACGCCAACGAGTCGATGAAAAAGCTGACCATTATAACCATACTTCTCGCCGTGCCCACAATGATAGCGGGCTTCTGGGGAATGAATATGCCGGTGCCCGGGCAGGACGGTTATTCGTTCTATCAGACGGGAATTTTCTGGCTTGTAATGGGCGCCACGCTCGTGTTCACGCTTATAATCGGCTTCTTCCTTTTAAGAAGAAACCCGCTTAAAAAGACGTTAAGGCAGAAGCGCAGAAAGAGCAGGCGCAAAAACCAGGAGAAGTAACTATGCCCATTTTACAGTACGTCTGCAAAAACTGCAACAAGCGCTTCGAAGAACTCGTCAAAAGCCACCTCGACCCCGTTGTCTGTCCCGGTTGCGGAAGCACTGCGGAAAGGTGCTATTCGGGCGAAATGTTTTCTGCAACGGGCAAACATACGAAAAAATGTAACGGCAACTGCAAAACCTGTTCGGGATGCAGATAACCCGCCCTATAAAAAAAGTCCGTTCGGTACACCCGTACGGACTTTAATTCAAAACACTATCTTAAATATACTCTCTTTCGAAACTCCCGCATAGTTTATTACGGCGCACTTTTCAAGCGTTTTCGCGGGCGCGAGAAGATAGTCCGAAACGCACTTGACGTTAATGCCCATATCGAGGGCTTTCGCCTTTATATATTCCTCATTCGGCGCGTAAGGAAACTGCGCCAAAAGGTGCAGTCCGCTGCCCGTATCGTGAAGGACGCACCTTTTCCCCAGCTCCCCCGCCTTTACGGCGAGCGCGGAGCGCACGGCGCGGTAACGGTTTTTCAGCCTCTGTATATGCCTTTCGAAATGCCCGCCGTCGAGCATGGAGGCAAGCGTTTTCTGTTCGAACAGCGGTACCGCGCAGGAAGATTCGTTAAACAGCGAAATATACCTTTCATACAGCGCGGGCGGAAGAATCATATACCCCATACGCATAGACGGCGCAAGACTCTTTGAAAAAGTATTCATATATATCACCCTGTCGGGGTTTAAGGAGTACATGCTTTGAAGGGGTTTGCCCGCAAGGCGGAACTCGCTGTCGTAATCGTCCTCTATTATGTATCTCCCGCAAGCGTCCGCCCAGCTTATAAGCCGTGCGCGCGAACGGGCAGGCGTAACCGCGCCCGTGGGAAACTGGTGCGACGGCGAAATATGCAGTACCCCTGCACGGCTACGCTCCGCTTCGGCGCAGTCCGCGCCTTCTTCGCCCACGCTTATATATGCGCACTCCGCGCCGTAAAGCTTATACGCCGACGATATATTTTTGTACCCCGGATTTTCCACGGCAAAAACCGTGTCCCTGCCGAGAAGGCGCACTATTATTCCGTATAGATATTCCGCGCCCGCGCCGATAACGACGTATCGCGGGTCGGCTTCGATACCGCGCGCCCTGTACAGATAGTCGGCGACCGCGCGTTTGAGCGCATAATCCCCGTCGCACGGCACCCGCCTTAACAGGTGTTCCCCGCAGTCGGAGAGCACGCCCCGCATAAGCTTGGCCCACACCGAAAAGGGAAACGCGCCTTCCGCCCCGTTTACGAAATCGATTGCAAACGTCTGCTTGTTTTCGGGCGGAACGGGCCGCACGCGCCTCGCGCCGTAAAAGCCCGCCTCTATTTCGCAGACGAAATATCCCCTTCTCTCCGCCGAATATATGTAACCTTCGGCAAGAAGCTGGGCATACGCCGTCTGGACGGTTATCACGCTGACCGACAGGTTTTGCGCAAGCGCGCGCTTGGACGGAAGCTTTTGCCCCTTTTTGAGTTTTCCGCTTAAAATATCCTTTCTGATACTCTTGTAAAGCGATAAATATTTATTGCCGTCAAGATTGTAAGTCAGCATTTCCTATCCTTCTGGTATTATAAAATTTATTGAATTTGGATATTTTAATAATACCACTTTTGCGCTACAATGTCAACGTAAAAAATTAAAGGAAGGCATTGTATGAAAAACAAAAAGGTTTTGTTTACGGCAAAATGGATTAGCTACACGGCGGTGATGACGGCGCTTGTCACCGCGACGGGGTTTATCCCCAAACTTCCGACGTTTGCGGGAAACGTCTACTGGGTCGACGGTATGGTGCTCATCGCGGCTTACCTCACAGACCCGCTCGCTTCGTTTATCGCGGGCGGAATAGGCTCGCTTTTATACGACGTTTTCGCTTCGCCGCAGATGATGGTTCCATCGCTCATAATCCACGGATTGCAGGGGTTTGCGGTATCATTTCTGCTAAACTGCATCACAAAAAAATTCGAAAATCACGAGTGGGTTACGGCTCTCGTATGCTCGCTTGCGGGCGCGGTAATCGTTGTCGGCGGTTACTTTATTTACCGCTGTATAACGCTGGGCGCACCCGTCGCTTTTACAAATATTCCGAGAAACGTTTTGCAGGAAATTATCGGGATTACCGTTGCAATGGCCGTCTGCTACGGGACGGCGTTAAAGCGGCGGCTTAAAAAAAGCAATCTTCTGCCTTACCGCGGAAAATAATAAATTAAAAAAAGGAAATAAATTATGGACGGAGAAAACAACGCGCCACCCGTAAAAAAATTTAACCCGTGGAAAGAAACTTTCCGCAGACATTCGCCCGCCGAACACAAAGAGCTGTTCTCGCGCGGGCTCGACGGCCGCGGCGGAACAAACCGCGTCTTTCCCTGGCTTTATCTGAGAGTGTTCGCAATCTGCCTCGGTGTATTCGCGCTGTTCACGTTCATACTGTATATGGCGGATATGTTCATAACGGACGAAGCCATTAAAGTTTTCGGCTATCCCTCCGTGCTCGCGTTGGGCGGGACTATGATTAACATACCCGTGCTCGTATTCGTATACGAACTTTACGCGAAACGCGATTTTCCGTTTATAGCGCTCTGTCTGGTCACCGTGCTCTGCTCGGCGGTAACCGCGCTGTTGGTCAACCTCGGCTACTGCATTATAATTCCCGCCGACCCCTGGCTGAGCACGCTGTGGACGGCGTGTCTTGAAGAGTTTTCCAAGGCGCTTCCCGCGCTTATCGCAATCTTCCTGCTCGGCAGGCGAAACCCGCTTTTCGGCTTTTTAATCGGCGCTTCGGCGGGAGTGGGAATGGCTATTTCCGAGGATTTAGGCTACCTGTTCGTCGCTTCCTGGGACGAGGGCGTTGACATACTCTTGCTCTTGCAGATTACCGTTCTGCGCGCGGTTACCTCCGTAAGCGGACACTTTATCTGGACGGGATTGATAGGCTGGGCTTTTGTCAAATTCCGCAGACCCCTCCTCAACGTAAAGTTCTGGGCAATCTGCCTTGCGAGTACGGCTCTGCACTATGTATTCAATTTCCCCCTTCCTTCGCTGTCATTTATCACTATTGCGGGCAGCGCGGGGATAAGTCTTATACTGATGGAAGTAATAGTAAAGCGCGAACGCAAAGCTATATTCAACGCGGAAAACACAGCGGATTTCACCGCCGAGCTTCCTGCCGAATAAAAAAACCGCGCCGTTTGAAACGGCGCGGTTTTCATATTCTCTCCGCTATTTTCAAAAGAAAATCTTTACTGTCCAGTTTAACGGGCGTTACGCCTTCGCGCCTGAAACGGTCAATCAAATCGCCCGTCATAAACCCGTCCTCTATCGTCGAAACCGTCGCGCGTTCCAGCCTGTCGGCAAATCCGCAAAGCTCGTTTATTGCATCAAGCTCGCCCCTCTTTCTCAGCGCGCCCGTCCAGGCGAATATCGTCGCCACGGGGTTGGTGGAAGTTGTTTCCCCCGACATATGCCTGCGGTAATGCCGCGTGACGGTGCCGTGCGCCGCTTCGTACTCGTACTTGCCGTCGGGCGAAACAAGCGTGGAAGTCATCATTCCCAGCGAGCCGTAAGCCGTCGCGACCATATCGCTCATTACGTCGCCGTCGTAGTTTTTGCACACCCACAGCATACCGCCCTCCGAGCGGACGACCCTTGCGACGACGTCGTCGATTAACGTGTACATAAAGTACAGCCCCGCCTTTTCGAAAGCCTGCCTGTATTCGGCGGAATATATGTCCGCGAATATGTCCTTGAACCTGTGGTCGTATATTTTCGACACGGTATCCTTCGCGCCCATCCAGACGGAAATACCCTGTTCCAGCGCGTAATTGAAACAGCTTCTCGCAAACGCTTCGACCGAAGAATCGAGGTTGTGCACGCCCTGCACTATGCCGTCGCTTTCGAAGCCGTGAATCAGCTTGCGCCTAAGCTCCGAGCCGTCCTCCCCGCACACCACGAGGTACGCCTTTTCACCGCCCTTTATCCTGTCCTCGACGCTGTTGTAAATATCGCCGTAGGCGTGGCGGGCTATGACTATGGGCTTTTTCCAGCCGTGCACGTAGGGAGTAATTCCTTCTGCGATAATGGGCGTGCGGAACACCGTTCCGTCCAGTATGCGCCTTATGGTGCCGTTGGGGCTGTTCCACATCTTTTTAAGGTTATACTCTTTGACGCGCTCCGCATTGGGCGTAATCGTCGCACACTTGACCGCGACGCCGTATTTCTTCGTCGCCTCCGCGCTGTCGGCAGTTACTTTATCGAGGGTACTATCCCTGTTGGCAAGCCCCAAATCGTAATATTCGGTCTTTAAACCGACATACGGAAGTATGAGAATTTCTTTAATCCACTGCCATATTACGCGGGTCATTTCATCCCCGTCCATTTCGACGAGGGGTGTTTTCATTTTGATTTTGTTCATCTTATGCAGTATTATAGCTTATTTGGCGCCCCGCTTACAACTGTTTGAGGGCAGATTGTTCAAAATGCCCGTGGATAAAATTTTCTTTTCCGCCTGCGCCTTGAAGTCGGCTTCCGCCTGAACCATAACCGCGCTTAAAACGGTATAGAAATCCTTGAACCCGTTTGACAGCAGATAATACGAAAGCGAGCCGGGCACGGTGTTTATTTCGCTTAAATATATCTCGCCCCCGCTGATAATGAAATCGAAGCGCACTATGCCCCGCATATTCAGCTTTGTATACACGCCCGCGGTTATCGCCCTTATTTTATCGGACGTTTCCTTGGGTATATCCGCAGGCATAACAGACCTGCCCCCGCCCGCATACTTGTCGTCGTAGCTTAAAATATCGCCGTCGGTAAACGCTTCCTCGCACTCCGACGTAACCGCCTTTCCGTCCGCGAAGTACACGGCGCAGTTTATTTCCCGCCTGCCCGAAAGATACTTTTCGGCGATGACGCCGTTGTCGTAGAAGAACGCCGACTGTACCGCTTCTTCAAGCTTTTCCCTGTCGCCCGCGCATTCTATGCCTATGCTCGAACCCAGTGTCGCGGGCTTAATTATCAGCGGGTAACCCAGCTCCTCCGCCTGAGCAAAATCGTCGGCGCAGCGTATGTACACGTACGGCGCGACCTTTACGCCCAGCGCGCCCAGCACAAGCTTGGTATAGTACTTATCCATAAACGCGGCCGACTCGAACATACCCGCGCTTGCAAGCGGTATGCCGTTCAGCGCGAAAAGACCGCATATCCCCCCGCCTTCGCCGACGCCGCCGTGACAGCAGTTAAGCGCAACGTCTATCTTGACGAATTTTTTGGGACGCCCGCGTTTGTTCATGACGTATATCCCGCCCCTCGCTATCACCGCGCGCGGGAAAACGCCGTAATTTTCCTGTCTGAAATTCGAAATGTCCGTAAGCCCCGCGCCCGTATAAATTTCGCCTTTCCGCGATATATACAGGGGGATAACGGTGTCGCCCCCGCTTTTCAGCACGTTTGAAGCCATTGTACCCGTAATAACGGAAATTTCGTTTTCGTTGGATATTCCGCCGAAAATAACCGCCACGTTTCTTTGCATAAAAAAATTTACCTCCGAGAATTTTTTGTCCTCTTTGGTAAATTTAAAATCTTAATATACGTCTGGCAAATCGTTCAGAAACAGAACCGTGTCGCCTTCCTTGATATGCAGTTGAAGTTCTTCCTGCGCCTTTGCAAGCGTCGGTCTGACGGCGAGTTTGCAGGGGTCGCCCCCCGCCTCGGCATAGCCCCTCTTTACGGGCTCAATCAGCGTTTCACCCACGAGTATGACGTAATCAAACCCCGCAAGCTCCTTGCCCAGCGCAAAGTTTTCCTCTTCTTCAAGTACGCCCAGCTCTACAAGCCCGGGAGTGACGACTATGCGGTTACCGCCGAAAGTTTTCAAAACTTCAAGAGCCGCCCTCGCGCCCTTTACGTTGGAATTGTATCCGTCGTCTATGATATTCACGCCGTTGGCTTTTATAAGCTGTAAGCGGTGTTCGATGAAGGTTATCTTTTCAATGCCCGCGCATATCTCGTCGAGCGTCATTCCCGCAAGGTGTACGGCGCACGCGGCAATACCTATGTTATAAGCGGAATGCCTGCCCAGAAGCGGGGAGCGCACCCTTCGGCTTTCGCCGCCAAGGGTCAACGTAAAGCTTACGCCTTCGGGCGAGCACTCGATATCGCGCACGCAGTCCGCCCTCAGTTTTGCGCAGGGATATTCGGCGAACAGGTCGAAACAGTCGTCCGCGATGACCGCCGTCCCTCGGGTCGCCGTCAGTATTTCGCCCTTGGTATATACTATGTTTTCGAACGTGCCGAAGGTTTCCATATGCTGGCCGCAAACGCCGGTTACGATTGAAATATCCGGCGGACTGATTTCGCACAGCTCGGCAATATCCCCCCTGTGCCTTGCGCCCATCTCTGCGATAAAGAAATCGTATTCCGACAAATCGTGACTGTTGACGGCAAGCGCGATGCCTATCGGCGTGTTGTGCGAACTCGGCGTTGCAAGCACGCTGTACTTCTCAGACAGAAGCGTGCGTATAATAAATTTTACGCTCGTCTTTGCGTAACTGCCCGTAATGCCTATGACCTTTATGTCAGATTGCGCAAGCTTTTTCTTCGCCTTTTTAACAAAGCTTTTATTGCGCGGAACCTCGTATATTTTTGCTATGCAGTCGGCAAGAAGCATTAAAGGTATAGCAAGCAACGGCATTATTGCCAGCGCGGAATATTTGAAACAGGTGAACACCCCGCTTTCGAGCACGTTTTCGAGGAAGTTCAGCCCCGTAACCAGCACGTACGACGCTATCGCGAACACCAGCCACATTACCGCGAAAAGCCTGTATAATCTCGACGTGAACGTCACTTCCGAGCGGAGCGCGATTTTTCTGTCCGCCGAAACGAACACCGCAAAAAACAGTACGTAGGCGGAAAGCCCTATTATCGGCGCGCCCCAACCCGTGAACGAAAAGCACAGCGACAGCACCGCCGAAATCAGCCCGCACATACAGGCGAGAAGGGCGAACCTGGTAAAAGCCGTGTTGCCCTTTTTACCCAGCCATTTGCAGTATTTACGGCAACTGTATCCCGCCGACTGCAACACGCCCGCCTGCCTGTAAACGGCGGCAAGAAGCATCACGGCGAAAATGACCGCGATAAAAATACTTTCCAAAGTTTTGGCGACGGAAATGAAAATACCCAATTTTTAGTTCTCCGTAAAAAATTCGTATACCAGTCTGTTAAAGACATCGCTGTGTTCGCAAAAACAGAAGTGCCCGCCTTCGGTAACGGTAAGCCTGCTTCCGCGTATCAGCCCGTTGAAAACTTTCCCCTCTTCGTCGGGGGGAGTGACGGTGTCGTCCCGCCCGTAAACCAACAGCACGGGAATATCTATTTTCTCCGCGCACGCTTTCAAATCTTCGTTGACGATAAGCTTATAGCTTTCCTTCATCACGGGGGAAAGCTTTCTGTATTCCTCGCTTCCGAAATGCTTTTCGGCAAACTTAGGAAACAGCTTTTTCACCCGCCTGTAAGCCTTTACCCTGCGCATATAGCGGGGTGAACGCTCTTTTACAAGCCCCGCGCCGCCCGTTACCGCAAGCTTTTCAAAAGCGTCGGGTCTTGCCGAAAGATACTTGAAAGCCACCCTCGCCCCGAAAGAATGCGCAAGCACCATCGGGCGGTCGAGTTTAGCGCTTTTTATAAAACTTTCAAGCCAGTCGCAGTAATTGCCCACGGAATATGCCTGCGTCAACGGCGCGCTGGCGCCGAACCCGGGCATATCGGGCGCGGTTACTTTGAAGTACCGCGAAAAAAATTCCGTCTGGTAATAAAAGCTTTCTTTGTTGGAGAGGTAACCGTGCAGAAAGAGCAAATCTTTTCCCCTTCCTTTGACGTTAACCCCTATATATTCGCCGTTTAAAAGAATTTTTAACCCCTTTAACCGTCAGGCGTTCAAAGCTCCTTCGACATTACAAGACAGTCCTCGCCGTCCGTGTAATATCTCGTGCGCGCGTGCACGCCCTTAAAGCCGTTTTTAAGGTACAGGCACAGCGCGGGCGAGTTGGACACCCTGACTTCGAGAAAGACCTTTTCAGCCCCCTTTGAACGCGCGAGAGAGCAAAGCTCGCCCAATATAGCCGTGCCAACCCCGCTGTTGCGGTAAGGCTCTGTAACGGCGATATTGTCTATATCCGCGCTGTCGGAAGCGACGGTGACCCCGCCGTATCCCGCAATCTCCCCGCCGTCCTCGGCAAGCACGCCGAAAAACGCGTCGCTTTCGAAACTGGAAGCAAGCATTCTGAACGTCCACGGTTCGCCGGGAAAGCACTCCTTTTCGATTTCTGATATCCTTAAAATATCTTCGTACTTCCAACTGCGGATTATCATTTGGCGTTTTCCTCCGCCTGCGATTTCCTTACGTACAGCGCGCATATATCGTCGGAAACTTCATTGCGCCTTGCGTAAACCGCAGGGTAGAACGAACCTGTAATATCACGTTTTTGATAGCCCGTAAGGGGCAGGTCCTCGAAACCGTACAGGGGCGCGCGCAGAGCCGTAACCTCTTCCCCGTCCATATACGAGGGCGGAAGGATTACCCCGCCTCCGCCGTATCCGCAGACGTAATACTTACCGCGTCCCGCGTCAATGACGGTATAAAATTTTTCGTCTTTAATATTATATGCTATCAGGTCGAACGAGGTGAGGGAAAGCATAGGTTTGCCCGTGCCGACGGCAAAACCCTTTACCGCCGAAACGCCTATGCGTATGCCCGTGAACGAACCGGGACCCGTAACCGCGCAGAAAAAATCGCACTCCGCGGGGGTAAGGTCAGCCTGCGAAAAAGCCTTGTCTATTTCGTCCATAAGCACGCAGGAGTGTTTCATTGCGCAGTCGTCAAGATGCCTTAACGCAACCTTATCTCCCTTTACCGCTATTACGGTTAGATAGCGCGACGAGGTGTCTACGGCAAGAAAATTACTCATAGATTATTCTCCTTTCGTTACCGCTTAACTTTTCGATTGAAACGTTTTTTACTTTTTCGGGAAGGACGGAAGCAATGTTCTGCGCCCACTCGATAAGGCATATACCGCCTGCGTAAAAATAATCGGTAAGCCCCAGCGCCTCCGCCTGTTCCCCGCACGAAAGCCTGTAACAGTCGAAGTGATAAAGTTTACCTTCGTAGTCGTTCATATACGCGTAAGTGGGGCTTAAAACCTCGCAGTCTATGCCCAGCCCCTTAGCCACGCCCTTGCAGAACACGGTCTTGCCCGCGCCCATTTCGCCCGACAGCACGACCGTGTCGCCCGCCGTTAAAGTTTTAGCGTACCGCTCGCCGAAAGACAGAGTATCTTCGGCATTGCCCGAAATAAAAATCGCCATACGGACATTATAATCCGCACGGCGATTTTTTGCAATAGTTTTTTACCTTTTACGGCTTTGCATTATTTATTTTACCGTAAAATAAATATCGAGATAGTTTAAAATCCAGTCGTCGTCATTGCTTCCGTGCGCGCTGACAAAGAAGTATAATAAATTGTCAAGCTTACTCAAATCAAACGTCACCGTAAAATAATGCGTCCAGCTTGAAGTATCTTTATCCCCGCCGGTATGTTCGATTTTTTTATTAGACCAAATCAAATCTACGTCTTCATGCCGCGAAGAATTGCTCATAAGCAATTCCTGATACCCGTCGTCTATTTCTCTGAGATTAGGGAACATATCTATCGTTATCTGCGTATATCCTAATGCGCGCAGTTCGGCGGGAGTATATTTCAATACGCTTTGCAGGTTAACTATATCGGCAAGATTTCGCGAGTGGTCGTTACCTTTCACGTTCAATGTGCCAGACGAATACTTTACCGTCAAAGGCGACCAATGCGCGTACGCGGTAACGTTTTCGGCAATATCCCAGTCCGAATAGGACGAACCGCTGTGCCCCGTCAGCTTTGCGCCTCCCGTCGGCGAAGTGTACCAGCCCTCGAAATAGTGCGGAACGGTATAATTTATCTTATTTGTTTTCGACCCGTTTTTGCCGTACTTGTAAGTATATGTTTCGTAAGTAGTTTTCTCGGGAACGGGCATTTTGAAAGACGAGCCGTACGTAACCGTTGCGCTTTCCGTGCCTCCCGCAATCACACCGCCGTTCGCATTAAATAAAACACTGTACTTTCTAGCTTTCCAGCGGGCGGTTAAAAGGGTGTCGTCCTCGGGCAATATGTTGACCTTGTGCTCGTCGCCCGAAGAAGTGAACCAGCCGACAAATTCGTAACCTTCGCGTGTAACCGCAGGTATTGCGCAGGAGTCGCCTATCAGCACGTATTTAGTTTCCGACTTCGAAAGATAACCGTAATCGAACCTTACGGCGTAATGCGTTTTTACCCACTGCGCGACAAGCACCACATTTTTCTCGGGCATAACGAACGTGTCGCCAACAGGCGCGTTTTCGTAATTCCAGCCTTCGAACCTGTAATAATCCCTCGACGTGACGGGCAGGGTAACGGGGCTTCCCACGCGCACAACCGCGTCCTCGGCAGGGGTTCCGCCGTTTGTATCGAACGTGACCGTATAGTGCGTGCGCACCCATTTTGCGACGAGGGTTACGTCCTTTTCGGGAAGCACGAAATTTTCGTCTATAAGTTTTCCGTCGCATAACCAGCCCGCAAGCTCGTAATAACGGCGCGTCAGGTTGGGAAGATTTACTTTGCTTCCCGCGCGCAAAATCTGCGGTTCGATTTCGGCGACGCCGTCTGTATCGAAGCTTACCTCGAAATAGGTTTTCTTCCACTGCGCGACGAGGTTAACTTTATTTTCGGGAACGATAAGTTCGCCGCCTATAAACGTATTGCCGTCCGACCAGCCTAAAAATTCATAGTACTGTCTTTCGGGAACGGGAAGCACGACTTTGTCGCCCACCTTCACCATATCCATATTTACCGCGCTTCCGCCCGCCGAATCGAAGGAAATATTCACTCCGCGTCCGCACGCGTAAAGCTTGGTGTCGTTCAGTATATTGCCCGTGTAAGGTTCCCCGCCGACGGTAAGCGACCAGGACAGCACCGTCCAGTCGCCGTAGACGACTTCGCCCGCGACTTCCGTCAACGGCGTGTTGTAAACGGCGCTCTCCGTCTTGACGGCAGACTGACCGTCCGCCGAATAAAACGTTACGGTATACGACTTGTAGCGGTAGCCCGCGTACAGCTTTATACAGCGGTCGTCGCTCAAATCCGTCAGGGTTTTGTCCAGCGTTAAATCCGACTTGCCGTCCGCGCCGGATACGCGTATGCCCCCGCAGTTTTCCGCGGTGTACCAGCCCGTAAATTCGAGATAGTACTTGTCGCCGTATTCTATTTCGGAAGGAAGCCCTTCGATGTTTTTATCTTTGTACGCGGTGATTTCCGCAATCTCACCGCCCGCTTCGCCGTAATCCAGACTAAGCGTGTACTGTTTTGACTGACTGTAACAGCTGTACGCCTTGAACCCTCCGCCAGCAAGCGCGCCCAGGCAAAGGACGACCGCGACGGCGGTAATTATGCGTTTTCTCTTCTTCGCCTTTTTTGCTTTGCCCGCGTGTATTTCCTCTTTATACGCATCGTACCTGCGGCTGTACTGACCGAACCTCGCCTCGTCCTCCTGCGCGACGAAATAATTTTCGCTTCCCGAAATTTTCAGGTACTCCCGCTCCGCTTCGGGCGCCTTGGAGTAATCGGTGAAGTTGTTGGTTATCATTTCTATCTTATACCAGTGGTATATGGGGTCGACTTCGGCAACCGAAGAATAGGAAGCGACAAGCTTTTTCAGCTCGCTTTCGGGCGAACCCGCGTAACTGCCGTTGAGTTTGGCAGTTTCCAGCACGGAGAAAAATTTGCTTCTGTCCGATATGTATTTGCCCAGTATCGAGCTTTCTCCGTCCTGATACACGAACTTGCTTTTACAGTTTTTGCACGTGCAGTATACTACGCCGTTCAGGTCGTAATTGTACGACAAATCAAAACACTCTTCCCTGTTTTCCCCGCAATTTGCGCATACTATTTTCATTTTCCGCCTCCTGACTTCAATATATCCTTTATTACTTCACCCGCGCATATCAGCCCCGCAACGGGCGGAACGAACGGTACGCTAGCGGGAATTTCGCGCTTGCCGTCCGATACCCTTTCGCGCTCCGCACAGGGCTCTTCGGAATAAACCGTTTTAAGGCTGTCTATCCCCCTGCGCCTCAGCTCCCGCCTCATTACCCTTGCAAGCGGGCACGCGGAAGTTTTGTAAATATCCGTAACTTTAAACGCCGTCGGGTCAAGCTTGTTGCCCGCGCCCATACAACTGATTACGGGCACGCCCGCCCTCTTCGCGCACTCGGCAATCGCTATCTTGCCCGCGACGGTGTCAATAGCGTCGACTGCGTAATCGTAAACGGTGAAATCTATTTTATCCGCCGTTTCGGGCAGAAAGAAAAGCGCGTGCTCAGTAACTTTACAGTCGGGATTTATTTGTTTAATCCGCTCCGACGCAACTTGCGTTTTCAGCCTGCCCACCGTGCTTTGCACGGCGAATATCTGCCTGTTAATGTTGGATACGCTTACATAATCGGCGTCGATTACGTCTATTGCCCCCACGCCCGAACGCGCCAGCGCTTCAACGGTGTATCCGCCCACGCCACCCAGTCCGAACACGGCGACGCGCGAACGCGCAAGTTTAGCCATTCCCTCTTCGCCGAAGATAAGTCCCGTTCTCGAAAATTCTTCTTTCATAACTATTTACAGTTTATAATATAACAGTTTTCGGTTTTCAAGTCAATTAAATTTATATAAAACTATTGACATGGTTATCAACGCGTGTTATAGTTGAATAGATTAATACAGATAATACAGGCGGGATTTTATGCGGAAACTTAAAAAGAGCGTTTTCGAAAATCTGGCGGACGGATTTAAATGGAAGATAGAAACGGGCATACTGCTCGAAGGCGATAAACTTCCGTCCTGCCGCGAGCTTGCAATGGAAAAGGGTATTAACCCCAACACCGTCCAGCGCGCGTATACCGAACTCGAAGAAAGCGGATATATCTACACCGTTCCCAAAAAGGGCGTATATGTATGCGGGCGGAAGCAGAGCGGAGCCGTACGGCTGGCGAAAGAAAGGCTTGAAGAAATTAAAGACGCGGGGCTTTCCAAAGAGGAAGCCGTTAAAATTCTTAACGAGGTTTACGGAGGCAATAATGATTGAAATTAAAAATCTTTGCAAAAGCTTCGGCGACAAAAAGGTATTCGACGGCGCGAACATAACCGTCGGCGACGCAAGCATATGCGGGCTTATAGGCATAAACGGCGCGGGCAAATCCACGCTTTTGCGCATTATCGGCGGGGTTATAAAACCCGACGGCGGCAAAGTCACCGTTGACGGCGAGGAGGTGTTCGAAAACGAGAGGATAAAAAGCAGGCTGTTCTTTCTCGCCGACGACCCCTATTACGACACGGGCGTCACGGGGCTTAAATTAAAAGAGCTTTACAAAACCTTTTACCCGTTCGACGACTCTGTTTTCGACTCGTATATAAACACCTTTTCGCTCGACTTGAAAAAGCCGATAAGAAACTTTTCCAAGGGAATGAAAAGACAGCTGTTCGTCGCCGTCGCGCTTGCGTGCGGACCCGAATACCTCTTTCTCGACGAATCGTTCGACGGGCTCGACCCGCTTGCAAGGCTGGAATTCAAGCGCGGGCTTATCGCCTTGCAGGAAAAGGGCTCGACCATAATCATAGCCTCGCACTCCCTCCGCGAGCTGGAAGACATATGCGACAGCTTCGTGCTGATAGACGACAGCAAAGTAAAAGTAAGCGGTAAAATCGAGGAAGCGCTGGACAACATTTTCAAGCTTCAAATGGCGTTCGAACAAGATATAAAGCCCGAAGACCTGCCCGTGCGGTTTATCCGCGCGGAAAAGGTCGGGCGCATTATTACGGCTGTCGCGAAAGGCGATAAACAACAAGTTATGCAAAAGCTCGAAAGCCTTAACCCCGTAATCCTGGAAGAAATTCCCATGGATTTCGAGGATATGTTTATCGAGGAAGTCCGCAAAGAGGGGTACCTGAAATGAAAAAATATTTTATTTACGAACTTAAAAAGTCCTCTTTTACAATCGCCTGCCTGTCGGTGATACTTACGCTTTTGTATCTCGTCATACTTCTTTCCACCGAAGCGGGGCGTCTGGGTATTAATGCATACACGACATATCTTGCGGTGCCTGCGTATTCGGGCGCGGTTCTCGCCTTCGCGGTGCCATTCCGCCAGTTAGATTATAAAATGAAAAAGAGAAGCGCGGATTTGTTCTTCTCGCTTCCCCTTTCTCACTCTAAAATTATTGCCGTAAAATTTCTTACGGGTCTTATAATAGTTTTTGCGCCTTACACCCTTTCTTACTGGCTGGGCGCGTTCGCGATGATGATTAAAACATCGCTCCCCATAAATGCCGTTTTCTATATCCCCCACTTTTTCATTACGCTGTTACCGCTGTACATTGTCTATGCTGTCAGCTCGTTCGCGTTTACAAGGGCGGGCAAAGCTTCCGACGGCGTGCTGTTTTCGGCGTTCTGGATGATTGCGCCCATGCTTGCCGTCGCGGTTTTGGGTTCGCTTATAAAGGGCAAACCCTACACGGATATAGAAGGCGTAACCTATTTATACGACCCGTATTTCCATCCCGAATACTACTCGGTATTTTCACCGCTGTCGTATTTCACGTCGCTTTTTGCCGAACTAATATCGGCGGACGGCTATTTTATGGATACGAGCAGTATAACCATAGCCAATATGATTGTCGGGTTCGCCCTTACCGCGCTTATGGGCGCGGGCGCTTCGGCAGGGCTTTTCATCGCCGAAAAAAATGCAAGGTTCGAAAATATAGAACAGATTTCAGACAGCCTTTTCGGCTATAAAACGGCACTGCCGTATCTCACCGTATGCCTGACCGCACTCTGCCATTTCGCATTTTTCCTCGCGGTATTCGTAGCCGTCGGCGCGTTTCTGCTGACAGCCGTTTACAGGCGCACTTTGAAAATAGGCAACAAACAGGCGATTATATACGCCGCATCTCTGACCGCGGGTATTATTCTCGCGCTTATATGCGCTTACGTTTTGTAAACTTTTCGTTGGTGATTTTGATAAGCCGTGATATGGATTTGTATAAAAGAAGCACGCCCGCCGTCAGAAGCAGACATTTGACGAAATTGAAAAGGACCGCCCAGTACCACACGGTAAGGTAGAACTGCATACCTTCCGCCCAAGTAGTTCCCTTAAAAAGATTTAAAAAGAACGGAAATGTTAACAGATAGTTTACGGGCACGGAGAATATTACCTGCGCAATACAGCCTATCGCAAGCGAGATTATAACGCTTTTAATGCCCTTGCGCTTTTTGTAAATTATCGAGGGAATAAGGATATAGGGGAGCATAATGAGAATGTTCGCTATTTCCCCCACTCCCACCGTCTGGGTAAAGGACAGCGCGTAAATCAGCTCTTTTAATACGCTGACCGTAACTCCTGCAACCGGTCCCAGCGAAAAGCCCGCGATAAGCGCGAACACGCCCGAAAAGTCGACCTTCAAAAAGGTAACCGCGGGGAATAGGGGAAACTCGAAAACAGGCAGTCTTAAAATAAAAGCCAGCGCGGTGAAAACCGCCATATACGAAACGCGCGTTGCGGTGAAGTAATTTTTTAAAACTTCGCCTGCGCGCTTTTTTTTGTCCGCGGGCTTTTCTTCGGTAACCTGCGCCTGCTGTTCTGCGGGCGCGTCATTGCAATCTTCCATAAAAAACTCCTTTAAAATTGATTTTTAAAGCCGTTCTTTGAAAAAAAATCGCTCCGCAAAAAACGGAGCGAAAAAAAGACGATAATAACCGCTTTACATTCTTTTATCATCCGGACTATACCGTCGGTATCGGAATTTCACCGATTCGGGAACGCGGAACGCGCTCTTCGCAGACTTTACTGCCGGTGGGGAATTTCACCCCGCCCCAAAGAATAACTTTAAATTGTGATTATATTATATTGCGCGGCGACCCGCCTGTCAAGCGTATTGATACAATTCATCTTATATTTTAACAATGCGCGCGGGAAACGCCTCCCTCGCGTATTCTTTATATTAAGGCAAAAATCAGGCGCGCTTACCCGCAACTCCCGTTTTCTCGGCAGAACTTGCAACCGCCCTCGCCACGCAGTCGTGCGCGCTTTTATCGTACGCATACGGCAGAATATAGTCGCGCGAAAGCTTGTCCGCGCCTACGCAGCCCGCTATCCCCTCCGCCGCGGCAATCATCATTTCGCGGTTTACCGTGCTTGCGCGCGAATCGAGCGCACCGCGGAAAAGACCGGGGAACACCAGCACGTTGTTAATCTGGTTGGGATACTCGGACGAGCCCGTGCCCACTATATACGCCCCCGCTTCCAGCGCGTCGGCGCGCCGGATTTCGGGTACGGGATTGGCGCACGTGAACACAACGGACTTATCCGCCATAGACGCAACCATTTCTTTGGTAACGCAGTTTGGCGCGGAAACTCCGATAAACACGTCCGCTCCCTTCATTGCGTCGGCAAGCGCGCCCTTCATATGTCCGCGGTTGGTTTGCTTGGCTATCTCCGCGTGGACGCTGTTAAGGCTTTCATCGCCCTCGCAGATTATTCCGAAGCGGTCGCACAAGGTTATATCCTTTACGCCGTAGCAAAGCAACATTTTCGCTATGGATACGCCCGCCGCGCCCGCGCCGTTGATTACGACCTTTATATTCTGTTTTTCCTTGCCCGCAAGCTTCAACGCGTTTATAAGCCCGGCGGTAACAACTATCGCGGTGCCGTGCTGGTCGTCGTGGAACACGGGAATATTCAGCCTTTCTTTAAGCTTTGTTTCTATTTCGAAACAGCGCGGCGCAGAAATATCCTCTAAATTTATGCCCCCGAACGAGCCCGAAATTATTTCTACGGTCTTTATTATTTCTTCGGGGTCCTTGGTTTTAAGACAGACGGGGAAAGCGTCTACCCCGCCGTATGCCCTGAACAACGCGCACTTGCCCTCCATTACGGGCATACCCGCCTCGGGTCCTATGTCGCCGAGCCCAAGAACGGCGGTGCCGTCGGTAATAACCGCAACGGTGTTCCACCTGCGCGTCAACTCGAAGCTCTTCTGTTTATCGGCGTGTATCGCCATACACGGTTCCGCAACCCCCGGGGTATATGCCAGCGAAAGCGCCTCTCTGCTGTCCGTCGGGACACGGCAGACCGTTTCTATCTTGCCCTTCCACTCCGCGTGTTTTTTCAGCGACTGCTCTCTGTAATTCATATCCGCCTCTCAAATTTTTATTTCTATGAAAATTATAGAGCAAAACTCTTTTTATGTCAATAAATTATTCGGAAACACAAAATTTAAGAAATACTTAATGATTTATTACGCGCATTAATGATATAATGAAACCGAGGTGCATTATGAACTATAACTGCCTTATTATAGACGACGAAAAGGTGCTTGCGGACAGCACGGCGGAATACTTTAATCTTTTCGGCGTAAAAACGGTTGCCGTGTATAGCGTGGAAGAAAGCCGCAAATTTTTCAACGACAATACGGCAGGGCTTATACTGCTTGACATCAATCTGGGCGACGGAAGCGGTTTTGAATTATGTAAGGAATTACGGGAAAAGACGAATATTCCCATACTCTTTATTTCCGCGCGGACAAGCGACGACGACAAGATCGTCGCGTTGAACATCGGGGGCGACGACTATGTGCAAAAGCCCTATTCTCTGGGCGTACTGCTCGCAAAGGTAAAGGCCGTATTGAAGCGTTACGGACAGCCCTCCCGCGAAAGCTATTCCGACGGACGGCTGGAAGTCGACTTCCGCACAAGACAGGTCAGGGTAAACGGTTGCCCGGTAAAGCTTACCGCGCTCGAATACAAGCTTCTTGCTTACCTTATGGAAAACAGGGGCAGGGTGATTACGAAAAACGAGCTGTTCGTCAAAGTCTGGGAAGACAGGTTTACGGGCGACGGCACTTTGAACGTGCATATCCGCAGACTGCGCGAAGCCGTGGAAACAGACCCCCACAAACCCGTATATATAACGACCGTATGGGGCGAAGGCTATAAGTTTACGGGAGCGGAAAAATGAAACAGCGTGTTTTTTTTGCAGTGTTTATTCTCGTCCTGCTTGCGGAACTCGCCGCGCTGACCGTCTTTGCCTTGTATTCGCCCGACCTCTCGCAGGATACCGTCGCCGTAAACGAAGCCGTTAAGTCGGTTACGCGCGATTTCGGCGATATCGAAAACCATAAAAACGTTACCTCTTTGAATTACGTCGTACTGGACAACGAAGGCAACGTATTGTTCGGGACGCGAACGGGGCTTTCGGAAAGCATAACCGCCGCCGTATCCCACAGGGATACCGTTCTCGACGTCGTAATCGGCGGAAGCGCCGTCGGCAAGGTGATAATATATAACGAAGGCGCGCAGACGTTTCAGTCGCAAAAGCAGATTGCAATAGCCGTACTCGCCTTAGCGGTGGTCGCCGAGTGCGCGGTATGCGCGGGATACGCCGTATATCTTTACGTAACCGTCACCCGTCCATTCCTCAAACTCAAAGCCTTTGCCGAACGCATTGCGGGAGGAAACCTCGATATACCGCTCGATATGGACAGGCGCAATATTTTCGGCGCGTTTACCGAAAGCTTCGATATAATGCGCGCCGAACTCAAAAAAGCCCGCCTTGCCGAAGCGCAGGCACAGCAAAGCAAAAAGGAACTCGTAGCCAAGCTTTCCCACGATATAAAGACGCCCGTCGCAAGCATAAAAGCCGTTTCGGAAGTGGGGCTTGCCGTTGCCGGAAAAGTCAAAGACAGGGCTAACTATAACTGCATAATAGGCAAAGCCGACCAGATTAACACGCTGGTAACAAATCTGTTTACGGCGACGCTCGAAGAGCTGGAACAGCTTACCGTCACTCCCGCCGACATAGAAAGCGGGCAGATAAAAACTATGCTCGAAAACGCCGACTACCTGCACCGCGCGCACGTTTCCGATATTCCCGACTGTCTTGTTTACGCCGACGCCCTGCGCCTGCAACAGGTATTCGACAATATTTTTTCAAACTCGTACAAGTACGCAAAGACGGATATTTCGGTGACCGCCTATAAATCGGATAATTTCCTTTATATCGTTACGGAAGATTTCGGGGGCGGGGTTCTCGCGGAAGAACTGCCCGTAATAAAAGAAAAGTTTAAGCGGGGCGGCAACTCCGCCGATACCGAAGGCGCAGGGCTTGGGCTTTACATTTCGGACTATTTTATGAAGGCAATGCACGGCGAATTGAATATTGAAAACGGCGGACACGGTTTGAAAGTAACCGTTGCCCTCGCTTTAAGCGGAAAATAAATTAACGGCGCAAGCAAAACCACGCTTTTGCGCGGCGCAACCCAATTTGCGCATACTTGCGCCTCGGCAGTGTGAATTGGCGCAATTATAATTTTGAGTGCCATTAATATTGCGCCAAGAGCGGCGGAGCTGCTAAACTCACGAAATTTTTTGACATCGCCGAACGTCAAAAAATTTGTGAACTTATTTAAGAATTATTTAAGAAACCCTTAAAGACATTTAAGAGTTGAAAAGGTACTATTAACGTGTAAAAAGGAGGGTTTTATGCAGAAAGAAATATTGTTGAAAACCGAAAAATTATGTAAGACTTTCTCTAACGGAGGTCATCAGCAACACGTTCTCAAAAATATAGACCTCGAACTCTATAAGGGCGATTTCACCGTAATTATGGGCGCGAGCGGAGCGGGCAAGTCAACCCTTTTGTACGCCCTTTCGGGTATGGATACTCCCACTCTCGGCGCCATCGTTTCAGGGGATAAAGTCATATCCGATTTGTCGCAGGACGGACTTGCCATATTCCGCCGCGAGCATTGCGGGTTTGTGTTCCAGCAAATTTATTTAATCGACGGTATGAGCGTTATGGATAACGTGCTCTCCGCGGGGTTGCTTGTGAACAAAGACAAAAAAGCGCTCGTCGCAAAGGCAAAAGAATTATTTGCGGCGGTTGACATATCCGAAGAAACGCAAAAAAAATTCCCCACGCAAATATCGGGCGGCGAAGCGCAGCGGGTCGGAATCGTCCGCGCGCTTATAAACAGCCCCGAAATTCTGTTTGCCGACGAACCGACGGGCGCGCTCAATTCCAAGACTGGGCTGGACGTTCTCGATACTCTCACGAAATTTAACGAGCAAGGTCAAAGCGTAGTTATGGTTACGCACGATATGCAGTCGGCACGGCGGGGTAACCGTATACTCTATCTCAAAGACGGCGTAATTCTCGGCGAATGCGATTTGGGCAGATATTCTCACGGCGACGTGCAACGGCACGAGAAGCTTTCCGCTTTCCTTAAAAATATGGGGTGGTAAAATGAGTAAGCTATTTCTTATAGCCCGCTCCAATATGCGCAAAGCCAAGGGGCAGACCGTTGCTATCGTAACGCTTATTTTGCTTGCGTCCATGCTGTTAAATTTGTGGCTCATGCTGTCTATGGACTACAAAGCCAACTTCGACAGATACCATATAAAGCTAAACGCCGAACACGTTACGCTTTTGGTGAACGACACGGATAGTGTGCCGAAATTCCTATCGCAAACGCTTGAAAACGAGCCCGAAGTAAAAGAATACCGTCTGGACCGCTGTATGTATATGGTCGGCTCGTTCCCTTATAACGGCGGAATGATGAACGGACAGTTTATATTTATGGATAAGAAAACGGCTCTGTCGCGCTCAATAGGCAAAGCCGAAATTGTCGAGGAAGGCAAATTCACGAGCGGAGTATATTTGCCCATGCTGTATAAGTCGGATGATTTTTCCTTAGGCAAAACGATTGAAATAACTATCGGCAGTCATCAAGTAACATACACTATATGCGGCTTCTTCAACAGCGTAATGTTAGGCTCTCATAACTGCGCTTTAACTCAAATCATACTTACGGCAGATAAATACGCCGAACTCGAAGAATCGAATTACGCATATCAAACAACGCTGTGCTCAGTGCGTTTGAACGAAAAATCAACTAATCTTACCTATGAGGTTAAGATAAAGGCAGTCGTTTCGGAGAATTTTCCTAATACTCAAATGGCGAGCAACTGTTATGATATCGTTGCACAATCGCGGTATATTTCGCAAGGAATTTGCTCGGCAATTATGAGCGTTATGGCGTTTTTCGTACTTTTAATTGCGCTTGTCGTTATCGTATCGAACATAATAAACTATATACAGGTCAGCATTAAAAATTTAGGCGCTCTCAAAGCCGAGGGATATACTTCCGGACAGCTAATCCTATCTCTCTTGTTGCAATTTTTAGGTCTTACCTTTATTGCGGCTCTTGTAGGCGCCGCGCTATCTTACGCGCTTTTCCCCGCGATAAATATAATGATGATTGCGCAGACGGGAATACCGTATGCAATTCACTTTTTACCGTTGCCCGTTATAATCTCGCTTATAATATTGGGAGGTGCGGTTGCGCTCTCCGTTTGGCTTTCCGCCCGTAGAATCAGGAAGATAGAACCTATCGTTGCGTTACGTTCGGGCGTTCAAACGCATAATTTCAAGCGCAATCACGTTCCGCTCGAAAAAACAAAAGCCCCTTTAAATCTTGCGCTTGCGCTCAAAACTACGCTCTCGGGCGTTAAGCACAATATAACGGTTTGTATAACAATGCTCGTTCTTTCGCTCGTGGTTGTGTTTTCGGGACTTATGACTGAAAACATAATCGTCGATATGACGCCGTTTCTGACTTTAATCGTCGGAGAAACGGCGGATAGTGCAATAAACGTACAAACGGAAATAGAGGACGATTTTCTTGAAGTGTTGAATTCCGACAGCCGCGCGGAAAAGGTATATTTGTATAATTCTTTGAACGTGTCGCACGTCGGCGGAGCGGAGCTTATGGCAACGCTGTGCGACGATTTTTCAAAGGTAAATAATCAAAGCGTGGTATTCAAAGGCAGATTCCCGAAATACGACAATGAAATTGCAATCGCCGCAAAATACGCAAAAGAGAAAGGATTTGCAATCGGCAATGAAATAGAAATAACGGCGAACGGCAAAACCGAAAAATATCTTATAAGCGGTTTTACGCAAATTACAAACAATCTCGGCAGGGATTGCCTTTTGACAAGACAGGGTTACGAGCGATTGGGAGCGTTGCAGAGCGTTACTTATTATATCAATCTCGTGGAAGGTACGGATATAGACACTTTCAATGAAGAAATGAAAGGAAATTTTTCGGATAGCGTAAACGGCGTAATAAACGTTTTGGCTACGATTGAAGGCGCAGGCAGCGTTTACGTTTCGCTTATGACTATAATAGTTATTGCAATAATAGTGCTTTCGGCGATTATCATAGCGTTTGTGCTGTATTTGTTGGTGCGCACATTGCTCAATAACAAAAAGCGCGATTACGGTATACTTAAATCGTTGGGTTTTACTACAAAGCAACTCATTTTGCAGACGGCGCTTTCGTTTATGCCCGCTATTATCCTATCAACTGTTGTCGGCATTATTGTAAGCTGTCTTGTTATCAATCCGCTTATGTCGTTGTTTTTAAGCTCTATGGGTATTGTTAAGTGTACATTCAGCATCCCCGTCGCTTTCTCTACGCTTGCCGGAATCGGGCTTATCATTATATCGTTCGGCATCGCGTGCTTACTGTCGCTCAAAATAAAGAAAATTTCGCCCGTCAACCTCCTTACGGGAGAATAAGGAGTTGTTAAGTCACTATATTTTCAGCCTTTCGGTTCAAGAAAATAAAAGACCTGATTTTTAAAAATCGAATTAAAAAAAGACCTCTTTCTCGTGAATTTCCGATAAAAATACACGAAAAAAAGGCTTTTTGGCTGGGGTAGCTGGATTTGAACCAACGAATGACGGAGTCAGAGCGAAGGAAAAAGCCGTTTTCCCCCCTTAAAACCATTATTTTAGCAGTTTTTTACCGCTATACGCAAACTACACGCAAGCGTGCACTTTCTTCCTTGAATTTAAAATATAAAAAAACTCTTGACAACCGCCAAGAGAATGAATATAATGTAAATGAACAAGGGCGAAACTGGTACTGGCAGTTAGCTCGAGTTACTACGAATAATAATCGTCCTCAATCGGAACCCGAGGGCGATTATTTTTTTATGCGAATTGTTACGGTACCGTTCGAGGAAACCGAAACAGAAGAAACAACACCAAGCTGTAAAAGATACAGCAAAAAAAGTATGTATTCAACTCTCATAAAAGAGCCTCCTTACGTAAGAATGATATATATAAAATCATTCTCCCTCTTATCGGAGGCTAACCGCCACAGGTCGCCCTGTTCACCCGCTATAAAGCGGAGTTTTATATTAGCACAACCGCGGCGGGAAGTCAAGCGCGGTACTACTTCTTCCCGGTTTAAAGTAGTAATTCGAAATACTACCCCGCGACGTCGATGAGTGGATGCACGCAAACACATATACAAACCGCAACGGTGGGATTATAAGATAACTCACCTTTAATAGCTTTATTTGCTCAATAATGAGAAAAGAAAGTATAAGGTGATAGGCTGGCCCGCATTGACGAAAAAGCAGGGCTCGCCAATGCGGGCCAGCCTACCAATTCCAAATAATCGGGGTGTCGGGTCTCCCGCCATAATAAAAAAGTATAAATAATCGGGGTCGCGGGGTGGAGCCCCGAGCCGCATAAAAGCGGTTGTCAAAAACGGCAACCGTAAGCAAAGCGTAAACTGTTTCAAATAATCCCAACCGCATACTCTGCCGTATACCCAGTACGGCAGGGTTTTCTGTTTATCTTATATAAGGAATTTTTTAATCTTATATTATAACCCAACGGTTGTTTACTTTTCACATTCGCTTATCTGACTTTTACATTCGGTAATTTGCATTATCTTACAGTGTTAAAGTTAAGTAAATATATGATAAAAACGGACAAAATAAAAAACCTCTTAAATTCAGAGATTTTCAAGCGGTTTAAGTTGTCCTCAACAGCGGTAATGCGTGCTTTTTTTCGTGTTTTTCTGTTACCGCGTAACGACTTAAAGCGTAGATTTCTCTACGCTGTTAATTTTTATGCTGCATATTTGAATTTGTCCGTTTTAAACGTTCCTGGCGGCAAGTTGACAGGTTTTAAACGTCGTTTACGTATGTACTCGTACATTAACGTTTCAAGCCGTAACAGCTTGCGTTCCAAAGGCTCTGTATCTGTGCGGTCGAATAAAGCTTTGACAAAATTGTTTTGTACGTCGTTACGTTCAGTATAAAGCCGTTTAAATTCCGATTCGCACATTAAGAGATTAAAGTTGCGTTCCTGACGGCGTTCCTGCTCCTGTTGGGGAGTCAATGCGGCGAGGTCTTCGAGCGCACGTTTGGAAGCCTTTCGCTTTATGCGCAAATATTCGTTAGTGACCTCGTATTTAGTCAGTTCGTGCCCGTTTCTTGCCTTATCGCAGGAAATCAGCCCCGCCTTATCCAACCAAAGTAAAGCTTCGCACATTGTAGACGTAGGGCGATTTAAAGCTTTACCTATTCTTTTTGGAGAACTGCCGAATTTATGCGTTGCTTTTTTATTGTGACCGTGGCGGTTTATAAGGGCATAAGATAATTTCGCGCTATGAGGCATTTTAACAAGCTTACCGCCTACGGTAAAATATTCCGAGTGCAGATAATCGTCTATATAAAGATACGGTTCGCGCTCATACTCGCAAGCTATTGAATGCAACGACTTACCCTCTTTTTTAAGTACGCCGAGGCGACGGAGTTCTGAAAGCGCATTCCAGACCGCAGGGCGCGAAATGTTAAAGCGCGTGATAAATTCTTCATACGTTACTTTAACGATCGGCACACCGAACGCCTTAATTTTCGTATAAATAAGGCTAACCACAAACAACATAACGGAAGACAAACGCCGTCCTTTAAAAGTGCTTAAAAACGTTTCTGGCAACAGCGTGTACGTTGTTTCGGTTATATTCAGTTTTACCGTTGCCGTATCGGACATAGCGTTTTTTCCTTTTTACTTTGTTTTAAAGCTTAATTGCTCCCAGCCTTCGGGAAGCCAGCGGCGGGGTGCAGTGCGTTTGCCGTTTGCGCCACCTAAACGGTGAAAGGGCGCGCAGTCCGGGCAATAGCATATTTTATTGTCACGCGCAATAGCCCAGCCTCCCGCGCGTGCTTTTTCTTTGCTTGCGAACGTTGCAACCGTTTCACATTCGTCGCAACAATAATTTATCTTTTCGGTTCTCATATAGTTTCCCGTCTTGTATCGATATAAGTAGTTTAAACTTGTACTACATAGCGACGTCGTTATTAAGTTTACTATTTCCGACAGCTTCGCGGCGGTCGCGGTCGGCGTGTCGGTTGTGCCAAAGGTTGCACGTCGTCCAAAGTCATTTGCCCAGGCAATTGTTTGTCTTGCGTTTTTGGTAGTTCCTGCGCGGGTTCTGCGTTCTCCGACTTCGGAACGTCTTGCGGCTCGGTAAACATTTCATTTGGATTTGCGTTGTCGGCTCTTTCAATAATCTTTTTTAATTCTTTGCGCATTTCCCGTCTTAACTTACGTTTAGACGGCGTTTTGACTGTTTCAGGCTGTTTATTACGTTCAGCCTCGATTTCTTTTTCGGCGGAAGAATGAATAATGTCTGCGTTTAGCTCCTCGCGCTCCTCGATTATATCCTGCGCACGGTTTGTAAGCGGTCTGAACAGTAACCGCCACAGCCAGCAGCGTCGCCAAGGTTTCCGCTCATTCTCCCGCGCTTTTATTTCTGCAATTTTTATATCGTAATCAACCTTACGCAGTTTGGAAAGCTCTTTAAGCTCAAAATCATATTTTTGGCTCAATGTTTCGCATTCTTTTTCAATTTGCCTTTCTGAGAGGTTAAGCGAAGTTTTAACTTGCTTAAATAACTGCTCGTACCGTTCGTGCAGTTTTTCAATATCTTCGTTTAACGCATATAACGGTTGCTTGTCTTTGAACTTTTTATTTTCAACTTTTAATGCAGTGTAAAGTGCAGTAAGCGTTTCGGCGGGGGTATCTTTGGACAAGTTAATGTTTATGATATGTTTCAAAGTCTTTACCTTCCTTAGGATAAAAACGATGACGGAACGCGTATCCGTCGTAAAGCTCTCGTATATTGCCTTTGTGTATGTACGTTGTTTCAACGTAACCGTCGCTTTTGCCGTTTGTAGCGATATATTCCTCGATTGCGCTTGTATCCAGGAACTCGCGACAGTGCCAAGTTGTTTTATAAAGCCTTTTAAAATCGTCATATTCGTCTATACGTTCGCGTGGCTCTATGAAGCGCGAACCCGAAGCGCGAATATCTTTATGTATTAAAACGGCGCGGGGCGCCGCTAACAGCATAATAATGTGATAGTGACGGCATTCCATAAAAAATTCAAATTGACCCTCGGGTAAATGTAAGTTCTCGCCTTTGGAACTAAATTCTTTATGCGCTTCGTCTATTGCGATTAAAGGAGCAGGAAACAAAGCTTTATAATTTTCTTTGTTGTTCGAAATGCCGATTTCTTCGCCCTTAATGGGTATAGGCTCGAAGTCTTTGCCTGCCGAAGTTTTAAGCTTATATTTTGTATTTGAGTACATAGGTGGCGCAGTTGGGAAAGATAGCGGTACCTTCCGATTAGCGTTTTCTTCACGTATAAGTTGCTCTGACAGTTCTTGCCGTTGCGGTCCTTGTGTTTTAAGGTAATCGTCTGCAAAATGACCCATAAGCGACGATTTCCCTTTGCCTTTCGGTCCGAAGAATATTACCACCTCACTTTCGGGGTTTAGTATTAATTTAGACATTTTATTTTTTGCCCTTGCGTTTAACCAACGCCGCAACGGCTTTGAAGGGCAAGCAAATTACCCAACAGATAGCCTTGAACACTTTACCGATAGCAAAGAATATAGCTTTTAGTGCCGTTCGCACAACGGGGAAAATGATTGAAAGTACGGTGATGATAACAGACCCGCCTAATATGAATATTAACAACCACGCCCACCAAGGCAGTTTCGAGAAAAAGTCCTTAAATACTTTGTTAACGGAATCTATAAAAGTTTCGTCGCCTCCGCCTATAACGTCAAAATCTCCGCTCTTGTCCGATACCGCGCCGAGGTTGTAAACCTTTCCGTCCTTCAAAAACTCTAAGCGGATAACGGTTGCGTCTTTGACTACCGTCGATTTGTAAATAGTACCGCCGAAAACTGCTCCGACGTAATTCAACCACCCTAATACTCCGCCTGCGGTGTTTTCGTAATTTGTATCCCAAAAGGCAATTACCCATTCTTTTTGCCATAGGTCGTTTTTCATTTCGTCAGACATTTTAATTTTAGCTTCCGCAAGCGTTTCTACAAAGTCACTGCCTCTCTTGATTTTATCCCAAGTTTTGGAACCTTTTCCAAATATATGGTCATCGGAAGTTCCTTTCTCCTTGTAATTAACCGTAACCGTTTTGTCCTGCCAGTCATAGCCCGTATCCTGTCCGTATATGCCTTTTTCGATATAACAGTACTTAAACGCGACGTCCGCTTCCAGCAGGTCGTCCATTTTTATATCCGTATCGATTGCTATTACGTGCATATCGCAGGAATACGAGAAAGCGAAGTTAAAGCCTTCGGGTACCCGTATCGTTCCGTATATACAGTCCGTTATCGTGATAGTATCTATTTTTTTGACTTCGTACTGCACTGCACCGTTTACTGTTTCTGCTTTCCAGCACTGCCCGACTTTTAACGCTATTCCGTGTTCGTCTTTAAGCGCACTGTCGTCTGCAAGCTTGTCGTAATTGCGGTAAAGCGAAGTTATGTTATAATACCGTACGCTATCCTTCGAAACGGTTACGTCCTCGACAAGATATTTCGAGAACACGCCCCACGTGCTGACCTGTTTCAAAGGGTATAGCTTCGGCTTATCCGAATCGGCGGTATATTCGACTTCTCCGCCGAGCTTATCCGAAAAAGACATATTGACTTCATTGCATACAAGTTTAATAGCGCGTTGGCAGGGCTGGTATGTATATATAAACAGCTCGCCGTTTTCGCTCTCGGCTATCTGTATGACTTCGATTGAAAAGTTGTAAAGCTCTTCGGGATAGTCAGAGAAATTAAAGCTTTTGTCTGTGGTAAGGTCTTTTATTACGCTCGAAGCTTCGGTTTCCGCACGCGCCGAAACGGCGGTGCGGTAAACCGCACCGCCGCCCGTTTGGAAAAAAATGAAGAATATCGCTATAAGCAATATTACTGCGTAATTTGTTTTTCTGCCTGCCTGTTTCATTTTAAGCTCCGTCAATCAGGGTACACGATAATATTATCGGGCACGAGGTTAATATCCGTTATCGATTTGATAAGCGTCAGACAGTCGCTTCTGAACGCAATATAGAGCTTTGTAGGGTCGTCGGAAAACATTTCATCAGTGTTTTCATATCGGCGGGTTTTTACGACGCTGTATTCGTCGCCGTAACTGTATGTAATTTCATATTCAATCCTCGAAACGCCTGCGATATAATTTGCCGAGGCGCTCGAGACATTTTCCAAGCCTCCGCCGTAGTTTTGACCGCGTTCAACTATGAAGTTATTTAAAACTATGTCTGCCGCTTCGGTATAGCCGCCGCCCGCTCTTAATTGCGAAAGGGGGATTTTAAAGTCTTTTCCCGTTGTTGTGATTTTTTGAACTGGCTGAAATCCTGAGATACTGCCATTTGCAGAAAACTTCGCTTTTAATTCGCTTCTGAAATAGGCGTTTGTCGTGAAGGTTGTCTTATAGTTAGATATAGTGCCCTGGATTGTTCCGACGCCGAACTTAGGCGTTATTTCTACGGTGTTCATTCTATCGCCGACGTTGACGCGTCCTAAATCTGAACCGTACGAAGGGTTGAGAGTTGCCGTAAACAGTTCGAGCTCTTTCAAATGGTCCACCTGCGCGGTACCGTAAATTCCGCCGTCTGCACAGCTAGCGACTTTTATCATTACGGGTTCGCCGAACGGTTGATTTACGGTGAGCGTGAATTCAAGCCCGTACTGCACGGTCTGATTTAAAGTAACGTAATCGGCTATGTTTTTACCCGTTGCCCAGGAGCTCGCGTTATCTTTCCAGCTGACACTGCCGACAACGCTTTTGTCGCCCGCGTCCTCGTTAACCGTTGCGGTTATGTTGTATGCGGTATTTGCTTGTTCGTCGATACCGTAATCTTCGTATTGTTCCGAAGAAATACGGCTTGCCCTCAGGAATATTCCTTTGTTTTCGCCCGAATTTACGAGTTTATCGTCCGACGGGTCTTTGTCCTCGCCGTTGCCGTCGTTGTCCGTCTGCTCTTGTCCTGATTGAGTCCACTTGACGGGATTCCACGTCTTGTAGACTAACGAAAGCACGACGTACGCGCCTACGATAACCGCAAGGAATAACGCTATAATTGCCGTTATCTTGACGCTTGCTCCGTCACTGTTTCGGGAATAGTGTTTTCTTGACATTTTCCTTTTGCTCCTTTCGGGGGCTTTCCCGCCCCCTTATTTAATTTTATATCAACGGTTTGCCCCGTGTGATAGCCTGTGTTATGTTTTCGGCTGTTTAATCGGCGCAAGGCTTTGTTCAAAGTCTTTATTTATTGTCGCCGCCGAGTGAAGCTCAACTTCTATATACACGCGGTTATAAACGCTTGCGCCTCTGTCCGAATAATTTCGCGAACAACTTAACACCCGTATCCGCGGCGTTAAGCCGCTTATAAGTTCTGCGAGTTTATTGACTTCTTCCAGCTCGCCCCATAATCTGACTTTTATCATTTTTTTACCTCGCAGTTGCTTTCGATTAAATCTATAAGCTGTTGGGCTTCGATAACGTGTAAAATCTTTGCGTGGAAGTATAGAAAGTCGAGTATCCCGTCAAGGTCGTTCCAATCTAAATGTTTATTGAAATAATTGTAGTAATCGGGGAACTGTGCTTTTACAAGCGCGGGAATATCCGCGCCCGCTCTGGGCATTGTCTTTATGGGGTTAAGCGCTTTGACGATGTCATAAGCGCCTTTAACTCCGCACATTAACTCGATAGGGCAACCGTTGTTATGCAGGTTGCACGTCGCGCAGGTTGTCTGCGCGTTGACTTCGCAAGGTAGTAAATCAGTATTGCTCATTTATTCTCCTTTTTGTTGTCAGCGGAAATGCAATATGCTTTTAGACCGCGTATTTTGCGTTCTGGCGCCCGATAGCCTCGGGACGAATATTTACTCGAACGGCGTTTTGAGAAATACAGAGTTTCTGTGTTTTGCGTCAATTATATCACAGCAATTCTGTGTAGTCAAGTTTTTACACAGAATTTCTGTATAATCAAATTATGGATTCATTTGCGACACGATTAAAAGAGCTTCGAACAGCTACACAGTGCACACAAAAAAAATTATCGTCTTTTTTAGGATTAACTCCGAATTGTATTTGCGAGTGGGAAAATAATAGAAGTGAGCCGAGTATAATCTCGCTTACAAAAATTGCTTCGTATTTTGAAGTATCTGTTGATTATCTGCTCGGACTTGAAGACGATTTCGGCGCGCCTACTGTCGCGCCGATGGGCGAGAGTATGACCGCCGACGAGCGGGAGTTATTACGGCTTTATCGCAGTATTTCGCCTTACTTGCAAAGTATGACTTTGGACGCAGTGCGGAGCTGGGCGAAAAAAGACGCGGACAGCACTCGTAAAAAGGTTTAAAATATCCTTTGCGACATTACGCAAAGGAGAAATAAAAATGAAGGAATTACAAAGACTTAAACCGTTAGCCGAGCAATTTTTCGCGCTGTCGGTTAAATTTCTCGAACTAATCGACGCGGACGAAACCGAGTACGCGCAATTTATCGAGGACGTAAAAAAAACGCCGACGGAAAAATATTACTTTTCCCGCGGGCGGTTAAGGAGGTTAAAAACAAGGAAGAAAGCGCAGGCTTGAATTTCACAGAAAAGGAGATTAAAGCATTGCCTAAAAATCTAATTGAAAAATTTAAAAATCAAAAAAACATAAGTTACCGCGAGGAAACGGGCGTTTATGAAGTGCGTAAGCAGATAGACGGCATTTCGTATTTCGGTTCGTCAAAAAACCGCGACGAAGCCGTACGCCGTTTTATTCAAGATATTCGCAACGGTGGCAAACCTGTAAAAGGGAAACAACCTAAATCCGTTGCCGTTCCCGAAGAGCGTCAACCTCTACCGCTGTTTTGCGTTGTTGCGGCGCGGTGGTTGGAACTGCGAAAGCCGTTAATCAAGCCGACTACATACGAGCATTACGAAAGCTTATTTCGGGCAAACATTTTCCCCGCCTTTGAAGGGCGCAAGCTTTCCGAACTGAAACAGTCTGACTGTCAGGAGCTTATAAACGCTTTTATAGATTGCAAGAAGTACAGGACAGCGGATAAAATTTATCAGGCTTTGAAATCGATATTCGAGTTTGCGCTCGGCGAAGAGCTCATAGAAAAGTCGCCTATGCGGTTTGTAAAACCGCCCCAGTACGAGGAGCAAAACGGCGTTGCGCTAACGCTCGAAGAGGAACGGGAATTTCTTCGGTTGCTTGTCGCCAGCAAATGCGATAAGGAAATTAAGCACGCGCTTATATTTCTACTATACACGGGTATTCGGCGTTCGGAGCTTGCAAGCGCGGTAATCGAGGACGGCTTCGTTTCGGTTATCTGCGCAAAGGTGCGGAAAGGTTATAACGAGAAACGCCGTATAATTCCGATAACGCCAATGCTTGCGAAATGGCTGACGAGCTTCGAGCTCGAAGAGCTGCGGGGCGTTCGTCCCGACGCGCTTACGCAAGCAATGAAACGGCTTATGCCTAAACACCACTTGCACGAGCTTCGGCACACCTTTATCACGAGGTCGCAGGAGTGCGGAGTTCCGCGCGAAGTCGTTTCGGTATGGGCGGGGCACGCCGCGGACAATACGCAGACGAGTAACGTATATACGCATTTTTCGCGTGAGTTTTTGAAGAGAGAGGGCGAGAAAGTAAACTATAATGTATAATAGCCGTAGTTTACACGCAAGTTACACGCAAATCTCGGCGTTTCGGGCATAAAAAAACGCCATTCTTCGTTTACATTTCGCTAAAAATGAACGAAAAACAGCGTTTTTGGCTGGGGTAGCTGGATTTGAACCAACGAATGACGGAGTCAGAGTCCGTTGCCTTACCGCTTGGCGACACCCCAATTACGCTAATTATTATATATAAACGCGCTTAAAATTACAAGCGTTTTTGACCTGTTTTTTAATTTTTTTATATCTAATTAAATTCCCTGCGGGCAAACTGCCCGCAGGGAACATTTCTTTAATAAGAACCGTCGGAATTGTCGGTATCGGAATAGTCCGCGCTGTCGCCGTAA
>CANOUP010000010.1 GCA_947570625.1 uncultured Clostridia bacterium | reverse complement strand
AGCGACGACGCGGCGGGCAACGCCTATCCCGATTGCAGCGAAAAGTTCAATTCCGCTATGGGCGAAGCAATTTATACGGGCAGCGGAGGACAGCTTAAAATTCTTGCGCCCTTTGTAAACTTAAACAAATCTCAGGTAGTAAAAAAGGGGCTTGAACTCGGAGTTCCGTACAAATATACCTGGAGCTGTTATTCGGGCGGCGAAAGACCTTGCGGCGTATGCGCTACCTGTCGCGACCGCGCCGAGGCGTTTAAAGCCAACGGAATCGAAGACCCTGCAATAAAAGGAGAATAATATGCCGAGAGAAAAACAGAACGAAGGTATTACCCTGCTCGGGAACAACAACGTTAAATATCCGCAGACTTACGACCCGTCCGTTTTGGAAACGTTTGCAAACAAACATCCGGGAAGGGATTATTTCGTAAAGTTCAACTGCCCCGAATTTACAAGCCTTTGCCCCATTACGGGTCAGCCCGATTTTGCAACGGTCTATATATCATACGTACCGCGCGAAAAGATGGTTGAAAGTAAGTCTTTAAAGCTGTATCTTTTCGGGTTCAGAAACCGCGGCGATTTTCACGAAGACTGCGTGAACATAATTATGAACGACCTTATTGATTTGATGGACCCCGCATATATCGAAGTATGGGGCAAATTTCTGCCCCGCGGCGGAATTTCCATTGACCCTTACTGTAACTACGGGAAAAAGGGCACCAAGTGGGAGCAGGTTGCCTGGGACAGGCTTTCGCGGCACGATATGTATCCCGAAAAAATAGACAACAGATAATTAACGGGGGTTTAATATGGAAACGGCGATAAGAGAAACAGAGGTAAACGGAGTTATCACTAAGAGCAACCTGCCCGCTTGCGATTATTCCGTCAATCCTTACGTCGGTTGCGAACACGCCTGCAAATACTGTTACGCCTGCTTTATGAAGCGCTTTACGGGTCACGCGGAAGCCTGGGGCGACTTTATAGACGTTAAGTACTGGAAGCCCTTAAAAAAACCTGAAAAGTACGAAGGCAAAGAGCTGTTTATAGGTTCCGTGACCGACCCGTACCAGCCTGCCGAAGAAAAGTACCGCCGTACGCGCGCTCTCTTGGAAGAGTTGCGCGGAAGTGGAGCCAAAATTTCGATTGCGACGAAAAGCGACCTTATTCTGCGCGATTTGGAACTTATAAAGACATTTCCCGGCGCCCGCGTTTCGTGGTCCGTAAATACCCTCGATGAAAACTTTAAGAACGATATGGACAAAGGCGTTTCGATAGAGCGCAGGCTGAACGCCATGAAAGCTTTTCACGGCGCGGGGATAAGAACCACTTGTTTTATTTCGCCCATATTCCCCGAAATAACCGACGTTAAAGCAATCGTCGGGCGTGTAAAAAATTATTGCAACCTTATTTGGCTTGAAAATCTTAATCTCCGCGGGAATTTCAGACCCGTTATAATGGAATACATAAAATCCGAACACCCCGAATTGACGGAACTATATAACGATATTTACAATAAGGGCAACAATATGTACTGGCAGATGCTTGACGCGCAGTTGCAGGCGTTCGCAAGCGAACAGGGGCTGGAATATAAAACAAACGACGACTCGTTTGTCCGCCCGTTCGGCGCGCCGCCCGTTATGGTAAACTATTTCTACCACAGCAAGATAAAAAAGCGTCCGAACAAAAATTTTACGGCATAAAAGCACCCTGCCGCCGGCGAAGCGCGCTTCGCCGGCGGCAGGGACGGGGACTTCCGACGATAACGCTTGTCGTTTATACGGGGATCGAATCCGATGCGTTAATTTAATAAAAAAATACCGTATTCTGTCTTCCGACAAAATACGGTATTTTTTTTGGTGCTGACAACAGGGGTCGAACCTGCACGGTTGCCCACAGGATTCTAAGTCCTGCGCGTCTGCCAGTTCCGCCATGTCAGCATACGGTCAGTTTAATGCATAATCGCCCGATTGTCAATAAAAAAACGTCGCCGTGAAACAAAAAATTCAGTTATCGGTTTAACTATTTTTAGCATTTTATTGACAGTAGTGTGAAAAAATGGTAAAATTGTTTCACACAACCCGAAAAATGTCGGAAAATAATATTTTTTGTCTGATTTGCGGAGCAAGCTGGTATGAATAAATTTTCTATATGTAAATCCTGCGGGGGCACACTTAACCAAATCTCGGCGGATACTTTACAGTGCAAGTGTTGCAGAAATAAATATAAAGCGGGAGAGGAACAGGGCAAGCCCGTTCCCGAACAGCTTGCTATGCAGTTGAGCCAGGCGGGCAACTATATGGCGTTGCGCCGTTATGACGACGCGGCCGAAACGTACAGGGTAATAACAAAGACGTACCCCGACGAAATCCGCGCGTATTGGGGCGCGGCGCTTGCCGAGTTCGGTATCGAATATACCGACGGCAACGGCAGTCCCCGTCCTTTGACGAACAGGCTGTCAAGGCATTCGTTCCTCGACAATACCGCTTACCGCAAGGTAATCGAAAAGTGCGGTGCGGGCGAGCGCGAAGTGTATACCATGAAGGCGAACGAGATAGAGCGCATACGTTCGCAGACCTACGAGATAAGCAAAACGCAGACTGCGTACGAGGTTTTCGTTTACGGCGGCGAAAGCGCAAACGAGCGCTCGGCGTCGTCCGCGCTCAAAAGCGCGCTCGAAGCGCGGGGGCGCAAGGTGTTCGCTCCCGACGGCATTTCGCCTAAGGGCGTTAGCGCGGAAGCTTACATATATCCCGCCATCGAAAGTTCGTCCGTGATGTACATTGTCGCGGACAGCATTTCCACCCTTGAAAAGAGCCGTAACGTATGGAGCCGTTTCCTTGCGCTCAGCGGTAAAAAATTACAGGTCGTGCACGGCGGACTCAACGAAAACGAGTTTCCGTCCGTTCTCAGAATGGCTTTCCAGAAGCGCGAACCCATAAGCTCGCTTTCTGCAAACTGGCTGAATACCGCTCTGGCTTTCGCCGACGGCGAAGAGAAGAATAAGCCCGCGCCCCGGCCCGCGCCCGTAATAGACAAAGCGTACGTGGACGAGGTTCTGCAAAAATACGCGGGCGGTTTTACCTTCGAAGCCAAGGACCTGACCGAAGTTTTCGTAATGGCGCTTACGTGTATGACGGCGGGCAATACGTTCGAAGCCGAGCGCGTCATATCCGTTATGCAAAAACGCTATAACCCCGGCGAACTTCAACTTATATCCGAACTCTGCCTTGAACTTGCCAAAATGACGAAGGCTTCCCCCGCGGAAAGACAGCAGTGCATAGCCAACGTCGGCAACATTTCACAATCGATAAAGCGCAACTGTCCCGCGATTACGCTGGGCGAAAGAAACGTATACTCCGAAATAGGCAACGCAAAGCTTTTGGCGTACCTTGCAAAGTGCTTCGGCGCGATAAGGGACTATAAACGCCAGTGCTTCGTGCTCGACTTGATAGATTGCGGTCAGCTGTACGATACGCGCATAATAAACGAGCTCGTCAATATGTTGTTCGTCAACAACCGCTTCGACGACGTTATCGAGGTAATGCGCGCCGTTCCCCGCCTTGACGGCGACACGCTTTTATTATCGTTTTTAAAGAATTTCCGCGGGGAACAAAAGCTTACCCTTCTCATGGGCATAGCCGACAAGACGGACTGTACCGAAAAATCGGAGGACAGCCTGAACGGTTATCTGTCCGAGTGTACGGACACGGGCGTCGCGCTCGCGGTGGTTTCTATAATGACCGCCAACAAATTAAGGCTGAACGCGCTGGGACTGGGAGGAGCTCTTTCGAATATCGGCGACGCATACGGCGCAAAGACGGTGGTAAGCAACCTCGGCACGGGTCCCGTAGACGGCGTGACGGTCGATAAGCTTGTAACGATAGCTTCGAACGGCGGTGCCGCGGTAGCCAAAGAAATATTAAAATATCTGCGTTTCGGCGCGGGCGTGACAAAGATAGGCGCCTACGATATGCAGAGGCTGATAAACAACTGCAATCTTAACAGCATAAAAAACGAGCTGTTTGCGTTCAATATGGATAAAAAGCTTGCGGAAACGCTTCTTATCCAGTCTATAAGAAGCAACGGCGCGGAAAGGCTGGACAACGTAAAAGTGTTAAGCGAGTACGTGCCCGTCATAGACGGTTCGGCGTACGAAGGACTGCTTCTCGGCAACGACCCGCTCAAAAAAGAATTTATGCGCATACTTGCACCCAAATCGGGCAAGAGCGCGAAAACGGACGAAGTAATCGAAAAATATCTTTCGAGCCGTGAAAACGAGTACGACAAGCGCGAAATTCTCGGATTTTTCAAGGATTACCGTTTAAGCGACAGGGCGCTGGAAATTTATCTTAATATCCTGCCTTCCGCTTACGGCGAAGAGTACGTTGACCGCCTTAAAGACTACCTCGAAAAAAAACCGGGAAGCGCGCGCGAAACGTTCGTCAAGCACTATGAAGCGTTGATTGAAGGATACGAAACCGTGCTTCCGCTGATAGCGGGATATATAAGAATTATGCCCGAGGAAGGCGTCGTCAGATTCGTGTGCGAGTTTAAGGGGGACATAAAGGTCAAGGACGCGCTTCTGATTAGCCTTATGCGCTTCGTCGCAAAACCCAAGCGCGTGGAAGTAAAGATGGGCGGGGTGGAGTGCAACCTGTTGCAGGCTTATCTGCTTTCGATGACGGGCAAAGGCGACGGAAGTTCGGAAGCGGTCGCGTATCTCAGAAAGTGCGGGCTTAAAGCCGACGAAAAAATGCTGTTCAACGGCAAGAAAACAAAGTTTGCCGATTATTTGGGCGAGTGCGCGCTGTCAAGCGACGTTAAGAGCGAAATCGCCAAAGCAATAAAATAAGGAGGGAATAATGACCGAATACGAACAGGAACACCAAGCCGAGCTTGTAAACCGTTACAACAGTCTTGTCGCCAGGCGCAACGCCGCCGCGGAAGAGCACAACCGCCTTGTATACGAAGTTCAGGAATGCCAGACGGACGTTTATAACGGGCTTAACATAATAAGCAAGCTTAAAAGCGCGGTAGTTCCGCCTCTCGATTCCACGGCGCAGAATACCGACAAGGAACGCGTTATAGCGGAAAACGTGTCGCGTACTCTCGACGATTTGGCGGAAAGCTATTCGATGCTGAAAACGGGCAGTACGGCTTCCAAAAATCTTTACGACGATATGGAAAAGTACGAAACCAAGTACGGCTTCTACAAGACGCTCCGCCGTATCGCGCTGGGCTATATCATAGGCTTCGACGCGAACCTGTGGACGAGCGACGAACCGCGCGAACTGGTAGAAAAGACCTATCTCGCAAACACAGATTACTGGCTGGCGTACGCCGCTATGGCGGTTACGCTGTGGGTGTCGGACGAGAAAGAAGCGTGCGAACGCGCGGTGTCGCAGAGTATGCAGATTAACGAACGCAAGTCCGCGCTTTTCTATCTGCTGGCAAGCCTGCGCTTCAACCGCATAGAAAGCGCAAAACAGTGGTACGAGGTGTATTTCGGACTTGTCGACGCCGACGGCGTAGGCGACGAAATCATCTACATACTTCAAGTGCTTTTGTGCGGGGCGCTGGGTTCGGACGCCGAATTTGCCAAAGCCGTTTACAACCGCATGCGCGAGCTGTTGAAACAGGCGCGCGACGACGTCAAGGCGGGCAAGGACGTAAGGGAGAGCGTTGACAACTACTTTAACGCATTCCTGTCCGTCACGGACAAGGAATATCTTGCGCTTAAACATATCTGCGCGGACTACCCGGAAATGATAGATATGCTGTCCTGCGCGGAGAAAAACGCAAAGCTGAGGGATTATTTTTCCGGGGTGATAAACGACGGAACCGAGCTTTCCGACAGGCTTGCAGAGAGAATAGAGGACGCGCTTCACTCGCTCATTTCTTCCAACGACGACGCCGAGCAAATGCTTCTCGATAAGATACGCTACGAAGAAATGGTCGTAAAGGCAAACGGAAACATTGCCGAAGCGAAAAAATCTTACGAAAGCTATGCCATGGAACGCGACAGAACACGCAATATGACGCTGATTATGCTCAACGCGGTGCTCGACGTAAAGTCCAAAGCCGACCCGAGGGTAAAAAAATTCGCCTTCGACTTTGTAAGGAGCGACTGCATACAGGGCGCCGAGCGTTTTTCTTCTTACCGCAAAAAGGAAAAAAAGGAATACGATTTCCAAATAGAGGACTGTAAAATGCGCGGGGACGAAAACAGTTTCGAAACCAACAAACCCGTGCTTTTGAAATATTACGACGGACTGGTAAAAAACAGCATAAAAGCCGACAAAGCGGTGAAATCGCTTAAAGCTTTTATTGCGGGCGGTTTCGGCGCGTTTGCGCTGTTTACCGTTTTAACCGTTCTCGGGTTTATCGGCTCGTGGGGGACGGGACCCTGCGTAACGTTCATTGCGCTCGCCGTCCTCTCCGCAGGCGCGTTCGCAATGTGCATCTACTTTATGCAGGCGGAAAAGGCGAAAATACGCAAAAGCTTCGAGTACAGGATTAACAACGGTCTTAAAATGCTCGAAGACGGGCTTGCCGGTTTGGCGTCGTGGCGTTCGGACTATCACACCGCTGACAGCGTTCACGCGGAACTTATAAACGTTTTGAAGGAGGCAAAAAATGGCTAATACCGCACAGCTTGTATCCGAACTTCAAAGTACGGCTTCGGGGTTCGTACAGGAAGTTTCCAACCAGTCGCAAAAAGTGCATACCGCGCTGGACAAAATCGACAAGACAGTCAACGGCGTAAACAAAAAAATCGTCGATTTGCGCACTAAGATTATCGAGGGCGAACAGGAACAGATTGCGCACGAAAACATTTTAAAAATCAATCAGGAAATCAATTCCCAGCTTGCGCCCTACCAGACGGTGCGCCGTTCGGTAATAGGCGTAATAAAGGATTTCGACATAAACCTTGCGCGCAACTCTACAATCGCAAAACTCAGTCAGGAGCTGTGGATGTCCACGTCGCGTTACTGGCTTTCGTATGCTTTCATCGGCATATGCGCGTGGATACAGGACGACAGGGAACTGTGTTCCAACGCTGTCGCCGAAGCGGTGAGAAGGGACGCAAACAAGACTTCGCTGTTTTTCTGCCTTCTCAACCTGCGTTTCGGCCGTCATCTTGAAGCGCGCTCGTGGCTGTACGAATATTTCGGCTCGGTCGAAGCCGTTCATCCCCCGCGCGAAACCGCGCTTTTGCTGCAAGCTTATCTTTTCGGCGTTTTCGGCAGGGATTCGCAGCTTGACGATTACGTGCAGAATATGGTCGAAAGCTGGATAACCGAACTCGGTTCGGACGCGGAAATTTCCGCGGGGCTCGTCGGGGATTATTCAAAATACGTAAACAGCCTGCCTTCCGACAAGTGGAGCTATACGACCAACGTTTTGGACGAGCACTGTTCAAACCTTGCCGAAATCAACTCTTCGCTCGTCAACGCAAGCAGGTACAAGGCGGTGCTCAAAAGGGTAGACGAGCTGGACGAAATCGCGGAATTCAACTGCGGCGACGACTTTGTAAAGAGCATTGACAAGCTTCTCGACGACCTTGTCACCAACTACGACGAGGAAGAGTTAAGGCTTGAAAAAGAGAAAAAGTTCTACGAGCTCGTAATGGAGCACAAGGGCGACGTGGAATCGGCGAAAAAACAGTACGCAGTATATATGGAGGGCGTAAAGGACGCGCCCAACATAGGCGAGCAGATGTTCCGCTGGGCGGTCTATCCCAAGGGCGTCGACAAGAGCGTGCAGAAATTCGCCGTCCAGAAAACAAAGGACTGGTTCGTTTCCGCGCTCAACGCCTACGACCACGACGTAAAGAGCTCCGCGCCCGGTACGTTCAAGCTCAAAATCGATTTGTGGGAGGACACCACGGACGGCAAGGACAGGGAAGCCGTCGAAAAAGGTCTGCGCGACAAGTTTAACGCAGAGCGGTCAAAGCTTCTCGTGTTTACCAAATTCAACATTGTTTCAACGGTTATCGCCGTCGTTGCGCTAATACTCGGCTGTGTTATAGGTATGACGGCTACGTTCTACGGCTACATAGCGGGCGCGGGGCTGTTCGTTGTTCTCGCACTCATAGTCGTTTTGACGACAGTCGCAAAATTCAAAGGTTTCCCCAAGCGCATACAGCGGGCAGTCGATACGCTGTACGCCTGTCTGGACGAACTTGAAGGTTACCGCGAAGCGTTCGAAAAGATGACGGCGGTCAAAGAAGAAGTCGTGCAAAAACTTGTGAGAATGTAAGGAGAAAGACGTATGGACGAAAAAAACATCAAGACAGAAAACAAGGCGGACGAGGCTGACAGCTTCGGGCTGGATTTGTCGCTGTTCGGCGACGAGGGCGCGAACGTGCTTTCTACGGAGCAGCTTAAAGAAATAAATAAAAAGCTTCCGAAGTGGAGTATAGAGCCCCCTTCGAAATACAAAAAACAATGAGGTTAAAGGGACCGTCGGGCTACGCCGAATGGGACTCGGCGCTTAAAAACCCTCTTACCGTAGAATCTTGCGCCTTTCTGTCGCGCGGAAAGCTTGAAAAAAAGCAGTCGTATTCCGCGCTGTTTAACCGCATATCCGACGCGGTCACGCGCGGGCTGGATACGGCGGGCGGACAGATAGATGTAAACGGCGGGCAGATAACGGCGGTATACTGTTTAAGACGCTACTCGGCATATATCAAAAGGCTTTTCTTTTACAAAAAGCTCAGCTTTATAAAAAAGTGCGACAGCGACAATCTTACGGGAGAAATAGTAAGGGTCGCAAGAAGCGTCATAACCAACGTCGGTGCGGTTTATCCCGACAGCGCCGACGTACAATTCGAACTTAGCATGCTCGAACGCGTGCTTGTCAAGGAGAACATATGAGCGCATACGGCGAAATAATACGCGAGCTGACCGCGTGCGTCGCTTCGCGCACTCCCCTCGTAATTCTCGACACCGAGGAGAGGGACAGGGCGCAGACGGCGCTTTGCGAAGTTGCGCGCGCACTCAATACAGAAATAGATTTTTATACCGAATGCGACCAGTTTACCGAGCTGAGGCGCGGGGAGCGTACCGCGGACGCGGGCGGGGAACCGCTCGGGTATATCGAGGAAGTGCTCAAAAAAAAGACGGGTTCCGTATTCGCGCTCGGCGACGTGAGATACCTCGACGCGGACACTTCGTTTTCGCGCAAGCTTAAAAATATCGTACGGCTGGCTTCCGAGAGAAAGAGCACGGTAATCGCGGTCACGCACGAGGCGGTATGGCAAAGCCTCGGCAGGCTGGGAATGTATCTCAAACTCGACCTGCCTTCGCAGCCGGAGCGCGAAAACATAATAAAAGAATTTGTCCGTAAAAACAGGATAAAGAATTTCGAAGCGGACATACCGCTTGCGTCGACGGTGCTTTCGGGCTATACGGCTTTACAGCTGAATACCATTTTAAGGTATGCTTCCTGTCTGGAAGGCGGGCTTACGTTCGCCAACCTGAATTACATAGCAATGCGCAAGGACAGACTTTTCGGCAAGGTCGTTTCCATTACCCGCACTGAAACGGGCAACGTGCGTTCCGCGGGGCTGGAAGGTTTGAAGGAGTGGCTGGACAGGAAGAAAAAGATATTTTTCGCCCCTCGCGAAGAGCTTGAAAAAAAGCGTCTGTCCCCGCCTAAGGGCATACTGCTTGCCGGCGTGCCGGGGTGCGGAAAGTCACTTTCGGCAAAGCTTATAGCCGACAAATGGCAGTTGCCGCTTTACAGGTTCGACATAGGCGCGCTGTTCGACAAATACGTAGGCGAAAGCGAAAAGAATATGCGCATCGCGCTCGAATACGCGGAAAGCGTAAGTCCCTGCGTGCTGTGGATAGACGAAATAGAAAAAGAGCTGTACAGCGGGGGAGATAACGACACCGCCAAACGCCTTTTGGGAAGCTTCCTCTACTGGCTTCAAGAGTATTCGGGGCGGGTGTTCCTCGTCGCTACGGCGAACGACGTTTCATTAATGCCTCCCGAACTTTTCAGAAAGGGCAGGCTTAGCGAAATATTTTACGTCGACCTGCCGTCGGAAGAGGAAAGGCTCAGCGCGATAAAGCTTTATTGCGGAATGTGCCTGTCCTTCGCGCCCGACGAAAAACAGTTTAACGAACTTGCACGAATATCGGATGGTTTTTCCTACGCCGATATAGAGTCGGCGGTAAAAACTTCCGCCGAAAGGGAATACACCGACGGCATTACCGAAAGTTATTCCTCTCTTAAAAAATCTTTTGAAGCGACCGTGGGCATAGCCTTTTCCCAGCCCGAACAGATTGAGCGTTCTAGGCGGTGGGGAAGCGAACGCGCGGTTCCCGCTTCGGGGGGAAGGAGCTGAATATGGCAGTAACACAGAGCGATATAAGCCGTCTTGAAAGCGAGCTTAGAAGCATTGAAAACGAAAACTCGCAGATGCGCGGCGAAATAAACCAGATGACGAGCACGCTTAACAGCGCTCTCAACGGCGTGCGCACCGCGCAGTCTAACGCCGTGCATGCGCTGGATACGGGGCATTCCACGCTCAACTCGGGCGACGGCACGCTTAAAAACGTTTCCGCCGTTGCCGACGACATCGGCGCGATAACGGCGCGGTTCAAGATAATAGAAAATTCCTACAAAGAGATAAGAAAGCTTAAAAACGACCTCAGAAACCAGCAGGGCAACGAAAAGACGGTTAAGAGAATGGTAACCGCAATCATCGAAAACGAGGAAAACAAGCTTGCAAGCGAAGAGGTGATTGACGTCCAGTCCGAAAAGCTGCACATAATGACCAAGGACTTCTTTTTAAGCTATATAATGATGGATTTACAGCTTACGAAGCGCGGTGAAGCCGAGGCGGCCGAACGCGCGCGAAAAGCGGCGCTCGACCTCAATCCGCGCAAAAGCGCCTGGGTGTACTTCGCCGTCGCGTTAAGGCGCAACGACGAAGAGAGTATGCGTCACTGGTTCGAAAAACTTACCGTCCGCCCGATAAGCGGAGGGGAGAAGGAACAGTTTAAAATGCTTACCCTTCTTGCCCTGACGGATATCGGTAAGTTCGGCGAACAGCTTAAAAAATATATAGGTTTGAACTCCGTCGGCGAAATCGAGGGGGAAAACAGAACGGGCAAACTTCTCGATACCTACCGCAGTCTTATGACGGTAAAACCGCCCGAGTTCAGGTATATGAACGAGTGCATAGAGGAAGCGGGCAATCTGTCGCAGGCGCTTTACGGCGCGATGAATAACGAGGAAATCGCGGGGTATTTACAGAAGTTCAATAAAAAGGCGCAAAGCGATTATAAAAAGGAAGTAATAATAAAGCTTTTCGATATAACCGTCGACGATTGCAATTCGCCCAGGTCGCAGGAAATTTACGACAAGATAGCCGACCACGAGCGCATAATAGAGAGAAAGGGCGACGTAGAAGGCGCGATGGAGCTAAAAGTCAGGCAGAAAGCCGAAAGCGTTTCGGACGTAGACCTCGAAGACTGTCTTTTCGAATGGCTGGGTGAAAACGAAAATTACGCGGGCAAGGAAAAACTTAAAGAGTATTCCTATTCAAAGTGCAGGCGCGCGTATAAACGCGCGTACAAAAAGTACGTTTCCGAATACCGCTCCAAGTACACCGAAAGCGTTACGCTCAATCTCGGCGAGTACCGCACGCGCACGCTTTTAAACGATATTTCCAAGGAAGAAGAGGACATAAAAACCTTCTGCGCCAAACGCCGCGACGGCGAGAAAGCTAAGCTAAGCGATTTGAAGTTTATTCTCTGCATGGTATTCGGCGGAATACTTGCCGTTGCGGGCATAGTGCTTTTCTGCCTTAGCGGTGTCATAGGCAATGCGGGCGCATATGCCGGGCTTATCGGGTGCGAACTTGCGGGCGTAGTGCTGTTTGTTTTGGGCGTAGGAGTAAAGTATAATAACTTCAAAGCGCGCATTGCTTCCGACGAGAAGTACGAAAAGGACATAGTAAGCTATACCGAAAAGATGCGGTATGTCTTTAACGAAATGCAGTCGTACCGCGAAATGTACGCGCAGTTTGACGGCAAGGCATTAAAAGACAACTTTTTCTGATATTCCTGTGAAAAATCGCGTTTGGCTTACAAACGCGATTTGTTATTCTTGACAATTATTTTTTTAATGTTTAAACTGTAACAAACTATATAAAACGGAGAGGGGGACGGTATGAGTTTTCTCGAACTTTCCAACGTAGGAAAAAATTATAAGGTCGGCACTGTCACGGTAGAAGCTTTAAAGGAAGTAACTTTCGGCCTGGAAGACGGCGATTTCGCCGTTGTTCTCGGCTCTTCGGGCGCGGGCAAAACAACGCTTTTGAACCTTCTGGGCGGTATGGACTGCGCAACGGAAGGGGTAATTAAGCTCGGCGACAAGGAAGTAACCTCTCTCAACAAGCGCGGACTTACCGAATACCGCCGCAACGACGTGGGGTTCGTGTTCCAGTTTTACAATTTAATGCCCAATCTGACTGCGCTGGAAAACGTGGAAATTGCGGTGGAAATTTGCAAAGACCACCTCTCGCCCGAAGAAATTTTAAAGGAAGTGGGGCTGGGCGAAAGACTTAACAACTTTCCCGCACAGCTGTCGGGCGGAGAACAGCAGAGGGTTTCAATCGCCCGCGCTATGGCTAAAAACCCCAAACTTCTGCTATGCGACGAGCCGACCGGCGCGCTTGACTACAATACGGGCAAAAAGATTTTAAAACTTTTGCACGACGTTTCCAAACAGCGCAAACGGCTGGTAATAGTGGTAACTCACAATTCCGCGCTCAAAGATATGGCGGATAAGGTTGTCTACATAAAAAGCGGAAGGATAGAGCGCATCGAAACGAACGCACGTCCCGTGCCTATCGAGGAGATAGAGTGGTGATAAAGACTTATTTAAAGACGCTTTGGCGTATGTTCGCAAAGCACGTCACCCGCTTTGTATCGCTCGTATTTATGGTGCTTATTTCCGTCGGCTTCTGTTCGGGCGTAGGTTCGTCCACCGATAAGATAAACAAATCGCTCGACGAGTATTACCGCGCAAAAAACGTAGGCGACTTTGTTATAAAAAGCACGGCGGAAGGCGGTTTTACGCAGTCGGACGTCGATAAAGCGAGGGAGCTTTTCGGCGAAAACGCCGTGATAAACACGGGCAATTCCATAGATATTTCCGTCGGCGAAAAGCGGTCCGTGCGCTATTATTTTCTCGATTTCGATAACTGGACGGTAAGCGTGCCCGACATTATAGAGGGAGAGAAATCCGACGGCGCGCACGGCATATACGTCGAAAATCCCGACAACGTTTTGAAGGGCGAAGAAGTCGGCGCACGGCAGGAAATAGATTTTGCCGATATTTTGATAAAGCTTGCCGAACAGAACGGCGAAGAGATAGACCCTGCTTTTAAAAAACTTCTCGAAAAGCTCGAACCCGAAAAGGTAACCGTAAGCGCGGTCATACAAAGCCCTTTAACCATTGCCAACGACGGCGAGCCGAGCTATAACAACGACGGCGCGGAAGTACCCGACACAACCGTCGGCACGGCGGATATGGACTGTCTGGAAAATATTTATTACGTTTCCAAGGACTTAATCCCTTCACAGCGCGACCTTATGAGTTTCCTTCCCGACACCCCGCTGATAGCGGACGGCGATATTTACGTAGCCGTAGGGGACAGAGATATTTTCGGTTGCTTTTCGGCAAGGTACAAAACGTTTACGGACGGTGCGAAGGAAAGTATTGCGTCCGCCCTTCCCGGCGCGGAGGTTCTTACGCTTTACGAAAATTACTCCTTCAAGTCGCTTTATTCTTACAGCGAAAAGGTGGAGGGCATAGGCTATATTTTAATGGTTGCGTTTTTAATCGTGACCGCGCTGGTCGTGCTTTCCAATATGACGAGGCTTATCGAGGAGGAGCGTCCGCAGATTGCCTGCTTAAAGACGCTGGGCTATTCCTCGACGGGCATAATTTCAAAATACCTGCTGTTCGCGTTAATCGCGACGGGGCTGGGCGGGGGAGGAGCCTACTTCGTGGGTATAGGACTTGCGTACCTTATATGCTATGTGTTCAATTACAGCTTCTTTATGCCCCCCATTTCTTCAAGCGTCGCGATAGTGTTCTATATAATTGCTTTTACGCTTATCGTAGTTTCGGCGGTGGGCGCGACGGCGCTGGCGGGGTATAAACTTACGGGCTCCCGCCCCGCGTCGCTGTTAAGACCCAAGCCCCCGCGCGCGGGCAAAAAGGTCATAATCGAAAAGATACCCTTTATATGGAACAGGCTGTCCTTCAAGTACAAGTCTACGGTGCGCAACGTTTTAAGGTATAAATCAAGGTTTTTTATGACGGTAATTTCCGTCGCGTTTTCCACCGCGCTGGTAATGGCGGGGCTGGGAATACTCGATATGTGCCTTTTCCACGACTTCGGTTCGGCGGCGATAATGGGCATTGCGCTGGTTATAGTCGCGTTTGCGGGGCTTTTGACGGCGGTCGTCATCTATACGCTGACCAATATAAACATAAGCGAGCGCAACCGCGAAATAGCTACGCTGATGGTTTTAGGCTATTACGACAAAGAGGTTACCGGCTACATTTACCGCGAGGTGTATATCAATTCCGTGATAGGCATTATTTTCGGGTATCCGATGTCCGCGCTTCTGCTTCTTCTGGTTTTCAATACCATGGGCTTCGGCACGCTGGGCGCGGTAAGCTGGTTTATGTGGCTTGTGCTTCCGTTCATCGTACTGCTGTTTACGGGCGCGGTGACGCTTATTTTAAGGCGCAAGATTGTAAAAATAGATATGAACGAAAGTCTTAAAGCGATAGAGTAAATTACATTACCCTGCAAATAAGACACGCCGTTACAGTAGATAAAAAGGTTGCCGTAAGCACGCACACGACGGGCAGGGCAATCTTTTTTGTTTTGGTTTTCGCAAAGTACACCGCCGATATGTAAAACACCGTTTCCGACGACCCGAAGCAAACGCAGGCGCACCGCGAAATATAGCTGTCCGCGCCGTAAGAGGCGATAATTTCGTTTAGGTACGCAAGCGAACCGCTTCCCGAAAAGGGCTTAATGAGAACGAGTTTCGTAAGTTCCTGCGGTATTCCGAGAAACCCGAACGCTGGCGAAAGCAGGCGGGTAAGCGCGTCCGAAAGGCCCGAAGCTTCGAACAGCGCGCACATCATAAAAATGGCGGTAAGCGCGGGCGCGAGCGAAATGGAAAGTTCGAGCGCTTCGCGTATCCCCCCGCAAAAGCCGTCGTATACGTTTATCCTTTTGACAAGCGCGAATACGATTACGAATATGATTACCGCGGGGATTATGTACGCCATATTTTGCTCCCCGCAATAAAGAGGATTACCGCCGTGGCGGTGGAAATTACCGTGCATATCAGCGACGGCAGAAATATATCGGCGGGGCTTGCGCTTCCCGCTCCCGCCCTGAGCGCGATTACGGTTGTCGGCAAAATCTGTATCGACGTAGCGTTTATCACGAACAGCAGTTTCTGTGCGTAACCGTTTTTCTCCTTTTCCAGCTCGTCTATTGCTTTCAGTGCGTACGGGGTGGACGCCCCGCCTATGCCCAAAAGATTGCACGACAAATTCATTGCAAGATTTTCGCTTGCAAGCTCGCTGTCCGTTTTAAAAAGCCGTCGGGTAACGGGTTTCAGTCCTCCGGCTATCTTCCGCGAAAGTCCGCTGTTTTCCGCAAGGCGGGAAACTCCCAGCCATACGGCGTAAATGCAGAACAGGGTCAAGGACATTTTAACCGCGTTTTCCGCTCCGCCCAACAGCGACGGCAAAAGCCTGTCCGGCGCTGTAAAAGCAATCACCGCGGCCGAAGCGGTGAATATAACCGTAAATATAATATTCATAACTTATTTTTATGAAAAGTTTTTTTGTTATATTCGTTTTACAATTATCCTGCCGTATGCTATAATTACCGCAAAGAGGAAACATATGGAAAATAATAAATTTTATATTACAACCGCAATAACATACACGTCCGGCAAACCGCACATAGGCAACACCTACGAAATAATTTTTTCCGACGCAATCGCGCGTTTCAAAAGAATGCAGGGCGCCGACGTATTTTTTATGACGGGCACGGACGAGCACGGTCTTAAAGTGGAGCAGAAGGCTTCCGAAAAGGGCGTAACTCCCAAAGAGTTCGTCGACGGCGTTGCGGGCGATATTAAGCGTATATGGGACGAAATGAACGTGTCGTATGACAAATTCATACGTACTACGGACGAACATCACGTGGAGCAGGTGCAGAAGATGTTCGAAAAATTCTACCGTCAGGGCGATATATACAAGGGTTCGTACGAGGGAATGTACTGTACTCCCTGCGAGAGCTTTTGGACGGAAGCACAGCTTAAAGACGGCAAGTGCCCCGACTGCGGAAGGGACGTCAAGCCCGCGCGCGAGGAAGCCTACTTTTTCAGAATGGGCAAGTACGCCGACAGGCTTGTCAAACATATCGTCGAACACCCCGAATTCATACAGCCCGTATCGAGAAAGAACGAGATGATGAACAATTTCCTGCTCGCCGACGAATTTATCGGCAAGTCGGACGAAGAACTTTTAAAAGCCTGCAACGAAGGAACCCTTAAAACCAAATTGCAGGATTTGTGCGTTTCCCGTTCCACTTTCAAGTGGGGCGTGCCCGTTTCTTTCGACAGCCGTCACGTGGTTTACGTATGGCTCGACGCGCTTTCTAACTATATTACGGGTCTGGGTTACGACGCGGAAAACCCCTCTGAAAGATATAAAAAGTACTGGCCCGCGGACGTGCACGTCATCGGAAAGGACATTATACGCTTTCACACCATTTACTGGCCGATATTCCTTTTCGCTATGGGCGAACCTCTGCCTAAGTGCGTGTTCGGTCACCCGTGGCTGTTGCAGGGGGGCGACAAAATGTCCAAGTCGAAGGGCAACGTTATGTACGCCGACGACCTTGCTTCGGTTTTCGGCACGGACGCGGTAAGATACTTCGTGCTTCACGAAATGCCCTACGCCGACGACGGAATTATCACGTGGGAGCTGATGTGCGAACGCATTAATTCCGACCTTGCGAACGTTTTGGGAAACCTTGTAAAGCGCACGGTTTCCATGACCAACCAGTACCTCGGCGGGGTTGCCAAAAAGACGGGCGCGGAGGGCGAACCGGATAAAGATTTCGAAAGCGTAATACGCGGAACTTACGCAAAGGTTGCTTCCAAAATGGAGGAATACAGAGTTGCGGACGCGCTTGACTGTCTGTTTACACTGTTCCGCAGGTCGAATAAATATATAGACGAAACGTGCCCGTGGCTTCTTGCAAAGGAAGAGGATAAAAAGGACAGGCTTTCGGAAGTGCTTTACAACCTGCTTGTTTCTTTGGATATAGGCGCAAATTTATTGAAGCCGTTTATGCCCGAAACTGCCGAGAAAATTCTTTCCGAAATAGGCGCAAAACCGCGCGTAAACGGTTCGGAAGAGTGCGTGTCGGAATACAGAGTGACCGGACAACCGCAGACGTTGTTCCAAAGAATTAAATTCGAGGATATAAAACCCGTGATTGAAAAGATAGAAAACGCGCAGAAAGCCGAAGCCTGCGCCGTAGAAGAAGAGAAGCGCGAACCCATTACCATAGACGACTTTGCCAAAGTGGAAATGCGCGTCGGCACGGTCATCGCGTGCGAAGCCGTAAAGAAGAGCAAACTTCTGCACGAAACCGTAAAGGTGGGGGGAAGAACGCTTTCGATACTTTCGGGCATAGCAAAGCACTACACCGCAGAAGAAATGGTCGGCAAGAAGGTTATTGTTGTAACCAACCTTCCACCGCGCGAAATGAAAGGTATTTTAAGCGAGGGTATGATTGTGTGCGCGGAAGCGCCCGACGGCACGCTGTCGATAGTTGCCCCCGAAAAAGATATACCCGACGGAAGTTTGCTGTCGTGAAGTATATAGACGTTCACTGCCATATCAACGAAGAAGATTACGGCGGTACGGACAAATTAATGCAAAACATAAAGTCGGCGGGGGTTGAGAAAATAATCTCCGCCGGCTTCGATTTGCCTTCGTCGGAATACTGCAAAAATCTTTCCGAAAGGTACGAAGGCGCGTACTTCACCGCGGGCTTCCATCCCACGGAACTTAAAGGTTTTTCGCTTGATTTGCTTGACGCGATTGAAGAGCTTGCTTCGCATAAAAAGTGCGTCGCGGTCGGCGAAATAGGACTTGACTATCACTATCCCGACACCGATAAAGAGTTGCAGTACAAGGCTTTTACGGCACAGCTTAAACTTGCCGAAAAACTTAGCCTGCCCGTTGTTATACACTCGCGCGACTGTGCCGAGGATATGCTGGAAGTTTTAAAACAGTTCGCCCCGTTCAGGCACGGCGCGCTTTTGCACTGTTATTCGCACTCGGCAGAGCTTTCAAGGGAGTTCGAAAAACTGGGCTTGTATTTTTCGTTCGGCGGAACGAGCACCTGGTCGGGCAGTAAAAAGGCGAAGCGCACTATATCCGCCCTGCCTGCGGAGAAAATTCTTACCGAAACGGACAGCCCGTATCTTCCCCCGAAATCGAAGTACGGAACTTTCCCCAACACCCCCGAGAGCATACCCGAAATAGCTTTGAATATAGCGGAGATTAAGGGTTTAACCTTAGAGGAAGTAACGTCGCGGATATGGAGTAACGCGCATACTCTTTTTAAAAAACTCAATTAAAAAGCGCGCCGAGGATTTACCTCGGCGCGCTTATCAAATTTATTTTATTGTTCGTATCCCCAAATAATAGGTCGGTTGCTTGAATTCCAGTATATTTTCCAGTTTTCGGGTTTTTCTTCCGCCTGCGCGTAAATAGTAAGCGCATGGCACCATTCAAACGCAAAGGAACCTATTGTTTCGACGCTTAAAGGAATATAAATGCTTTCAAGCGCCGAGCAACTTTGAAAAGCGCAATCGCCTACGGAAGTTACGCTTGGCGGTAAGGTAACGCTTTTAAGCGCAGTGCAGTCATAGAAAGCGTAATTGCCGATTGAGATAATGCCTTCCGACAGCACGGCTTTTTCAAGACTGCCGAGGTTGGCGAAAGCGCTGTCGGCGATTGTCTTAACTCCGCCCGGCACGGTTATTCCTACAAGCGACGAACAGCCTTTGAAAGCTCCCTGTTCGATTTCGGTAACGCTTTGCGGGATTGAAAGGTATCCTTCGAAAGCTTGCGGTACCGTTATAAGCCTGTTTTTCGTCTTGTCGTATAACACGCCGTCTTCGCTTGAATATGCCTTATTGTTTTCGTCGACTGTAACTGTTTTCAGGGAAGAACAGTTTAAGGAAATGCTAACTTCCAGCGTATTTGCGGGTATATTGATATTTTGAAGCCGATGGAAAGATTTACCGACAAACCGCGCGGATGTTACGGGAATGTTGTTATAGGAATTGGGAATATTTATCTCTGTAAGAATGTTTGCGTTTATAGTCACGGAGTACGTACCGTCGTCGTTCAATGCATAAGTGTACAGATACCCGCAAACGCACTCGCCTTCGGCGTGCGGTGCGATTATTTCCTGTTCGCAGTATTCGCATTTAAAATAGTGGTATGTCTCATTGCTGAAATATGTATTGCCGTTAAAATAATTTTTGCGTGGTTTATGCAGTTTTGCGTCGGCGGGCAGGCTTTGTATGTTTGTAATTCCGCAATTGCAGGAACGGCTTTTATATCCGTCATCTATGCAGGTGGGGTTTACGGTTTGCCATTCGCTGAAAGCGTGCGTATGCTCCTGCGAAACGTATTTGAAAGTAATTCCGTCCTTTTCTACCGTAAGCACGTTATTATCCATATCCGCAGGGTATTGCTTTGTTTCACCGAACAGAGTATAGTAAAACTTTAAATTCCCGTTTTCATAGCCGTACTTACCGCTTCTGCCGTCGCTGTCCGTCCACTTACCCGATTCCAGCTTGTAAAAATTTTTAAAATTCAAATCGCCGTCTTCCGTAAGCGTATAGTAAGCGCCGTTGAGTGAATCGTCGGCACCGTTACCGCACGCGGGCAGAAATACGCAGGCGCAGACGGCTGAAAACAACGTTATTAATAATGCAAGTAAAATATTTCTTTTCATACCGCTATGATAACATATATTATCCGCCTGCGCAACATCATTATAAAAATTGAGTTAAAAATATTTTAAAGCTTAAATAATCCGAAGCCCGCGCGTTGTGAGATACGCGCGGGCTTCTTCATCTTAAAGTGAGGTAAAGGGAAGAAAATCCGTTTACAAAAAAAGTATATGCTGTTATAATAATTGTATACTTCTTCAAAACGGCTAAAAAATGGAAACTGATATCAAAACAATTTTGTCCGAATGCGGTTTCGGCTTTAAAAAACAGCTCGGTCAGAATTTTATCACCGATAAAAATCTGCTTGCATCGATAGTTGCGCTTTCGGGCGTGACTGAGGACGACACCGTCGTCGAAATAGGTTGCGGGGCGGGAACTCTCACCCGCGCGCTTGCCGAAAAGGCGAAAAGGGTCATTGCTTTCGAAGTGGATAAAAGCTTACAGCCCGTGCTCGCCCGTACGCTTGCGGGTTACGATAACGTCGAGGTGGTGTTCCGCGACTTTCTGAAATGCCCGCTTGCGGAGTTCGAAAGCAGTGTCGGCGGGTATTTCGTCGTCGCAAATCTTCCGTACTACGTCACCACCCCGCTGATAATGAAGTTTATCGAAGAGGGCGAAAAGTGCAAAGGGCTTTCGGTAATGGTGCAGGAAGAGGTCGCCGACAGGCTGTGCGCAAAGGCGGGCTCGCCCGAATATGGCGCGATTACGGCAATGGTCGCCCTCCGCGCCGAGTGCGCTAAGGTCAAGCGCGTGCCGAGGACGCTGTTTTATCCCCGCCCCAACGTGGACAGCGCGGTTGTCAGGTTCACTTTCGGCAAGGGAATAGAGGTTGCCGACAGGCAGGCTTACAAAAAAACCGTGCACGCCGCGTTTTCGTCGAGGAGAAAGACGCTTGAAAACAACCTCGTCAACTGCTTTAATATGACGCGCGCGCGCGCACAGCAAGTAATAGAGGAGTGCGGTTTCCCCCCCAAAGCCCGCGGCGAAACGCTTACCCCCGAACAGTTTGCATTGCTGTCTGAAAAACTTAAATAATCTTTACCGCCCGCGGTTTATGCGCGGGCGGTCTTTCATTATACGCAAAATAAGAAAATTTTGTTCTATACAATGCTTTGACCGAATACATTAAGGTATACCAAATCAAAAAAACGGAGGATTGTATGAACGAAGAAGAATTAGACTATGCCGAAATGCTTGAAATTCCCGTCAGCACGGTAAACGTCGTAAAGAAGAAGAGTATATTCAAACGCAGGAGCGCGAAACAGCAGGCTAAGGAACAGCCTCAGGAAGATTTGAAAGAGCGCGTAGTCGAAAGCGTCAACGAGCGCGTAGGAGCTTACGTGTATTCGGAGGACCTTTCCGACCCTCCCAAGCCCGAAAAGAAATCCAAAATCGCGGCAATTTCGCCTAAGGATAAGGGCGGAAGAATCGTATTCATCGAAGCCGTTGCGGTGGCTGTTATCGCCATAGCGATTTTCGTAACCAACCTGTTGCTTCCCAACACCGTTATAAATACTTTTTTAAACTCGTTCTCGAAAGAAACTGTTCCCGAACCCGCGTTTACCGAGTTCAAACTTTCTTCCGTCACGGGTGATTTCTCCGACGCGGAAGTAAGCGTTTCGGAAAGCGGAGTGCTTTCGTTCACCGCGGAGGGCAGCGTCTATCCCGTATGCGAAGGCAAGGTTTCCAAGGTTTACAGCGACAGCGGTATCTTCACCGTCGAAATCGCGCACACGTCCACTTTCAAAAGCGTAATCACGGGTCTTACAAACGTATACCCCGTCGAAGGCGCAAAGGTTGCGGGCAATATCCCCGTAGGTTACAGCGACGGCAACGCCGAAGTGCGCGTTTCTATGTACGACAACGAAACGATGCTGAACTGCTATACGCTGACAGGCGCGGTTCCCGTCTGGAAATCGTGAAGATAACTCTGCACCCGCTGTTCATAGCGCTGGGACTGGCGTCTGCTATTTTCGGCGGGTTGCCCGTATTCTTAATATACGCCCTGACCGCGCTCCTGCACGAGTGCGGTCATATTTTCTGCGCTTCGAAGCTGGGTTACGCCTGCGAGAAAATAAGCCTTATGCCTTACGGCGCGTCCGCGCTCTGCGATACGACCGGCATTTCGCCCGCCGACGAAATAAAGCTTGCGCTGGCGGGTCCCGCGGTTAACGCCCTTTTGTGCATAGCTACGGCGGGGCTGTGGTGGTTTTATCCCGAAACCTACGCCTATACCGATACTGTGTTTACCGCAAGCGCGGTAATGCTTGCCGTCAACCTGCTGCCCGCGTATCCGCTCGACGGGGGCAGGGTTGCAAGGTGCGTTCTTGTAACGTTTTTGCCCGAAAAGGTTTGCGCCGTCGTTCTGCGCGTTGTCGGCGGTCTGCTTTCTGCCGCGTTCGTGCTCGTCTTTTTTCTCGCTTATAAAAACATAACGTTTATCGTTTTTGCCGTGTTTCTTCTGTTTTCGTCGTTCGAGCGTCCGCGCCCCATGCTTAGGATAGGCTTTTCGTCGAGAAAACCGAGAAAGGGCAAGGAGATAAAGCACGTAATGCTCAACGCGCAGTCGACGTATAAGGACGCGCTCAGGTACGTAGACGGCGGAAAGTATCTCATTTTTCAGTTTTATGCGGACGGACTACTGGAAGAAATTACCGAGGACGAACTCTTTTACGATTTGCAGTCAAAAAGCATTTACGACAGAATTATAGTATAAGCCCCGACTTTTAGTCGGGGCTTAAATTATTTCTGTAAAAATTCTTTGGAGAAGAGCTGTATGTCTATATCGCCTTCGAGCACTTTGGTCACGGCCTCGATTCCGTATTCGACGGCGGACTCCACAGTTTGCGAAAGTTTGGAAAAATCGTAATCGCATCTGTAATTCTGCCTCTTTGTCCTGAACAGAAAGCGCGAATAGGCGAAGTGCCTTGAAAGACACCTTTCCACGCCCGTGACCGTTATAAGCGGTTCGATGCGCTTCATCGTATCGTAAACGGGGCTGGTGCAGGCGAGAACGAGGTCTTTGGGGATTATCTGCCTTCTAAGACCGTATTTCCTGCTTATATAAAGCCCCAAATCGTTTTCGAACTTTGTATGCGCAAACGGCGAACGCTTGGTGTTTTCGTAAGCGTAAATGTAAGGGTGGAGGGTGCTGTCAAGCGCGTAGTGGGTTGCAAACCCCGCGGCGTACGACTTGTCGCCCTGAACGAGCTGACCGAACAGGTACACCGCGTCTTTGCGGTGCAGGCTTCTGCCGAGGTTGGCTTTGGTCGGCTTTATGCTGTACGCGAAAAACACGTCGCCTCCCTGCGCGCCTAAAAGGTACAAATTTTTCGAAGTTATAGCCTTTTTGTATTTGCTGTTAAGTTTTTCATAAATAACTTCGGCGATTACGCCGTGTGAAAAATAATCCGGCACGTTATAAGTTTAGCCTTTTTCCGTAAAAAAGATACTGCTGAATATAACCGGAATACTCTCCGAACACCGAAACGAAGTAATCGGAAATCTTTTTTCTGTCCTTTACTTCGCCTTTGAAATCTTCGCGGTAAATTTTTTCGACCCAGGTATCGACGGGGAAGCTCTGCGATTTGCCGAACCCGAACAGCGCGACGCAGTCGGCGACCTTGGGACCTATTCCCTTGTAGGTCAAAAGCTCTTTTCTAAGGCTTTCCGCGTCCAGCCCGTCAAGGCGGGTTACGCCCTCTTTCGCAATGCGCGCGGAAGTACGGCAAAGGTATTCGTCGCGGTAACCCGCGCCCGCAGAACGGTAAAAGCTTATGTCCGCGCCCGCCATGGCGGAAGAGGAGGGGAAGGCGTGGTAATCGCCGAACGGCGAACTCTTTTTTTCACCCAGCCCCTCGCAGATGCGCGAAATGATGCCCTTTATGCGCGGTATGTTGTTGTTCTGGGAAATGATAAAGGAATAAATCATTTCTTCCCTGTTCTGGTTGAGAATTCTCAACCCCCTGCAAAGCTCCGCGCTTTTTGAAAGCAGCGGTATGCCGTAAGATTTGGCTTTTTCTACTATTTCGGAGTAATCCCTGTCCAAATCGAAGTAATTGTAAAAATAATCGCAGTCGTCGCTTTCGACAACCGTCTTTACCCCGTCGGAATGAACGTAACATATTTTATCTGCGGAGAGCGACAAAAAGCCGTCCCTGTACCGCGAAAAACGGAACACCTGCCCGCAGTCGAGGGTGTGTTCGGGGTTGAAATAGCGTGCGTCGAAATCAAACTTCATTCGTAAAATCCTCAAAAAAAATACAGCCGTTTACGACTGTATTTTATCATTGTCCCGCGCTGTTGTCAAACGCCGAAATGCAGTTTGACCGTGCCTGCGGATATATTAATGTCTATAACTTTATCGGTTGTGCCCGACTGCGAATCGACGTTGCAGGAGCCCGCGCTTATATTTTTGAAAATGCCGTATTCTTCGCGGTTTCCCGTAAAGCCCGCTTTGACCGTTCCCGCGGAAACCTTCATTTTCGCGTACGAGCAGGTAACTCTGTCCAGATTTGCCGTGCCCGCGCTCATATCTATCAATAGGCGTCCGCAGTCCGCGCCGTCAGTGTTGACGGTGCCGGCGTCTATATCCAGTGTAAGTTCTGTGCACTTTATTTTGCCGACGTTGATGGTGCCCGCGTCTGTTTCGAGCGCGACCCTGCCGTAAGAGCCGTCGCCGAGGTTTATCGTCCCCGCCGACATTTCTATGTTTATTTCGAACTCCGTGCTTTTGGGGAGCTTAATTATCGTGGGCGGAATACGGAACCCGCCGAACCACAGAAAACCTCTCTGTTCGGTCGAAAGGTGCAAAGTTCCGTTGGTTTCGGTAATTTCCGTCCTGTAATTTTTGGACGAGGGGAACTCTATATTTATTTTTTCGCCGTCGTAATATTCCGTTTTAACCGTGCCCGAGCTTATCTGTATGGCAAGCGCGTTATTGTCCTGCTGTGCGTAATAGGTCTGAATGGTTACTTCCTGGCTTGCGGGAAATCTCCAATCGTTAAGGGCAAAGCCCGTAAGCAGAACGGCGGTTCCTATGATTGCGAGTATTACGCCCGCGATAATGCATTTCACCGTGCCCGACATTTATACGACCCCCTTTCTGCCCGTAAACAGCGATTTAATCCATAAAAAGACTTTTTTGCATAAGTTTACGGCGATTTTTATAAGTTTATGGAATAGCGGGCAGAGAATTATGCCTATGCCCAGAAGTATTATTCCCGCACCGCATACGCAAAGCCCGTAATACAAATCGCCCGTCGCGGCGGACGCTATGCCTCCGCCAATCGCGACAGCGCCCCCGCCCACAAAGCACACGGGTACTAAAAAAATGCTGAACGCAACGGCCGCCGCGGATACAACAAGCCCGAACAGCGGTACGCAGAATATTACGCAAAGCAGTACGGCAATCCAAACGGCGTTGTTGGAATTGACCGCAGGCTGGGGCTCGGGAGGTGGAGGGGGAGGAGGGGGAGCGCTTTCCCGCTTTTTCTCCCGCCGCCCGCGCGGAACGTCTTCGCCGTAAAAGGCTTCGGATTTATTGTCCGCAAGTATTCTCTGCGCCGCGTCGTAGGGCGCGCCGAAATCGTCTATGATTTCTTTCTCGGAAAATCCCGCTTCGCGCCTGTCGGCGTATGCTTCGGCGTAATAGTCCAAAACGCGCCGTCTTTCGTTTTCGGACACGCACAAAAGGTTGCTTTTGAGTTCGTCGCGCCATTCGTTATAATTCATGTTCACTCCTGTATTATTTGAAAAGCTTTTTATAAATAGTATTTATTTCCAGTAAATCGTTTCTGCCCGAAACCAGCTTTTTAAGCCCCGCGGGCGTAATCTTGTAATACCTTCTCAGCCTTCCGCTGTATTCGGCGGTCTTCGTGGTCAGAAACCCGCCCGATTCCAGCCTTTTCAAAATGGGGTACAGCGTGCTTTCGGATATATCTATTATGCCCTGTAAATCGCTTATTATCTTATACCCGTAGCTTTCGCTCTTGCTTATGGCGTACAGCACGCATACGTCGAGTATTCCTTTTTTAAGTTGAGCATCCATCGCTATACCTCGTTACGTCTAATACTATACATTACATAGTATGCATTGTCAAGTATTATAAGAGTACTTTTTATCGATTTTTTAAATAAATTTTATGATAAGAAAAATAATAACAGTATGACAGCACTGGAAAAAAACATAAAGGGCGTAAAGAGCGTACTTACTTCGCAGGATATAATCGTTTTCGAATTTTCCTCTCTCGAAGGCAAAAAGTTCGCCGCAATATTCGCCGACGGGCTCGCAGATAAAAATTATCTGGGCGAGCTGGTAGCCAAGCCTTTGAAGGAAGCGGGCAAGGGCGACGGACTTGAAAGAATAAAAAGTCTTTTAGCCTGTCCCGAAGTAAAAGAGGGCAAAAAGATAAAGGACGCGATAGCCGAAATTTCGGACGGCAACGTCGTCTTGTTTGTGGACGGGGAAGAGGAATTTTTCATACTCGGGCTTAAAAATCCTCCCGGCAGAACTGTTGCCGAACCCCCCACGCAGGTGGCGATAAAGGGACCGAGAGAGGGGTTTACCGAAGATATAAAGGTCAACCTCGGACTTGTGAGAAAGAGGCTGAAAAGCGAAAAGCTTAAAGTCAAAATGTTGTCGTCGGGCAAAAAGTCGGCGACGGCCGTCGCAATGGTATATCTGGACGGGGTGTGTCCCGACGGTCTGCCCGAAAGCGTGGAAAAGCAAGTCGCGTCAAAGGAAATAGACATAGTCCCCGACTCGTCGTATATTTCGCAGTTTATTTCGGGGCGCCCCCGGTCGGTGTTCAAGCGCAACGGCACGGTCGAAAAGCCCGACATTTTCTGCGCGAAAATAAGTGAGGGAAGAGTGGGGCTTATCGTCGACGGTTCGCCGATAGCGATAACCGTTCCGTATATGATTGTCGAAGATTTGCAGGCAAGCGAGGACTATTACGCGCTTTCCTACCGTTCGACCATAATAAGGCTTTTGCGCGTGTTCGCGCTGTTCGTCGGGCTGTTTCTGCCCGCGCTGTACGTTTCCGCACAGCTTTTCAAAACACAGCTTATTCCTTTCAGACTGCTGTTAAAGGTGGCAAGCTCTATTTCGGGGCTTCCGCTTTCGCCCAGTATAGAAATGTTTCTGACGCTGTTCGTGCTGGAAGTTTTAAACGAAGCGTCCATACGAATGCCAAAGTACGTGGGGCTTGCGCTGTCGGTCGTCGGCGCGCTCGTACTCGGCGACACGGCGGTCAAGGCGGGCGTAATTTCCACGCCTGCGATAATCATAATCGCCTTTTCCGCGATATGCCTTTACACCACGCCCGACCTCGTCGAAACTACGACTACGCTCAGGTGGATTTTCCTGATTGTCGCAGGCAGTCTGGGGCCGTACGGGATAGTGCTTGTTTCGGCGTTTATAATATGTTATCTCGTAACCGAACAGTCCTACGGCGTGCCCCTTTTGGCTCCGTTCGCACCGCTCGTCAAAAACGACTTGTACGACAGTATGGTAAAGGCAAATCTGCAATCGCTGAAAAACAGACCCGATTCGTTTAAAGTCAAAGACAAAGTGAGGTACAAATGCAAATGAAACAGAAAATAAGCGTAAGACAGATTTGTTTTATAATGTTTGCGTATACCGCGGCGTCGAAGCTCGTTTCCTATCCAAACGGGCTTAGTTTGCAGTCGGGCAGGGACTTGCTGTTTCCCGCGCTGTTCAGTTTTATCGTACAGGGCATAATAATCTGGGCGGTAAGCTTTCTGTGTTCGCGTACGGACAAGACGTTTTTCGAGCTTCTCGAAAACACCTTCGGCGAAGTAACGGCGAGAATAATTTTCGGTTTATTCGCGGTGTTTTTCGTGCTGTGCACTATAATCCCGCTCTTCGAGCAGAAGCTGTACGTGCACGCGATTTTTTACGATACAATACCCGCGCTCGACGTGTTCATACCTTTCTTTTTCTTTTCGGTATACGCGTGCTGCAAGGGCTTCCTCAATATAGGCAGGTGCGCGGACGTGTGTTTTCCGCTGTTCATCGTCAGTATGGTGTTTATACTGGCAATGTCCGTGCCCGAAGCCGATTTCAGCGCTTTCCTGCCCGTGTTCAAAACCTCTTTCAAGGATATCGCGGGCGGAGCGGTTTCCAACGTGTTCCGCTTTTACGAACCCTGCTGGCTGTTGATGTTTATGGGGCGGTTCAAGTATAAGAGGGGGGATGCCGCCAAAATTACCCTTTCGTACGCGGGCGGAGCGCTGTTCGTGCTTTTGACCGTCGCCGTTTTTTACGGCATTTACGGCGATTTGGCGCAGGCGAGGCAGTTCCCCATTTCCAAAATTTCGCTGTACTTTCCCGCGATAGAAACGGTGGGCAGGATTGACCTTATAGCCCTTTATGTGCTCGAAGTCGTAATGCTGTTCGCGCTCGTTCTTAATATCCAGATGACGGCATACTGCGTACGCAAGTGCACGGGTTACAAAAATACGGCGGTAATTTCGGTCGTGCTAAACGCCGGGCTTATGGTATTCATAATTTTCTTCGACAACAAGATAAGCGCCCTGCATATGCTGTGGTCAAGCTGGATGGGCATAGCGTTTATCGTGTTCGCAAACGTGCTGCCCGTTCTTGCCTGGGCGCTGAGGAGGAAAGACAATGCTGTTTAAAAAGAGATACAGCGTAATAATTTACTGGCTGATAATTGTTTTTCTTCTGGTAATGTACTTCACCAACGATTTCGGGCTGGTCGATTTGAACAAGACGGCGGTGGTCGTCGCCGTCGGCGTGGATACCGAGGACGAGGAAATTATCGTCACCGCGCAGATAGCCGTGCCCCAGCCCTCGCAGAGCGGGGACAACATCAGATATACCGAAGTGCAGGGGCGGGGGCTGAGCATTGCAGACTGCCTCAACGAAATCAATTCCAAAACGGGTTTCTACCCCAAGTTGGTTTATTGCAAACTCGTACTCATCGGCGAAGAGTGTCAGGACGAGGAGTTGTTCCGCGTGCTGGGCTGCTTTTACAGAAGAAACTATTCCGAGCTTACGGCTCTCGTCGCAATGTGCAAGGGCAAGGCTATGGATATGCTGGCTATGCCCGCAACCATCAGCCCCGAAAATTCGACGGCAATGCACAGGGCGCTTTCAGACGAGCTTAAAAAATCGGCGAACGTTTCGTCCGTCACGCTCAAAGACATAGCCGTTTCCAACTTCTCGGTAAGCCGGGCATGCTATATGCCTTTCATCGAAGCAAACGTCGAGGGCACTTCGGAAGGCGGTGGCAACGGCGACAACGTCGGCGGAGAAAGCGGTGGACAGTCGGGCGGAGGAGGTTCTTCGGGCGGAGGAAGCGGAAGCTCCTCGGGCGGACAGCAGTCCGGTGGCGAAAGCGGAGGTCAGTCGGGGCAGTCGGGCGGAGGAGGTTCGCAGGGCGGCGAAGGCGGGCAGCAGATGGAGTTCACCGCCAGAAAGACGGCTGTGTTCAACGACGGCAAGTTTGCGGGAATACTCGACGAGGGACAGTCGTTCGCGCTAAACGTTTTCAGGAACGAGATAAGGCTTGCCGTTCTGCCCTGCAATACCGAGGAAGCGCATTACACCGTGGGGCTTAAAAACACAAACAGCGGTATCAAGCTTAAATTCGTCGACGGCGCGCCCGAGCTTACTATGAGTTTCAAAGCGCGCGCGCAGGTTCAGGGCATAAAAAAAGTGCTCGACCCCGAAGAAGTCAGACTTGACGACGTGGTCGAACCCGAGGTGCTCGAAGCCGCGAAAAAGGTTCTCGAAGAACGGTTCGGCGAGCTTATAAAACACTGCGCCGACAACGACTGCGACGTCCTCGGCATACGCGAGCTTCTGCACAAATACAATTACAAATATTACGAAGCGTATAAGGATAAAATCCTTTCCGAAATGAAAATAAATTATAAGGTGGAAATACAGAGTATCAACTGACGCAAAGCGCGCGCCGATTTTAAATCGGCGCGCGCTTGATTTAATTCAGTCTGCAACGTATCCCCACACGACGGGGCATTTCGACGAGTTCCAATAACTCGCCCAGCCTTTCGGTCTGCTTTCGGCTTCGCACAGGACGGTCAGGTTGAAACAACCGCTGAACGCCCAGTTGCCGATAGAAGCGACGGTTTCGGGTATAATAATTTCTTCGAGAGAGCTGCACCCCCTGAACGCCCATTCGTCTATCGAAGCAAGCTCCGCGGGCATATCTATATGCGCGAGTTTGGAACAGCCGTCGAACGCGCTGTTTCCGATATACGTAACGCTCCGTGGCAGGGTTACGCTTTCAAGCTGTGTGCAGTCGCTGAAAGTGCTGTTGGCGACGGCGGTCACGCCCTCTTGCAGGGTAATGCTTTTTAATGAGCAACAGCCGTACATTGCCGAGCTTCCTATTTTCGAAACGCTTGCGGGCAGTGAAAGTTCCGTAAGCGCGTAACAGTCGTAAAACGCGGAGTCGCCTATCGAAGCGACGCTTTCGGGAATTGAAATTTCGGCAAGGGAAGTACAGCCGTTGAACGCGCTGTTGCCTATAACCTCTATGCCTTCGGGCAACTGTATGCCCGTAAGATATTCGCACCCGTCGAACGCGTGTTTGCCTATCTCTTTAACGGGCAGGTTTTTGTACGAAGAGGGAACGGATAAATTTTTACGAGCGGAAAAGTCGAACCCAGTAACCGCGTAATATCCGCCGTCTGCGCTCAGCGTAAAAATAATTCCGTCGTCGGATTTTTCGGGCTCGGCGCCTTGGTTGTTTCCGCCGCTGTTATCTTCGTTTGGCTGATTTCCGCCTATGTCGTGGTTTCCGCCGTTTCCGTCTTCATTGGTTGTGTTTTGTCCGCAGGCGGTAAATGGCAGAGCCAGGCAAAGAGAGCAAAGGCAGGCGAATACCGATAAAAGTTTTCTTTTCAAATTTTTTCCCCTATAATATTTTGCGTACAACAAAATATATTACTCTTTATGTAAAAAAAGAACGACCAAAATTATTATAGCATTATTTCGCATAAAATACAACAGTTTACAGGAAAAATTTTCCGCCCGCGCGTTTTAAGCGCGCGGGCGGGCTTTACCTTAACGTACGTTGACGTGCGCAAGCGTTTCTACAATCAGCCTGCACAAAAGTTTTACGTCGGCTTCATTGAGATTTTCTCCGCCTAAACTTAAAATAATTTCCTCCGCTTTTTTCGCGCCGTTTCCCGTCACGTCCTTTTCTATCGCTTCGGCAATAGCCTTAGCCGTCTTTTCGACGTTTTCGGCGGGTACGTAGTTTTCGATGAGCGCCGTTATAACCTTTTCGGATTCCGACGTGCCGCTTTTTACGCGCACGAACTGTTCGTACAGCACGTAATAAAGCGTGGAAACCGCCCCGACGGAAATTCCGTGTTCGAGCACGGAAGTATACTCCGTCAGAAGATACTGAAAGCTTAGATTTCGCAAAGCCGCATAGCATGCGTAAAACAGCGTTCCCAGTATGAACGGCAGAAAGGTTACAAGCTTTTTCTGCGCGCGTTTGAAGAGAGTCATTTTTACAAGCTGTGTCGCGCCCGCGGTCAGTCCCGCAAGCAGCGCGACGTCCGCGCCGTAAAAGGTAAAAGTGTCGAATATACGTATTAAAGTCAAAAAAATTCTCCTTCGCGCCCCCGACACGGCGCACATTTACCCGACGCTTTTTATATAACTTTTGCGCGCGTGTTTAAACGTAAAAGCGCAAAATAAAAATAAAATTTATTCGTGACCCTTTCACACGGTTTGCTTTTCGGCGCGCCTTGTGTTAGACTTGAACATATGAGAATGCATAAGAAAGGACACCTCGAAGAGAGGCTTGAAGCCTGCGCGGACATACTTACCGTCGCGGATTTATCGGACAAGAATATGAAGCGCTCCGCGCTGGTCAAAGAATACATTTGCTTTGACGAAATTTTCGGCAACGCAAATCCCGCGCGTCTTGAAATAGGGTGCGGTAAGGGCAAATTCGTCTGCGAAACGGCTAAACTAAATCCGTACGTTAACTTTATCGCGTGCGAAAAAATTTCTAACGTCTTAATCGACGCCTGCGAGCGCGTCAAGGCGGAGAATATAAAAAACGTCTATTTCCTCAATTGCGCCGCGGAAGTTCTGCCCAGATACATAAAACCGGGCTCTGTCGAAACAATCTATCTCAATTTTTCAAATCCCCTGCCCAAAGAAGGGTACAAAAAGCAAAGGCTTACGCATCCGCGTTTTCTCGAAACTTACCGTTCTCTTTTAAAGGAGGGCGGGCGTATAATACAAAAGACGGACGACGGCGCGTTTTTCGCTTTCTCGCTGGAAAGCTATAAACAGGCGGGATATAAGATAACCGAGGTGTGCGAGGATTTGAAAAACAATCCCGTCGCGGGCGACGTGGAAACCGAACACGAAAAAATGTTCAAGGAACGCGGCAAGCCCATTTACAGAATAGTTGCGGAAGTGTGAATTTTGATTTATTTATGGACGGCGCTGGGTCTTGCGTGCGCTGCGGGATTGACTGCTCTCTTCGTTTGGTTCAGCAACAGCTGTATAAAAACAACGCGCTATAAAATAAAGATAGAGGGCGCGCCCTCTTTGAGGATTGTTCATATATCCGACCTGCACGGCAAAAGCTTTTCAAAGCACAATTCCGCGCTCGTCGGAAAGGTGCTTTCCGCGCGCCCCGACTTTATAGCGGTGACGGGCGATATAATCCACAGGTACACGCCCGAAAACAAGAGCGTCGCCCTCGAAACGGTGTCCGCGCTCAAAGAGGTCGCGCCCGTCTTATACGTTGCGGGCAACCACGAAATGCGCAACAAGGGGTACAGGTTTTTCAGGAAAGATTTGCGCGAGGCTGGGGCGGAAGTTCTGGACGACGCGTGCGCGCAGATATGCGGAATTACCGTTGCGGGTCTTAACGGCGCATCGCTCAGGAACAATAAAATAGAAGAGATAACCCCCTCCGCAAGCCCTAAAATACTGCTGGCGCACGAACCGCAGTTTTTCGAAAAGTACGCGCGGTACGGTTACGATTTGGTGCTGTGCGGTCACGCCCACGGCGGGCAGTGGAGGATACCTTTCACCGGCATAGGACTGTACGCGCCGGGGCAGGGCAGGTTTCCGAAGTACTCGTCGGGTCTGCACTCGTGCGGAAAGACCAAGATGATAATTTCGCGCGGGCTGGGCAATTCGGAGTTTCCGTTAAGGCTTTTCAACCGTCCGGAGCTCGTCGTGATAGAAATAAACGGATAAAAAACCGCCGTGCTTAAAAGCACGGCGGTAAATTTTTTTGTTGTCAGACGAGAAGCGCGAGCACGGCTTTTATGGTGTGCAGTCTGTTTTCGCCCTGTTCGAGGACAAGACTGTTTTTGCCGTCGATTACGTCCTCGGTAACTTCCAGCCCGCGCGAAGCGGGGAGGGGGTGCATAAACACCGCGTCGTGGTTGGCAAAGCTCATAAGCGCGTTGTTCACCTGATAGGGTTTCAAAATTTCGCGCTCCTTCTGTGAAAGCACCGCGTGGTAATCGTAGTTGTCGGTATAGACGATATCGGCGTCGCGCACGGCTTCCGACGCGCTGTCGGTAAGCTTTATCTTGCCGTACTGCTCGGCGTGGGTCAGGTGCTCGTGGCGCACCCCGTATTCGTGCGGGGTCGCGACGGCGACCTGCATGCCGCATTTTATCGCGCCCATAATAAGCGAGGCCGCAAGGTTTGTTCCCTTGCCTACGTACGCAAGTTTAAGCCCTTCCAGCTTGCCCTTTTTCTCCCATATAGTGTAAAGGTCGCAAAGCGCCTGCAAGGGGCTGAAATAACCGTTGTTTGAATTTATTATGGAAATGGACGACACGGCGCAGAATTCTTCAAGCTCGTTCTGGTCTATGTCGCGAGTAATAAGCGCGCGCACGCCGTAACGCGAAATTACGTTTACGATGTCCTTTATATTCTCGCCCGCCTTCATATCGTTTTCGTTGTAAGGCAGACTGACGCACATACCGCCCAGCTGTCTTATGCCTATTTCCAGCGCAGACCTCATTCTCAGCGAAGTATCGGCGAACAGCAGTGCGGCGGTGACGCCGTTGAGTATGCCCGTCTGTTCGTGCGCGGCGAATTTGGCTTTCATCGCCTTTGTCGCGTACAGGAATTCGAACAGTTCCTCGGTGGAAAAGTCCGCAAGTTTGGTCATATGCTTCTTGTTTATCCCGTAAGAGGGAGAATAACGGTTTATATCCATAAATTTATTATACCATAGTATAAATTATTTTTCAAGTCTTTGCGCCGAATAAATACACCCGCAGTAGTTTTGTCTGTAAAGGGAGTACTCTTTCGAAAGGCGCAGGCTTTCGAGATAGCCCCCGCGTTTTTTGAAATCGGAGTACAGCCATTTTACGCCGTATTTTTCGGAAAGTTCTTCGCCTATGCGGTTTATAAGCTCCGCGTTTTTCAGCGGGCTTAAAGTCAGCGTTGTGCAGAAATAGTCGAAGCCCCCGCGCTTTGCCGTTTCGGCGGTCTTTTCCAGCCTCAGCCTGAAACAGGCTTCGCATCTCTTTCCGCCCTCCGGCTCGCGTTCCAGCCCCTTGACCGCCCCGTAAAACAGTTCTTTGTCATGCTCGCAGTCGAGAATGCGCGCATAACCCGTTTCGCGGAGAAAGCGGACAAGCTCGTCCTTTCTTTTAACGTATTCCCCGTCCTCGATGTTGGGGTTGTAAAACAGCGCCGTGATATCGAAGTAATCTTTAAGCCGTTCGAGGCACGCGGAAGAGCAGGGGGCGCAACAGGCGTGAATAAGAAGCCTGCGTTCGCCCGGCCGTGCGGTTTCCTGCATCATAAGCCTGTCGTAGTTTATAGCGTTCATATATAGAGTTTAACATTTCGCAGAACAAATTACAATTAAAATTTATTTCAAATTTTTATCAATTTCCCCCTTTTAAAGTTGGTAAATGCAAAATTTTTATGTTATGATATAAAAAAGGAGTTAATTATGGCGAGTTTGAAATTAGACGGCTTAAATAAAATTTATCCGTCGGGCAGTCTTGCGCTTTACGACATAAACCTCGAAACGAGGGATAAGGAATTTATTGTAATCTTAGGCGGTGAAAACAGCGGTAAGTCAACGCTTTTACGCGTAGCCGCGGGTTTGGAAGACGCGTCGTCGGGCAAAGTTTTTATTGGCGGCAAGGACGTTACCGAAGCCGACCCCAAGGACAGGGATATCGCTATGGTGTTCAGCAGCAGTTCGCTCTATCCCGCGCTCAACGTGTTCGACAATTTAAGCTTCGGTCTTAAAATCCGCAAGGCACCGCAGGCGCTTATCGAACAGCGCGTAAAGGCGGTCGCGGAAATTTTCGGCATTACCGACATACTGTACCGCAAACCCAAAGCCCTGACCGCCGGGCAGAAACAGCGCGTCGCGATAGGCAGGGCGATTGTCAGGGAGCCCAGACTTTATTTGTTCGACGAACCTCTTTCGGGGCTCGACGGCAAGCTTAAAGGCGAAATGCTGAACGTAATAATCAATATGCAGGCGAGAATGGAGGGAACGTTCGTATACGCTACGAGAAACGTGTCCGAAGCCATGACCATAGGCACGAGAATAGCGGTATTGAAAAACGGTCTGCTCCAACAGATAGATTCCCCCGAAAACCTTTACGACTATCCCGCAAACGCGTACGTCGCTTTCTATATCGGCGCGCCCTCGATTAATTTCCTCAACAAGTCTGTTCTGGAAAGCGAAGGCGGAGACGTTTACGCCGTGTGCGGACAGCTTAAACTCAAACTTCCCGACAGCATAATAACAAGATTAAAACACGCGGAAGAATACAAGAATACGGGCAAGCCGGTAATAGTGGGCATACGTCCCGAGGACGTCCGCATCGCCGAAGAAGGCATAGACTGCACCGTTTCCAAAACGGAAAACGACAATGACAACTATTATGCGGAGTGCGCCGTCTGCGGGCACGACCTTGTTGTCGGGGCGAACGAAAATACAAAGGCGGGCGATAAGGCTAAGCTTTCAATCGACCTCGGAAGACTTTATCTGTTTGACGGCGAAACGCGCCTTACCCTTCTCAAAAGGGACGGCGGTTACCGTCAGTCCGACTATCCCGAGGCGGAGTTCGAACCCCTTGCTTTCAAAGATGAAGAGGCGGTAACCGAAAAATTCAAACCTAAGAAAGAAGCAAAAAAGAAGAGATAAAAAAAGACCCCCGCACGGGGGTCTTGCGTTTAAAAAAGCAAAATACGTCAATAATATAACGGAATACCGCATATTTATTTTAACCGGTTTGAATTATGAATGTTTGGGAAATAATTTTGGACGCGTTTTTGGATACGCTGATGGTTTTCCCGTTCCTCGTAGTAATCTATATCCTTATAGAATTTCTGGAACACAGAACCTCGTTTACCAAAAACCATAAAATTTTACAGGGCAACCTTGCCCCGCTTATAGGCTCCGCCACGGGATTGATACCGCAGTGCGGTTTTTCCGTGATGGCGTCAAAGCTGTACGATAAAGGTTTAATACGCACGGGCACCCTTCTCGCGGTGCTTATAGCCACTTCCGACGAAGCGTTTATTATACTGCTGTCGAGCGGAACGGCGGCTTCCGCGATAATGCCGATAGTCGTAATCAAACTAATCGTCGGCATAGGCGTGGGGTACCTTGTAAACTTTCTGTACACCGCCGAAAAACTTTCGGAGGGCGAGTTCGAGGAAGTGCACGCTTACTCCTGCGGGCGCGAGCACGAGGGGCACGGCGATTTGAAGGTTTACCTCGTCAACCCCGTTCTGCACTCGCTGACGATAGCGTTTTACCTTTTAATTGTAAACCTTGTTTTCGGCTTCGTTATCGCGTCCGTCGGCGAGGATAAGATAGCGTCGTCGCTGATAGGCGGACCGTATTTCCAGCCCTTCATTACTTCGCTTATAGGCTTAATCCCGAATTGCGCGTCCAGCGCGATTATAACCGAAACGTATATCCACAGCGGAATAACTTTCGGAAGCTGCGTCGCCGGGCTGTGCGCCAACGCTGGTTTCGGGCTGGTGGTGCTGTTCAAAAACACTAAAAAGATAAAGCGCAACATCGTGTTCGTTTTAACGCTGTACCTAATTTCGGTAACCGTAGGGGTCATAGTAAACAGCATTGCCGTCGCGTGCGGATTTATTTGATTTATCTGCGTAAAATAAGTTGACTTAAATTTTTGCGTTTGGTATAATACATCGGTAATTGAAAAAAGCGCGTAGGCGAGGGTGAGGTGAAAGGGCAATGTCAACTATCAGAGTAGGCGAAAACGAGTCGGTAGAAAGCGCGTTAAGACGCTTTAAGAGAAAGTGTTCGCGCGACGGTATAATAGGCGATTTGCGTAAGAAGGAATTCTACGAATCTCCCTCCGTCAAAAAGCGTAAGAAAGCCGAAGCGGCAAGAAAAAGAAACAAAAACTAAAACAAAGGGTCTGTCCGATATAAAAATCGGTCAGACCTTTTTCTTTGTGAAATAAGTCGTAAAATGTAGTATTTTGAAAAAAATCGTAAAAGGAATTATTTATGGACAATCTTAAAGATGCGGCGCGCGCCGCCAAACAGCGGTTAAAAAACAATTTCTGGGACGAGTGCAAAAGAAACCTCGACGCGGGCGCGGACGAGGCGAGGAAGAACGGCTTAAACGAAATCAAGGTCAAGTCCACCCTTAAAGGCAGGGTGGAAAAACAGATAAACGGCGAAAAATACGACGAGTTTTATCTTAAAGTCAAAGCTCTTTTAGACAGCGAGGGCGAAGTTTCCGACGCTATCGGCAGGCTGACGGACAGGGAGTATTACGACAAACTCAGCTACGAGGACAAACAGCGCTACACGCTTACGCTGTCAAGCAAATATTTGCAGGCGCTTGAAAAATACAGAAAGGAAAAGGCGCTGGGATTGTGATAATTTAATTGTGTTATCCGCGCGTTTGTGTTATAATCCGGTTATATGAATACATTACTCGAAAAACTCAACGAAGAACAGCTTAAACCCGTACTCGACACCGAAGGCGCGGTACTGGTGCTTGCGGGTGCGGGAAGCGGAAAGACGCGCGTCCTAACTTCGCGCATAGCTTACATAATTTCGGAGCGCAAGGCGGAAATTTCGCAAATTCTCGCAATAACCTTCACCAACAAGGCGGCGGGCGAGATGAAGGAAAGGCTTACGGGTATGCTCGGCGAGGGCGGAAACGGCAAATGGATTTGCACAATCCATTCCATGTGCGTCAAAATCCTGCGTGAGTTCGGCGACCGCATAGGCGTCAAAACCAACTTTTCCATTTACAGCGAAACAGAGCGCAACAACATAATAAAGAAATCTTTCCGCGAACTCGATTACGACGACGAGCGCCTTTTAAAAAGCGTCAAATACCATATCGGCAACGCCAAAATGCTGGGGCTCGACCCCGACAGGTACGGCAGGAAGTTTGCCTTCGAGCGCAACATCGACGACGTGGTGCTGATTTACGAAAAGTACGAAAAGCATCTTCAAGAGAACAACGCGCTCGACTTCGACGACCTTCTTTTAAAGACCCTGCGCCTTTTAAGGCACGATAAGGAAACGCTGGAATATCTGTCCGACAAGTTCAAGTACGTGCTCGTCGACGAGTTTCAGGACACCAACGCCGTGCAGTACGACATAATAAAGCTTCTCGCTTCGGGTCACGGCAACCTTTTCGCCGTCGGCGACGACGACCAGTCCATATACGGCTGGCGCGGTGCGGAGATAAAGAATATTCTGACGTTCGACAAGGATTTCCCGCAAGCCAAGGTGTACAAGTTAGAGCGCAATTACCGTTCTACGGGGAGCATACTTTCGCTTGCAAACAGCATTATAAAACACAACAGCGCGCGTCACGGCAAAACGCTGTGGACGCAGGCGGAGGACGGGGAGAAGCCCGTTTACTACCAGGCGGACGAGGAAGCGGGAGAAGCGCTGTACACGGCAAGAATAATTTCGGACGCGGTCGCTCGCGGGGCTAAATACTCCGATTACGCAGTGCTTATGCGCATAAACGCGCTTACACGTTCTTACGAGCAGGAGTTTACCAAATACGGAATACCTTACAGGGTTTTCGGCGGTTTCCGCTTCTTCGAGCGCAAGGAAGTAAAGGACATACTCGCCTATTTAAGGCTTATATCCAACTCGTTCGACAGCGAGGCGCTGGAAAGAATAATAAACGTGCCCAAGCGCGGAATAGGCGGAAAGACGGTCGAGCTGATGAGCGGTTACGCGCAGAGCACGGGTCTTACTATGTACGACGCGTGTCTGGACGCGGAGGAGCTTCCGTTAACGCGCGGGGCGAAGGACAAGCTTAAAAACTTTGCCGAGCTTATAAAGGGCTTTATCATATCTTCGCTGTCAACGCCCGTAAACGAGCTTGTGCGCGAAGTCATTGCGCTTGCCGACCTGCGCTCTGCTTACGACGACGGCACAGACGAGGGCGACGGTAAACTCGCCAACCTCGACGAATTTATCGCGTCCGTCGACGACTTCGTAAGGCTGAACCCGCAGGCGGGGCTCGACGAATACTTAAATCAGGTGACGCTGTCCTCGGATACCGACGATATGGATACGTCGGACTACGTAACGCTGGCAACTATACACTCGGTCAAGGGTCTGGAATTTCCCTGTGTGTTCATCTGCGGGCTGGAAGAGGGGATAATGCCCTCGTCGCGCGCGGAAGGCGAAGGCGCGGGGCTCGAAGAGGAAAGAAGGCTTATGTACGTCGCAATCACGCGCGCGGAAAAACAGCTTTACATCACGCGTTCCAAATCGCGCTACCTCTACGGGCACAGGGATTTGACCAAACCTTCCAAGTTCATAAACGAGCTTGCTTCCGAGCTCGGCGTAAAAAATACGTATGATTACGGCGGGGAACGGCGTGCGTACAACAGGGCGCTGTACTCTTCCGACGACGGGTACGAAAGCGATTTCGAGGTGAAGGGTAACGTCTCGTTCAAGCCGGCTTTCGCAAGCCCCAAACCCAAGACGGGCGGAGCTTCGCATTACGCCGTCGGCATGCGCGTGCGCCACGCCAAGTTCGGCAACGGTATGGTCATTGCCGTCAAAAACGGCGGCACGGTTATCAACGTCGCATTCGAAGGTCACGGCATAAAGGAACTTTCCGCTTCGATTGCGCCCCTTGAAATTTTAAACTGAAATAGCGTAAAGGTAAAATCATGAGCAGAATACGCGAACTTATAGACACGCTCAACAAGTGGGCGTACGAATACTACGTGCTCGACAATCCGTCCGTCGAGGACAGGGAGTACGACAGACTTTACGACGAGCTTGTAAGGCTTGAAAAGGAGAGCGGACGGGTCGAATTCGACAGTCCCACCAAGCGCGTCGGCGGAGAGCCCGTCAAGGCTTTCGCCCGCCATAAGCATATTTCGAGGCTGTACAGTCTTGACAAAGCCGTCGCGTACGGCGAACTGGACGCGTTTTTCGCGCGTATGGAAAAGGCGGGCGCGGAGCCCGAGTATACCGTCGAGTACAAGTTCGACGGGCTGACGATGTGCCTTACTTACGACGGCGGTAAGTTCGTCCGCGCAACGACCCGCGGGAACGGAACCGAGGGCGAGGACGTGACGGCGCAGTGCCTTACCATAAAGAGCTTCCCCTTAACCGTGGAATATAAGGGGCTTATGGAAGTGCAGGGCGAAGCCGTCATACGGCTCAGCGTCCTTGAAGAATACAACAAAACGGCGAAGGAACCGCTTAAAAACGCGCGCAACGCCGTCGCGGGCGCAATACGCAACCTCGACCCCCGCGTCACCGCGGAGCGCAAGCCCGAAATACTCTTTTACAACGTCAACTATATCGAGGAAGATTTGAAAACCCAGAGCGGTCATTTCGAATTTTTAAAACGCAACGGCTTCAAGGTCTTTCCCTTTCTTAAAATATGCAGGGGCGCGGACGAAGTGAAGTCGGCAATCGAGGAGATTGAAACGTGCAGGAAGAGTCTGGACGTTCTTACCGACGGCGCGGTCGTCAAACTGAACGACTGTTCTCTCCGCGAAACGCTGGGGTATACCGATAAATTCCCCCGCTGGGCGGTTGCCTACAAATTCGAAGCCGAAGAGAGCGTAACGACGGTTAAAAAAATAATTTGGCAGGTCGGCAGGACGGGCAAGCTCACCCCCCTTGCGATTGTCGAACCCGTCGAGCTTGCGGGCGCGACGGTCAGGAAAGCCACTCTCAACAATTACGGCGATATTCTCAGAAAGAAGGTGAGGGAGGGAGGAAAAGTCCTCATCCGCCGTTCCAACGAGGTTATCCCCGAAATTCTCGGCTCGCTCGACCCCGTAGAAATCGGCGAAGCCGTCGAAAAACCAACTGTTTGCCCCTACTGCAAAAGCGCGGTCGTAGAGTCGGGCGCAAACATTTTCTGCCCCAACAGGCTGTGCAGACCTAGGATTACGGGCAAAATCGAACACTTCGCCCAAAAGGACGCAATGGACATAGAGGGGCTTTCCGAGATGACGGCGGGGCTTCTGTACGACAAGCTCGGCGTAAGACGCTGTTCTGATTTATACTCGCTTACCGCGGATAATCTCGCAAAGCTCGAAGGCTTCAAGGAAAAGAAAATAAAAAATCTTCTGTCCGCAATAGAAAAGAGCAAAGACATCGCTCTCGAAAGATTTATTTTCGCGCTGGGGATAGACGGCGTAGGCAAAGTAGGCGCGCGCGATTTGGCAAAGACTTTCGGCGGGGTTCGGCGCCTTGCGTCTGCGTCGGAAGAGGAGCTTACCGCTCTCGAAAACATAGGCGAAATTACCGCCCGCGCGGTGACGGGCTGGTTTGCGGACGCGGACAACGCGCAGGAGCTTGAACTGCTTTTATCGGCGGGCATCGTACCCAAAGCTTCGCAAAAGGCGGAGGGAGTGTTCTCGGGCGAGTACGTTGTTTTAACGGGCACGCTTACAAAATACAAGAGAAGCGAGGCGCAGAAAATAATAGAAGAGCTCGGCGGAGAGTGCCAGAGCGCGGTGACTTCCAAAACGACGCTCGTCGTCGCGGGGGAATCGGCGGGTTCCAAACTCGAAAAGGCGCGCAAGCTGGGCGCGAAGATTATCGACGAAGCTAAGTTCGAAGAAATTATTTCTTCGGAAAATTGAAATTTTTACGTTAAAACCCTTGACAATACACGTCAGGGGTATTATTATAGTATCAACATATGAATACGTGTTCATATATTTAAATAAAGGAGGTAACATATGGCGGAATGCAATATAACCGAACATAAGGAGAAGGCGCAAGCGGTAAAGGCGTGCATGCCGTCCGACGAAAAGATAAGCGAAATGGGGGCGAGGTTCAAAGTTATATCAGAGCCGTCGCGCCTTAAAATACTTCTCGCGCTGTCGTGCGGGGAGCTGTGCGTGGAGCACCTTACGGAGGCGGTTGAAGGCAACCAGAGCGCGGTTTCGCACCAGCTTAAAATTTTGAAGGACAACAAGATTGTAAAAAACCGTAGAAGCGGCAAAAATATTCTGTACTCCGTTTCCGACCTGCACGTGCTTACAATGATAGAAATGGCAAAGGAGCATTTGGACTGTGATGAATAACGTTATTAAAATAGAAGGGCTTGATTGCGCAAACTGCGCGAGGGAGCTGGAAGAGGAACTCTCCAAGATAGAGGGCGTGAAAAGCGTAACCGTCGACTTTATGGCGCAGAAGGTATACGCCGACTGCGGAGGGGACGCGCTTGAAAAAATAAAGAGCGCCTGCAACAACTTCGAGGAAGTAAAGGTCGTCGAAGAGTATAAGGGCGCGGGCGAAAAGATAAAGATAACGGGGCTATGCTGTGCAAACTGCGCGAGGGAGCTGGAAGAAGAGCTGAACGGCACGGAGGGGGTTACCGCAACGGTCGACTTTATGAATTCGTGCGTAATACTGAACGCGCAGTCGCCCGTGTCGAGGGAAAAAGCCGTTTACAAGATTACTCATTTCGAGGACGTTAAAATCGACGAAGGCAGACCCGTGAAAAAGAGCGCGGTAAGGGCGCACCTTAAAGAAATAATAAGCATAATTATTTCCGCCGTATTTTTTATACCCGCGCTCGCGCTCGAACTCACCGTTGCGGGAAACTCCGTGCTTTTAACGGCGGTCACATACTCGCTGTACGGCGTCGCCTATCTGGCGGCGGGCTATAAAGTGCTTTGGCTCACGCTCAAAAATATATCCAAGGGCAAAATTTTCGACGAAAACTTTTTAATGACCGTCGCGTCGCTCGGGGCAATCGCGCTGGGCATATTCGCAGGCGACGGGTTTATGGAAGGCGTCGCGGTAATGCTTTTGTATCAAACGGGCGAGCTTTTGCAAGGCATAGCCGTGGGCGCTTCGCGCAACTCGATTACCGCGCTTATGGATTTGAAGAGCGATACCGCTACGGTCATCGTCAACGGGGAAACGCGCGTTATCGCTCCCGAAGAAATAAAGGCGGGCGACGTGCTTTTGATAAAGGCGGGTGAAAAAATCCCCGTCGACTGCGTAATAGTAAAGGGCGAAAGCTCGCTGGATATGAAGAGCCTGAACGGCGAAGCCTTACCGCGCGACGTCAAGGCGGGCGACGAAATTCTGTCGGGCTGCATAAACCTTACGGGCGTAATCGAAGCCCGCGCCCTGCGCGAATACAAGCATTCGGCGGTCGCTAAAATTCTCGAACTCGTCGAAAACTCCACCGCCAAAAAATCCAAACCCGAAAAGTTCATTTCCAAATTTGCAAAGTACTATACGCCCGCCGTATGCCTGGGCGCGATAATTACGGCGTCGATAGTTCCTACCGTAATATGCGCGGTAGGCGGTACGTTCGCGTGGGCGGTTTACTCCGAGTGGATATACAAAGCTTTGGGCTTTCTCGTAATATCCTGTCCGTGCGCGCTGGTCATTTCCGTTCCGCTTTCCTATTTCGGCGGTATAGGCAGGTGCGCCAAGTTCGGCATACTCGTCAAGGGTTCAACCTGTCTGGACGAACTTGCGGGGGCGCAGACGGTCGCCTTCGACAAGACGGGCACGCTGACGGAGGGCAAGTTCGCCGTCAAGAGTTTTTCTTCGGAGCGCGCTCTCGAACTTGCGTCGGGCGCGGAAAAATTCTCCTCGCACCCCATAGCGGAAGCTTTTGCCGGTATTGCCGGCTCAGAGGTTTCCGGCGCGCGCGAAATTGCCGGCAGGGGAGTTAAATGCGAGTACGAAGGCAAAGTTCTGCTCTGCGGAAACGCCAAATTTTTAAGGGAAGAGGGCGTTGAATTTACAGAGAAGCAGAGTCTTTCCACCCTCGTATACGTCGCGCACGGCGGGGAATACGTCGGCGTTATAGAAGTGGACGACCGCCTGAAAGACGGCGCAAGGGAAGCCGTTGCCGAGCTGAAAAAACAGGGCTTTTTATACACGGCGATGCTGACGGGCGACTCTTCGGCGCGTGCGGAAGAAATTGCGAACAGCGCGGGCATCGACCTGTGCAAGGCGGGGCTTCTTCCCGACGAAAAACTTCAAGAAGCGCAGGCGCTTAAAGCAAAGGGCAAGCTGATATATGCGGGCGACGGAATAAACGACGCACCCGTAATGACGGCGGCGGACTGCGCCGTGTCTATGGGTAAAGTGGGCTCCGACGCGGCAATCGAAGCAAGCGACGTCGTGCTCGTCACCGACAGCCTCGCGCTTCTTCCCAAGGGCAGGAAGATTGCGCGCGCGACGAGAAGGATTGTCTTGCAGAACATTATCGGCTCGCTCGCGGTAAAGGCGGTAATAATGGCGCTCGATTTGGCAATCCCCGGGTTCCCTCTCATAGTTTCGGTCATAGCCGACGTGGGCGTTATGCTCGTTGCGGTGCTCAATTCGCTAAGGACGGCGCTGGTTAAATAGCCCCTCGCGTGTTAAATACAAACAATTTGACAAAAATCGGCAAACTTCTCTCAAACGTTTGCCGATTTGTATTTTCGTGTGTTACAATGTGATAAACAAGTGAAAAGCCCCCGCGGGGGCTTATTGCCGTTAATACGATGTATTTACGGCACTTGAAAACTATTCGGAGGATTTTTCTAAATGAGCAACACAGAAGAGAACATGCCCGAAGTCGAAGAAGCGGCGGCGCAGACCGAAGCGTCCGCGGAAACGGCAGGAACTTCCGCGCCCGCGCAGAAAGGTTTCAAAGGCGCAATGGACAGGTATTTCGGCATAAGCAGGCTGGGGTCGTCTTTCAAGGTTGAAATTTTTGCGGGGCTTACGACGTTCCTCGCAATGGCTTACATCCTTGTAGTCAACCCTATCCAGATAACGGGTCAGCTTGCGGACACGGCGGTGGCTTCCTTACTCAGCCCCTCGATTTTCATTGCAACGGCTCTCGGCGCGGTAATCGGCTGTCTTTTGATGGCGTTCCTGTCAAAAATGCCGTTGGCGCAGGCTCCCGGAATGGGCATAAACGCAATGATAGGCGGTATGATAGGCGCAAGCGCGGTTTATACCTATAAAGTTACGTTCTCGTTCGGCAACGCTATGGCGATAACGTTTATAAGCGGAATTCTTTTCCTTTTACTTACGGTAGTTCCCTGCGGTAAGGACAAGAATACGGGCAAGCTTATAGGCATAAGGGAAAAGATTTTCGACGGCGTGCCCGAAGTTATAAGAATAGCTATTCCCGTCGGCATAGGTCTTTTCATCGCCTTTATCGGTATGCAGAACGCAGGTCTTATCATAACCAACGGTTTCACGCAGGTAGGTCTTGTCGACTTCACAAACTGGGGCTCACAGCTCGTTCAGTGGGGCGTTATAGTCGAAGGCGTGGGCGGTGTTTCCCAGACCGTAAACGAAGCGGCGAAGGGCGCTGTCATCTGCATTATTTCGCTTATATCGATAGGCGTTCTTTCCCACTACAAGGTTAAAGGTTCGGTAATTATCGGTATGCTTATCGCAACGGTAGTAGCCATACCTATGGGCGTTGCGGATATAAAGGTGCTTACTAACGGCGAAAGCTGGAAGTTCTGGAACAACTTCAAAAACTTTTTCTCCATGGACGAGAATAAGGGCGGTTCCTTCTTTGCGGCGTTCACGGGCGGATTCAGTTTCCCCGCGGGCAGCGCGTTCACGATTATCGCTCTCGTCATCACGTTCTGTATGCTCGATATGTTCGATACTATGGGCACCGTCCTCGGATGTTGCTCCAAGGCGGGGCTTCTCGACGAAAAGGGCAAGCCCATAAATTTCACCAAGACGATGCTTTCCGACTCGATTGCAACCTGTACTGGCGCGCTTTTAGGCACATCCACGGTTACGACTTTCGTTGAATCCGGCACGGGTATCGCGGCGGGCGGTAAGACGGGTCTTACGGCGCTTACCGTTGCGGTTATGTTCCTTCTTTCGATTTTCCTGCTTCCCATATTCGCGTTCATACCCTCCGCGGCCGCGGGCGGCGCGCTCATTTACGTCGGCGTTCTTATGATGGGCTCGGTCGTCAAAATCAATTTCACCGATTTAAGGGTTGCGATTCCCGCGTTCATTACGATAGTTATGATGCCCCTCGCATACTCCATCACAGGCGGTATCGGTCTGGGAATTATCTCGTACGTAATCATCAACATCATCTGCTATATAGTAGAAATTATCAAGTACGCAGTTGTTTCCAAGAAGGGCGGTGAAGCGGTCAAGCCCAAGTGGCCCGTTTCGATAGTAACCGCGATTATTACCGTATTCTTCTTAATCTATTTCTTCGTACCTAAAGTAATTTAAGTGCAATAAATTTCGTACCGCCGCTTGAAAAAGCGGCGGTTTCGTGTTATAATGGCTTTATCAAACCAAAGAGGTGTAATATGCTTGAAAAATACATACGTTCCGCAAGGCGCGAAACAAAGTGCGACCTTGTGCTTAAAAACGCCGGGTATGTCGACGTTTTTACGGGTAAAATAAGAAGGGGCGACATAGGCGTCGCGGGCGACAGGATTGTCGGCGTCGGCGAATACAGCGGAAAAAAGGAGATAGACTGTTCCTCGCTTACGGTCGTTCCCGGCTATATCGACGGGCACGTCCATATCGAAAGCTCACAGCTCTCGCCCGAAGAGTTCGCGTCGCTCATAGTCCCGCGCGGAACGACGGTAATAATCGCAGACCCCCACGAAATAACCAACGTCTGCGGTATAGCGGGTTGCGAATATATCGCCAAGGCTTCGGAAAACGTTCCGCTCGAAGTTAAAATTCAGCTCCCTTCCTGTGTGCCCGCAACCCCCTTCGAAACGAGCGGCGCCGTACTCGGCGGAAAGGATATCGAGGCGAACATAAACAATCCCTACGTGTTCGGGCTGGGCGAATTTATGAACTATCCCGGAGTTATCAATTGCGACCCCGACGTAATACAAAAGCTCGAAGCCGCGCACTCTGCGGGTAAAATAATCGACGGTCACGCGCCCGCGGTTTACGGTTACGATTTGAACGCATACCTGTGCGGGGGCATAGTCACCGACCACGAGTGCGTCGAAAAAGAGGAGATAGAAGAAAAGATTTCCAAGGGAATGTATGTGCACGTGCGTCACGGTTCGTCCACGCATAACCTCGGCAACGCGAAATACATAACGGCGGAAAATATGCGCCGTTTCATACTGTGCACCGACGACAGGCACGCCGCAGACCTCAAAGAAAAGGGTCATATCGACGACGCGCTCCGCCGTCTTGTAAGCGAAGGACTCAATCCCGTCTGGGCTGTTACCTGCGCGACTTTGAACTGCGCGGAGTGCTACGGGCTGAAATTCCGCGGGGCGATAGCGCCCTTCTATCTCGCCGACCTCGTCGCCGTCGATAACCTTAAAAATTTCAATGCGAAATACGTCGTTAAGTCGGGCGCGCTTGTCGCGGAAAACGGCAAACCGCTGTTCGATACTTCTAAGCGCTATCTTCCCGAAAACGTGCTCAACACCGTGCACGTGCGCGAATTGAAGCCCGAAGATTTCGTCCTCGACATAAAGAGCGACAAGGCAAAGTGTATGACAATCGAACCGGGCGGAGTTGTGACGGGCTGTGAAATTTGCAGTATAAAGCGCGAAAACGGCGACACCGCCGTCAAGGGTACCGACCTTCTTAAACTCGCCGTCGTCGAAAGACACAAGATGACGGGCAACATAGGCAGGGCGCTTTTCAAAGGCTACGGCTTCAAGGGCGGGGCGATAGGCATAACCATAGCCCACGACTCTCACAACATAATAGTAATGGGCGACGACAACGAAGCCATGGCAAAGGCGTGCAACAAGCTGAGGGAAACGGGCGGAGGAATGGTGCTCGTAAATTCGAAGACGGGCGAAACGGACTGTCTTACCCTCGATATAGCGGGGCTTATGTCCTCCCGCGATGCGCAGAGCTTACAGCGCGATTCGCGCGCGCTGATTGAAAAGGCGCACGCAATGGGCGTAAAGCGTGAGTATGAAGCGTTTATGTCGCTGGCGTTCCTTTCTCTCGCGGTCATACCCAGACTGAAAATCGTCGATAAAGGGCTGTTCGACGTTGAAAAGTTCGCTTTCACCCCGATAGAAGCGTAAACGGCAGTTTCGGCGCGGTTTTGCAGACCGCGCCGTTATTTTTTCAAAAAATTACAATTTTTTTCAAAAAACAATTTTACTTATTCGTTCAAATATAGTAAAATAGAAAATAATGAATTATTATCGGAAAAATACACTGCGTATTTTCAGGAGTTAAGATAATGGGACTTATAAGATATATACTCGGCTCGGATTCGAGAAAGAGCGTAAAAAAGCTGAACAAACTCGCGCTTAAAGTCGAAGAGCTGGAACCTAAATATGCCGCAATGAGCGACGAGGAGCTCAAAGGACAGACACAGATTTTAAAGGACAGGCTCAATGCCGGCGAAACGCTGGACGATATACTTTTCGACGCGTTCGCGGCTTTGAGGGAAGCGAGCTGGCGAGTGCTTAAAATGAAGCACTTCCACGTGCAGATAGTCGGCGGTATATGCCTCCATCAGGGACGTATCGCCGAAATGAAGACGGGCGAAGGAAAGACGCTCGTATCCACGCTTCCCGCATACCTCAACGCGCTGACGGGCAAGGGCGTGCACATAGTCACCGTCAACGATTACCTCGCGAAGCGCGACGCGGAGTGGATGGGTAAGGTCCATAAATTTATGGGTCTTAAAGTCGGCGTTGTAGTACCCGGCATGGACGATAACGAAAAGAAAGAAGCCTATGCCTGCGACATTATCTACGCGACCAATAACGAGCTCGGCTTCGACTACCTTCGCGACAACCTCAAAACCTCCATACCCGCAATGGTCCAGCGCGAACTCAATTACTGCATCATCGACGAGGTCGACTCCATTCTCATAGACGAGGCGCGTACGCCTCTCATCATATCGGGCAGGGGCGGTGAAAGTTCTAAGCTGTACGAGGACGTTGACAAATTCGTCCGCACCCTTTCGGGCGGTTTCGACGACGACAAGAAGGACGCGGAAAAGAAAGCGCCTTCCAAGAAAAAGAAAGAGCCCAACGAAGACGAGAGAAAGGCTCAGGAAGATTTAAAGCGCATACTCGAAGAAATGGAAAATTGGGACTACGTCATCGACAGAAAGGACAAGTCCGTTACCATTACCGAAAAAGGCGCCGAGAAGGCAGAGCGCTTCTTCGGCATAGCCAATCTCGGCGACATAGAAAACGCCGACCTCAACCACCACATACAGCAGGCGCTCAAAGCGCACGAACTTTTCCGCAACGGCGAGGAATACATCGTGTCGCCCGACGGCGAAATTCTCATTGTCGACGAGTTCACGGGACGTGTGCTCAACGGCAGAAGGTATTCCGACGGGCTTCACCAGGCAATCGAAGCCAAGGAAAAAGTAAAAGTCAAGGACGAAAACAAGACCCACGCAACCGTCACTTTCCAGAACTATTTCAGGCTTTACAACAAGCTTTCGGGAATGACGGGTACGGCAAAGACGGAAGAGGACGAGTTCAGAACCATTTATTCGCTCGACGTTGTCGAAATTCCAACCAACCGCCCCGTACAGCGCGTTGACTACGCGGATATGATATATTCCACCGTGGAGGGCAAAAAGAAGGCGATTGTCAACGAGGTCGTCGAACGCCACGAAAAGGGTCAGCCTATCCTTATAGGTACCGTAACGGTAGAAAGGTCGGAGGAAATTTCCAGACTTCTGCGCAGAAACGGCATAAAGCATAACATACTCAACGCGAAGAACCACGAGCGCGAAGCCGAAATAGTCGCGCAGGCGGGCAGATACGGCGCTGTTACGATAGCGACGAATATGGCGGGACGAGGCACCGATATTCTGCTCGGAGGCAACCCCGAGTATCTCGCCAAAAAGCGTATGCGCGAAGAGGGATACGACCACGAAATGGTTGAAACGGCTATTTCCTACGCCGACAGACAGTTCACCGAGGAAGAGCAGACTGCGCGCGCGCGCTATGCCGAGCTCTACGAAAACTACAAAAAGGAAACGGACGCGGAAAAAGAAAAAGTCGTCAAAGCGGGCGGACTTTGTATTCTGGGCACCGAGCGCCACGAATCCCGCCGTATAGACAACCAGCTCCGCGGACGAAGCGGACGTCAGGGCGATAAGGGCGATTCCGTATTCTTCATATCTCTCGAAGACGACCTTGCAAAGAGGTTCGGCGGAGAGAGCATGAAAAAGCTGTACAACATATTCAAAATAGAAGAGGACCAGTGTCTGCAATCGAAAATGCTGTCGAGGAGCGTGGAAAACGCGCAGAAGCAGATAGAGGGCAGAAACTTCGGCATAAGAAAGCACACCCTTCAATACGACGAGGTAATGAACGAACAGCGTAAGACCATATACGGCGAACGTATGAAGGTTTTGAAGGGCGAGGACGTGCACGGGCAGATGCTCAAATTTATCCCAGACTATATCGCAAAGATTGTCGGCGAAACCGTCAATACCGACGCCCTGCCCGAAAAGTGGGACGAAACGGCTTTGAACGAAGCGCTTAAACAGAAAGTTTATCCCGACGAGTGCGAGTTCGAAATAACCCGCGAAATGCTCGAAAAATGGGATTACGAGTATGCGATTGACAAAATTTCCAAAGAAGTAATAAAGGCTTACGAGCAGAAGATAATAAATATAAGCCGTGATACGGACGGACAGGTGGATTACTACCAGATAGAGCGCAACGAGCTTCTCCGCGCCGTAGACAGAAACTGGATTGACCATATCGATGCAATGGACCAGCTCCGCAAGGGTATCGGTTTAAGGGGTTACGCACAGCAGGACCCCGTAATCGCGTACAAACAGGAAGGCTTTGAAATGTTCGACGAAATGATTGACCGCATAAGAACGGTTACCATTTCAAGACTTTTGAAGGGCAGAATAGTGCGCGTTCAGCCGAGAATGCCCCAGCGTCCGCCGATGATTAATCCCGCGGTCGCCGCGCGTGCGAGGGAAATAGCCGAACAGCGCGCGAGGGAAGCGCAGGAACAGGCAGGCGCGCAGACCGAAAACAAGCAGGAAGCGCCCGTACGGAACACGGCTCCCGTTCAGAGCGCAGGCCCCGTAATAGGCGACGCGCCCAAGCCCCCCGCAGATTTATCCGCCAACATAGGCGGTAAGGCCCAGCCCAAGGTAAACGGCAAAAACGCCAAGGTCGGCAGAAACGACCCCTGTCCCTGCGGTTCGGGCAAAAAGTACAAAAACTGCTGCGGCAAAATTTAAGCGGTAATTTTCCGTTTAACCTGCGGTTTGCGGGGATACGGTAACGCAATTAAAAAAACATTATTAAACGGAACGTTTATGTTTAAAGCAGACGATTACAGATTAAGATTGAAATCACTGTCCGACACTCTTTCCGAGGCGAAGTACGCGCTTGATATAGACAATCTCGGCGCCAAGCTCGAAGGACTAAAAAAAGAGCAGGAGGATCCCGCCGTATGGCAGGACCTTGAAAAATCCAAAAAGGTCGGCAGAGAAATTTCGGCGGTCGAAAACAAAATAAATTCCTATAAAAAGGGCGAAACGGCGCTTGCCGACGCTTACGCTTTTATCGACCTTATCGAGGAAGCGGAGGACGAAAGCCTTATACCCGAACTCGAAAATATGATTTCGGAAGCGGAGGAGGATATAGAACAGATGCGCATACGCGCGCTTCTCCGCGGTAAGTACGACAGCAACAACGCGATTTTGAATCTGCACGCGGGCGCGGGCGGAACCGAAGCCTGCGACTGGACGCAGATGCTTTACAGAATGTACACCCGCTACTGCGAAAGGTCGGGCTTTAAAGTTACCGAGCTCGACTTCGAGGACGGCGACGAAGCAGGGCTTAAAAGCGTTTCTTTCCGCGTCGAGGGCGAAAACGTCTACGGCTTTTTAAAGGCGGAAAAGGGCGTCCACCGCCTTGTGCGCATTTCGCCGTTCGACTCCAACAAACGCCGTCACACGTCTTTTGCGTCCATGGAAGTTATGCCCGAGGTCGACGACGACAACGAAGTCGAAATACGCGACGAGGATATAAGGATAGACGTGTACCGCTCTTCGGGCGCGGGCGGACAGAAGGTCAACAAAACCGAAACCGCAATCCGCATAACCCACTTCCCTACGGGCATAGTGGTTACCTGCCAGAACGAAAGAAGCCAGTTGCAGAACAAGGAAATGGCTTTCCAGTATTTAAGGGCGAAACTCATCGAGCGCCAGATTGCCGAGCGCGAAGCAAAGGACGCCGAAATCAAGGGCGAAATCAAAAAAATAGAGTGGGGCAGCCAGATACGCTCGTACGTATTCTGCCCGTACACCCTCGTCAAAGACCACAGAACGGGCTATGAAAACACCAACGTTCAGGCGGTGATGGACGGCGATATTCAGGGTTTTATCATAGACTATCTTAAAAAGACTATTTAAAATTCACGCGGAAAATTTTTATGAAAATAGACATCAACAACGCGGGCTGTGAATTTGTAAAGGCGGTTTTAAAGCTTTACAGGTCGGCAAAGTATTCCCGCGAACGCGAAATACTCGCGGGCAAAATGCTCAGCTCCTCGCTTGACGCGGGTTCGCTTATAACCGAGCTCGGCGTCTGTCCCGAAGAGCACGAGGACGCAATCGCCCGCAAAGCAATGGAAGAGCTTAGCAGGGCGATGTTCGTGCTGAAAGTTATGCGCGACGACAAAATTTATTCACAGCGCAAGGTCGAACCCATAATAGATTTAGGCAGTAAGATAAAGGAGCTCGTCGAACTGTATTACAGCGGTGAAAAGCCCGCGCAGTCCCCTCAGCTTGCCCTTCCCGCGCTCAATGCGGAGCACAGGCGTCCCCGCGACAGCGGCGGTTTCGAAGAAATTTACACGGGCGAATAATTCGTCCTTCGGCGGGAATAACCGCCGTTTTTGCATTATGTACGGAAATTTCAAAATAAAAGAAAACCCCTGTATACTGGGTCTGGAATCGAGTTGCGACGAAACCGCGGGCGCGGTAGTGCGCGGCAGAAAAATACTGTCCAACGTAATAATATCCTCGGCAAGCGAACAGGCTAAGTACGGCGGTGTGGTCCCGGAAATAGCGTCCCGCGCGCACACCGACGCGGTAAACAAAGTCGCGGTAAAGGCGGTTGCCGACGCGGGCCTGACGTTTAAGGATATAGACGCCGTCGCCGTAACGTACGGCGCGGGGCTTTTAGGCGCGCTTTTGGTCGGGCTTTCGTTCGCAAAATCGCTCGCCTATACGCTCAACGTGCCTTTGATAGCCGTAAACCATATACGCGGTCATCTTTCGGCTTCATATCTTTGCAGTGAAGAGCTTGAACCGCCTTACGTAACCTTGCTTGCAAGCGGGGGGCACACGGCGGTTCTGCACACGAAAAGCTATACCGAGTTCGAAGTTTTGGGCGCAACCTGCGACGACGCGGCGGGCGAAGCGTTCGACAAAGTCGCGCGCGTGCTTTCCCTGCCGTACCCCGGCGGCCCCAACGTCCAGAAAACGGCTGAAACGGGCAAACCCGTAATACCTTTCCCGCAGGCGCTCGTAAAAAACAGCCGTAATATGCAGTTTTCTTATTCGGGTCTAAAAACGGCGGTAATCAACTACTGCCACAATTCTGCGCAGAAGGGGGAAGAAATAAATATTCACGACGTCGCGTGTTCGTTCCAGCGTTCAGCAATAGACCCGCTAGTCGCAAAGACGGTGGAAAGCGCGCTTAAACTTGGCGTAAAGACGGTGACTGCGGGCGGAGGCGTAACGGCAAACGATTATTTAAGGACGTCTTTGTCGCAGGCGTGTCAAAAGGCGGGGTTAAAGCTTATCCTGCCCGAAAAAGTTTACTGCACCGACAACGCCGGCATGATAGCGTCCGAGGGGCTCGTGCAGTACAAAGCGGGCAATTTCGCCCCGCTGAGCATAAACGCGCAGGCGCATATTCCGTTAGTATAATAAGTTTGTTCAAATCGCTTTACTTTTCAATGCGGTTGGTATATAATTTGGTTACAAGTTAAATTTAAAGGCGACGACGAAGGACAGCGCCTTGCGGACAAAGATTTTCAGAGAGCTTTCGTCTGGTGCGAGAAAGCATTCTTACCGCATAGGATATCACCTTCCAGCCCGCATTGCGAAAGGCAACGATTAGCTTTGCGCGGATTCGTAACCCGTTACAAGTTACGGCAAATGTCTGTTTGTTTTGGTGGTATAAAAGCGCGTATTAAAGGGCGTCCGAAACGGGACGTCCTTATTTTGTTAAAATTTTTGCGAGGTTTATTTATGTACGGAAAAGTAGACACTTCACTCAACTTTGTGGAAAGGGAAAAGGAAGTCATAGAGTTCTGGAAGCAAAACAAAATTTTCGAGAAAAGCATCGATTCGAACGAGGGCGGAAACGAGTTTTCGTTTTACGACGGTCCCCCCACGGCTAACGGAAAACCGCATATAGGTCATATTCTTACGCGCGTTATGAAGGACATCATACCCCGCTACAAGACCATGAAGGGCGGGCACGTTTTAAGAAAGGCGGGCTGGGACACCCACGGACTGCCCGTCGAGCTCGAAGTGGAAAAATCCCTCGGCCTGGACGGCAAACAGCAGATAGAGGAGTACGGCATAGAGCCCTTCATAAAAAAGTGTAAACAGTCGGTATGGAAGTACAAGGGCGAATGGGAAAAGATGTCCGACCGCGTGGGATACTGGGTCGATATGGACAACCCTTACGTCACATACGACGACAATTATATCGAGTCCGAGTGGTGGGCTCTTAAACGCATGCACGAAAAGGGTCTTTTGTACAAGGGACACAAGATAGTGCCCTACTGCCCGAGGTGCGGAACGGCGCTTTCCTCGCACGAGGTCGCTCAGGGCTACAAGCTCGTAAAGGAAAATTCCGCCGTCGCGCGCTTTAAGGTGCGCGGAAGCGAAAACCGATATATCCTCGCCTGGACGACGACGCCCTGGACATTGCCTTCCAACGTCGCGCTGTGTATGAATCCCGACGAGCCCTACGTAGAAATAAAATCCGACGGCGCAAGCTATATACTTGCCGAAGCGCTTGCCGGCAAATTCTTCGAAGAATACGAAGTAATCGAAAGGAAAACGGGTAAAGAATGGGAAGGGCTCGGATACGAGCCGCTGTTCGGTGAAACGTCGGAGGAGATAAAGCGCATTTCCCCCGCTAACTCCGTTCCCCCCGCGCACTTCGTCGTCTGCGATAACTACGTAACCATGGGCGACGGCACGGGCGTCGTTCACATTGCGCCCGCGTTCGGCGAGGACGACTACAAGGTCGGCAAACGTTACGGACTTCCCGTCGTACAGCTCGTCGACGAGAGGGGCTGTTTCGATACGCGTTTCGAAAGTCTGAACGGGCTGTTCGCAAAAAAGGCGGATAAGAAAATACTCGGTATGCTCGAAGAAAAGGGGCTCTTATTCAAAGTCCTGCCTTACGAGCACGATTATCCCCACTGCTGGCGTTGCGATACGCCCCTTCTGTATTACGCAAAGTCTAGCTGGTTCATACAGGTTACAAAGGTCAAGGACGAAATAATTTCCGCCAACCGCTCGGTCAACTGGATGCCCGAAACCATAAAAGAGGGCAGAATGGGCAATTTCCTCGAAAACGTCATAGACTGGGGACTTTCCCGCGACAGGTACTGGGGCACGCCCCTGCCCGTCTGGGTCTGCCCCGACTGCGGTGAAATACAGGTTATGGGCTCCAAGGCGGAGCTTAAAGAGAAGTGCGGAGTTTCTGGCGATATAGAACTTCACCGCCCCTATCTCGACAGCCTTACCTGCAAGTGCGCAAAGTGCGGTGGCGCTATGAAGCGCACGCCCGAAGTCATAGACTGCTGGTTCGATTCGGGGTCTATGCCGTTCGCGCAGTACCATTACCCGTTCGAAAACAAAGAGGTGTTCGAAAAGACCTTCCCCGCCGACTTCATATCCGAAGCCGTGGACCAGACGAGGGGCTGGTTTTACACCCTGCTTGTAATAAACACCATACTTTTCGGAAAAGCGCCCTTTAAAAACTGCATAGTTCTCGGACACGTCAACGACAAAAACGGCATCAAAATGTCCAAGCACAAGGGCAACGTCGTCGACCCGTGGACGGTGCTCGACAAACAGGGGGCGGACGCGGTCAGGTGGTATTTTTACACGTCGTCTGCGCCCTGGCTTCCCTCGCGTTTCGCAGAGGAAACGGTTTCCGAAGCGCAGAGAAAATATATCGGCACGCTGTGGAACACATACGCCTTCTTCACGCTCTACGCCGAGATAGATAAATACAACCCCGCCGAATACAGCCTTGAAAAGTGCAGGCTGTCCGTAATGGATAAGTGGATACTTTCAAAGCTGAATACACTGACGCGGTTCATAGACAATAGTCTTGAAAAGTACGAAATTTTCGAAAGCGCCCGCGCGTTGCAGGACTTTGCCGACGTGCTTTCCAACTGGTACGTAAGACGCGGCAGAGAGCGGTACTGGGGTTCGGAAATGACAGAGGACAAGGCTTCGGCGTACACTACGCTGTATACCGTGCTCGTAACGCTTGCAAAGCTTACCGCGCCCTACACGCCGTTTATCGCGGAGATGATGTACCGCAATCTCGTACCGCAGTTTTTCGCAGGCGAGCCGGCAAGCGTCCACCTCTGCAAGTTCCCCGACGTGCACGAAGAGTATATTGACAAAAAGCTCGAAGACGGCATGGAAGAAGTGCTGGACATAGTCGTCCTCGGCAGGGGAGCGCGTAACGCGGGCAACCTCAAAAACCGTCAGCCCCTCAATAAAATGGTCGTTGTTTCGCACAGGGCTATAAGGCTTTCGGAAGAGGAAAAGGCAATCGTTTTAGACGAGCTTAACATAAAGAATTTCGAGCTTGCTTCGGACGCGGAAAAATATATAAGCTATAAACTCAAACCCCAGCTAAAAACGCTGGGTCCCAAATACGGCAAAAAGCTGGGCGCGATTTCCGCTTTCCTTGCAAACTGCAATGCGAAAGAGGTTGTCGGCGCGGTCAAAAACGGCGGTACGTACGAAATTGCCGACCTCGGCGTTGCGCTGGCAGAGGAAGATTTGCAGATATTCACGCAAAGCGCCAACGGCTTCATTGCCTCAGAGGATAAGGGCATAACAGTCGCGCTGGATACCGAGCTTACGGAAGAACTCATCGCCGAGGGAATAGAGCGCGAAATAGTTTCCAAAATTCAGAATATGCGCAAAGACGCCGGCTTCGAAGTGACCGACAGGATTGACGTAAGATACAAGGCGGAAGGCAGAGCCGAAAAGGTGCTTGCCGACGGCGGATTTAAGAGCGACGTCCTCGCCGAAAGCGTTTGCGCGGGAGAACCCGCAGAAGGCGCGTACACGAGGGAACAGAACATAAACGGCGAAAAGGTTACGCTGTCTATTCTTAAAAAGTAAATAAAACGCGCCTGCGGTAAATACCGCAGGCGCGTTTATTTGTTTTAAAATCAATCTCTCTTTGCAAGCATTGCTATCTTCATAAGAATTTCGAGAATTTCGAGGTACAGCCACATAAGAGTAGTAACCAGCGAGAACGCGGCAAGCCACTCGTATTTTTTGTCGGCTCTGTTTTCTTCAAGCAGTTTCATATTGTTTAGGTCTATCAATATCATGAAAGACGCCCAGAGTACGAAAACGGCGCTTATAGCAAGCTGAATCCAGATGTTGTTCATTACGCTTGCGAACGCGGGGATGAAAAGCGACAGTAAATATCCGAGTGCTTCAAGAAGCAAAAGGCTGACAAACGAAACGATAACGAATCCTACGAATTTGTTTGAAAGTCTTTGTCCGAGCAGTCTGAACACCGCCCAGGAAATAATGAATACGATGCAGGTGCCGAGGAACGCCATAATTGCTATTCCGGGGAAGAACAGGTCGACAATCGCCGACAGCGAGCCCATAACCAGACCTTCGAGCATACAGAAGACAAATCCTAAAATTCCCGCCGTTTTGGGTACGAACATTATAATTAGCGAAATGATGAAGAGTGGTATAGCCGAAAATGCGAGAACCATTAAAAGCACGGTAAGCGCTTCCGCGTTTTCGGTTGCAACGTAGTGGTTTAAAAGAAACGCACTGAGCACCGCAGCGACAATTGTCACCGCGCAGAAAACTATCGATTTCCACGCCATAGATTTCATAGAAACAACATTTTCGTCCTCGGCGGTATACTTGCCGTTTTCACTGCCTTTTATAACGCGCCTAAGACTTGGATTTCCGTTTAACGTCATAACTATCTCCTTTATTATGATATTTTATACTATCATTATAGCACCCTTAAAAAATTTTTCAACAAAAATTAAGTAACTTTATCTGTTTTTTGCTTTTTTTCCATTCGGGTCCAATTTATAAATCCGTAAATATCCAGTACTAAAAAAGCTACGAAACATATAACCATAGGCAGGTAAGTCAAATCCTTAATGCTCGCCAAAGCCCATAGTACGATTAAAACTATATCGTTCAGCCCGTAGAACACGGCGTAAAAACGGCTTCTTCTTGCCGTCAGGTAAGAGGCGGTAAACGAAGTCAGAACGGAAAGAGTGCTGACGAAAAGGTTTGCGGTGTTCAGCGCGCGCAGGATAAAGTAAAACGCGGCGGTTACCGCAAGCGAGCCTACGCAGAAAAGACAGATTTCAAGGCGTGAGAGTCTGTTCACTTTCACTTCCCCCTCGGCGTAAGGGTTTTTAATCCAGGTTATAAGCGCCCACGCCGCGATAGGAGCGCTCATGCCAAGGTAGGTTATCATTTCTCCGTAATAGCGGAACGAGTAGGAAATTATCCCGTAAAATACACTGAAAACGATAATTACCGCCTGACCCGCAGGGTTGCCTTTGGATACGATTATAAGCCCCGCTATGCCTATCAGCGAACCGATAAGATAGTGGTACTGCGTGTTTTTAAAAACGAAAAAACACACGGTAACGGTAATGGAGGAAATAACCCATATCAGAATTTCTGCGATTGTTAAACTTTTAAAAAACTTTTTCATAATAAATCCAAAAACAGCATTTCGCTTATATCTTCCAAGACCTGACGATATAAGTAAAATGCTGTCCGCACCTGCAAATACTCGGTAGCATTTGCAAAAATCTCTTTATTTTTTTATTCATTATACAGCGCGCGGCAGGTATTGTCAACAAAAAAAAGGCAATATTAAGATTGAGGAAAATTTTATGTATCTGTCGCAAACCGATGTCAATGCGCTTACCGACGCGCAGATTGACGGTATTTTGTTTTCGGGACTGAACGAAACCGTCTATAAATCAAATTTCGCAATACTCTGCGGAACCTCGCCCGAGCACGTGCGCATACGTACGGACATTGCTTTTAAGTATTATAAAAATGGCGGTGCGCCCTATATAGTGCTTTCGGGCTCGGCGGTTGCGGATAAAACGGTAAGGGAAAGCTCGGCTATGTACAGACAGCTTATAAAAGCGGGCGTTCCCGACGAAGCGCTGATAACGGAGCCGTGCGCCTGCGACACTATACAGAATATGACCTGTTCGCTGACAGCGGTATGCAAGCGTACGGATATAATGGAGGCGGAAAGCATAGCGGTCATAACCGAACCTTTTCATTTAAGGCGCGCGCTTGCGGTTGCAAAGCTTCTCCTGCCTGCGTTTATAAACGTATTCGGCTTCACGTCGGGAGTGCGCGAACAGCGCATATTGCGCAGAACGGACGAACGGCTTAAAAAATGCGCCCAAAACGAAATAAACATCCTTAAAGACCTTATATCGAAGGGGCGTATACATGATATTGAAATAAAATAAATCGGGACGGAATTATTATTTAGACGTTAATGGAATATCATTCTTAAAGACAATTTTAAAATTTGCGAAGTATTGAACATTTCCCCCGCCGACTCATTTAAAGAGGAATAAAAAAAAGCATAAGGCAAAAACCTTGTGCTTTTAAATTTTGGTTGAGGCGACGTGATTTGAACACGCGACCTTATGGTCCCGAACCATACGCGCTACCAACTGCGCTACGCCTCAATAACGGTAATATTATATATTCAAATTCCTTTTCAGTCAAACGTTTTTTTATTTATTATTGCTTATTTTGAAAAATAGTGATATAATAACTTTATGACTATCCATCACGATAAACTCGCTTACGGCAAACTTGCTCCCGGTTCGGAAGAACTTTCCGAGGATAAAATTTTCGAAATGCTTGCACAGCTCGGCGAAGAGGAAGAAAAGGAAGGACAGCTAAAAAACGATTGTCCCGACGATATTCCGGAAAAAAATCAAAAAAAATTATAATAAAATACGTTTGAAATTACTTGACAAAAAATTCGGCGTATATTATTATATGAAAGCGTTGTGCGGAAAGTACGAACACCTTACATTTAAGGGCCTTTAGCTCAGTTGGTTAGAGCGGTCGGCTCATAACCGATTGGTCCGCGGTTCGAGTCCGTGAAGGCCCACCAAAAATTGTTTTTTCGATAACGGCTAAACAGTTTATTCCGCTTAATTAATTTAATAAAAATATGGCCCGATAGCTCAGTTGGTTAGAGCGCCAGCCTGTCACGCTGGAGGTCGACGG
>CANOUP010000009.1 GCA_947570625.1 uncultured Clostridia bacterium | reverse complement strand
CGTGAGCCCTATTATGTAACTCTTTCATTTATATACCGCACGCTATGGCGGTTTCCTTATCCGTCTATTTCAACGGCTATCCCTATACGATTTAATTCTTTTCCGAGATTGAAGCAACAAAAAATTCGGATATTAAATCACTTGGTGCGCCAAATACGGATGTACGGTTGTTACCGTACATCCAATCTTTTATAAAAAATAGCGCAAGCGCCCCGATAAAGCTTAAAGCCTTATCGGGGTTTTTATTACCATATAAAGTCGGCTTTTGCGTCCTCGCCGTATTTTTAAAGTCTGTCAAAAACTCAAAAGTTTTTTATGGTTTTAGCCACGTTTATAAAGTGGTCGGCGATACGCTCCGCATTGGCGGTCAGCGACAAAAACTGTGCTCCCACGTCCGCCACGCACTGCCCGCCGTTGAGTCTGGAGATATGGCTTTCGGTCATTTCTGCCGTTACGTCGTCCACCGTCTGTTCGATTGACAGCGCGTTTTTAAGCGCCTGTTTGTCGTTGTTTTTGTACGCGGTCATCACCTCTTTATAGAGATTGCCTATAAGATTGTTCAAATCCTTTATTTCCCTTACTGCGTTTTCCGAAAAGCTTTCTTCCGATTCTTTCAATCTGTCGGCGTACTCCACTATATTTTCGGCATAGTCGCCAACGCGTTCGAGGTCGGTTACGGACTTTATCGCCGTAGTCAAAAATACCCTGTCCTTCTCGTTTAAATCCTCCCTTAAAAGCCTTACTATGAACCTGACGAGTTCTTTGTTTAAAAAGTTTAAATTTTCTTCGCGGGCGCGGAATTCTTCAATACGCGAATAATCGAGCGAACATACTATATCGCACGAACAGTTGAAGTTCTTGATTGCCGTTTCCGCCATTGCCGAAATTTCGTTTTTGACCTGCTGGACAGCCAACGGCGGGGTTTTAAGCATATGCTCTTCCACGAAACGGAACTTGCCCACGGCGTTATCGGAAAGCTCTTTCTTTTTATCGGGCACAATTTTAGTGACGAGTTTTACGAGCAGGTTGGTAAGGGGCAGAACGATTATGACGGTGACGAGGTTGAAAACTGTATGGAACATCGAAAGCTGAATCTGCGGCGCGCCGGGGAACATTTTACCGAAAATAAAACCGTAATCGATACCGCCCAGCCTAAGGAACATACCTATAAGCAGGAACACGAATACGCCGCTGACGTTGAAAATAAGGTGTATAAGCGCCGTGCGCTTTGCGTTTTCGGTACTCGTAAGCCCCGCGATTAGCGCGGTCACGCAAGTGCCTATATTCGAACCCATAGTGATATAAACGCCCTGATTGAGCGTTATAAGCCCCGTGACGACCATTGTTATAGACATCGTCGTCATTACCGAAGAACTCTGTACTACCGCCGTAAGCAGTGCGCCTATCAGTACGAGCAGGAAGGGATTTTCGAACAGCGCGAGGAAATTGCGCACCGAGTCCAGTTCAGAAAAGTACCCCATCGCCCCGCTCATCATCGAGAGCCCGACGAACAGCATTCCGAAGCCCGCGGTTATTCCGCCTATCTTGGCGGTAGAGTCCTTTTTTGCGAACACCAGCACGAACGCGCCTACGCCCGCAAGCGCGGAAAATATCGCCGAAGCGGATATGGAATTAGAGCCGAGCAGACCGAGCGCAACTATCTGACCAGTTATCGTCGTGCCTATATTCGCGCCGAATATGACCGTGGCCGCCTGCGCGAGCGTCATTATTCCCGCGTTTACGAAACCGATTACCATAACCGAGGTCGCGCTTGAACTCTGTATTACCGCCGTGGTAACCGTGCCTACGCCCACGCCGAGAAGCTTGCTTTTGGAAGCCTTCGAGAACATAGATTTTAATTTTTTACTGCCCAGCGCTTCGAGGTTGGAGCTAAGCATAGAGCAGGCTATCAAAAACACGCCTACGCCCGCTATCAACGAAAAGACCGAAGTAAATACCGCCGTTAAATCCATAAATACATTTCCGCCGTAATTATTATTATCGCTTTGATTGTAACCTTAATTTGTAAAAGCCGAGCCCGCACAAATGTAATAAAATTGTAAAATGTAATAAAATTGTAAAAGGTCAATTCCTTATTATTATATAGGTAAGATAACCCGCGTATAACAGCACGGTAACGGCGCCCTGCCAACGCGTCATTTTTTTAGAGAAAAACGCTATTAACATTATTATCAGTCCCGAACCCAGCATTACAGCCATATCGATGAACGTCTGCCTGTCGAGAGTAAGACTGCTTATAGTAGACGAAAGTCCGAGTATAAAGATTATGTTGAATATGTTTGAACCTATAACGTTGCCGACGGCTATGTCGTTTTCCTTTTTGACGGACGCGACGATGCTGGTTACGAGTTCGGGAAGCGAAGTGCCGACGGCGACGATTGTAAGCCCGACAAGAACTTCGCTCATACCCAGCTCCTTGGCAATTCCCGACGCGCCGTCGACGACAAAATCGCCCCCGAAAATTATGCCCGCCAGCCCCGCAAGCGCTAAAATAATGCTGAGCCATAGCGGTTTACGCTTTTCTTCGTTTTCCGCGACGGGAAGGGTTTTCGCACCGCGCCTCGCGCGCACTATCAGAAAGACGGTGTAGCCCGCAAACAGCGCAAGCATTGTAACGGATTCGTAAATATCCAGCGTCAACGGCGATATTACGAAGGCGAACAGCATTAACAGGCAGTACAGCGCAACCATTACGGGTATGTCGTAACGCCTTATGTCCCTGCCTATCGACAGCGGAATAATCAGCGAGCTTACGCCGAGTATCAAGAGGGTGTTGAAGATGTTGGAACCCACCACGTTGCCTATGCTCATACCGTTCATACCCTGCACCGCGCTGTTTATGCTGACGGAAGCTTCGGGCGCGCTCGTGCCCATAGAAACGAGCGTAAGTCCTATTACGAGGGGCGGTATCTTTGCGGTTTTGGCAATCGCCGACGAACCGCTTACAAACCAGTCAGCGCCCTTTACCAAAAGCGCAATGCCCGCAATCAGCAATAATACGTTCAAAGCCATAATTATCCTCCGAGAAAAAATAAAAAGACCCCTACCGAATATGTACAGTTCAGTAAAAGTCTTGAAATTTAAGCGTTACCGGGTATTGATATAATACCGTATTGACGGAAAGCGCACGTCCTGAGGACGCTTTCTACTCCCTTCGGGGTATTAAATTGTCGTCTGTAAGCATTATACAGCAAGCGCGCAAAAAATGTCAACGCAATTACGCGGTAATTTTACGCGCATATGTATTTTATCGGCTTGCATTTCGCCGACGTATGGTATATAATTCATTTAGCCTTTTCAGGCTGTAACGGCGTTAATATGGAATATCTTGCACTTATTGTTATAACTTTAATTTCCGGCGTGGTCGGCACGGGGCTTGGCGGAGTCGTAGGCGTAGTGCTTAAACGCGACTCGAACAAAATAGTAAGTCTTTTATTGTCATTTGCGGCGGGTATTATGCTTGCGGTCGTATGTTTCGATTTGATGAGCGAACCCGTGCAGAAAATGAACGAGGGGCTTCTGCCCCCCTATACGCCCCTTGTGACGGTCGCTTCCGTCGCGGTGGGCTATGCGGTTATATACGCGCTCAACTTAATTATAGACAAAAAGACCGACCGCGAAGTCAAGCACATCGACAAAGACCACCCGCAAACCGCCGACGATTTGGACGAGCTTATCCACTCCAACCATCTGGAAACGCACAGGAACGCAAAAACAAACCTGTTTATGGCGGGGCTTGTAATGATGTTCGCGATTGCCCTTCATAACCTGCCCGAAGGTATGGTCATAGGCGCCTCTTACGCGTTGTCAGACGACGTGACCGCAAACCTGTTTTCGGGAAGCGGGTTTATAATGGCTATCGTAATCGGGCTTCACAATATCCCCGAGGGCATGGCGGTTTCGGTACCGCTCGCTTCGGGCGGTATGAAGAGGTACAAAGCAGTGATTTTGACGGCTTTGAGCGGTCTGCCCACGGTGCTCGGCGCGATTTTGGGCTATGCGCTGGGCGGAATAAGCGATATAATGCTTACCCTGTCGCTCGGTTTCGCAAGCGGGGCAATGCTCTACGTCGTGTTCGGCGAACTCCTGCCCGAAGCCGTGCTTATGTGGAAAAGCAAGCTTCCGTCGCTGTCCGTATTCATAGGCGTGTTAGTAGGATTCCTGCTCGTTTTGTTTTAAAATATTTTACGGCTTCCGTCAAGGAAGCCGTTTCTTTATTCCATTGCAAAACCCTCTTTTCCGTCCTCTTCGTCGTCGAAGCTGTAATTGTTCATTTCGTCGAAGTCGAGAAATTCCGCAAGCGTCATATTTAGGGCGTTTGCTATTTTATGGATGGTGTCGGCGCGGGGACTTCTTGCGACTCCGCGCATGATGTTGTTAATGGTCGACTGTCTTAGCCCGCTTATCGAAGCAAGCTTGTTTACCGTAATGTTTCTTTTTTTACAAAGGGCGCGTATACGCGCGGCGAAAAGTGCAATATATTCCATCAGTTTAAATATTACCTGTATTTTGGAAATATATTACTGTAAAAAATAAAACTTTTAACGCAGTATAGTTATTTTTAATAATTTCACATTTCACTTAGCAACAATAAGGACTGACGCAAACCGTCAGCCCTGTTTTATTTATTTTTAACCTTCATTAAACGTATTACAGCCGCGCGCTCGTTTTCGTCGAGCTTGCTCTTGATATATTTAATGGTTTCTTCCAGCTGGGGTATCATGACGTATTCGAGCGCGTTGACCCTGCGCTTGTTGCGCTCTATCTCCGCGGCGAGAAGCCTTACCGTCTTTTCGGTCTGCGCAAGCTCAATCATCTTGGGCAGAAGGGAAGAAGCTTTTGCGACGGAATAGTCGGCTTCGCTGGTGATTTCCGAATAGGCGTAAGGCAGACCGTCCGAACGTTTTTCGTTGACAAGCGCTATGTCGGGCACTTCCACGCCCATAACGCTTGCTACCCCGCACTGCGCGCTCACTGCGACAGACGGCATTGAAAACGCCGTTTCCGCGCGGTAAGCGGGCGTCACGGAACGCGCCACCGAGAACTGGCGCAGTGTTTCGGACAGCTCCCTTTCGACCTCTCCGCGAAGCCTGTTATTCTCTTTTATTACCGAGGAAAAACGGCGGACCATTTCGTCCGACTTGTCTTTTAAGAGTTTGTGCCCCCTGACCGCGGTATTAAGACGCGCTTTCAGCTTTTTAAGCTCCATACGCGTGGGGTTTACGTTTAAACGTGCCAAATCGCTACCTCTTAACCGTTCATATACTTATCTATATACGCCTGTCTTATACGTTTAAGTTCGGAAACGGGGAGTATTTTCAAAAGCTCCCAGCCTATGTTAAGCGTTTCCTCAATCGCCCTGTCGGCTTCGAAACCCTGGTTTATATACACTTTTTCGAACTCTTCCGCGAACTTGGCGTACAGTTTGTCTGTATCCGAAAGGGCGGCTTCGCCCAAAATGGCGGAAAGCTCTTTACTCTCCTTACCGCTTGCGTAAGCGGCGAAAAGCTGGTTCATGGTATCGGCGTGGTCCTCGCGGGTTTTGCCCTTTCCTATACCCTTGTCTTTAAGTCTTGAAAGCGAGGGCAAAACGTCTATGGGCGGGTTTACTCCCTTTTTATAAAGGTCGCGCGACAGCATAATCTGACCCTCTGTTATATAACCCGTAAGGTCGGGTATGGGGTGGGTCTTGTCGTCCTCGGGCATAGTAAGTATGGGTATCTGCGTAATCGACCCGCCGCACCCGCGTATTCTGCCCGCGCGCTCGTACATGGTCGCAAGGTCGGTATAAAGATAACCGGGATAACCGCGCCTGCCGGGAACTTCGCGCCTTGCGGCGGAAACTTCGCGCAACGCTTCGGCGTAATTGGTAATGTCGGTGAGAATTACGAGCACGTGCATACCGCAGGTAAACGCAAGATACTCCGCGCACGTAAGCGCCATACGCGGGGTGGAAATACGTTCGACCGCGGGGTCGTTTGCAAGGTTGGTGAACAGCACCGTCCTTTCTATCGCGCCCGTCTTTTTGAAGTCGTCGACGAAGTACTGCGCTTCCTCGAAGGTTATTCCTATCGCGGCGAATACGACGGCGAACTTACTGTCCGTTCCCCTTACTTTCGCCTGCCTTGCTATCTGCGCGGCGAGTTCGGCGTGGGGAAGTCCGCTCATCGAGAACACGGGCAGTTTCTGTCCGCGGACAAGCGTGTTAAGCCCGTCTATCGCCGAAATTCCCGTCTGGATAAATTCGTCGGGATAGTCGCGCGCCGCGGGGTTAATGGGCTCGCCGTTGATGTCGAGAACCTTGTCGGGTATTACGGGCGCGCCGCCGTCGCGGGGATTGCCCATACCGTCGAACACGCGCCCGAGCATATCGCGCGAGCATGCAAGCTGTTGGCTGTGTCCCGTAAACCTCGCCTTTGCGGTTGCAATCTGCAATCCCTGCGAGTTTTCGAAAAGCTGAACGACGGCTTTATCGCGGTTTACTTCAAGCACCTTTCCGCGCCTTATGTCGCCGTTTGCGCAGACAATGTCGACAAGCTCGTTGTACGTTACGCCTTCCACTCCCTCGACAAGCATCAAGGGTCCGACGACTTCGCGGATTGTTTTATATTCTTTAAACATCTTCTTCGCCCCCCTGCATAAGCGCCTTCATTTCCGCGCCCATCAGTTTTAAGATATCGTCGAATTCGGACAGTCTGTCCTCGGGGATATATTTCGCGCGTCCTATTTTTTCCTTGCACGAACAGGCGAGCACGTCGCCGAGCGAAGCAAAGCTTGACACCGCTTCCCTCGCCCTCTTATCGAATTCGTATATGAGTTTAAGCATTAAAAACTGTTTCTTCATCGAAGTGTAGGTATCCACTTCGTCGAACGCGTTCTGGTGCAGATAGTCCTCGCGGATTATTTTTGCCGTTTCCATCGTAAGCCTGTCCTTCGACGAGAGGGCGTCCATACCGACGAGCCTTACTATTTCGCCCAACGAAGCTTCTTCCTGCAATACAGTCATTACGAACTGTCTGTACCTCGTGTAATCCGAGCTTACGTTTTCCGCGTACCAGTCACGCATTTTATCGGCGTAAAGCGAGTAACTTATCAGCCAGTCGATTGCGGGGAAGTGGCGCTTGTAGGCAAGCGAAGCCGACAGACCCCAGAAAACTTTTACTATTCTCAGCGTAGCCTGCGAAACGGGTTCGGACAAGTCGCCTCCCGGAGGGGAAACCGCGCCTATCGCGGTGACCGAGCCCGTGCGTTCGCCCTTTCCGAGTATTTTTACTATGCCCGCGCGCTCGTAGAACTCCGCGAGTCTGCTTGCGAGATAGGCGGGATAACCCTCGTCGCCCGGCATTTCTTCCAGACGTCCGCTCATTTCGCGCAGAGCTTCCGCCCAGCGGGACGTCGAATCCGCCATTATCGCGACATTATAGCCCATATCGCGGAAATACTCCGCTATCGTTATGCCCGTGTAAATAGAAGCTTCACGCGCCGCAACGGGCATATCGGAAGTGTTGGCAATAAGTATGGTGCGCTTCATCAAAGGCTCGCCCGTTTTCGGGTCGACGAGTTCGGGGAACTCGTTGAGAACGTCCGTCATTTCGTTTCCGCGTTCACCGCACCCGACGTAAACTATTATGTCCGCGTCAGCCCATTTGGCAAGCTGGTGCTGTACGACGGTTTTTCCGCTTCCGAAAGGACCGGGCACGGAAGCTACGCCTCCCCTCGCGACGGGGAAAAGGGTGTCTATGACGCGCTGACCCGTAACCATCGGTTTGTCGGGCGAAAGTTTTTCTTTATACGGTCTGCCCTTTCTTACGGGCCATTTCCTTAGCATGCAGAGGGGTTTTTTGCCCGAGGAAGTCTGCAATACCGCGACGGTGTCCTCGATAGCGAAATCGCCCTCTTCGATTGAAACAATCTTGCCTTCCAGACCGTAAGGAACGGTAATTCTGTGTTCGACTATTTCCGTTTCCTGCACAACGCCTATTATATCGCCCGCCGAAACTTCGTCGCCCGACTTAACGCGGGGCGAAAAATGCCATTTTTTATTGCGGTCGAGATTGTTTACCGAAACACCCCTCGAAATACGCGAACCGTACTTGAAAAACAGCGTAGTCAAAGGACGCTGTATTCCGTCGAAAATGCCCGAAAGAAGTCCGGGCGCAAGCTCGACCGAGAGCGGTTCGCCCGTGGAAACGACTTCCTCGCCGGGTCCCAGTCCCGAAGTTTCTTCATATACCTGCACGGAGGCTTTGTCGCCCCTCAGCTCTATAACCTCGCCTATAAGCCCCTTGTCGGAAACGCGGACGACGTCGAACATTTTGCAGTCCGCCATACCTTCGGCGATTATAAGGGGTCCGGAAATTTTTACTGTTTTACCCATAAGATTCTCCTTTCACAACTTTTCAGACCGCCTGAAAAGACCGTGATTTGAGGGCTTTTCGCCCTTTGCGCGCACCGTAATTTTTTAAACTTAAATATCAATTGTTGAATAGTATATCCACGCCGAGGGCGCGTTCCATTGCGCTTTTCAAAAGCTCGGTGCCGTAGCCCGTGCTTCCGTTTTTCGACGGTATGCTTAAAACGACGGGGTAAGGCTGTTCGTCGAACCGTTTAAGAAAATCGGTAAGCGGACGCGCGAGCTCCTCGGTAAGAAAAATTACGGCGTAATCTTTGGCTATGCGCCGTAAAACTTCCCTTGCCTTTACCTCGTTTTCGGCGGGAAACGTAGCAACGCCCGCCGCCTTGAACACCATTATGCTGTCGCCGTCGCCGACGATTGCCAGTTTACCGTTCATAAAATGTCCCGTTAATTTGATTTATTTATCAGATGAAAGCGCGCAGTCTTTTCCTTATTTCCGCACCGCGCATACCCGCCATAAGACATACGAACAGTATGCGCACATCGGCGTTTTCGGCTCTGCGCCTGAACACGTAATACAAAAACGGCTGCGCCTTTTCCAGCTCGTACCTCTTTGCGGAGAAAAACTCCGTTTCGTAGCTTTCGAAAAAGCGTTCCGCGCCCGTAAGCGGAAGTCCTTCCGCCCTGTCTTTAAGGCACTTTTTCAAAAATTTCGCGTAATCCGTGCCGTCGAGCGCCTTTTCGGGATTTTCCGCAAAGAGCCCCGAAAGCTGTTTAACGCCGAGCTTACCGCCCCCGACAAAGCACTTTTCCGCATAGCTTTTTTCGGTCGAACGCAGGGCCGTCAGGATATTAGTCATATCCGCCCGCGCCGTTATCAGCCTTTTGAGAACGCGGTTTTTACCGCACTTTTCAGCAAGATGGGCAAACTTAGCCTTTTCGAAGATAACACCTATCTCCGCGCCGGACACGTTTTCGCCGTTCGCAAAAAGCTCTGCCGTCTGCCTGACCGCGTCCGCAAGTTGCTTGCCCAACGGTTCGTACTTTCCGCTTTTTACGCAGTCCGTGATAAGGCGCACGGGAATAAGCCCCTCGGGCGCCAGAAGCTTGTCAATGTCCAGATTCTGACCGAAAGCTTTTATGACCGCCTTTGCGTTGTGAAAATCGCGTTCGCAGAGAAAATATTCCGCTTCCGCCCGCGAGGGCGCGTATTCGCGGATAAAATTATCTATATCGCGCTCGTCCGCGACGACAAGCTCTTCGTACCCGACGACGGAATGTACTTCCGCGCCCTTGCCGAAACCGCTTTCGCAAACGACGCGCAAAGCTTCCTCCGCGCCGCTTTCGCAAAGCTTTAATATCTTATCTTTGAGAAGATATTTTTCCCTGGCGGAAATCACGCCGTTGGTGTACAGTAAGTCCTTTGCCATTTTTTAACCCGTTATGAAAATGCTTTGCGCGATATCCGCCTGCTTTTCTTCCCTGTCGGCGGAAAGAAGCGCGCCGTAAGATACGTCCTTGTCGCAATTTTTGCCGACCAGCACGAACCCTCCGCCTATATCGGCTTTGGCGGACGAAATTTTAAGCCCCTTTTCCTTGACGGCGGGCAGAGCGGAAACCGCATTGCGGTACTTGTAGTTGTCCGCAAACACTATTTCGTCGCCCTCTTCCGCGTACTCCTCTAAAAGCCTTGAAGCAAGATACAGCGCGTCGCCCTCTTTAAGGGCGTTGAGCCCGGCAAGCGCGCGGGCGTAAACTTCGTCTATGACCCGCCTCTTTTCCCCGAGCAGTATTTTGGCGCAGTCAAGCCTTGCGGAAGCCGATTTGCCTTCGAGCACGGCGTCCGTCCTGAGTTTGACTTCGGCTTTGACCCCCGTCTTTACTCGTTCCGCGCGGAGCAAAGCTTCCGAAACGGTTTCCTGCGCTTTGCGCTCCGCTTCGGATATTATTGCCCTCGCCTCGTTTTCGGCGTCGGAAATTATTCTGTCGACAATAGCCTGTTCGTTCATATTAACCTATAAGGGGAATGAGCATTATCGAAATGATAAGACCCAGAATCGCATAGAACTCTATCATAGCGGGATAGATTATAAGCTTACCGCCGAGCGAATCCTGCTTGCCCACCGCATAGATGCAGTTGACGGCGGATTTGCCCTGGAAAATACCAGTAAGCAAACCCGAAACAGCCATGGGAAGCACTGCGCCGAGCATTGCCCAGCCCTGCGACAGGGTCATATCTATGCTTACGGAACCCGACGCGATTATGCCGATTATGAATCCGTAAATTCCCTGAGTAGCGGGAAGAAGCACGAGTACGAGCACTTTGCCGAATTTATCGGGCGCCTCGCCCAAAACGCCCGCCGCCGCGGTGCCCGTCTTGAAAAGACCGATGCTCGAACCGATACCGCAGAGAAGAACGCAAAGAGCAACGCCTATCATTGCAACAGCGAAACCGGTATAGCCGATTTCGGTGGCTTTTTCGGTGACAGTCTGGATTATCTCCTGCCCTTCCTCCGCCATAAGTGATAAAAACATATAAAACCTCCAAAAAGTTCTAATTTAAAACCGAAACGTATTTATGATTACTGCCGAGGGGCGTGAAAAGATTTCCCTCGCCCTCGTAAAACCTGCCGTAAAACTCTACGTATTGAAGTCTTGCGTCGTGTATATAAGCGCCCAGAAGCCCTATCGCAAGATTGAATACGTGACCTATTACCATAATAACTATACCGAGCACTATGAACATTGCGTTACCGCTTGTTATAAGCGACACGGAGTTCGAAGAAATGATGTCCGCGATTACCGCGCCCGCAAGCATAAGCCCGTAAAGCCTTGCATAGCTGAGAATGTCGGAAGCGTAATTTATTACGCCGTAAGCCGAGCCGAAGCCCTTAGTGAATTTGCCGAGAAGCTTTTCCTTTCTGCCCGCGGTAAGCACCGCCGTAAGAAGGCTGACGCCCGCCGTAATTCCGCCCGCAAGCCGTAAAATTGAAAGGTTGAACTCCTCGACGAAGCCTACTATCGCAAGCTCTACGCCGACGGAGAATACCGCCCATACAAGCCCGTCGAAAATACCGTCCGCTATCTGTCCCCTGCGCCAGCACTGCACGGCTTTGCACACATAGCCCGCGCCCAGCTGGACGACGCCTATAATCATACTGACTATCAAAAGCGCGGGAACGCGTATGCCCGCAAGCGACCAGCTCATCTGCGCGCCCTGCAAATCGGGCATTACCTTGAAGGGAAGAAGCGCAAACCCGAAGAACGAGTTGAACAAAAAGCCCCAGATTAAGGTAAATATTCCGCCGACGGCGAAAACACCGCCCAGACTCTTTATCATGCTTGCACGGCGGTTTTTATACAGAAGAAAACCGCCGCCGAGCATCATCATTATGCCGTAGCCCATATCCGCCATGATAAAGCCCAAAAACACGCTGTAAAAGAAAGCCATTACGGTGTTCGGGTCGAACTCTCTCGAAGACGGCGGGGAATACATATTCGTCACCGCTTCGAAGTTGCGGACAATCTTGTTGTTTTTTAAAAGTGTAGGCGGGGTTTCGTCCTCCGCCGGCGCGGAAAATCCGTAATAAACGGGCTTGGAAAGTTCGTCCAGCGCCCTGCTTATCAGCCCTTCCGCCTCCTTCGGTACGTACGCTTCGAGCAGAAAAGCCGAAGCCGTAAACCTCATATTGCCGTCCGCCTCGGCTTTTTCAAGACAAAACGCCGTGTAGTCGCAGTATATTTTAAGGTCGCGTATGCGCTCGGCGAGCTCCGCCCACCGCGCCCTGCCGGAGGCGATTGCCGTTTCCAGCTCCCTCTCGCGCTCCTTTAAAGACAAGTACAATTCTTCGCCCGTGCTCTGCGTATCGAAGGGACAGGAAGAAAATCCCGAAGCCTGCAAAACGTCGACAGCTTTCTGCGCGTCGCACTTGTGCACCGCCGCAAGTATCAGCGCGCTTTCGCCGTCCTCGTCCTCGAAGGAGTACGAAGCGAGCACGCCCGCTATATCCCTGACGAAAATATCCTTCTGCCTTACGGGCAGAACGCCCAGCATAAATCTGACGTGCGCCGTATCCGTCTGCTTCAACGGCTCTTTATAGTCCGAATAAAGACGCGCGGTCGCAAGGTCGCGCCTAACTTTGGCAAGCTCGGCTTCCAGCTGTCTTTTATTCTCGGCGGCGGAAGCGACGTCGTCCGCCGTTTTTTCGGCAATCTCTCTCTTTTCGCCCGCGGACATAAATTCCGCATAAGAAATCTGCGGTTCGCCGAAATAATCGGTCTTTATCTTTTCGCCCTTGAAATAGTTTTCGGAAGCGCCGCAAAGCTGTCCGAGCGCGCCTTCCAGACGTGAAAGGTACGCGCGGAGCTCCTCCGTGTCCGCCTCGGCGGGATTTGCGTATTCAGTTTGCGAACAAAGCTTAATCTCTGCCGAACCCGTACGGTGGAGCGCGTTTAAAACCGCGTCTTTATCGTACGACATCGCAACGAGGTTGAGCTTGGACATTTCAACAACCGCCACGCGTCACCCTCCGCACTATTTCGTTCACCGTACCGTCGGTGTTTTTAAGCTTTTCTTCGGCATAGCGCGAAGCTTCGGCGCGCTTGACGGTGATTTCGTTCTCATACCTTTTCTGCGCTTCCAGCTCGGCTTCTCTCACCGCTTTTTCGCGGTAAGCCTTGCACTCCGCTTCGCACAGTCCGGCTATTTCGACCGACCGCTCTTCCGCGGCGCCCGCGATGAGCGAGGCTTTTTCAAGCGCCTGCGCCTTTATTTCCGCCGCTTTTGCTTCGGCTTCGCTTATGGATTTTAAAATTTCATGCATATGAAACTCCGCGTAAAATTTACTTCTATATTTTACCATAATCGCAGCTATTTTGCAAATAAAAAAAACGCGCTTTATGGAGTTAAAGTGCGTTTTTTTATAACCTTTACAAAGCTTTCACACAAGTTTTTCCCGTTCAGCAATAACCGTACTTTTTGCGGTAGATTATTATGAACACCGCCGCCGTAACCGCGGACGCAAATTCGGAAAATATGATTGAAGCCCATATTCCGTTCAGCCCCAGCCAAAGCGGTATAACCGTTACCGCAACAAGCTGATACACGAGCGTGCGCAAAAACGAAATAAGCGCAGACACCGCGCCGTTGTTGAGGGCGGTAAACAGCGAAGAACCGAACACTCCGTAACCGGTGATAAGGAAGGCTATCGAATAAATCCTGTACCCGTTCAGCGTCATAGCCAGCAAATCCGCGTCGTAGCTTACGAACATTTTACAAAGCGGATAAGCCAAAGCCTCGGCGGACGCAGTCATCAAAACCCCGAAAACAGTAGTTATTACAAGCCCTTTTTTGAACAGGTTTTTAAGTTCCGCCTTGTTGTCCGCGCCGTAATTGTAACCGATAAGCGGGGCGCTTCCTACGGCATAACCCATAAAAAACGCGTAGAACACGATTACGACGTACATTATTATGCCGTACGCGGCGACGCCGGTATCCCCTCCCGCATACTTATCCAGCTGGAAATTATATAATACGGTGACAACCGAAGCGGAAACGTTTGACAGAAATTCAGACGAGCCGTTCATAAACGAACGCGCCAGCGCTCTGCCGTAAAATTTTGTCGTTGTAAGGCGCAGAAGGCTGTTGTTTCTGCAAGCGAAATAGATTATCGGGAACGCTCCGCCTATGACCTGGCTTGCAACCGTCGCCGCGGCCGCGCCCGTAAGCCCCCATTTTAAGCCTGCGACGAAGAGCGCGTCGAGCGCCATATTCGTCACGCCCGCCAAAACAGTAACCGCAAGCCCGAGTCTGGGTTTTTCGGCGGTTACGAAAAAGCTTTGAAAAATATTCTGTAATATGAAAAAGGGCTGACCCGCCAAAAGCCACCTGCCGTAAAGCACGCAGTAGTCGTACGTTTTGCCCGTCGCGCCCAGCAGTCTTGCAACGGACGGAACGGCAAACTGTCCGACGACGGCAATGAAAATGCCTATGCCCAGCGTGACGTATACGAGAAGGGAAAAGTACGCGTTAGCCCTCTCCCTGTCGCCTTCGCCCAGAGTTTTGGATATCAGCGCGCTTCCGCCCGCGCCCAGCATAAAGCCGAGCGAACCCATAATAATTATAAGCGGAAATATTCTGTTAATCGCCGCAACGGCTTCTTTGCCCGCGAAATTAGACACGAAAAGACCGTCCACGACCGTGTAGACGTTGGTGAAAACCATCATCACAATCGAGGGCAGGACGAAAATAAGCAATTTTTTATAATCGAAACGGTCCGATAACTGAATTCTCATAAGATAAAAAAAGCGCCTCGGTTATCCTATAACCGGGCGCACCCGATCCCTTATCAATTACACCGCTGCGGCGGTAAATTCTCCGGTAAATCCATATATTGAAGTAAATGGTATTATACCCGTTATCGGGCGGTAAGTCAAATAAATTTCGGCCAATTATCAAATTCATTTTTATTACCGTATTTAATCATATTCCGCCTTTTTGTGTTTAAATATAAATATTTTTGAATATTTATAAATTTTAGGTCAAAATCGTTTGCCTTTCCGCAAAGATAGTGTTAATATAATTTCACAATTTGAAACGAGAGGTTAAGAAAATGAAAAAACTTTTATTGACGGCGCTTGCCGTTGCCGGAACGGCGGTTACCGCGCTCGGGGCTATGGGATGTTCGGGGGCGGTTAAGGTTTCCGTCAAGGACATAGAACTCACTTCCGAGGAGTACGCCTTCGCCGTGGCAAAGGACGCAAAAGAACTGCTTGCGCAGGTCAATACATACCTTACCGAGTGGAAGGACGACGGCTCGCTAAACAATCTCATTAATTCGTATTTCGACGGAAAGGCGGAGTTCAGTTATTCGAACAAAACTTCCTCCCCGCAGGAAGGCGACTTCGTCGTCGCGACAAACGCCTACTTCCCGCCCTTCGAATACTATAACGACAACAGCGAGTTTGCGGGCGCGGATATAGAAATCGCTTACAATATCGCGCAGAAACTCGGCAAGACGCTGTACGTCAAGGATATGAATTTCGACGCAATCATACCCAGCATTAAAGCGGGCGAATGCCATATAGGCATGGCGGGAATCACCGTAAACGAAGAGCGCAAAAAGGACGTAGATTTTGCGATAGGTTACTACGAGTCGGCGCAGGTAATCACCGTCCGCGAGGACGACACGACTTTCGACGGCTGTACGACGGTCGAGGAAGCGGAAGCAAAGCTCAAAGCGCAGGACAAAAATTATACGGTAGGCACGCAGGCGGGAACCACGGGCTTTATGTATTCCAACGGCGACGAAGGTTTCGGCTATACGGGCTTTACTAACCTTACGACCAAAGCGTACGACACGGGCGCGCTTGCGATGATGGACCTTAAAAACGGAAAAATAAACGCGGTCATACTCGACAAACAGCCCTCGCTTATGATTGCGGAAAGTATCAACAAATGAACAGCTGGCAGATTTTCTGGAACAGGGTAAAAAACCCGGGAACGATAAATAGCATACTCACAGGATTGCAGAACACGGCGGTCATCGCCGTGTTCGGTCTGCTTCTCGGGTTTGTAATCGGCTGTCTGCTTGCAACCGTTAAAATAATACAGTCCAAAAATCCCGCCGTCAAAGGACTGCAATATCTCGCGGACGGCTATATCGCCGTATTCCGCGGAACGCCGATGATGGTACAGCTTCTGCTCCTGCACTTCGCCGTGTTCATAGGCGTGAAGATTGCGCCCGTTGCCGAGGTTTCGCTTATTTTCGGGCTAAACAGCGGCGCGTATATGGCGGAAATTATAAGGAGCGGCATAAACGCCGTGGACAGGGGACAGACGGAAGCGGGGCGCGCGCTCGGGCTGGGGTTTACCGCCGTAATGCTTAAAATCGTTCTCCCGCAGGCGATAAAAAATATTCTGCCCACGATAGGAAACGAGTTTATTTCGCTCCTGAAAGAAACGTCGATTGTAAGCGTAATCGGGCTTGCCGACCTTACGCGGTCGTTCAAAGCCATTGCCGACTCCACGTTCGAATACTTTATTCCGTACGTCGCGCTCGCGCTAATCTATTTCGTTATGGTAATGATAATCACCGTCGTTATACGCCTGATAGAAAGGAGGCTCAACCGTGATAAGCGTTAAAAACATTTTCAAGGACTTCCATAAAACCGAAGTACTGAAAGGTGTGAGCATCGACGTGGAAAAGGGCGAAAAAATCGCGCTTATCGGTCCTTCGGGAAGCGGGAAGTCGACGCTTTTAAGATGTATGAACCTGCTCGAACAGGTCAAGTACGGCGAAGTGTGGCTTGACGGCAGGCTCCTTACCCCCGTCGACCCCTATCTCCACCCCGACATCATAGCAAAATCAAAAACGTTCGCAAAGCTGTGCCCCGAACCAGGAAACGCAGAACTGAAAGCCGAGGTCATAAGCAAAATAAAAAAAGAAGATTTGCTTAAAAAGCACGAGGGCGCGGAATTCCATTCAGCCGTACGCCGGTATTTAAAGGAAAACCGTTTAAACGCAAACCTCGCCCGCCGAAGCATGGGTATGGTTTTCCAGCAGTTCAACCTTTTCAATAATATGAACGTGCTGAAAAATATGGTTTTCGCGCCCGTAAAGCTTAAAATAATGACCAAAGAACAGGCGGAAGAAAAAGCTTTGAAGCTTCTCGACAGGATAGGACTGCCCGACAAGAAGTACGCCTTCCCCTCCTCCCTGTCGGGCGGACAGAAACAGCGCATTGCGATAGCGCGCTCGCTTATGATGAACCCCGAGGTAATGCTGTTCGACGAGCCTACCTCCGCGCTCGACCCCGAAATGGTCGGCGAAGTTCTCGGGCTGATAAAGGAGCTTGCCGACGAGGGCATGACAATGGTAATCGTAACCCACGAAATGGCTTTTGCCCGCGAATGCGCGACGAGGGTTATGTTTATGGACGGGGGCAAAATTCTGGAAGAGGGCGCGCCGGACGATATTTTCGGCAGTCCGAAAAACGAACGTCTGAAAGAATTTTTATCCAAAGTGCTGTGAAGATGCGATTGTGGACAACTATATTCATAAATTAATCATTTTTTGTCGAAATATGCGGATATTTGCGAATAATTGAATAGATGTTAATAAATTGTGGATAAAATTTTTTATAGTTCTGAAATTTAAGCTTTCCACATACAATAATGTGGACAACTTTATGTGGATAAACGGCGCTAAAAACCGCATTAATGTTTAAAATACGAAAAGTTATCCACAAAATAAGAGGCAATAAAAAGCTCACGGACAAAATGTCCGCGAGCTTTATTCTTGTTAATTTATTTTAAAGACGTTAAATGCACGTTTTTTATTGAAGCGTATTCATTGCTTATTTCAACAAACGAATACCAATATGCCATATCGCAGGTTACGGAAATATCCTCTCCGTATCCCTCGGGCAGAACGATTTCATAATCGATAAACAGACTATCGCCACTTACGCTGACGCCGTTAACCCTGAAACCGAATGAACCGCTGGTCGTCTCCTTCATAAAAATTACTATAAAAGAATTTTCAAAATATCCGCCGTTACAACGATTTAAAAAAGCCGTTTGTCCCGCTGAATTACTGTTTGTCTATTCTTCTGCCGTATACCGCAGAAATATTGTTGCTGTATTTAAGCATATTGTCGCAGGACTTTAATTGCACCGAGCTCTCGAAGTCGTTAAGACGGCGGAGCTGTTCGCGCGAAAGTTTGGCGGGTATGTCTATTTCGACGGTTACGTACAGGTTGCCCGTACCGTTAACCGTCTTTACTCCCTTTCCGCGGATACAGAATTTTGTGCCGGACGCAGTGCATTCGGGAACGTTGAGTTCGATGGTGTCCTCCACTCCCGGCACGATAATCTTACCGCCCTGAACAGCCGTTCTGTAAGAGATGGGCACCGTGACGAACAAATCCCTGTCCTCGCGCCTCAACAGTTTATGGGGCTCTATGCGGAAATAGATATACAAATCGCCCGCTTCCCCGCCGTTGGGCGCCGCCTGACCGAATCCGCGCTTTCTCAGCGAGCTGTCTTTATCCACGCCCGCGGGAATATTTACGGTAAAGCGCGTTTCCTTTTTGAAATAGCCCTTGCCCTTACAGTCGGGACATTTGTCGAGCACCTGTCTGCCCGTGCCCCCGCAGTCGGGACACACGCCGACCTGTATGGTTCTGCCGAAAATAGTGTCCTGCTGGTACTTTATCCTTCCGCTTCCGCCGCAGCACGAACAGACTTTGAACGAGTTTCCGCCCTTGGCGCCCGTGCCCCTGCAAGCCGTGCAGGGCTCGTTGCGGGTATAGCTTATCTCTTTGGAACAGCCCTTTATCGCGTCGAGGAATGAAAGGTTTACGGTCTGCTCGATATCGGCTCCGCGGTTGGGACGCTTCTGTTCACCCCCGCCGAAACCTCCGCCGAAGGGATTGCCCCCGCCGAACATAGAGCTTATTATATCTTCGAAACCGCCCATCCCTCCGCCGAAGGGATTGCCCCCGCCGAAAGGATTACCGCCCATACCGGGGTGTTCGAGCTCGTAATCGTACTGCTTGCGTTTCTGTTCGTCGGAAAGAACGGCGTTCGCTTCGTTAATTTCCTTGAACTTTTCCGCCGCGGCCGCGTCGCCGGGGTGAAAGTCGGGGTGATACTGTTTAGCCAGCTTTCTGTAAGCCGATTTTATTTCGTCGGAAGTCGCCGTTTTGGAAAGTCCGAGTATTTCGTAATAGTTTTTGTTTGCCATTTGTCAACCTTTTAAATACTAAGCATTGCCTTGAAGAGTTTTCCGCTCTCCAAGGCAAGCCGTAATTTCGTTTTATCCAAATCAGTGCTGTCTGAATTCCGTATCGTCGTTGCCGTCAGCCGCGCCGGGATTACCGCCCGCCTGCTGGTACATCTTTGCGATTACGGGTTGAATTTCCGTTTGAAGGGTTTCCGTCGCCTTCTTGATACGCTCGTTATCGCCCGATTCAAGCTCGGTCTTAGCCTTTGCAACCGCGTCCTCGACAACCTTTTTGTCGTCGTCGGACAGCTTGTCGCCCGCTTCCTTGACCGTCTTTTCAAGGCTGTCAATCATACTTTCGAGCGTGTTTTTGTTGTCGACCGCTTCTTTACGCTTCTTGTCCTCTTCGGCGTATTTTTCCGCGTCCTTGACCGCCTTGTCTATATCCTCTTCCGAAAGGTTGGTCGATGCGGTTATGGTAATATTCGTGCTCTTGCCCGTTCCCAAATCCTTGGCGGTAACGTTGACTATGCCGTTCGCGTCAACGTCGAAGGTAACTTCAATCTGGGGCACTCCTCTGGGTGCGGGGGGAATATCCGTAAGCATGAATTTACCGAGCGATTTATTGTCGCGGGCAAACTTTCTCTCGCCCTGCAATACGTTGATTTCAACTCCCGGCTGATTGTCCGCCGCGGTGGAGAAAACCTGACTCTTTTTAACGGGTATGGTCGTATTTCTCTCGATAAGCGGGGTGGATACTCCGCCGAGCGTTTCTATGCCGAGCGTCAGGGGCATTACGTCAAGAAGAAGCACGTCCTTGACTTCGCCAGAAAGCACGCCGCCCTGTATAGCCGCGCCGATTGCGACGCATTCGTCGGGGTTGATGCCCTTGAAAGGCTCCTTGCCCGTAATGTTCTTTACTTTTTCGAAAACGGCGGGGATACGCGTGGAACCGCCGACCATTATTACTTTATTTATATCGCCGTACGAAAGCCCCGCGTCCTGCATTGCCTTGCGCATGGGCTCGACCGTTCTTTCAACGAGGTCCGCCGTGAGCGCGTCGAACTTCTGCTTGGAAACGTCTATGTCCAGATGCTGGGGCGCGCCGTCCACTACGGTTATGAAAGGAAGGTTGATGTTGGTCGTGCTCATACCCGAAAGCTCTATCTTGGCTTTTTCCGCCGCCTCTTTGAGCCTCTGCATAGCCATCTTGTCCTTGGAAAGGTCAACGCCCGTGTCCTTTTTGAAAGTTTCGACGAGGTAGTCTATAATCTTGTTGTCGAAGTCGTCTCCGCCCAGATGGGTGTCGCCGTTGGTTGCGAGAACTTCGAAAACGCCGTCGCCTATTTCGAGTATGGAAACGTCGAACGTGCCTCCGCCGAGGTCGTAAATCATAACTTTCTGGCTGCCTTCCTGCTTATCGAGTCCGTAAGCGAGCGCGGCCGCCGTGGGTTCGTTGATAATGCGCAGTACGTTGAGTCCCGCTATCTTGCCCGCGTCCTTTGTAGCCTGACGCTGGGAGTCGTTGAAGTACGCGGGGCAGGTTATGACCGCGTCGGTAACCTTACTGCCGAGGTAGCTTTCCGCGTCGGCTTTGAGCTTGGAAAGCACCATAGCCGAAATTTCCTGCGGGGAATATCCCTTTTCGATATTTACCTTATAGGCTTCGCCCATATGGCGCTTAATCGAAATAACCGTCTTGTCGGGCTGGGCGACGGCAAGACGCTTTGCCGCCTGTCCGACTATTCTGCTCCCGTCCGCTTTGAAGGATACGACCGAAGGGGTCGTCCTGTTGCCTTCGCTGTTAGCTATAACTACGGGCTCGCCGCCTTCCATAACGGCAACGCACGAGTTTGTTGTTCCTAAATCGATACCGATTACTTTTCCCATAAAAATCTCCTGTTGCGCCATACTATATTCGGCGCGGGTTATATTTTTTTAATTTATATGTCTTTTTTAACTTTCAATGGTTACGGTCACCTGCGCGAAGCGTATAACCTTTTCGCCGTTTCTGTATCCCTTTTTAAGCACCTGCTTGACCGTGTTGGGAGCTTCGCCCTCTCCGCAGGGGAAGTTCATAACCGCCTCCGCTGTGCTTTCGTCGAAGCGGTCGCCCGCCGCAAGAGGTATTTCCTCTACACCCAGCGAAGCGAGAATTGTATTGAAACTCTTTATTACCTTGTCGATACCCGCCTTCGTCTTCACGTCGGAAGCCGAATCGAGCGCGTAACCGAAGTTGTCGGCAACGGGCAGAAGCTTTAAAACCGCTTCGGACACGCCGTCCGAATACGCGCGTGAAGCCGACTGAGCGTTGCGCTTTCTGTAATTGTCGTACTCCGCGGAAACGGAATACCATTTGCGCTTGTAATCTTCCGCAAGAGCCATAGCCTTTTCAAGCTCGCTTTCCGCGGTATGTTCTTCCTCCGCGCGCTTGGCTTCTTCTACTTCTTCGTTCTTTAAATCTTTGTTGTCTTTCATCTCTCAGCTCTTAATTTATTTATCTACAATATTAATATAAAACTTTAACCGCGCGGTTAAACAAAAAAAACACACTTTTTTTAAAAGCGCGCCCATATTTTTATTCAATATACAGACCATATTCATTTTTATACAATACGGTCAATTTAGTTGCAATTAATTATGCAGTGTGGTATTATATTAATGTATAGATATAAAATTTTATTATAGGCAGACGTCATAAATTTTACGTTTATTTATTCGGTAATTATAAGCTCTGCCAAAGGAGAAACATATGGGTAAATTGAGAAAAATCCTTATCGGCATACTTGCGGTATGCATGACCGTATGTGCGGGACTTGCCCTTTCCGCCTGCGAAGACGATTATCCTAATTACAAAAATCCCACGGGCGGAACGATCCTTCCCGGCGAAGAACAGAACGACGAAAACCGATACACGATAAAGGTTCGTTCGCTCGGCGGGCTCGGACTTAGCAACGTCGAAGTCAACCTTCTTAAAAACGGCGAACGCGCGGTCGGCGGAATTTCGAGAAACGGAGAAATGGTGCTTTACACCTCTCCCGACGACTACGAAATCCAAATAGTCGAGTCGTCGCTTCCCGAAGGCTACCGCCTCCCCGACAGCAAATACACGACGGGCACAAGCAAGGAGATTGTTATAAACATACCGTCGGGCGTTATTTCATCGACGGCGAGCTCCGACAAAGTTTATAAATTAGGCGACATCGCCCACGAATTTTCGGTCACCGACGTAAAGGACGAAAAATACCTGCTGACAGAACTTATCGGACAGTACAAAGCGGTTGTGCTCAACTTCTTCTTTACGTCCTGCGGACCCTGCAACGTGGAGTTCCCCGCGCTGAACGAAGCTTACGAAGCCTTCTCTGACAGAATTGCGGTCGTCGCTCTCGCCGACCCCTCCAAGGACTCGGCAACGGCGGTTAAGAACTATGCCGCGCAGAAGGGCTTCTCCTTCATAATGGGACGCGACGAAGGGCTGATATCCAAATTCTCCGTCACGGGCTTCCCGACCACGGTAATAATCGACAGATACGGCGTTGTAGCGTACTGGGACGCGGGCGCGCAGACCAGCGCGGAAGTATGGAAATCGCTGTTTGCAAGATTTACTTCCGACAACTACGTGCAGGACATAACCCCTCCCGACGAGGACCCCGACGAGGAGGTAAAGGAAAACATCAAACCTCCCGCAGACCTTGCCCATCCCAACTATGACCTGATGCCCTCGCAGATTGCCCCCGACGCGACAAACAAAGTCGTTAAGTTCGAAACCGAAACAAGCGACAAAGACAAAGTTTACAACTGGCCGTGGGTAGTAGAAAACGACGAAGATTATACCTATATGACGGCGTCGAACTCGGGTCAGGACCCCTCTTACTCGATAATCTACCTTACGCTCGACCTCGATTTCGGCGATATGGTTTCTTTCGATTATAACCTTAAATCGCTTGACAGTTACGACCGTTTCATCGTCATTGCCGACAGTTCCACTCCTCTTTTACAGATAAGCGGCGACTCGAAGGGCTGGCAGAAACAGGAAAACATCTACATCGCAAACAAGGCGGGTCCCGTTACTCTTTCGTTTACCTACATCAAGTATTACGATTCCAAAAAGAATCCCGTCGACGGCGATTTCGTTAAGGTCAAAAACATTTCCGTAGTCAACGCAAAGGATACGGGCAAAGCCATTGACGTTGCGCACTCGGTATTCCACGAAGGACTTACGGTTGACAACGTTGTACTCAACCCCGATGACGGTTACTACCATATAGCCAACACCGGCAACCCCGAATTCGACGGCGCGCTTTTACTGATTGAATTGCAGGACCAGACCCCCTGGTCGTTCGAACACACGGGTTCTTACTCGTTCTCGCCCGAGGACGAAGAAGGCAGTTATTACAGCTGTGTTTACTGGATAAGCTATTTCCTGATGTCCAACCGCAAAACCAAAGAAGATAACGAAACGATAGCTTACACCTACCTCTCCAAAAAAGACACCGATTACCTGAACGATATGCTCGATTTGCAGAAGTTCTCAGACAACCTCCTGCTTCCCGTTACCGAAAGACTTAAAAACATAATCGTAGCGTTTATGAGAGAGTTTAACAAGTCTTACGTATGTCAGAAGGAATCGGAGGACGGCGACTGGGTTGAAATGTGCTATTTCTTCCAGCACTACAACAGCGAAAATTACGAACACTGGGAAACCGTCAAGGACGAAGACGGAAACGAACAGCAAGTAAAGAAACCCTGCTTCGTACACGACGACCCCATAAAAGGTATGTTCTTCATGAACGCGTTTACGGCGGTTCAGACTGACGACCCGGAAAACCCCTTCCCCAACCACGTAAATATCGAAAAGACAAATATGGGCACGGGAGGCGGTATCTTCTATAAATTCACAGTTCCCCAAACGGGCGTATACGAACTGCGTTCGCGCTACGACGTCAAAACCGAAACCGACCCCCAAGTTATACTTTACAGACCCGACGGAAACGGCGACTACGAAGACTTTGCAATCATCGACGACAACTTCTCGTACGACGCCATGGAAAAATCCGAAATTGTTGCTACGCCCAAGGATAACGGTTACGAACTTTCGTATAACCATTACGAAGAATTAGCCAACTTCTACGGGTTCGTTACTCTCGAAAAAGGCGAAACAATCTATCTCCAACTCCGTCAGTTTATGTCGGGCGCGGAAGGAAAATACGACTTCTCCATTAAGTATATGGGAGAAAGCTACGACTGGCTTCGCGTATGTTCGATAAGCGGTTCGTTTGTGGGCATCACCGACGAAAACGACCAGATTATCGACTATGTTTACGACGCTATACCCGTTGCTTACGACAGTGATTCAGACTGCTTCTACGCACACGAAAACAACGAATTCGGTTCCCCCATTTATATCGACTTCGTAAACGCGAACTATTTCCACATTATGGGTCACTCGCTTAAAAAGATGATTGACGACGGCTTGTTCAACCTCCGCCCGTTCGGTCAGCGCGATTACACCGATAAAATTAAGGAATATTACAACCGCTCGATTGAAGGCAAGAGCGAAGGCGAAGAGCTTTACGGAATGACGGAAGCGAGCTGGGACCTTGTTCAGATTATTTCCGACGTACTGTATTGGAGAGGCGACAAGGACGGCTACGATAAGAATTACTGGCTGTCGGTTGCAACTTACTACCAGCATTTCGGTATTTAAAACCTAAATATAATAAAAGGAGATTTTAATAATGCAGAACATTTTCAAACGCGTTGCGGTATTGCTTGCAGTAACGGTTTGCGCCCTGTGCCTCGGCTTATGCCTTTCGGCGTGCGGCGGCGACGAGGAAGCAAACGGTTACACTGTTACGGTAACTTATCCCGACGGAAAAGCGGTTGACGGAACCAAGGACGGATACAACGAATACGACGAAGAAGTCAAATACGTCGAAGTGCAGATTTGCATCGTCAAAGCCAACGGCGAAACGGGAACGTGCTACGACACGAAAAAGCTTGACGCCAACGGACAGGCGACTCTGGAAAAACCTCCCGTAACCCTTAATGAAGGCGAGAAGTTCAAAATACAGGTTAACTACGCACCCGAAGGTTACACTTACGATTACGCTTACGTAACCAAACCCAGCAGTACTACGATAACCCTTAAAAAGGCTTAACAAATCAAAAAGCGGGCACGGCTGACGCCGTGCCCGCTTAACTTTATAACCGCCCCGCGCTCAGCGCGGGGCGGTTTACATTAATTGCCTTTATATTCGATTGCCAACGCTTCGTCTATCTTTTCGCGAAGGTAAACGGGATTAATCTTGTTCTCCCAGGTAAACGTTATAACTCCGTTCGCGTCGAGTATTACCGTCATCGGGAAAGCCTGTTTTCCGCCCAGCATACCGTACACGTTTATTTCGTCGGTATCGTGCGTGAATATCAAATCCCAGTCGGAAGCTTGAAGCGCCTTGTCAATCACGTTCTGCACCGCCTTTGCGCTTGCCTCGTGACTGCTTGCGGAATGTATTACCGCCGTAACGATTTTATCGCTGTACTTCTCGTCCGCCTGTATTTCGGCGAAATCGGGAAGCTCTTCTTTGCACGGGTCGCAGGTCGTATACCAGAAGTTAAGCACCACCACCTTGCCCCTGTAATCCGAAAGCGTGAAGTCCTCTAAAAGATTTCCGTTTTCGTCAAGCGAGCCCGCCGTCCTGTACACCTGTTCAAGCGTGAAGTCGGGGCACGTATCGCCCACTCCGTAGGTCGCAACATATTCCGTCTTTTCTATAAAATTGAAATACACCAGCGACGATACCAGCACGCAAAGCGCAACCGCCCAAGCCGAAAATTGAAGCCAGAAACTTCTCTTGTCTATCTTCTTTTTATATACGGCAAGCTCCTCTTCGTAATTTTTTGTTTCGGCAACAACATTGTTTTCCGTCACGGCGAGGGGCTTTAACTCTTCTTGCGGTTCGGGAGGAGTTATTCCGTGCAGGAATATCTTCGACCCCTTCCAGGTAATAGCTTTTGTGGGACACGCAGGGATACAGTCGCCGCAGTTTATGCATTCGTGGTCGCCGACGTGCTTTATATCCATTTTACAGGTGGAAATACAGAGTCCGCAATCCACGCATTTATCCCTGTCGAGCTTGACGCCGATAAGCGCAATCCTGTTGAAGAAGCCGTATATCGCGCCGAGCGGGCAAACGAAACGACAGAAGAACCTGTAAAAGAAAATGCAAAGCACTATTATCGCGACGAGAAGCGCAAACTTCCAGGTAAACAGATAGGTAAGCGAATCGTAGAACCCTGCGTTGCCGGGGTGCCATAAAAGAAGCACGCCCCCGCCCAGCGTTCCCGCGGGACATACGTATTTACAGAATGCGGGTATTCCGTTGTAAATCAGCGGAATTGCAATTACGAACACAGCCAGCAGCACGTATTTGAAATACGACAGCAAACGCGTGAACCTGCTCTTCTTCACCTTAGGCGTCTTTATCTTGTAAAGCAGGTCCTGCCCTAACCCGACGGGACAGAAGAAACCGCATATCGTCCTTGCAAACAACAGTCCGAACAGCGCGAGAATACCCAGTATGTAGAAGGGCGCGCGCTCGTTGGACTGCGCCAGCGAATCCTGCAAAGCGCCCAAAGGGCACGACCCGACCGCGCCGGGGCAGGAATAGCAGTTGAGCCCGGGCACGCACATATTTTTGTTGTTGCCCGTGTTTATCCTTCCGTTTACGATACCCTTTATGTTCGCGTTGGTCAACAGCGCCGCATACAGCTGTATCAGTCTGCGTTTGGAAGGAGCGTGGTTTTTAAACCACCGCCCTGTTTTTATAAAGAAATTTTTAACCTTAACCAAGACCGATACACTCCATACAGATATTCACAGCCTTTTCGAGTATGCGCGACATATTGCCGTTGCATATGCCCGCTATTATAAACGAAACAGCAACCGCGCCCAAGGCAATCCTTACGGCGGGCTTGAAATACTTATGCCTTACAACGTACATAACCTTTGCATAAAAGCCGGTGTAAACTTTTTCCGCGGGTTTGTTGCCTGCGGCAAGCTTTTTAGCGTGCGGAAGCGCGCGTTTTGCAAAAATACCCTCGTAAACGCATATACCGCACGCACACGCGAACACGGCTATAGCCCACGGAAAAACGTTGGCGGACATATTAAGCACCTCGTGCGTCACGTTGGTTTTGGGGAAATGCGAGGGTATCGCAAGGTATACAATCGAATAAATTATGCCCGTCAGCGATAAAACGCCGAGGCACAGCCAAAGAATTTTAAACAGCCTGTCCCCGCGCCTGATATAGTCGAGCGATTGCGAAAGTTCGCCCTCCGCAGAGGCGGGCAAACGTTTTTTAAGGCGCCTTAAAGCATAGCGCGGGTCGTTCCACGCCTTTCTCTTTTGCTTTACGGGAAAGACTTCCCATACAATAAAGCCCGCAAAAATCATTGCTATCCACAGCCAGAAAGCGGGCGAAATGCGGGACACCCTCAGTTTAACTTCTTCGGGCGTATATATAATTACTTTGCCTTCGGCAACTCCCGTAAGATACAGTTCGAGCACCTGCCATATAAACAGAGCGCCAACTATAACCGTCATTACGGCAAGTACAGCCGAAAAGCTTAAACGCACTGTTTTGCAAGTCTTTTCACTCATACGCGCCTCCGTATATATTATAACAAATTTGCGTTATTCAGTCAACTGTTTGTCAAATAGCATTTCTTTCCTGAAAAAGTATTGCATTTACGGCACGTTTGTGTTATGATTAGCTTGCTACACAATTTTAATCGCGCAATCAGGAGTGGTATAACCAATTAGTACCTCTCTATATTTCCTGTTTGCGTAATTGTGTAGCGACAATCGCGGAGTGTACAGTTGGAGTGCGTTCCACGGTTGGAGCGCACTTTTATTTTACGGAGGTATTCAATGGAACAAAACAACTTGCATGAAAAACATCTTTCGGGCTTCGGGCTTAGGCTCACGTTTATCTTTTTCATACTGGGATTATCGATAAGCGGTCTTGTTATGGGAATATACTTTTTCTGCGGAGAAAACGGAACCTTTTGGGGAAGCTTGTTCACGTGTCTTGCCGTATTCGGCGGAGTATTAACGGCGCTCGGCTTGGTCGGAACGGTAAAGGGCAGAACCTGCAAATGGGGCAACAAACTCGTAATAGGCATAAGCGCAATATTTTGCTTAGCGCTTATAGGCATATTCGGAGTGGTCGGCGGAGTACTCGGCAACAAGGCAATAGACAATCCCGCACGCGACGAAAAAAAGAAAAAAGCCCCCGGTTTCGGACTGAGGCTGACTTTCGCAATTTTAATGCTTATAATAACTATTTTGATGTTTATATTTATCACCAAAATAGGATTTGCTAAGCTTATAGCACCCGTTATTCTAATGATAATTCTCGACGTACTTGCATTTGTCTGCGCGGCGGCCGGCAAAAAGAAAGAATGGGCAAACGTTTTAAGCGTAATTATAGGCGCAATCCTTTCAATAGGCGCTGTCGGGCTTTTTGCGCTATTCGGCGGTCTGCTCGGGTGCGAACCCTTCGCTGACGTAAAAACCGAAGAAAGAAACCGTTTTGCCGACGACGCTTCCCTCAAAATCATATCCATACCCGATAAAGAATGGAAAGAATACATCAGTCAAGCCCCGCAGGACGAATTGCTGGTTCTGGGCATAGGTATGAATCTCTGGCTTGCCAAAACGCGCAAAAACACGCTGTACTTTATGCTCGGGCTGTTGGCGTCGTTAATGTTAGGCATTTTAATAGCAGTGTTAGCCAGCGCCGTCGCGGGCATAATCATTATTGTTGCCGGCTATGTCGTATTCTGCACGCTGTGTATGAGAAGGCACTTTGTAAAAACGGCGCTCAACAAGACAAGGAGCAAATTAACCGCCGAAAACAAGAAAGCGCTTGACGCCGAATTTAAAACTAAGGGCAAGGAAACCGCCGCCGAAGTGTTTATAACCGTTATGCTTGCATTCGTTTGCGAGCCGTACGCAATGGCGCTTGCGCTCGCTTCCGCGGCCGTCCCCTCTTTAATGAACACAAAACTCGTCATACCCGAAGGTTACGGCTTCGAGGCGCTGGAAGAAGTTAAAGGCTATTACGCCGAAAAGAGCTTTTTATCCGACGTTATCGAGAGCGTTACCGATTACAATATCAATGACTCCCGCAGAACACGCCTGAACTCCTCGCCTACCGACGATTATTACAAAAAGGACAAATATACATATACCGACAGTCACGGTTACGGGCAAGAAGTATACTCCGGCGACGAAAAGAATTTTTACGACGCGGGCGGGCGCTTCCAATTCGAGGGCGAAAAGCAAGGCGATAAAATTGTTGTCAATAAGCCGAAAACATACGATGACGAGGATAACACAAATATCAATAAACTTGACAACGACAAATAAATAGTTTATTCTATACGTATGGACGCAAACACTTACAAAGGATACATAAGCATTTTAAAAGAAGAGCTTCTGCCCGCAATGGGCTGTACCGAACCTATTTCGGTAGCCTACGCCTCCGCGCTCGCGCGCGAGGTTCTGGGAACAATGCCGGAGCGCGTTGAAATAAGCGTCAGCGGAAATATCCTGAAAAACGTAAAAAGCGTTATCGTCCCCAACACCGGCGGACTTAAAGGCGTATGCGCGGCGGCCGCGGCGGGAATTTCAGCGGGAAATTCGGAAAAGAAATTGCAGGTACTCGAAGGAATATCCGACGAAACGCGCAAAAACATTTCCAAAATTTTAGAAACCTGTAAGTTCACCGTTTCCCACGCGCAGAACGGCTGCGTGTTCGACATAGGCATTAAAGAGTTTGCGGGAAACGACAGCGCGTTCGTACGTATAGAAGGTCACCATACCAACGTGGTGACGGTGGAAAAGAACGGCAGACAGCTTGTCTGTAACGACTGTTACGAGGAATGCAAGCTGACCGACAGGTCTATACTCAACGTCAGCGATATAGTGACGTTCGCCTGCGAAGCGGATATTGCCGATATAGAGGACGTAATTTCAAGACAGATTGAATACAACTCCGCAATCGCCGAAGAAGGGCTCAAAAACGATTACGGCGCGAGGGTGGGCAAAATACTGCTCTCCTCTTACAGCGACGACGTACATATCCGCGCAAGGGCGACGGCGGCGGCAGGTTCGGACGCGAGAATGAACGGCTGTTCTCTGCCCGTTGTAATAGTATCGGGAAGCGGAAACCAGGGTATGACGGCTTCGCTTCCGGTAATAGTATACGCGAAACACCTTAACGCACCCCGCGAAAAACTTTTGCGCGCGGTTGCTTTGTCCGACCTTATAACCATACATTTAAAGACGGGCATAGGCAGACTTTCCGCCTACTGCGGAGCGGTCAGCGCGGGCGCGGGCGCAGGCGCTGGCATATGCTATCTGTACGGCGGGGGCGCGGAAGAAATATCGCGCACGGTCGTAAACGCGCTTGCAATCGATTCGGGTCTTATCTGCGACGGCGCTAAGTCGAGCTGTGCGGCAAAAATATCTTCGGCGGTAGACGCGGGGCTTACGGGCATGAAAATGTGCCGTATGGGAAGCGAATTCCACGGGGGCGACGGAATACTCGAAAGCGGCGTGGAAAAGACAATCGACAACGTCTGCGACATTGCCCGCATAGGCATGCGCGAAACCGACGAAGAAATAATACGGCTTATGATTAAAAGCTTAAATTAAAAGTAAAGCTCTTGAACGCACGGTTCAAGAGCTTTTTATCAGTATTTCAGCCAAATATACATTAGCGTAACTATTATGCCCATCCCTACCAAAAAGAACGCCAAATAGGGCAGAAACGCAAGAAACGCACTTTTGACCATCTGCCAGTATTCCCTGCGGGAAACGGCGCGCCTTACCTTTTTCTCATTGCCTTCTTTCTTTTTCGAAGGGTCGTACCATCTGAACCCCTCGACGTTCATATCGGCAAACGACGTCTGCATATCCAGACCGTCGTCCTTTTTATTCTTTCGGGACATCTTTTACGTTTTCCTTATCGGCAAGCGCCTCGCTTACCGCACTGTCCGCCTTCTCCTCAACTTCGGGCGAAACTACGTTGTTGTTCTTCTCCGCGCCGTGCAGTTTGTCTGTAACCTTTTTCCAGAACTGCTTTTTGGCAAGCTCGTCCGCCTTTTCTTCGGCAAGCCTGCGCTCTTCCTCGTATTTGAGTTCAAGCTGTTCGGTTTCCTCTACAGTGTTGTAAAGGTGGCAGGCGCAGAAATGCCCCTCTTCCACTTCCTTATAGTTGGGAGCTATTCTACCGCAGATTTCCATGCACTTTTCACAGCGGGTATGGAATTTACAACCGCTGGGCGGATTTACGGGAGAAGGGATATCGCCCTTTAAAATAATCCTGTTCATTTTTACGTGCGGGTTGGGCACGGGAACAGCCGAGAAAAGCGCCTTTGTATAGGGGTGAAGCGTGTTGTTGAAAATGCTGTCGCGCGAGCCGTATTCGACCATAGTGCCCAGATACATAACGCCGACTTCATCGGAAATATGCTTTACGACCGACAAATCGTGCGAAATGAAAATGTACGTTAAACCGAGATTTTTTCTCAGCTCGATGAGCATATTGATAATCTGCGCCTGTATGGAAACGTCGAGCGCGGAAACGGGTTCGTCGCAGATGACAAGCTCGGGTTTAAGCGCAAGCGCGCGGGCTATACAGATACGCTGTCTTTGTCCGCCCGAAAATTCGTGAGGATATCTCTCGAAGTAATGCGGTTGAAGTCCGCACATACGCATAACTTCCAGAACATAGTCCTGATACCCGCTCTTTTCGACGATTTTATGCTGCCTTGCCGCTTCGCCTATGATTTCGCCGACGGTGAGTCTGGGCGAAAGGCTTGCGTACGGGTCCTGGAAAATCATCTGCATATTGGGGCGGAGCTTATCGAATTCGCGGTTTTTAAGCGCGGAAACGTTCTGTCCCTTAAAGTAGACGTCTCCGCTTGTAATGTCGTACAGCCTTAAAAGCGTTCTGCCCATGGTTGTTTTACCGCATCCGCTTTCGCCGACTATGCCCAGCGTTTTGCCCTTTTTAAGCTTGAACGAAACTCCGTCGACCGCCTTTAAAAACTTATTGGGTCTGCCGAAGAAATCGAAGCCGACGGGGAAATATTTGCAAAGGTTTTCGACTTCGAGGAACTCTCTCTCCGTCGCGGGTACGGGTTCGGCGGTGTTAACTTCGATATTGTTATCAGCCATTTTTTACCTCCTCCCCTTCGTATAAATAACAGGAAACGCTGTGAGTATCGGAAACCTTGATAAGTCCGGGATACTCGCCCGAGCATTTTTCCATACACTTTTCGCACCTGTCGCGGAAATAGCAATAGTTGGGCATATTAATGGGGTTGGGCACGAAACCGGGGATACAGTACAGAGAATCCGCCTCTTTGTCGACGGTGGGTTTGCTCTTCTGCAATCCTATCGTATAAGGGTGAAGGGGATTGTCGAAAATATCCTCCGCCGTTCCCATTTCGATAACCCTGCCCGCGTACATTACGACGACGTAATCCGCCATTTCGGCAACCACGCCCAAATCGTGCGTGATAAGCATTATCGAGCCGTTTATCTTGCCCTTTATGTCCCTGAGCAAATCGAGTATCTGCGCCTGTATGGTAACGTCGAGCGCGGTCGTAGGCTCGTCCGCGACGATGAGTTTGGGGTTGCACAACAGCGCAATGGCTATCATAACCCTCTGGCGCATACCGCCCGAAAGTTCGTGAGGGTACTTTTTGTAAACGCCCTCGGGGTCGGCTATGCCTACGAGTTGAAGCATTTCGATGCTTCTCGCCTTTACCTGGTGTTTGGAAATTCCCTCTATGTGGAGCCTGCCCACTTCATCGAGCTGGTTGCCTATCGTGAACACGGGGTTCAGCGAAGTCATAGGCTCCTGGAAAATCATTGCGACTTCCCTTCCTCTTATGCTTCTCATAGCTTCGGTGGGCATTTTCGCGATGTCGACGACCTGTCTTTCCATCTCGTACATATTTCCGCCGAGCCCGTTTTTACGTATTACGGGCTTGCCCTTTTCGTCGAGTTTGATTTTCTCCTCGCCGTTTTCGTCGGTATATTTTTCGTAGACGGGGATTTTTTTGCCCTTTTCGTCAAGCTTGAACATATCGGCGCGGAACCTTATCGAACCGCTTACAATCTGTCCGCTGGGCGCCTGGACGAGCTGCATCAGGGAGAGCGAAGTTACGCTCTTTCCGCACCCGCTCTCGCCGACGACGCCTACGGTCGAACCCGCCGGAACGGAGAAAGTTACGCCGTTGACCGCCTTGACCGTACCCGAGTCGGAGAAGAAATAAGTGTGAAGGTCCTCGAACTCTACAATGTTCTTATCGTCCTTCATCTGCGTCACGTACTCTTCGGGACGCACCTTGCGCTTTTTCTGTTTTTCGAAGCCCGCTATCGCCCTGGAGTTTTCCTTTGCGATTTTGCGTGATTCGGAACGGGTTATATAGTGTTTTTTAATTTCTTTCTTATTGTTGTCAGCCATTATACGTTACCTCTTCATCTTGGGGTCGAACGCGTCCCTCAGACCGTCGCCGACAAAGTTGAATGCGAGAATAGCAAGCGTTATGCAAATGCCCGCGCCCAGCCAGAGGTTGGGATAATACTGCCTGTACGTCGACTGTGCGGCAAGGTTTATCATATTGCCCCACGTAGCCGTCGTAAGCGGAGCGCCGAGGTTGAGGTAACCGAGCGTCGCCTCGGTAAGAATAATACTGCCGAGCCCGAGCGTCATGGAAACAATCAGCTGGGGTATAATGTTGGGTACTAAGTGTTTGAAAATCTTTTTGGACGTAGACAGACCCGAGCACTTGGCCGCAAGCATAAACTCCTGCTCCCTTAGCGAGAGTATCTGTCCGCGCACAAGCCTTGCCGTGCCCGGCCAGCCTATCAGACATAGTATACCCATCATATAGTACAGTTTGGATACGTCGAATATATTCGTGAATACGACCGAAAGTATAAGCATTAACGGCAGGGTCGGGATACAGCTTAAAATATCTACTATACGCATTATCAGCTGGTCTACCCATTTGCCGAAGTAACCCGCAAGCCCGCCCAGCAGGACGCCGAGCAGGGTTTCTATCAGAATAACGACGAAACCTATCGTCAGCGAAACTCTTCCGCCGTACATAAGGCGGGTAAACACGTCGTAGCCGTAGCTGTCCGTGCCCATTAAGTGCGAGCCGTTTATGTCGCCGAGGATAACGTAGTCGGGCGTATCGATTGTAATGTCGTAAGCCTCGTAAGTTTCCCCGTCCGCGCCTACATATTCGACGCGGAATACCGTGTAGGTATCCTTAATCAAATCGGAATTATAGTCCTTAACGGTTCCCTCCGCCGCGCTCCAAGGCGAGAACAGTGGTCCGAGAAAGGAAAATACAAAGAGAATTATGAGTACGGCTAAACCTATTACCGATAGTTTAGAGCGGAAAAAACGCTTCGCAACAGTCATTCCCGGGGAGAGAACTTTCGCCCTTTCGGTCAGGTTTTCGCCGTGGAGGTTATCGTTGAAATTGCCCTGAGTAACGTTTTCGGAGTTTATTTCTTCTTTATTTTCTTCCATAATCTCCTCCTTAGTTACTTAATTTGACTCTCGGGTCTACTACCGCGTACATAAGGTCCGCAAGCAACGTTCCTATTACAGTCAGCATTGCAATGAACATATTGTAGCACATTGCAAGGGGAATATCGCCTTCTTTAAGCGCGTCGTACGCGACCTTACCGATACCGTCTATGTTGAATATGGTTTCGGTTATCATCGCACCGCCGAAAAGCATGGGAAGCGTTGAAGCAAGCACCGTCACGAGGGGAATAAGGGTATTCCTGAACACGTGCTTGTACACTACCTTACCTTCCGAAAGTCCCTTCGCGCGCGCCGTTCTTATGTAGTCGGCGTTGAGAACTTCGAGCGTGTTCGTACGCGTGTACCTCATAAGCGAACCTATGCTTAGTATCGTAAGCACGAACATAGGCAGTATAAGGTGCCATATCATATCGCCGAACCCCGCTATGCCCGTCAGACCCAGACCCGAGTCGAGCCTGCCCGAAGGGAACCAGCCGAGGTCCTCCGCGAACCATTTGATTACCATATTGCCGAGGAAGAACGACGGGAACGCGGTAAGCGTCATAAACAGTACCGTCGTGATATAGTCGAATTTGCCGTACTGGTTGCAAGCGCACTTGATGCCCAGAGGAATCGCTATAATTACCTGGAAGATAAGCGATACGAACGATATGCCGAACGATACGCCCATTTTGCTTGCTATAATTTCGTTTACGGGCTCGTTATATTTAAACGACTGACCCATATCGCCCCTTATGAAGTTCCACAGCCACTGCCAGTAACCGGTGAAGATACTGCCGAAGCTGTTGTTTACTTCGCCGAGCATAGTGCCGTTTTCGTCCTTGAACATAACAAGGTCGAAACCGTACAGCTTCATAATTCTGCCTAAGTCTTCCCACGTCATATTGCCCTGGTTTATCTGCGGAAGGAATTTTTCCATTACGTAGTTTATGGGCATCATTCTGAGAAGGAAGTAAAGAATTATGGATACGCCGAAAAGCACTAAAAGCGCAAGCAATATTCTCTTTATAATATATTTCGCCATAATTTTATCCTTAACAGTTTATACCCGAACGCCTTTAAAACAAGGCGTTCGGAAACTCGTTTGTATTAAACGTAATCTACTTCCCAGATATTGCTTATGGGACCCATACGCCAGGAACACGTTTTGCCGAGGTTAAGTGACTTAGCTTCTATAACCTTCTTATTGAAAACGTATAAATCGTTTCTCTGGTAAGTGGGGAGAATTACAGCCAAATCCATAATGAGGTCGAAGCACTCTTCATACGTGCTCTTACGCTTTGCCTGGTCTAAGGTTTCGCGCGCCGCGTCTATCTTGTCGCTCAGCTCCTCTACTATGCTCTTTTCAAGGGGGAACTTGTTGGTATTCATTATACCGCTGTAATTCCAGCTGTTAACGCTGGTTGCCTTACTGTCCTTATGATAAACCTGATACAAGTCGGGGTCGGAAGCCGACGAATACGCCGCCGCCCATACCGCAAGACTGCCCGAGTTCATAAGTCTTAAAGCCTGAATATTGGGACCTACGTTGATTTTAAAACCTATCTTGTTAAGTCTTTCCGCCGCGTCGAGGAACATTGCATAAGCGGGGTGGTCGGTCGTTTCGCCCGCAATGGTGAAGGTGTATTCGAGCCTGGTGTTGCCTTTGGCGTAAATACCGTCGTCGCCCTTGGTGTAGCCCGCGCCCCTTACAAGTCCTTCTATCTCCGAGTCTACGGTCGTATAAGCTATATCTTCATCTTCCTTCGCGTTCTGGGGATACGCCCAGGACGTCGTGGATTCGGGTCTGTAAATCTGTTCGGAAAGGCTGGAACCGTAGTAATTCTTAATGATAAGGTTAACGTCCATCGCCTTCATTATCGCCTGCCTTACGGCAAGGTCGGGGACGAATTTGGGGTTGACGCCTATATAACCGTAACCGCCCGTCTTGTACGTGCCCAACTGTAAGTTCTTAATCGAGTTTACTTCGTTCTGGTTGTCGGGGGTTGCGTTGGGTTCGCCGTAGTCGATTTCGCCCGTTTTGAGCGCGGAAACAATCTGGTCGTCGTTCATAACCTTATAGGTTACTCTTCTTAACTTGGCGTTGTTTATGCCCGAGCCTACGGTTGTGAAGTGTTCGTTGCGCTCGAAGTAAACAAGACCGCCGTTATAGAAACTGCTCTTATTTACCGAATTGCCGTCGCTGGAAGAAGCCTTGTACGCGCCTGCGCCGACGGGCAGACCGTTCTTTTCGGAAGCCTGAACAACGGTGTCGTAGAAGCTCTTTTCGCCCATTGCTACGCCGAAATTTTCCTTTCCGTCAGCCGTCGCTACATAGTCGACGTTTTTGTACGTGCCCGAATAGTAGTGCATAGGCGCAACGGAGAATGCAAAGTTGTAGGGAGCCTTAGGGTCGATGCCGTTAATCGTTACTTTAAGAACGTCGTGCTCGGAACCGAGGTCTTTGCCGTTGAAATTGGTTGTTCTGTAAGTTTCTATGCCCGAAATGGACTTAACGGCAAGCTCTCCGCCGTTGTTTTCTTTAAGGCTTTCGTACCACGTTTCGCGCGCGTCGCCGATGAAGGACTGCAAAACTTCCGAACCGGTGGTCCAGTACATAAGTACCCTGCCTATATTCGCTTTCATCGTATAGGTGTTGTAAACCATATCGATACAACAATCGCGCTGTAATGCGAGGGTTGCTTCCTCGTCGCTTACGTTGTGCTCTGCCTTATAGCTTGCGATATTGTCGTTTACGTACGAATTTATTTCGTCGATGATATGCTGGCTTTCTACTTTGCCTTTATCGGGTTCCGACTGGTTGGGGTCGAGGGTCGTATAATAAAGTTCGCCGTCGTCCTTCTTGCCGTTGCCGTTGGTGTCGTCGTAAATTTCGGTATACGCGCCGTTGCTTTCCTGTCTGGTCTGTACGGAAATTATACCTTCCTGGAAGAGATATGCCTGCCACGCCTGCGTGAAGCGGTGGGTATACTTGTAAGTTTCGCTCCAACTCGCTTCGACTGCCGTCCAGTCGCGCGTTATTTCGTCCTTGAAAAGTCTTTTTATCGTATTAAGGTCGTCGTCGGAGGGCGTCACGGCGTTGGGTTTGCCGTCCGACCAGTCGACTATGTTGTCTATTTTAGTCTGCGCGTCGCCCCTGAAAGATGCGTCCGTATCCGCGAGGTCGCCGTCGGGGGCGTTCTTATTCTGCATACGGTAAGCGTTGAGTCCCTTGATGTCGACCGAGTAAAGCGTCGTCGAGCCCGTATACGCGGGGTCGAGGTAAACGTAGAGGTTAAACAGAACGTCCTTTATAGTAAGGTCTACGCCGTCGCTGTACTTGATGCCGTTTTTGATTACGAACTCGTATACGGTAGAACCGTTCATATCGCCGTCTTCTGTCATTACGTTTCCGTTCGCGTCGTACATCGTGGTCTTTTTGTCGAGCGCGACAGTCGCCCAGTCTTCACCGCAGACGAGGTTGCCGTCCGCGTCGCCCGTAACTAAGGGGAGCTGTGTCATTCCGACCATGTTTCCGTCGGTCAGCGACGTGTAGAAAAAGGGATTGAAGTTTCCGTCGAGCGCCGCAGTCGCCAGCTGCAAGGGACGCGTTTCGGCGTCGAGCGATGCGCATGCCGAAAGCGCCAGCGTCGAAGCGCCCATACCGGCGCACAAACCTACGCTTAATACTCTTTTCAAAGTTTTATTCATATATACTGCCTCCTTGGGTTTTGATTGATTTATTGCACAGAAGCAACGTTTTCTCCGTTAACGGAAAGCGTGCAGTTTTCCGCAGATACGCCGCTGTATTTCGCAAGGAACGCGCTGTCGCTTTCGTCCGCACTGCCGAACATCCAGTTGTCCGTTTCGAACACGCCTCCGCTTTCAAGCATATTCTTGATAATTACGAGGTGATTGCCGTCTTCGTCCTTGGGTATGGAAATACTCATTTCGACGTCTTTGATTTTAACGTTTTCAAACTTAGCGCCGTCGGCAACGCCCGTACAGAACAAATACAGTCCTTCCACGAACGAGGGTCCGCTTAGGCCGCTTCTCGTGCCGTACGATATCTTTATATTGCTGAACGTTACGTCCTTTATGCTTGCGGCCGAGCCTATATTGCCCAAAAGCGCGTTCTTGGCGTTAGCCGAAATACCCGTCTGGTTTACCGCAAAGTTCGAAATAGTAACATTGCCGTTGCCCTCGATTTTACAGTTGGTAACCGCTACGTTGACTTCCATTCCTCCGCAGTCTATGTCGTTGTAGATATAGTAACTGCCCGAACCCATCCTCGCAAACATTCTCGCCGCCTGCGTCCTGTCCTTTACGACGGTCCACTTTCCGGGCATATACTTTGCGTAAAGCACGAAGTTTTTGACTTCCCCGCCTTCGGGCGTTTCGGGTTTGACCGCCGTGCCCCCGAAGGGGATTTCACAGTCTTCATCCTCGAAGAACTGTAAGAATGTACTGTCCGTGCTGTTAACTCCGCCGGGAGCTTCGTCCTTTATATAGACGCTCGTTTCCCTGCCGAAGGTGCCGTACGTTATAACCTCGCCGAGGTTTACCTTTCTGGTTTCTTCGCCCTCCTGCACGGTTATGGGATTTTCGCCCGCAAGGCGGTACTCGATTAGAACGTCCAGCGTCCAGTTTGCGTAAAGCGAAATTTCCGTTCCGCTTGTAAGCTTCTTTGTAAAATCGAAAGGTTCGCCCGTCTTTACCACCGTCTTGGCCTCGTCCTCGTAAACGAGATTGCCGTCGCCGTCGAGCGCGGGAAGGCACCACTCTTTAAGCACGTAGCCGTCCATATGCACCGCAATCTTGCTGTCGCCGATATCGTCGGAGCCGATGTTTATGGCGTACGTGTCGGGACTGTAATAGATTTCTTTTTTTGTCTGGTGCGTTTCGAACTCTCCGCCGTTGGAGTAGTACGTAACGTGACAGGTCAGTCCGTTCCTGTCGACAAACTGTTCGTAGGTTTCACGCCCTACCTGACAGCCCGCCGCCAGCGCGCACGCCGAAACAATAGCTAAAATTGTGATAAGTTTAATTTTCGTCTTTGTTTTCATTGTTTTCTTCTGCGTCGGTTTTTTCTTCTTCGACGGGTTTAACCTCTGTTTCGGAAGAACCGGCTTTTCTCTTTCTCATAAAGATTACGAGTATTACCGCGCCCGCGACGGCGAGAAGCCCGACGGCTCCGCCTACACAGCCGAGAACAACGGAAGTCGTGTTACAGCCCGTTCCGCCTTCGCCCGCCGTGACCGTTACGGGAATACGCAAGTTTACTCCTTCGTACTCTATCATAACATATTTATCGAGTTCGGTCAAACTTTCAGCATAGCTTGAAGTAACCTTTATGTCGTCAGCGGTAATAATTACGGTAGAATAGTCGTCGTAGGTTACGATTATCAGCAGTCCCGTCTTGTCGAACGCTTCGCCCTCCTTGTATTCCGTCCTGTAATTGCTGTCGGGGCTGAGCGCGATTGACACCGTCTTGACGGCTATGCCGAACTTTGCTTTGACGGGTTTGAGCGCCTCTTCCACGGAAGCGAGAAGGTTATAGTAATAATTGCCCTCTTTGCCCTCGTTGAGAAGCTCCAACTGCGACTGTGAAGTAATATTGTTGTACAGACGGTGAGCGTCTTTAATCCTGTCGGAGAACGCGCTTACAATCGCCTTGTTCGCCTCGTTCACTTCGAGGTTCTGCCAGCCCTTGACTTCCGCGACTATATCGCCGTATTCGGCAACGAGCGCGTCCATGGCAGACTTGAATTCCGCCGTAGTGTCTTCAAGCACTTCCGCGCCCTGCGTTTCTATTCCGAAATAGCGCGCGTAAATATAGTTGTCGTAACCCGTGCCGTTTGCGGGATAGGTTATTTTAAGCGTCGACTTTTTACGGTTTGCGTCGGTGACGACAGTGGAATAATCTATAAAGTTGTTTTCGAAATTGTTGTAGTAGAGTGTGAAATAGGTTTGAAGGCTGGTTATCAGCTTATCGCTTACAATTTCGTCCTGACGGTTTTCGCTTAACAGTACGGGCGCGTTGTAGCTCTTGAAGATATATTCGGTTATACCGCTTTCGAGGAATGCTCCCGCTCCTATCGTCTTTAACGTGTAGGGAAGCGTTACCTGTTTGAGCGCACCGCCCAAATCGGCAAACGCATAGGGAGCTATCGAAATCGTGCCTTCGGGGACGTTGAAGCTTGCTTCCTTTTTGCCCGCGGGATAGACCATAAGCTCAGCATTGACTTTGCCGGTCGAAGCGTCGGTCACGTTGCGGTAGAGTATACCGTCTTCCGACCTGAACAGTGCGTTATCCGAAATATTTACCTGCGTGAGTTCGGGCGAACCCGTGAACGCCGCAAAGCCGAGAGTTTTGAGGCAAGAAGGAAGCGTTACGCTTGTTTCCTTTCCGCCGAAGAACGCGTAGTTGCCGATATTTTCTGCTTTTACAAGTTTTATTTCGGTGAAAGAGCCCTTTCCGTCAGCCATATCGAACGCGTAATCTCCGATGTTGACCGCGTTGGTAAGGTCAAGCTTTTGAAGCGCGAAACAGTTGGTGAACGCATAGTCGCCTATATCCGTAAGATTTGCAAGTCCTTCGACAGTAAGCGCCGTGCAGTTTGCAAACGCGTAGTCGCCGACTTTGGTTACGTTTTGTAAATTTATGCTTTCCAGCTTACTGCAATAATAGAACGCGTAGTCGCCTATTTCTGTTATCGCCGTAGGAAGCGTTACGCTTGTAAGCTTGCTGGCAAGCGGTCTTATCATATTGTTTTCGTCGTATACAGCGCCGGGGAAGAAGGTGCTTACGCCTATCGTCTTAGCTTCGGGCGCGAACGTTACGGTTTGAAGGTTTCCGCAGAAGGAAACGTATCCTCCCTCCATGCTGACGCCGAAGGTGTCCTCGCCGAGTTTTTCAAGCGCGGGAAAGTTGACTTCCCTGAGCGCCGAACAGCCCGCGAACACTTCGTCACCGATAACCTTTACGTTTTCGGGGAAGGTTACCGCCGTAAGCGCTTCGCACTTGACGAACGCGCGGTCGCCGACGGAAATAAGATTTACGTTTTTACCGAAATCGTTTACCGACGCAAGGGCTATACAGCCTTCGAACGCGCTTACTCCGATTTTGCTTACCGATACGGGGATTGTAACGCCCGTGAGAGGCGAACAGCCGTAAAACGCGTAATCGGGAATTTCTTCGAGGTTTGCGGGAAGGGTTATGCTCTTAATCTGCAAATGCGCAAACGCGCCCTCGCCTATCGTCGTCACGCTGTCAGGCACCGTTATACCCGTCACGCCGTTTGCAAGGGTACTGCCCGCAAACGCGTAAGGCGCTATTTCGACCGTGCCGTTTCTTATCGAGAATTCGGAAGTTATCAAAGAAGGAGCTATGAGAAGCTTATTCCCCTCGTATATCGCGCCGTTTACGTTGTCCCTGCCGGAAGCCGTTACGGAAATGCCGTTGGGGAATACCTGGTCGCCCAGTCTTATTTCGCCTGCGGGGAGGGTAACCGAAGTGAGCGCGGGGCAGTTGAAGAACGCCTGGTCGCCCAGCGTTACGTCCTCGACGCCGAAAGTTACCTGCCTGAGGTTTGCACAGCCGTAGAACGCGCGAGCGCCTACGTCGGAAACGTTAATCTGTACGGTTTCGAGCGACCTGCAACCGGAAAACATACCGTCGCCGATTGCCGAATACTCGCCGTTTATTACTTCTCTGAGCGAAGTGCATCCGCTGAACACGCCCTCGCGCGCGGTGTGCAGATTGGTTATATCCGCAGATACCAGCGAGGAGCAGTTTGCAAACGCGTAAGCGTTCATCGTGCCTATCGCCTTCATTTTTACGACTTCTTTAAGCGAAGTACAGCCGTAGAACGCGCCGTACGCGAGAGTTGCAACCTTTACATTGGTCAAATCCACAAGTTCGAGCGAGGTGCACCCGCGGAACGCGTGCTTGTTTATTACGCTGAGGTTGGAGTCGGGAATTACTTTGTCTAAATCGGACTCGTAATCTTCGTCGTCGGGAGTGTTGATAAAGTAAACTTTTTTAAGGTTGGTACAGCCCGCAAACGCCCTCTCCCTTATTTCGACAACCGTCTTGGGGATTATGACGCACTCGATTGTTTTATCGTCCTTAAACGCTTCTTCGCCGATATAAAGAATATTTTCGTCGTCGGGAATCTTGACTACTCCGCCGGGACCGTTATAGTCGGTAAGCACGAAGTTGTTGACGGTGAACGGATCTCTCACGTTCATGGTGACGCTGGTCGCGTACAGCGTAGGCACGCCGTTTTCGTATACGACCGCCGTTATCGAAGCAGTTCCCTCTTCTCCGAGGGTCGTTACCGTAGCAGACGTTCCGTTCGCGTTGTTCTTTACGACCTTGGCAACCTTTTCGTTGCTGGACTCCCAGTTTACCGTAAGGTTGGAAAGAGGATAATACCACGGGTCGGTTATTATGTCGAGAGTGTAGTTCTGACCCGCGTATACGGGTATACTTCCCTTCGCGGCTTTAAGACCTTCGCCCGCCGTTTCTATAACGCTGAACGAAATATTCGGGAGAGGCAGTACAATGCCCTTGTCCTCGACGTTGATTTTTATTCTCCGGCTCACGCCCGAACCGTTGCTTACAGTTACGTAAGTCGAACCGACGGAAGCGCCGAAAATTTCGCCGTTCTGCACTTTGACTCGCGCGGGGTTATCCGAACCCCAGGTGAAATCGGAAAGATTTGCGCTCCCTTCGTATTCGAGCCCGAGTTTGTAATTCTGGTTAAGTCCTATCGTCAGCTCTGTTCCTTCCTTTATTTCGAAAGAAGAAGGAAGCTCGGGCGACTTGATGTCGGAAAGCTGAAGCTGATATACGCTGTGGTTGAGCGCGTAGTCGTCAAGCTGGACGTATAAGCTTCTCTTATATTTTTCGTATATGTCGGTTATCTCTATCGAAACCGTCGTCGTGCCGTTCTTGACGGCGTTGTATACGGGAGTGATATATTCTGTCGCAAGCAGAAGCCTTGTGTTTTCGGGGTCGCTTGCGTCTGCGTAACAGAGTATTACCGACTGCGCGTAATGGTTGTCGTATATATCGAGGTCGAGATATATTCTCTGTTTGTCCTTGTTGCCGTCCTTATAGTCGTAGTAACGTATTCTCGCGTCTTCGAGAACGGGCGCCTCATAGTCGACGTAGAAAACCATAGAGAATGTATCGTCCTCGTCGACGGGCTTGCCCACGTCGTCCGCACGGAAATAGAAGGCGAATTCAAGTTTGTACTTGCCGTTGTTTACAAGACCGAGTTCGGCGGGGCTGAGTTCCAATTCCACGTTTGCGGGGACGGGGCTTCCGCCGTTGGCGTAGGCTTTGTTTACCCTGTAATTGTAGTCTTTCTTGATAATTTCGCCCGAAACGGCGTCGGAAAGAGTGTACTGCACTACTTCTGCGTTTCTTAAAAGTCCCGCATAGAGCGCCTTTACCGAAGTCGTCGACAGGTAGTTCGCCGCGCTTTCCGCGTCGATATATTCGTTATAGCACGAAACCGCAGCGTAGTCCTCGTTGGTGTATATCTTATCCGCCGACTCGTCGAGGGCGTACATATAACTGCCCATGGGCACCGAGAACTGGTGATTGAAATATTCGGCGTAGCACTGCGTCGCCCATACCTGCGCCTGAGGGCGCTTGTCGTCGGTCAGCGAAGTATCCTGCTGGAACTTGGAAATTTCATAACAGTCGTAGTCGAGCATGGGCGCGGACGACCAGTCGCCGTAGAAGCCCATAAACGGAAGCGAAAGTCCGCACTGTCCCTTTGTTTTCGAAGTCAGGGTTATGAAGCCTTCGACGAACATTCCGTTTGCGAAACTGCTGTCTATATACTTCTTTTCTGCGTCCGAAAGGCTTACGGTTACGGTAATTTTAAACTGCTCGCCCGTCGTGCCCGCGGGGACGCTTACGGTGTCGCCCGTAGATTTGCTTTCGCCGTTGACCGTCCACTTCGCGCCGTTGTCGGTGAGAAGCCTTGCTTTTTCCGCAACGGACAAGCCGTCGGAAGAAAGCGTTTCGGTCATAAATTTATAGCCGAGCTCGAATTCGAGAGCTTCGCCGCCGAAGTTGTTGACATAGAACGAGAAGGTGTATTCGCCCTTCTTCTCCTTGTCCTCGCCGAGCTCGATTTTGGGTCTGTTATCCTCCGCGCCGAATTCTACGCCCTCGACAGTCGAGAGGTAGGCTTTCGAAGAGAACGCGTTGGAAAGAGTCGCAAGTCCCGAACCCTGCTTACGGGGCGAATAGGGAAGAAGGTCCTGGTCGTTTACTATCGTCGCCGTGCTCATCGTAAGCTGGTTGACCAGTCTGGTAAGTCCCTGCGCGTCGGAAGCGTATTCGGGGTTCTCCCTCTTCACGTAACTGCGGAGAAGCGCAACGAAGCCCGCTAAATTGGGGGAAGCCATCGAGGTACCGCTCTGCTCGTTGTAACCGCCGGGAACGGTCGAAGTGATTTCGCCGCCGTGCGCTGTTACGTCGGGTTTAAGCTTCAAATCGGAAGTAGTGCCCCACGACGAGTAGTCGTTCATGAAGGGTCCCGCCTGGAAGTCCTCGTTGAGAGTCAGATAGCCGACCCCGCCCGTTGCAGTCTGCGACAGAAGCGTGCCCGCGTCCATCGTCACGGATACCGCGGGAACGGGATTTTTAATATCGCCTAGCGACATTCTTATCGAACCCGCGACGTTGTTGCAAAGTATTACGCCGTCGGCGTTCATATCCATTGCAAGCTGGATTTTCTCTTTGAACGTGCTCTTACCGCGCTTTACGACCGCGATGACGGGTCCTTCCGTCTTGTCCTGCAAAAGTTTCTGTATATTATAGGTATAGTCTACCGATTCGCCCCTGCCGGGAACGATTACGTATTTGACTTTAAGCGTCTTTCCGCCGTCGCCGTACTTCTCGAACATACTGCCGAGGAAGTCGTACTGAACGGAATTTTCGTCGCTCGATTCGAGGTAATAGACGGGTTTATCTTCGCCGTTCTGCTCCACCGTCATATAGCGGGCAAGCTGACCGTTGATACTCGCGACCGATACGGCGCCGTCGAAAGTCGAGGGCGAACCGACCGTACCCGAATCGGGGTTAGATGCAAGGTTTGTACCGAACGCACTGCCGTAGCCCGAGCTGAAATCGTTGCTCGCCGCGCAGATAAGGCTTATGCCCGCGTCCTTTATTCTGTTGTAAACCCTGTTCATCGCCTCGCCTTCGGTATCGTCAAGACCGAGCTCGTCGTTCTTGATGCTTATCGAGGAGAAGCCCGCAGAGGTTCCCAGACTCATATTTATTACGTCGACGCCGAGATTCACGCAGTCGTCGAGAGCGGCGAGAATATCTTCCGTTACCGCGCCGCCCAAATCCTCGCTGTCGAAGTCGTCGGTGAACACCTTGCAAATAACAAGCTGCGCGTTGGGAGCGACGCCCCTGAAAGGCACGGGCTTGCCCTGCGCGTCGAGCTCGGTCTTGCCGTCCTTGTTCTTATAGGAATCCGCCTGACCCGCAACTATGCCGGCAACGTGGGTGCCGTGGTTGGAATACGAGGGATACACGTCGGCGTCGTCGTCCGCATAGTCGTATGCGAAAGGCACCTTCGCGCTGATATATACGTTGTCTGCCGTAACCTGCGCGCCCGACTTTTCCGCACCGAACCTTACGTCGGGATTGGTCGAAGTCTTTGCCGAATTGATTTTATCGGCTATATCGCTTTTGGTATACCTCACCTCTTCGGGGAGATACGACGTGAACGCTTCGTGCGAGTAGTCTAAACCCGTATCGAGGATAGCGACCGCAACCCCGCTTCCGTCCACGTTGTAATCTTTTATTATGTCATCCGACTTATATATACCGGTGCCGTAAACGTTGCTGGGGTTGTCTGCAACCGAAGCGGACTGCCATTCCACGGTCTTTGGATATTCGTAAGCGGACGAAAGAACTATATTTTTAACGCCGGGAATTTTTACCAGCTTTTCGAGATTGGAATAGTTGACGGTAACCGCGAGCGCGTTTATTACAGTAGTGTAACTGCGTTTAAACGTATATTGAATACCCGCAGACTTCATACCGTTTAAAAGGCTCGTCTGGGAGTTTCTTATCTTATTGAGCTTATTCCTGCCCTGATACGTCGCAAGATAGTCCGAAGCGTTTCCTTCCGCGGCTTCGAGTACGGAACTTTCGTCCAGCTCTACTATTACGGTATAATCCGCGGTCTTGGAAAGACTTACCGTCGACAGACCGGCGTTTTCGAGAACGGACTGGCTGAGATTATTTAATATTATGGACGACAAATCCATTTTGCCCGTAACTTCTTCGAACTTGACGGGGCTTGTTCCGCTTCCGAGATTATTTCTGCTGTTGGCAAGCGCGAGCGCGTGGCTTGCACCGAGCGACACGCCCATTACCGCCGTAAGGCAGACGCACGCAAGCCTTCTGAATTTCAATCCCATTGTTTACCTCCGAGGTGATTAAAGTTTCAAAAAGGGTAGCGAGAGTACCCTTTTTGGCTGTTTTAGTTATTTATGCTTTTCTTGTAAGGGTATAGGTTTCAGTTCCGTCGGAAAGCGTAACCGTATCCGCCGCTTCGTCGTAGGAGAGCGAGTACTCTTTTCCGCCGAATTCGAATTTACCCTGCATAAGCGAATTGTCGAGTTTGTAGTTTACCGTGACGTTGCCTATCTTTACCGTACCGCGCACCCTCGTATAGTTGGACGTGCCCGCAATATCGTAAATGCCCAGACCGTTAAACCTGACGTTTTTGAAAAGCTCGTTTTCGCACGTCCAGTCGCCGTAAAATTCGTCGTACAGACAGAACATTACCTCCGACATATTTCCGGCGCTATCCGAAACGTACATTACGCCTTCGAGCGTGCCCTTTGCCTGCGAATAGGAAAGCCTGCCGAACAGCACGTCCTTATCGTAAATATAGACGTAAGATGCGCCGTCCGTTTCGTAAGTCATCGTTACGGGTTCGCCTCTCATAAGCGATACGTAAACTTCGCCGTATCCGTCGAGCCCTATTCCCGCGAATTCGATTGTCGTGGGATTCTTGGTGCTGGTGAACGTCCACTTGCCTACAAAGCTGTTTTCTTTGTAATAGGTCTGCTTGAAGCTTCCCTCTGTTATCTCGATAAATCCGTCCGCGTTTATTTTAAGCGTCTTTCCTTCGCCGAGGTCTGCGGTATCGCCGTTAAGCGAGTAAACGCCCGTCTTGGTTTCCAAAACTTCGCTTAATCCCGCTTCGTCATAGACAATCTGCTCGTAAACCCAACCGCCCTTGCCGTTGAAAGTATACGACTCGTGCGTGGACGCGGATTTCTCCCACTTGCCTTTGAGAACGTCGTAAGCTTTGTAAAGCGCACCGTTGATTGTTATGCCTTCATTGCCTATCGTACCGTATTCGGGCGAGGTCTGTCCCGCGAACGCCATTTCCACTCTTCCGCCGTTTACGGTGTAAGTGAAGCGCGTTCCCGCTTTTATTCCGCTTCCGTCCTTATAGAAAGTGTACTCGGACACAGCCGTGTCGCTGTAATACGTTCCCGTCACGAAATCGCTTGTTCCCACCGCCGTGACCGTATCGGAATATACGATGTTGTTTGCATAGATTTTAAATTCGAAAACAAGGCTGTCGGCGTCTTTATTAAACTGCGCGCATGCGGGAACCCTGTAAACCGTAGAAGCATCTGTTCCGTTTTCGGGAACGGACAGTTCCGTCGCGGGGCTGGGCGCGACCGTAATCTTTTCGCCGTCGTACGTGTAAACAGCCGTAAAGTTGAGCGCGCCGTTTCTGTAAAGCATATTACCCTGCGCGTCAAATTCGGCGTAAACCGAGGACGAACCGTCTTTTGTTCTGAAATAGTATCTTCCCGCGACTTCCGAATAATCCGCAAAGGCCGCGTAAATAGTTATATTGCTTACGGGAACATAAGCCGAGGGTACGGCAACCTTACATTCTTTATCGAAGAAGTATCCGTACGAGCGCAACCCGTCGTCCGTATTGACGTAACGGAGCATACCGTTCTCCGTCTGATAAATCTCCGCCATCGACCTGTATCCCGTCAAAGCAAAGCCGTCCTCGGGTTTGCCGTTAACCTGCTTGCCGTTGTAGCTTACCGTAAGGGTAACCTGCACGGGGTTCGCGTCCTTTTTGAGAACGGGCATCCCTTCGCCGAATTGCCATACGTTTGCCGACCAGCCGAGCCCTAAGAAAAATTCTTCGCCGCTTCCCGCAGATTCCGCATTATTTATAGATATAAGCTCGCGCGAATCGATAAAAGAAAGCTTGTCGCCCATATCCTTACCGCCAGCGATTCCGCCCGTGAAAGACGTGCCCTGATTTGCGCTTGCGAAAACTTCGCCCGTAAATACACAGCCCGAAATTACCGTATCTCCGCCCGCGTAGCCGACGATGCCGCCGCCGTACGCCTTTGCGAATATATCCGAACCGTTGATAAGTCCTACCCTGCTGTTTGCGACGATTTCACCCGTTGCATAGCAGTTTGCAACCGAGGAATACGAACCGAGGTTGCCCACGATACCGCCCGTGTAGATAGCGCCCGATATGTTGCCCGTCGAATAGCTGTCGGTAACGTATGCGTTGCTGACTTCGTCCGCCGCCGAAAGAATACCTACTATACCGCCCGCGGATAAAACGTTTCCTGCGGGACAGATTATCTCCACGTCGGAAGAACAGCCGTTTATATAGGCGGGGTGGTTAAACATTCCGTTTTCGTAAACAGCCTGCTGGTAACCGATAAGTCCGCCGACGTTGCTGAAATAGTCGTTGTTGCCGTAAGCGGTAATCGTTCCGCTTGCACTGCAGTTTATCAGGTTGACGCCTACGCCTCTGCCGACGATACCGCCCGCATAGAAGCCTTTGTCGACTAAAGAGTCGCCGTTCACCTTCATTTCGAAATTTTCGAGAGTGAGGTTTTTGATTACTACGGGAGAATCAACCGTAGCCGAACAAACGCCGAACATACCTATGTTGCTGAGCTGGACCTTTGTGCCCGTGCTCTGGTCGATAATATAGTCCTCTATATAATAATTGGAAATGGTGTGACCGTTACCGTCGAACGTTCCGCAGAAAACCGCCATGGATTCGTCGTCGGGGAATTCGCCGATGATATACAGCTTTTCGCCTTTGAGGTCTATATCTTCCGTAAGCTTACAGTTCATAGTCGAGTATCTGCCCATATTGAACGAATCGTCGAGCAAATAAGCCATACGGTAAAGGTCGATGGGTTTTTTGATTATGAAGGGACTTTTTTCCGTTCCCGCGCCGTCGCCGCGCACAAGGAAATCTTCGTCGGTTTGAAGTCCTACGACGCTGACGTTGGTGTCGCCTATTACAGTGAAGGTGTATACGCCGTTCGCGTCGGGATAAAGCACCATGGTGTTGGCGGTTACCTTTATGTCGTCCGCGCTTTCGGAACAGTACACGCTGACTTTAAGCTTGAACGAAATTTTTTCGCCCGCGTTTACATTGCGCTCTTCGATATTGAGTTCCTTGCCGTCCACGTCAAGATACCACATCATATTCTCGTTGGCGCCCATATCGAATTTGACTTTGTACGCGCCCGCCTTCCATGCGTTGACCGTTACCGAGGTATCCTCCTTCATTTCAAAAGAATACTCGCCCGATTCGCTGAGTTCAAGCTTTTCGTCGTTCAGACTGACCTCGCGCGTTCCCTCCACGTCCTCATCGAACGTCACTTTGAAATTTACGGTATAACCGCTTTTTACCTCGGCCCCGTTTTTGATTTCGCCGAAATCGAAAGTAACGCCTTCCTGCTGGGTATAGGTAAGAACGTAATATTCCGGTTCTTCACAGCCTGCAAGCGCTAAGCACGCCGTGGCAATGCATACCGCAGACAGTAAAGCGATAAAAAACTTCCTCATAGCTTTCTCCTTAATTTAACGTCGGCGCATAGAACGACATTATAAAATATGTCTTATTTTACAATAATCCGAATAAAAATACAAGTATTTTAAACGCCATTTGCCGTTTTTTCTATGAAAATTTTATGAAAATACAAATTTCGGGAAAAATAATCCTGTATTATCCGTTAATTTGCGCATTATTGGAGTAAAAATTCGTATGCATATTTTTTGAATATATGCATATTTATACAATTTAATTTGACAAAAATCGCTTTCACGGCTTAATTGACACGCGCGCGCATTTCGTGTATAATAGAAATATCTGCAAGGAGGTTGAATTATTGAAAAATAAAGAGTCAGTTAAAAAAACGCTTATAAAATATGCGGTCATAACTATCGGCTGTCTTTTCTATTCTTTCGGGGTAGGCGTATTCCTCGACCCCAACAATATAGCCTCCGGCGGAGTTACGGGCATAGCGATTATATTAAGCTATCTTATCGGTCCCAGCAAATGGCTGAACACCGGCATGCTGATTATTTTCATCAACGTACCGCTTATGATACTCGGCGCTGTATTTTTCGGGAGAAAGTTCATTATTTCCACGATATACTCGACGGTAGTATCTTCGCTGATGATAGATTTATGGCAGTATGTCTTAAAGGACGCTCTGCCGCTTACCGACGATTTGTTAATCGCCTCGGTAATAGGCGGGGTGCTGTTCGGTCTGGGCATAGGCATTATTTTCAGAATGGGCAGTTCGACGGGCGGGACGGACATAGTCGTCAAAATCCTGCGCAAAAAGTTCAGGCACGTCAAGACTGGTATGATTTCAATGTCGATAGATATGGTTATTATAGCCGTTTCGGGAATTATTTTCAAAAATTTCGAACTTACCTGCTATACCGCCGTATCCATAGCAATGCTTACTCTCATGTTCGACGGCGTTCTTTACGGGGGAAATTCTGCTAAACTCGTCTATATAATCACCGACGAGGAGAAAGCAAACGAAATGTGCGAAAAAATCCTTAAAGAGCTGGACATAGGCGCGACGTTCGTAAACGGCGAAGGCGCGTATACGGGCAAATCAAAAAAGATAATTTTCTGCGCAATCAAAAACTTTCTTTATCCAAAGCTCCGCGACATAGTGCGCGAAGTCGACCCGCACGCGTTCACGATAGTTTCGTCCGCAAAAGAAATTTACGGCGAGGGCTATAAAAACCACACAGACGACGATCTTTAAAATTAAACGGCGCCGAAGCTTCGGCGCCGTTTCGTTATACTTATTACAGCAAGTGTTTTCTTATTGCTTTTATCGCGGTGTCGGCAATCAGGCGCGAACCGCGGTGCGTCGGGTGCACCCCGTCCGCAGAATACTCGGTGTACGGTATCGACTGTACTATGCCGTTGAACATTTCGTCGTACGCCACGAATTCGTCGCATATTTCGGAAGCAACCCTGTCGATGATTTTGAGTTCTTCGTCGAAAATTTTCCGCATCCTCAGCTTATCGGGCGCAGGCAGGAGAAAGGGTTCGAGAAAAATTACCGCTATCCCCGCTTCTTTCAGCCTTTCGAGAAGCTCGGTCAAATCGCTTTCAAACTGTTTAAGATTAAGCTCTTTGCCGTACTTGAATTTGTGGATTACGTTATTTATGCCTATCATAATGACGACGGCGTCGGGGTTAAGGTCTATCACGTCGGACCGGACGCGCGCGAGAAGGTCGCACACCTCGTTGCCCGAAACGCCCTTATTTATAAGCTCGATGTCCATATCGGGATAAATGGGGCGCAACTTGTCCGCAAGCACCTTGACGTATCCGTTGCCCAGCGACTTTTCGTCGTTCCTGTTCCGCTCGCAATCCGTAATCGAATCGCCGAAAAATACAATTCTCATAACTCCTCTCCTCATCGGATATTTTAACACATAAGCCCGTCAAACGCAAGTGCGCGCAAGAATTTTTTTAAAAAAGCGTGAAATAAAGCTTTGACAAACACATATTTTTATGATATATTAGTTTAGCGCTGTGCGGACGTACCCAAGTGGCTCAAGGGGCTCCCCTGCTAAGGGAGTAGCGCGGGAAACCGCGGCGCGAGTTCAAATCTCGCCATCCGCGCCAGAAACACGGAACAATGAAAATTGTTCCGTGTTTTTGCTTGCAATCCGCCGAAAATCGTGTTAAACTTATCTGCGAGGTGAAAGATGGAGATATTTTCTTGCGGAATTTAATATGAAGGCTATGCTTTTGCATGCCTTGTTTTGCAGGAAAGTATATTCATAAACTTAATTTATATTAACCAAAGGTTATGAGTTTTTCTCATAACCTTTTTTTTCAGGAGGAAATTATTATGTCGTTAATTAACGTACAGAACTTTACATTTTCATACGACGGCGGTTACCGCAACATTTTCGAGAACGTCGGTTTCAGGATAAACACGGACTGGAAACTCGGTTTTGTAGGCAGAAACGGCAAGGGCAAAACCACTTTTTTAAACGCGCTTTCGGGAAAGCTGGACAGTAAAGGCGCGATAACTTCCAACGTCGCGTTCACATATTTTCCCTTCGAAGTCGCCGACAAAACAAGGCTTTCGATAGAAATTATGAACGAAGTATGCCCCGCCGAGGACTGGGAAATAATCAGGGAACTGTCCGCCATCGGAATGGATGCCGAAACGCTGTACCGCCCCTTCGAAACCCTTTCTGACGGAGAAAGAACCAAACTTCTGCTTGCGGGACTTTTTCTGAGCGACGGATTTCCGCTTATCGACGAACCCACCAATCACCTCGACGCCGAAGGCAGAAACACGGTAAGCGCATACCTTAAAAAAAAGCGGGGCTTTATAATCGTTTCTCACGACAGGGAATTTTTAGACGGCTGTACCGACCATATACTTGCCCTGAACAGAAACGACATAGAAGTTCAGAGCGGGAATTTTTCAAGCTGGTTTGAAAATTTCACCAAACGACGGATTTCCGAAGAAGCGCGCAACGAGAAATTGCAGAAGGATATTTCGAGGCTAAGAGAATCCGCGCGCAGGACCGCGGTGTGGGCGGACAAAACGGAAGCTTCGAAAAAGGGCGCGGTCGACAGGGGCTTTGTAGGGCACAAAGCGGCAAAGATGATGAAGCGCGCAAAAACAGTTGAAGCGCGCCAATATAAGGCGATAGAAGAAAAGTCGGCGCTGTTGAAGAACGCCGAAACGAGCGAGAGGCTAAAACTCTTCCCCCTCCCCTTCCATTCGGAAAAGCTTGTTGCCTGTGCGCAGACTTCCGTCGTCTACGGCGGAAAACAGGCTTTCGCGCCCGTCAGCTTCGAACTTTTAAGGGGCGAACGCATTGCGCTTGCGGGCAGAAACGGTTGCGGGAAAAGCAGTCTTATGAAGCTAATAGCGGGCGAAAAGCTTGATTATACGGGCAAGCTGACGCTCCCCTCCGGACTGATAATTTCCTATCTGCCCCAGACGGCAGAACATCTGTTCGGCGACCTTACCGAATATTCAAAGGAACAGGGGCTGGACGACAGCCTGTTCAAAGCAATACTAAGCAAACTCGATTTGACTAAGGAGCACTTCGGCTGCGATATAGCCAACCTGTCCGAAGGGCAGAAAAAGAAAATACTGATAGCTTCCAGCCTTTGCCGTAAGGCGCATCTGTATGTCTGGGACGAACCGCTTAACTATATCGACCTGTTTTCCCGCATACAGATTGAAAACCTTATAAAGGAGTTTAAGCCCTCCATGCTCTTCGCCGAGCACGACGGCGCTTTCCGCAGGGAAATTGCGACAAGGATAATCGAAATGTAAAAAAAGAACGGCTCAGTGCCGTTCTTTTAATATCTTTTCGAATTTAACGCCGTAAAAATGTTCGTCACCCGTCGTTTTAAGACAGTCTATTACGAACGAGCTCGCCTTACGGCAGGACTCCGGCAGGCTGTCACCGCCGAGATAATTTGCCGTGAACACCGAAGCGAATATATCGCCCGTGCCATGCCTTTTCTGCGGTTCCTTATTCAAAAGCACATATTCCGATTTGCCGTTGTCCAGAATATATTCGCCTATCAAGCCGTCTTTTTCCGCGCCCGTAATCACTACGGTGCCACCCGTCAAAGCGCGCAGACGTTGGGCAAGCGTATCCAGATATTCGTCGCTGTGCGTTTCCCTGTATTCGGTACCGGTCAGAAAACAGGCTTCCGTGATATTGGGCAGGATAATGTCGGCGCGTCTGATGAGTTTGCGCATCTCCGCGACATATTCCGCGTCGAATCCGCCGTAAAGCTTACCGTTGTCCGCGAATACGGGGTCGATTATCACAGGCGCGCCGTCTGCGGAAAATTCGTCGAAGCACCTCTCCGCGGCAGACATAAGCTCCTTCTTGCCGAGATAGCCCAAAAGGAAAGCGTCGAACTTGAAGCCGTTGTTCTTCCACTCACGGAAGATGGCGTCAATTTCGGGCGTAAGGTCGAGATAGCTCCAACTTTTAAACATTGTATGGTTGGAAAGCACCGCCGTAGGCAGAACACAGGTTTCTATACCGTAAGCCGAAAGAACGGGCAGCGCGACAGTAAGGGAACATTGTCCCACGCAGGATAAGTCCTGCATCGTTAAAATTCTTTTCATAGGTTAGATTATATCATTTTACCGCCCTTAAATCAACCGTATGGGGCGGGTATTTTAAAATTTCACACAAGCAACGCAAGCACGGGCAAAGTAGCTATCGAACACATTGCGCCGAGAAGCACGGTATTTGCCGCCACTTCCTGTCCCTCACCCAAAATTTCCGCATAGTTCTGCACTACCGAAGCAACCGGGCACGCGCACATTATGTACATACACAGCATTATCTCCCTTTCCACATTGAGAAGATATAGCACGCCGAGCGCGAACAGCGGAAAAACAATCTGGTTTATCCCCACGGCAAAGTACTGCATCCAGCCCGTGAAAATTTTTTTAATCTTTGTCGCGCCCAAACGCATACCCATGACGAGCATGCACATAGGCGTAGTCATTTTCCCGAGAATGTTTATCATATCTTCGAGACGTCCAAAAAACTCGCCGTTATCCGCGGAAATTTTAAAGCCCGTGAAAAAGAAAGGAAGCGCGACCGCCATACTAAGGACGGCGGGATTGAGTATCATAGATTTTACGCTTATGTACTTTTTATTGCGCGTTATGATAGCCGAAACTATCGTCCACCCCAAAAGGTTCATCGACAGGAAGTACATCATAGAATACGCGGGCGCGTTCGGATACTGCGGAAACAGCGCTTCGAGAAGGGGCACGCCCAAAAACGAACAGTTGGAAAGCGTGGTCGCGACCGTCGTTATGCGGTAATCTATGTTGTCCGATTTTTTGCGGAACACCAGATAGAAAAAACCTATAAACACCAGCTGCAATGCAGTTATTATGCCGAGAAAGATTAGAAGGTTTATGCCCAACTGCTTTGTGAAATCTGCTTTGTTGAACGAGTACACCGTAAGCGCGGGCTGGCACACATACATCAAAACCTTTGAAAAAGCCGAAATGCTTTCGGGCTTTATCGCCTTAATCTTTACGAGAATATATCCGGGCATAGCGGTCAGAAGCATAATCCCGACCAGAATGAGCGTGGTTAAAAAAGCTTGCATACGTAAATTTATTCTTCCTGTTCGGTCTTTTTCTTTTTGCGCGAACGTTTGCGCGTGCCCGCGTACTCCATAAGCGCGTCCGCGTCGGCGTTTTTGAGAAAGTCTACGCATTCCGTGCCGTCGAAGCGGGTGAGATAGACAGTTTTGTATTTCGACGACTTTTTTACCATATCGTCGAAAGCTTCGAAAACAGGCGTTATCCTGTCGGTGTCCTCGATTTTAGGCTTTTCCAAGGAAACGCTTTTAAGTTCGCTCCAAGTATACAGCGACCAGCTGGGCGCAAGCAGACGGCGTTTGCCCATAAAGTCGGGCGCGCCGCGCCACCAGAAACTGCTGCAAGTCATAATCCATATGCCCGCGTCGGTGACAAACACGTGCCTGCTGTATTTCCAATACCACAGCCCCTTGTAAATAAAGCACAGCCAAAAGAAGCCGGGAATACCCGCAAGCAAATAATTAATCAATCTGGTCATAAATCCTTCGTTGACGGTAAATATGCCGACGACGGTAAATATTGCGCACATAATAAATACTGCGGTGGTTTCAAGACGGCAGAACAAGAAACGCATATATCCCTTTTTCGACTTGATAAAGTGAAGACAGAACTCTTCCTTTTCCTGCCCGTCGTTATTGCGCATCCGCAGACACAGCTCTTCCCTTTTGCCCATAATTAATAATTTTCCGCGTGAACTTCGAAATAGCTTTGAGGATGCGCGCAGACAGGGCAGACTTCGGGCGCCTTCGTTCCCACGGCGATATGTCCGCAGTTACGGCACTCCCATACCTTCACTTCGCTCTTTTCGAACACCTTCGCGGTTTCAACGTTCTTCAACAGCGCGCGGTACCTCTCCTCGTGGTGCTTTTCGATTGCGCCGACAAGGCGGAATTTTTCCGCAAGCTCTTTAAAGCCCTCTTCCTCGGCGGTCTTTGCAAACTCTTCGTACATATCCGTCCACTCGTAGTTTTCGCCGTCAGCGGCGCAGGCAAGATTGTGCGCGGTATCGCCTATGCCCTGCAATTCCTTGAACCACATTTTGGCGTGTTCCTTTTCATTGTCGGCAGTCTTTGCGAACAATGCCGAAATCTGCTCGTATCCCTCTTTCTTTGCAACCGAAGCGAAATACGTATACTTGTTCCTCGCCTGCGATTCCCCCGCGAAAGCCGTTTCCAGATTTTTAAGCGTCTTTGTGCCTTTGTACTTGTTTTCCATAATAAATTCTCCTTTTGATTTTGCCGAACCTGTCCGCTTCCCCCTCGATACCTATTCTGCGCACCGGATATTTACCGCACAGCGTATCGAGGTTGTATCTTGTCTGCGTATCCGCCATTAAAGTTCTCTGCATTTATTTAGAATTATTTTAATTATAATTTAAAAAATAAAATTTGTCTATTATTTTTATAAAAAAATACGGAGGGCTTTGCTCTCCGTAAGTTGACAAAACGCGTTAAAAATGTTAATACATAATTAGTATTTTTTAGTTAATAAGGGAGAATTGAAAATGGAAAAACTCTATCTCGAAAATTCACCCATAGCCTATTATACCGACGCGTCGGCAAACGGGGAATGGCTTGTTTTTATACATTCCGCGTTTGTGGACAGCAGAATGTACGAAAAGCAATTCCAATACTTTTCGGGCAAATACAATCTGCTTGCCGTCGATGTTTTAGGTCACGGCAATTCCATTCGAGCAAAAAAAGGCGACTGCATCGAAAAAATGTCGGATTGGATAAATCTGATTTTTGAAAAGCACGGCATATCCTCCGCCCATTTCGCAGGGGTATCGCTGGGCTCGGTCTTTATACAGGACTTTGCAAACAAATACGAAAATAAGGTACTGTCGCTCGCCTGCTTCGGCGGTTACGACATAAACAATTTTGACGTATCAAAACAGAAAGCCAACTCTAAAAATCAAATGAAAATGATGATGAAAGCAATGTTTTCCGTCAGGTGGTTTGCGAAAGCCAACAAAAAAATCAGCGCTTATACGGGCGAAGCCCAGACGGCGTTTTACAACCTTAACATTAAATTTAAAAGGAGTTCGTTCAGGTATCTTGCCGGCTTGCAAAAGCTTGTAAATAAGTATCCGAAAAAACAGCGGAGCTATAAGCTGGCGGTCGGTTGCGGAGAACACGACATACCAGCCGAAATCGAAATCGTCAACGAATGGGCGAAATATGAAAATTGCGACAAGGTAATTTTCAAAGGCGCGGGGCACTGCGTGAATATGGACGTCCCGCAGGAATTTAACGCATACCTCGAAGACTTTTTGCGCAAATAATATTGGGAAAATAGATGTTACGGCATAGAAAAAGCACAGGGCGCCTGCCCTGTGCTTTATTTATCATATGGGTATCAAAAGCGTTTGAAATTTTATTATTAGTAACCTAAAACGAATTTTAACTCAATCTTTTTTTACAAAAACTTTTTTTCCCGCATTTCGGGCATTTCAACTTTCTTTTTGTCAACATATGCGCGCCGCCAATAAAATCTTTCATTGAAGGCACAAATTTTTCGCCGCACGCGGGGCATTCGTATACGCCTGCATCAACAGTCAAAACGCAACATACGCCTACGCCGAGAATTATAATAATAAGCGAGAAAACGATACAACCGATTTTCAACCAAACAGGTGCGGAAAGCAAAGCGCTCAAAAGAACTATCGAAAGACCGGCAAGAATTGTTATTGCGGCTACAATACAAGAAACAGTCAATCGCTTTTTTGCTTCGTTCCTTTTTTTCATTAAGTCCGCAACAATATATTCTTCGGCGTTTTCTTTATAATGTTTTTCGTCCAAACGTCCGCCCGAAAGCAACTCGTTTATGCTAACATCATATAATTCGCTTAAAATTTGCAGTATTTCAGCGGGCGGTAAATAATTGCCGTTTTCCCAACGTGAAACCGTTTTATTTGTTACGCCAATTTTTTCGCCCAATTCGTCTTGCGTAAGATTTCTTTCTTTACGTAATTCGGCTAAAAATGTACCGACTTTTTGCATATCCATAATGAATATCTCCTTTCATTTGATAGGACTATTATAGCACATAAACACGGAAAAGTATTGCCCATAAACAGCGAATATTAAGCAAACATTAGACAAATCATAGGACTTTGCCACTGTGGCGAGCGCTTGATAAAAGCGACAAATAAAAAAAATACGACACAAACGTGTACGGATTTTCTTGGTGGGTAACGATTTTAAGTATTTCATGCTGAAAATCTTCTTCACATACGATAAACGGTTTTTTGTTTTTTATAGCAGTATTATAAAATTCCGCTATTGTGTCGATATTCGTCGAACGCTCCTATGCCGTAAATAAGTTCCTGTATCTGCTGTTCAAACTGTGCAGACGCTTCTTTGTTCTCTTTTTTGTGGTCGTGATACCATTCGCGGTTGTTATTTTCAGACAGCGCGGAAAGGTAATCGAGTATAATTTTGTTGTTCATATTTTTCTCCTTATAATTAATATAAAACTATTTAATCAAAAACGCAAGCGATGCGCGTCGCCGAAAAAAACAATCAAGCCTATACCTATTGACAGAAATTTACATTAATGTTATACTTTCACTATAAGGAGATGGATTATGAAAAAGAGATTATGTTTAATACTTACGCTTGTAATAATTACGGTGTTTACGGCAACCGTTTTTTCGGCGTGCGGAGGCGAGGCGCACAACGGCGAATACAACCTTCAATCGGGCAAGAAATATATACGGGAAGACGATGCAAAAGATTTAGCTTACGAGCAGAACTATCTTTTGTTCAATGCGGACGGCACGGGCGAATACAGGAATTACTATATTTTCGACGGTGACCTTTACTCCAAATACAACGAAGATTACACGATTAAATTCAAATATACTTATGTTGACGCCGACAAATCCGCAGTGGTATGCTTTTACGATTCAATAGAATTCGGCGAATACCACAACGATGAACGCGATACATACAGCGGTTGGTCGAGATTGTACACGGTTTCCAAAAACGTTATTTGCACGGCGTCATCGTCGATGGTCTTCTATATAAACGAAAATTATATAAAAGAACTGCCTAATTATTTAGAAAAATAATTATTACGGTATAGAAAAAGCAAAGGGCGTCTACCCTTTGCTTTTTTTGCAATTATAAACCAGACGCAAACAATAGCATAGACAACTTTTAAAAGATATATTTGGGGTTGCGTAATGAAAATAACCATAATAAACGGACTGCTGTATGAACGGCGAACAAACCTGCTAAGATTATTCGTACATACAACCGATTGAAAAATCTCTTTTAGAAGCTGATTTAATCGTTATGACTTCGCCCGCCTACGTAATGCACGCAACAGGGGCATTGAAAACTTTTTTGGATCATTTTGCTTATCGTTGGATGCCGCACCGTCCTGCCTCCGAAATGTTTGGAAAACGCGCTGTGATAATAACGCAATGTTTGGGCTCAGACGCAAAATCCGCCGCAAAAGATATAAAACATAGCTTATCCTGGTGGGGAATATCTGAAATCGGCGTTTTTACAGGCGCACTGATGTACAATCTTATTTGGGATAAATTGTCCGAAAAACGTCGTAAGAAATTATCGAAAAAAATTTTTAAACTGTCAAAAAAGTTTTCAAAAATAAACTATAAAAAACCTGCTCATACAAATTTGATAACGAAATTCAAATTCGGATTTTGCCGACTGATGCAAAAGAAATTATATAAAAACAATGCCGAATATACCGACGCAAAGTATTGGCATAATCAAGGTTGGCTCGGTAAAAAACGCCCTTGGCATAAAGCAAATAGAAAGTTATAAAAAAGGAAAAGTCCGTTACTATGTAACAGACTTTTCTACGGGTTCGTTTTACAAACGAGTGGTGGAGAGGGAATAACCTAAAACGAATTTTATAATGCTAATTATGTTTCTTTAATTCACTATCTTTACTTATTTGACTGTCGTCTAAGTTAGTAATTATTGCTTTACCCGCGGTAAGACAATCTTTCAAATCTACCCAACAATATCCCCCGTCAAATATAAAATGAATATGTCCTGACTTTAAATTAACGTATTTTGGCTTTTTCTTATAAACGATATATCCGTTTTTTATTACTCTGAATTCTTTTATCTGAGAAAACGTTACTGTTATCCACTTATTATTAAAAAGTTTTCCCGCATTAAGAAATTCGATTTTATCACTATAAATTTTTAAGACGACTTTTTGGGAATATATTGCATTACTTAACCCAACTATAAAAATTCTGATAGAACCAATACCGAAAAGGACGGATATAATAACGGCTTCAAGTATTCTTGCGGCATCAATTAACAAAAATAAGCAACATATGGTTATTGCTAATAGAATTATTCCGAATATAATCATTATAATGCAATATTGGCGTTTGCCTTTATATTCCTTCATAATTAAAGTGTATCACATTTCGCTGACATATACAATAATTTACTACTTCGATGATTTAAGTTTAGTTACAATTTTGTCAGTGGGAGGTGGTGGATTACTGTGCGCTTTGCGCTTCGTGCCGCCTACGGCGGGGCGAACTGGCTGGTGCGAAAGCAGACCGCCGTACACACAGCAAAAAGGACAGGTAATTACCTGTCCTTTTTGCTGTGTTTAGTACCCGAAAAGGATGCCTCTACTTATTAGCCAAATATTTAGTCTAT
>CANOUP010000008.1 GCA_947570625.1 uncultured Clostridia bacterium | reverse complement strand
AGGTATGTACCAAAGATATAGCTATAATGATTACTATGTTTATCTCGAAATTTCTGACTGCGAAAACAAGGGAGAAGTTTCGGGTAAAGATTACGTTGCAGGTATTTATGGCTATGGTGGTGATTATGTGCGTTCAGTAACAGCTTGCGTAAACAGCGTTGATATAGTCGGTAATAATTATGTTGGCGGATATATTGGTTATTCTGCAAATACTTCCACCTTGAATATGAACAACAATAATTCCATTACAGGAAAAGGTTATGTCGGTGGAATTGCAGGATATACAGGCAATGTTCAGAACTGCAAAAATAATGGAGCAATTAACTCGCTCGGCACGATATTAGAAGATGGAATAAATAAATATTGTGTAGGAGGAATTGCAGGTTATTGTACAGGTGCAACGAATTGTACAAATAATGTAGATATAACCGTTGATTTGGCAGGAAGAGGAGTAGGTGGCATTGCAGGTTCTATCTATTGCAATAACGCCATTGAAAACAATACAAACAGCGGAAAAATTACAGCGTTGCAATCGACTAATGTTGGTGGCATTGCAGGCAGAATTGTGTTTACAGGAAGCCGAAGTGTGAAGACCAACAAGAATGAAGCAAGTATTGCGGGTGCATCCTATGTAGGCGGAATCGCTGGAATAATGGAAAGTACGAGACCGTCCAGCTATGGTACATATACAACAACGATATCGGATTGCGAGAATAATGGAACGGTAACTGCGACGGGTGACTACGCAGGCGGCATTGCGGGATATGCGGCAGGTATGTACCAAAGATATAGCTATAATGATTACTATGTTTATCTCGAAATTTCTAATAATGTCAACTACGAAAAAGTTACGGCAGGTAGTTCGAGTACACGTGCGGCAATAATCGGTAAAGCAGGTGATTACGTGAACTCCAAAAACAGCTCTTTGTGGTCGTCAAATAACGATTACGGTGAAGTTGGAAAGATTTATAACTAATCATAGCAATATTAAAAAAGGGTTGCTCAAAAGGGCAACCCTTTTATCTTGGTTGAAGTTATCGTTGAAATATGATATACTTATATTAACGAGAGGTAATTATTTATGGCGCATTCAATTGAACAAAAAATTAAACTACTTGTTTTATATGACTTGCTTTGTCAGCATACGGACGAGAATCACGCCCTTAATACGGACGAAATTATTGCTTTGCTTGTTGATAAGGGGATAGCTGTATCTCGTAGGATTCTTTTGCAAGATATTGCGCTTCTAAATGAGTTTGGTTATGAAGTATTATCATATAAGAAAAAGTTTTGTTACTTTTATGTTGTCAACCGCCATTTTGATAGTGCCGAAATTGCGTTTCTTGCTGATGCGGTACAGGCTTCAAAATTGAGTGCTACGCAAAAGCAAACTTTGACAAATAAATTGATGACGACGATGGGTGATTATCAGGCAACGGATCTGACATTAGCTGCGCGATTCGGTACAATGCCAAAACGAAATAATAGGTATATAATTTATACAATAGACACATTAAAGCAAGCCATAGCTAACAACAAAAAGGTGTCATTTCAGTACTATTCGTTAGATTATAAAAAGAATAAAGTGTACCGCAAAGATGGTAAAAGATATGTTGTTAATCCGCTTGTGGTCGTATGGAATAAGGATAACTATTATCTTGTATGCTATTATGATAATCACGATGATACGGTAACATACCGCATAGACAGAATGGAAGAAGCAAGAGAGGAAATGACAGATCGCGTGTATCGGAAAGAGTTTGATGAGTTTGATATAGAGCAGTATCGGCAAAGTGTCTTCTCAATGTTCAGCGGCGAAGAACAAGAGGTTGAACTACAATTTGATGTCGATATGCTTGATGATGTGTTTGATAAATTCGGTGAAGAAGTGAATATTGTCAACTCTTAATAATTTAGTTTTTTAATTCCCTATGGGAAGTGCGCTTTCGGCGGAGTTCTTTTTTGCTTCGGACATAAGCGGGGCAATACGGTTTCAATTATTTGCCAAGCGTCAAAAATTATGATATATTATTGCAGTAATTCAGACACAATCGGCGTACACAGGATATGATAAAGAATACGAAGAAGTATTTTAACAAGTTAATAAAAAGGATAGCCCGTAAAGACGAAACTGCGCTTGAAGAGTTGTACCGTATTTACGGCAGGCTGATTTTCGCAACGGCGGTTACCGTTACCAAATCATCGGCAATTGCCGACGAGCTGGTCGACGATTTGCTTGTCAAAATATGGAAAACAGCGGGTAATCTGCCCAAAATAGACAATCCCGAAGGCTGGCTGTACGTTTTAACGGCAAACGGCGCCAAGGATAAACTGAAAGCGGAAAAGCAGTATATAGCTTTGTTCGATTTGAAAGAGGACGCCGTTCGTGCCGAAATAACGGCAGACAGTGATTTTTACGGCTATATATCCGAACTGAACGAAACCGAGCAGGAAATAATGATAATGAAGTTCGTCGAAGATTTGACTTTCGAAAGAATAGCAAAGGAAATGAAAAAGCCTTTAAGCACGGTTACTTCGACGTATTACCGCGCGCTTGAAAAGTTAAAACAATAAAGGGAGTATAATATGACCGACAGGGATATTGAGGAAAAATTAAAAAGCAGTGCGGATAAAATAACCGTCAAAGACTTTTCCGAAAGGCGTGACAATATTATCGGCGGCATAACTCCGACGCAAGCGGCGGAGGAAATACCTGTGCTTGCGGCAAACGAAAACAATGCCGTACGCAGTTTCTCAGACGGTAAAAAGTATATTTTAATTACCGTTTTGGCGTTATTTCTCAGTGTAATCGCAATTTTAGCGTCAGTACTGCCTATTGTCCTGCGCGAGGACGAGCCTGCGTATTTCGGTCCGGGCGACTTGACGCAGTTTTTCCCTGACGGGAAAGAACAGTTTTTCGATACAATCGCAAATGCGGGCTTCGATATTATAGATGTATCCCGATATGAAACCGATGAATATATTTTTATTCGCGAAACAATCGAAGGCACGCTGAAAGGCGGAAAGTTTTTAGTTTCGGACATGGAGCGCGGGTTCGTTTGCGAAATCGAATTTTACGATATGTCGGTAATATTATCCGAGGGCTTTATCGACGGGGACGAAACGTACACGGTCGGTCCGACGGTTATAAAATACGGTACGACATTCGACGGCTCGATATATACGACAAACGCATTGACGCAATACAAAAACGTTAAATATAAATTAGTTTATATGTCGGTTGTAGACGAATGCACGCAAATCTTCGAAGAATTTTTTTCTTAGACTGAAAAAATATAAAATTTTTGCGTAAAAAAGGTAATATTAAATCGTCTTATTTGCGGTAGTAACACGGAGGTGTATCATGAATAAGAAATTTACTATTACTCTGTTAACGGTTGTGTGCGCTGTATTCTGCGTCCTTGGTCTTGCGGGCTGTAAAGGCAAGGTCGAGGCGGAAAGCATTACTCTCGACAAAACAGAGCTTGCGCTCGACGAGGGCGAAACGGCGCAATTAACGGCAACCGTTCTCCCCGACGACGCGGCAGACAAAACCGTTATATGGGCGGTTGACGACAACCGTGTCATAAACGTGCGCGAAGGTACGGTAACCGCATTTTCGGAAGGCGTTGCCGTTGTAACGGCGTCGGTCGGTTCGGTAAGCGCAAAGTGTACGGTTACCGTAACCAAAAAAATCCCCGTAGAAATGATTGGCTTATCGGAGCACGAGGTTATACTTTTCGCAAACGGCGAAAAGACGCTCGACGCACGGGTGTATCCCGAAAATGCGACTTCTGCCTTAACGTGGTCGGTAGAACCCGAGGGAGTAGTCAAAGTCGAAAACGGAAAGCTGACGGCTCTTTCGCAGGGGGCCGCCGAGGTTACCGTTTCGGCTGACGGCGAAAGCAGTAAATGTAAAGTTATCGTAAGCGAAGACGGGTTCGAATATACGATTCGCGATGACGGGGTCAGTTATTATGTAGCGTCCAACTATGCCTACCGCGGGCTTATGGACGCGGAAGAGTTTACCGACGTTGAAATCGCTTCTCAGTTTAACGGATTGCCTGTAACGGAAATCTACCTGCCGTTCGTGTCCATCAATCCCGTAAGCCTGAAAATTCCCGCAAGCGTGACGAAAATTTACAGAAACGGCGAGAATTTAAGATACTTATCCGCGTTGGAAAGGATAGAGGTTGACGAAAACAATCCTACGTTCGCAAGCGTCGACGGTGTGCTGTACAACAAGGAAGTTACGGAATGTCTGTGCGTTCCAAAAGCTAAACGTGCGGTAACCATACCCGCAACGATGACGAAAATAACCGATAAAATGTTCTATGAGTGCGCTAACCTGTCTAGCGTTAAAATGCACGACGGCATAACCGCGATAGGCGAATGGGCGTTTTACAGATGCGATAATCTGAACAGCATAGTCATAACGGAAAACATAGCCGAGATAGGAGAATATGCGTTTACGGGTTGCGAAAACCTGTGGGAAATTTATAATTTTTCAAATCTGCGCATCGATATAGGCGAATCGAGCGCGAACGGCAGTATAGGCAGATACGCGCTGAACATCATTTATATAGAGAATTTCCCCAGCGGTATAGACAGAAGAAGCGACGGCTTTACTTTCTATACGGCTAGGGACAAAGCGTACCTCGTCGAGTACAGAGGTGACGATGCGGAAATAACTTTACCTGCGGACTATAACGGCAAAACATACGAAATAAACAAATCGGCTTTCGCCTATAACGAAATAATTACGTCCGTAACCGTTTCCGACGGCGTTACGGCAATCGGGGAAAAGGCTTTTTTCGGTTGTAAAAACCTTGTAAGCGCAACCGTTTCAGGTAGCGTAAAGCAATTCGGACAGGACGTGTTTGCGGCCTGCGAAAAGCTTACAAACGTAGTTTTCGGCGAAGGTATAACCGAAATAGGCGAGCGTATGTTCGATAATTGCGAAAGTTTGAAAACGGTTACGATACCCGCAACCGTCAAGCATATACGTTCCGGGGCTTGCTGGGATTGCGCAAGCCTGACCGACATATATTTTCAAGGGACGAGAGAACAGTGGAATGCAATAAATAAATTCGAGAACTGGGATTTGCGCTCAGGCGAATATAAAGTTCACTGTACGGACGACAACGAATAATAAATAAAACAGCCCGCTTTCTTACGAAAGCGGGCTGTTTTTTACAAAAGACTGTGCAAAAGTTACAAGGCGTTTTTTATGCGTATAAGTTTGCTTTTCGCCGTACGCGAAACTATAATATATGCGGTATGAACGCAGTCAGAAGTAAAACTTTGAATTTAACCGAGGGCAACGTTTGGAAAGTGCTTCTCGCGTATTCGCTTCCGCTTTTCGGAAGCGCGGTCGTACAGCAGGTCTATTCGCTTGCCGACCTTCTCGTCGTCGGCAATTTCGCAAAGGAAGGCGCGCTGGCTGTCGACGCTATCGGCAACGCGACGGTAATAATCAATATCCTTCTCGCTTTCGCGCTGGGCGCAAACGGCGGCTGTTCGGTAATAATTTCGCGTTACCGCGGAGAGAACGACAACACTAAGGTGCGAGAAACCGTCAATACTTCGCTGGTTGCCTTTTCCGTGCTCTGCGTGCTTTTAATGGTTTTGGGGTTCGGGTTCGCTAATCTCGCGCTGAAAGGTTTAAGCGTTCACGGCTCGTATTTCGGCGATTGCCTTTCGTACCTTTACATATATGTAGGCTCGCTTCCGTTCGTGTTTATGTACAACCTCGGGTGCGGTATATGTTCGGCGCTCGGCGACAGTAAAACGCCGTTTATTTTCCTCGTCATATCTTCGGTTTTAAACGTCGGGCTCGACCTCGTTTTCGTATGGGTGCTTCACCTCGACGTTGCGGGCGCCGCGTGGGCGACTTTCATATCGCAGGCTATTTCGTGCATACTTACGGCGGTAGTCGTTTTCATAAAAATCAAAGCCGTCCGCTCGGAAACCAAACCAAAGATATTCGATAAGCGCATATTCGCAGATCTGACGGTTACGTCTGTGCCCATCATCTTACAGCAAAGCTTTGTTTCGGTCGGCAACTTCTTTGTCAACAAACGCATTAACCTTATTGGCGAGGACGCGACGACGGGCTTTACTACTGCTTTCAAGCTTGTGTGTATGTCGAATATGGGCGTAGTGTCTATGACGAACGGACTTTCAAACTTCGCTTCGCAGAACAAGGCGGGCGGAAAGAACGCAAGAGTAAAGGCGGGAACGCTTGCCGTGCTGTGCTACGCAATGACCACAACGCTTTTGTTCCTCGCCGTATTCGTATCGTGTCCGCGGTTTCTTACCGAACTGTTTATACAAAAGGACAAGCTGACCGACGACGCAATGGCTTATTCGGTACAGTACCTTACAATCGTTTCCTGTTTTCTGCCGGTGGTCTGCGTAAAAATAGTTTCCGACGGAGCCATACGCGGGTGCGGGGGCAACCTCGGGTTTACCGTAAGCACGTTCTGCGACCTCGTATTGAGGGTTGCGTTTGTGTACATACTTACAGGTGTCGGCTGGGGATTTTCGGGCGTATGCTGGGCGTGGGCGATAGGTTGGAGCATAAGTATGTTTATATCGCTTGCATTTCTGTTTCTCATTTTCCGCAAAATGAAAGGTTAACGCGCCGTGCCGTCAGGCACGGCACGTTTTTTGTGCCGTACGGTATAAAAATAAGAGGATAAAACATATATTTTCACAAATCACTTGCATAATTAATAACGTGTATGATATAATTAACTTAGTATAGTTTAAGGAAAAAAGTATGGAAAGTTTACAGAAAACACTGTGTAAAAACTGTGGCGACCAGCTTGACGCAAGCAAAGCTGTAAACGGCGTTTTGAAGTGTCCAAGTTGCCGGAGCGTGTTTACCGTGGCGAAAAAGGAAACCAATCCCGCGGCGCTTAGTTCTTTGAGAATTGCCGAAAACGAGCTGGATTCCTGTTCTTTCGACAGAGCTTTTACTTCGTACAAAAAAGCTTCCCAACTGGACGGTAAGGAGCCCGAAGCGTACTTCGGTATGGCGCTTTCCGAGTTTAAGGTCCAGTTTTTGAAGGACGTTCCCAACAACCGCCTTCAACCCATATGTCACGAAATTTCCGATAAAAAGTTTACCGACAGCGTCAACTACAAAAAGGCGCTTTCGCTTGCCACGGACGACCAGCGTTTCGAATACGAGCGCAACGGTCAGGAAATAGATTACATACGCGAAGAGTTTTTCAAGATAAAAAAATCGGGGCTGGAATACGACAGCTTCATCTGCGTCAAAGTCACCGACGACGTTACAAGACAGCGCACGTCCGACTATAAGGACGCCGACGACATTTATTTCCATTTAAGGAGAAAGGGGTTCAAACCCTTCTTTTCGGAAAGGGAACTAAGAAACGTCACGGGCGCGGACTACGAGGCGCGCATACTGTACGCATTGTACACCGCGGAGTGTATGCTTGTCGTGTGCAACGACGAAAGCTATTTGCAGACCCCGTGGGTTAAAAACGAATACACCCGCTTTTTAAAGCTTATCGGCGACGAAGAGAAGGAAAGCGACAGTATAACCATAGCTTTTAACGGCAAGCCTATCGAAAGGCTTCCCGGCAAAAACGGCAGGATACAGGGCATAGACCTTGCAAACCGCGAAGCTTTTACCGCCATAGCCGAATTTGTGGAAAAGCATACCCCCGCCGCGCGCAAGCGCCGCGAGGAAGAAAAGCGCAAAAAACAGGAAGAAGCCGACGCGCTCAAAAGACAGATAGAAGCGCAGATAGAGGAGCAGAAGAGGGCTCAGCGCGAGCTGGAAAAACGTCTGAACAGCCTTAACTCCGCGCCGGTGCAAGGCGGGGGCGCGACCGCAACGGTCAATTCCCTTCTTATAAGAGCCAGGCAGGAGCTAAGCTTTAAAGATTTCGACAAAGCCAAGGACTATTTTAACAAAGTGCTTGACGCCGACCCGCAGAACGCGGACGGTTGGTGGGGGCTTTTCCTCGTCGAGTTCGACGTGACTGACGAGAAGGAAATTTACGACCGCCTCGATAACGAGCTGGTAAACAGAATTTACGACAGCCGAAATTATAAAAGCGCGGAAAAATACGCGACGGAAGAAACGCAAAAGCGCATAGAAGAATTCAATGCGGGACTGCGCGACCCCAGAAAATGGTGGAAGCTTTTCCTTGCCGACTTCAATACTTCCGATTCCGATTACATAGTCGACAACATAAGTAAGGAAGTCAAATCGTCGATAAGGCAGAACGTCAACTATAAAAACGCAACGGAATACGCGGACGAAGAATTCAAGCCCGTGCTCGAAAACTTCAAAAACGAAATCAATTCGCCGCGGTCGTACTGGAAGCTGTTCTTGCAGGAATTTTCGGTAAACCACGAAAACGAGCTTTTAGACGCTATTACCGAAGATTTGCGCGAACAGATAGAGAAAAGCGTCAACTACAACACGGTTTTAAGGAAAGCCGAGGGCGACCTGAAAGAGCGTGTTGAAAAATTCCGCGCGGCGATGTATTCGGGCGAAGTATGGTGGAAACGCTTTCTCGGCGATTACGGCGCAAAGAGCGGACCCGAGCTTATAATGCGCGCCGACAACAAACAGCTTTTCGATATTACCGAAAACCCCTATTACAAGCTGGCGTACAGCTATGCCTCGGGCGACTTTGCAACGGTAATAAATTCGTTTATTGGCGAAGTGTTTTCGTTCAAGCTTTGGTGGAACCGATTTCTCGAAGGGCTGGAAGTCAAGTCCGAGGACGAACTTTTGACCGACTTCAAGTATGAATACAGAAATATTCCCGATGAAAACCCCTGTTACCGCAGGGCGAAAAAGTACTCCGACGACGAAGAAAAAAAGAGAATAGCAAAATTCGAAGAAGGGCTTGCCGAACACGTCAAGTATTACGAGGACGCTAAATCCGCCTGGGATAAAATGAAGGCGGAGTTCGGCTGTAAAAGCGACGCCGACCTTACAGGTCTTTACAAGAGTATTAAAAACAGCAAGAATTACGCGGAAGCGGTAGCGACGGCGGAAAAGTCCTGCGCTAAGGGGCTTTATAATAACTATGTCTGTTTCTCGAAAGCGCAGGAAAAAGCTGTGGAAGAGAACTGCATAGCGCGTACGGGCAAACGCATTTTCAGGACGAAAAATGCGTTTACGGTTATACTGATAATTCTGTGCATTGCAATGGCGCTGAGCGGTATACTTTCGTTTTTCAGGGTGCCTGGCGTAGATATGTTCTGGGTAAGACCCGCTATGAGCTTTATAGGTGCGCACGAGTGGCGCGCGCTTATAATCGCAATTCCCGCTTTTTTCCTGATAGTAATATGTATCGTATCGAATAAGACGAAAACCAAGAAAGGGAATATCGCTTCGATTGCGCTGTCGGTTTTCGTTGCGGTTATATTTGCTTTTTCGGTGCTTGCGGGATACGTGGTAAAAACTTCAACCGAAAACAGCCAGTCCAACTTGTTCGAAACAAGCACTTACGTTTTTACTATGGCAGAAGAAGAGGAAACGGACAGTTATATAGTTAAAAGTTTATACCTTAAAGACAAAAACGAAAAATACGTGACCGTTCCCAATACGTTCAACGGCAAACCCGTGACAGCGATAGGAGAGAAATTATTTTACGAACGCAATGAAATAGAGAGAATATATCTGCCGAAAAATCTTACAAGCATAGGCGACGTTGCGTTTAACGGCTGCCGTTACCTTAAAAAAATAAATATTCCCGCAAACGTTACGAGAATAGGGCTAAACGCTTTTCAATTCTGCGGAAATAGCCTTTACGGTTCAGAAGATACGGTTATAGAGTTTGAAAATAAAATAGGTTGGTACTACGCTTATAAGCCCGACGGGTCCGGCGGTACGGTTGAGGAGATTTCCCCGTCTGACTTATCGACGTCAAACGCTAGGAAATTTATAAGCAAATTAACGGGATATTATATGTACCGTATTTAAAAACATAAAAAATATACAGGAGTAAAATAAAATGTTGTTCAAAAAACAAAGGCAGGTAATCAAGCTCAACCAGGATTTGTGCAAAGCAAACCTCGATGACAACGCGATACTCTTTTTAAGAGTCGAAAACCTTGTTACCGACAAGGAAGCAATTCTCGAAGTGCCTCCCCACCACAACGCCATACTCATTAAGGGCGGAGGGGACATAAGGTACTACGACAGCGGAAATTACAATGTTTTCGACGACAAGAAAGAGATTAAAAACTGGAAGAACGGACTTTCCGTCGAGGTTGTGTATATTCCCCTCGAGGCAGGCGTACGTATCCAATGGGGCACGCCCAACAGGGTTAGATACCGCGACGACGCCAGCAATAAGGTAATTACCGTCGGCGCGCGCGGAGAGTGCGTAGTCAACGTGCATAACCCCGAACTGTTTTACAGAAGAGTAGTCGGCAACAAGAAGGAGTTCAACGTCGACGAGTTCTGCGAAAGGTTCGTGGAAACCATTGCGGGCGAGTTCGCCGATATCTTCCTTGCGACGATTAAGGAAAAGAATCTGACCTACGACCAGTTCACCGCCAACAAAAAAGCAATAGGCAACAGAATGGGCGAAATTTTAAGCCATAACGAATTCGAAAAGAAGTGGGGACTTACCGTCGAAGAATTCAGGATTGCCGATTTCCACCTCGAAGACGAGGATATGGACGCCATCGAGGACGCGGCCGCCGAAAAACAGAAGCAGGAAAAACTCAAAGAATATCTTGCCGAAGTGGAAAGGCTTGACGACAAGCAGTGGGAGCGCGAAAAATATCTGCGCCAGTTAGAGCTTCAAGACAAAGCCGCTTACTACGAAGTTTTGAAAGTCGTGGGCGAAAACGGCGGAAAGCTTAAAAAGAACGCAGGGGAAGAAACGCTTTGCCCCAACTGCAATACCGCATACAAGCCCGGCGACAAATTCTGTCCCGTATGCGGAAAGAGGTTAACCAAAGAACCTGTAATTTGTCCCGACTGCGGGAAAGCCAACCCGCACACTGCCGTGTTCTGTTCGAATTGCGGTAAAAAACTCAGCTAAAAGGAGATTGAAATAAAAAATGAATTTACTTGCACTTGACCCTTCAACTATTCTTATCATCGTTGTAGCAGGGGTAATCGTATTCTTTCTTTTAATACTTCTCATCGTTATTTTTAAACTGAAAAGACTTAAAAACAATACCCCCGCGCAAAAAACGTTAAACGACAGAGAGCTTATCGCCGAAAACGCAAAATCCATCGATGCGCTTATCGTGCTTTCGCAGGGTAACGAAGAGCTTATAGGCGAACTTCGCGATTTGCAGAACGAGCTTAAATATTTAAAGCCTTCTTCCCTGCCCAAGGTAATAGACTTCGACAAGGCTATCAAGAACAAATTAGGCGATTTGAGAATCGCGCTCACCAAATCGGACGGTGAGGCAAACAAGAAAACAAAAGAAGCTATTATGGATATAAAGCTTGCCGTGGCAGACCGCAACGCCAAGCTTTAAGCGTGCGCCGCGGGGAGTTTGCCGTTTAAAAGGTAAATCTTTCCCGCGTCGTTTAATTTGAATAGGAGTACGCAAATGTGGTTTTTTAAGAGCAAATACGACAAGCTTACCCGCGAAGAGGTTGTGGATTCAATCTGCAAACTCGAACAGGAATCGCAGAGGATAGAGGACGGGCTTGTCGAGAAACAGAAAAAGATAGACGATTTAATGGTAAAGGGAAGAAAGGAAACCAACAAGGAAACCAAGCTTCTTTACGCCAAAAAGATAAACTTTTTAAAAGCCGAGCGCGAGCAGGATTCACAGCGGGCGATGTACCTTATGTACAACGTCCAGCTTTTGAACAAACTTAAAAGCGCAATCGACGATAACCAATTTTTCAAGAACACGTCGAAGGTATCTTTGGGGAACCTGCTTTCCGACCAGAAGGGGCTTGCCAAATTTCTCAACAAGACGCTTAACACGCGCATAAGGTCGGAGGACGTGCTTACTTCGGCGGACGAAACTTTCAAAAACGTCGAAGAAGCGTACGAGAAGAACGGCGCTATCTACGGTATGAATTCGCAGGACGACGCGCTTTTGGCTATGTTCGAAACCGAAGATATGGTCGAAGCCGAACAGGAACTCTACGCCGAAGCACCCGAAAGCAAAAAAGAAACAGACTAAGGAGAATATGAACCGTGAGCGTTTCAAAAAAAGAAATCAAAAAGAAAATGCTTATCAAACAGACGATAACCTCTATGAATAAGCAGATACAAAAACTCGAAGAACAGAAAAAAGTATACATAGACGCAGGCAAGCAGGCAAAACAGAAGGGGCTTACCGCCCAGTACAACCTTGCCCTTTCGGGACTGAGAATGACAATCGCACAGCAGAAGCGCGTCTACGAAATGAAGCTCAATTTCGAAATAACCTCACAGATGAAAGATATGTCCAAAATGACGGTCGAATTCTTGCAGGGAATGGGCACGCTTTCCAAAGATATGATGAAGCTTACCAAGGAGAAGGATTTCCTTAAAGTCGAAAAGCAGTTCAACGAGGCGATGACAAACGTCGAATTGCAGACCGAGCATATGGAAAACTTTATGGACGAAACGGAATCCACTTTCTCTTCGGCTTATTCGGGAAGCGCGGACGAAAACAGCGAGCTTGAAGCGCTTATGAACAACGAGGCGAGCGCGGACAATATGACCGAATCTATGATTGAAAAAGAGCTTGAAGAATTAAAGAAAAAAATGATATAAGCGGGATTTTATGGATAATCTCAACTTACTTAACGAAACATTCAACCTCTATTACAATAAAGCAAAGGAAAGTTTTTCCCGCGGGGAAAAGCACCTTGCAAAGAGGTACTATATGCTTGCCGCCGAGCAGATGCTGAAAATGGCGAAAGCAAGCGAGGGCGAATTGCAGAAAGCCCGCTTTGCCAGGGCGAAAAGCATTCTCGAATTTGCCGAAAGCATAACCCAGCCCAAACCCAAAACTTCCGAGGCTTCGGCAGAAAGCGATGTAAACGTTCAGCGCAACGATAAAATTACTCTCGAAGAGGCGTTAAGGCGCCTTAACAACCTCGAAGGTTTATCGCGCGTAAAAGGGCAGGTTTGCGACTGGGTTGACCAGATAAAGGTTTTCCAGATGCGCAAAGAGCGCGGTATGTCCGTGCCCGATATGTCCTACCACATCGTGTTTACGGGCAACCCCGGCACGGGTAAAACGACCGTCGCCCGCCTTATGGCGCAAATTTACTGCGCGCTCGGCGTGCTCAGCGAAGGGCACCTCGTCGAAGTCGACAGGGGCGACCTCGTCGCGGGCTACGTGGGACAGACGGCTGTTAAAACGCGCGACGTGCTTAAAAAAGCTTACGGCGGAGTGCTGTTTATCGACGAAGCGTATTCGCTTGCCAACGGCGGAGCCAACGATTTCGGTCAGGAAGCGATTGATACCATTTTAAAGGAAATGGAGGACAAGCGCGACAACCTTGTCGTAATAGTCGCCGGCTACGACGATTTAATGGAAAAATTCATTTCGTCAAACCCCGGACTGCGTTCCAGGTTCAAAAACTTCATACAGTTCACAGACTATACGGGCGAAGAGCTCTTCAACATATTTACGGGGCTGTGTAACAAAAACCAGTACACGGTTACGGCGGAGGCGCGTTCGGCGCTTAAAAGCTATTTCGATAACCTCTACAAAAACCGCGATAAAAATTTCGGCAACGGCAGGGACGTGAGAAACACGTTCGAGTCTATCGTTACCCGCCAGTCAAAGCGCGTTGCACGGCTTTACAACCCTTCGGACGCGGAAATGACGGAGATAACGGCGGAGGATCTGCCCTTTGTTTCGCATCCCCCCGTAAGCGGTAACCCCGTTATTGCCTCTCCCGAGAAGAACGGAAAAACGCCCGTAATCTCTCCCGAAAAAGATGACGCCCCCGCTCCCGAGGAAAAAATTCTTGAAGACGGCGGGGTCAACTCGGATTTCAAATTCGACTGGGACAGCCTTCCAGTCATCAATTTCGACGATATAGCGGGGCTTGACAGCGTCAAAGAGGTTGTCAAGGTAAAGGTTTTACTGCCCTTACAGCACCCCGAAGTGTTTGAAGGCTATGTCAGAAAGGGCGGAGGAGGAGTGCTTTTGTACGGTCCTCCCGGAACGGGCAAGACGATGATTGCCGCCGCTATCGCAAACGAAATAGGCGCAAAATTCTGTTCGGTTAAGCCTTCTGATTTATTGAACCAGGGCGCGGGCAACACCGAAAAAGCGGTGCGCTCGCTGTTCGCACAGGCGCGTTCGTTCCCCTGCGCCGTTATCTACTTCGACGAAATGGATTCCATTTCGCCAAAGTCTACAAAGTCGCAGTATGCGCGTCAGCTCCGTTCGGAGTTCCTTGCACAGCTTCAAGGCATAGAGGAATACGGCAAATCCAAGGGCAACATACTTTTCCTTATCGCGGCGACGAACAAGCCGTGGGATATAGACAGCGCGTTCATAAGACCCGGCAGGTTCGGCACGCGCATATACGTGGGGCTCCCCGACGAGCCCGCAAGGGAATATATGCTGTCGCGCAGGCTTAAAAAGATAGGCGAAAAGAATATCGTCGCCGTCGGCGAAGATATAGATTTGCCTTTAATTGTCGAAAAGACGAACGGCTTCAACGGTTCGGATATGACAAACCTTCTCGACAGGGTGGAAGAAATATCCGCGCTCCGCGGTATTTCCACGGGCGAAAAGTGCATAAGACAGGCAGATTTCGAAGAAGCCCTCGAACAGATTACTTCGTCTGTACAGCGCGAGGACATAGAAAAACTTCTCGACTGGAAAAATTCCAACGAATAAGGGTGATAAGGTGCAAGAGTTTATTTGTAAAAATTGCGGCGCTTCGCTCGATTTGAGCCAAGCGGAGAACGGCGTGATAAAGTGCGGTTTCTGCCGAAGCGTCTTTACGGTTCCCAAACCCGTTACTTCGCCTGCGTCGTTAAACTTTCTTTATATGGGCGAGCACGATTTGGACGCGGGCAATTTCGACGGCGCGTATACCGCTTTTAAAACAGCCGCCGAGCTTGACCTGAACGAGCCCGAGGCGTACTTTAAAACCGCGCTTGCGGAGTTTAAAGTACAGTACATAAAGGACGCGGTCAACAATTGTCTGCAACCCATATGCCACGAAATTACAGATAAAGAATTTACGCAGAATAAAAACTATCTCCGCGCCTTAGAACTTGCTTCCCCCGCCCAGCGCGTCCAGTACGAGCGTATGGGCGACGATATAGACTATATACGCAAGACGTTTTTCGAACTTAAAAAAGCGGGCGTTAAATACGACTGTTTCATCTGCGTCAAGGTTACGGACGACAACACGAAAATGAGAACGTCCGATTACAAGGACGCCGACGACATATATTTCGAATTGAAGGGGAAAGGTTACCGTCCTTTCTTTTCGGAAAGAGAACTTCGTAACGTCACGGGCGCGGACTATGAAGCGCGCATTCTGTACGCGCTGTATTCCGCCGAGTGTATGCTTGTCGTCTGCGGAAATGAAGAGTACTTACAGACTCCGTGGGTCAAAAACGAATACACCCGCTTTTTAAAGCTTATAGGCGACGATGAAAAGGAAAGCGACAGTATAACGCTTGTATTCAGCGGGCTTCCCATAGAAAAACTTCCCGGCAAGCGCGGAAGGATACAGGCGATAAACTTAAACCAGCTTAACGCGTTTGAAAGAATTGTATCCTTCGTCGAAACGCATACGCCCGAAGCGAGGAAGAGAAGGGAAGAGGAAAAACTTATTAAAGAACGCCGTGAAGCTGAAAGCGAAAGAAAGCTTCAAGAGCTGGAAGAGCGTCTTCGCAATATGCAGAGCGCGCCCGTTCAGCCAAGCGCGACTGCGGGCAACTCTTCGGCGAATATGTTTCTGGTGCTCGCAAACCAATTTTTAAGCTCGGGCGATTTTGCCAATGCAAAGACGTATTTTACGACGGTTACCGCGGCGGACAATTATAACGCGGAAGCCTACTGGGGACTTTTTCTTACGGGTATGAAAGTTTCCGACGAAGATAAAATACCGCTGTTCTCCGCGATAGACTTCGACGACGTTAATTTTAAAAAGGCAAGATATTACGCAGGCGAACAGCTTAAAAGCAGAATAGAAAATTTTGTATTAAAGCATGAAGGGGCTTCTGCGAAATTCAGACTGGTTAACGTGCTTTATTCGATAGAAAAGATATACAGAAAGGAAGAACAGGAGAGAGCAAGGCGCGAGGCGGAAGAAAACCGCAAGCGTGACGAAAGGGAACGCAATATTAAAATGGTGGAAGCCGAAAAAGCCCGCAGGGAGAAGGCGGCCGCCGAGCGTGCACAGCGTGAAAAGCTGGAAGCAAAGCAAAAATGGCTTGCCGACTTTAAAATAGTCAATGGCGAGCTCGTAAAATATCTCGGCAATTCCAGGGACATCGTTATTCCCGACTGTGTTGTTTCGATAGCAAATAACGCTTTCGGCATACAGAAGTTTGCGCTTAGCCTTACAATCCCGGGAAGCGTAAAAAGAATAGGAAGCTGTATAATCGAAAGTCCTGTTTTAAACGAGCTTATTATAGGCGACGGCGTAAGCGAAATAGAAGCGCACGCTTTTACGGGACTGAACCGCTTAAAATCAGTGATAATTCCCAAGAGCGTAAAAATAATCGGCAAGGGCGCTTTTTTAAGCGAACAGGACATTACCGTTTATTGCGAGGCGGACAATGCGCCGAACGGTTGGCACATAAAATGGTGCAAGCGCAACATCGGCTTAGGCAACAAACAGCATAATGTAATTTGGAGCTGTAAAGGACAGAAGATATAAGGAGGAAGGACAATGAATAGATGCAAAGTATGCGGAGGTTCGCTCACCGATATCGGGGGCGGAAATTTCAGGTGTACCTGTTGCCGTGCGATGTTTTCGGCAAGCGATTTTTCGGCTAAGCCCAAAAAGAGCATATCGGAACAAAAGGAAAGCGTGAGCGTAAGCGGTGCGGACGTGTTCGACAACAACGTCGGCGGTGTGCTCGAAATCAGCTGGACGCATGGCAATTCCGAATATTCGGGTTCGGGGCTTATAATTACCTCCGACGGCTATGCAATTACAAATACCCACGTCGTAAGCTTCGCCGACGGACGTTCGTGCGGAAGCGTAACCGTCAAGGTATGCGATGAGAATATAAAAGCCGACGTCATACGTTTAGGCGACGACAGGCACGGAGCGGGCAACGGCGTCGACCTTGCGCTAATAAAGCTGAGAAGGATGCCCGCCGACGCCAAGGCGTTAACTTTTGCCGATTCCGAAAAAGTAAGAAACGGGGAAAACGTCTACGTCATAGGCAATTCGCTCGGCTACGGCACGTGCATTACAAGCGGTATCGTAAGCGACAGGGCGAGAAGTAACGGCGGAAAGGTCTATGTAATGCACGATTGCGCCACCAACGGCGGTAATTCGGGCGGACCCCTGTTCAACGCACAGGGATACGTAATCGGCGTTCACGTTTCGTCGCAGTTAAACAACGGCGCGCTTGCTGTGGGTATGAAATACGCGATTCCTTCGCGCACCGTTTGGGAATTTATAAAGAAATGCGGTGTAAATATAGGCAGACTTATATAAATTAATTAATAAACAGCCCCTGCGCAAAGACTGCGCAGGGGCATTTTGTTTCTTTTTAACTAAAAAAATCATTGAAAATTTAAAAAATTTATCAATATTGTTTATTGACAAACAATGCTTTGTATGTTATCATAGCGATAGGACGGAGCTCTGTCCGTATGAAAAAATTACTTGAACGTTCAAGTAAAAAATTGCTGGTTATATCGAAAAAGACGAATGAAGTATTACGCAAGCGACATTATAAATATAGGCGACCCTTTCGTTTTGAGAGAAAATTCCGTCTATTATATGTATGCTACACACTCTTCGGAGGGGATAAGCGTATGGCAGGGAAGCTCGCCCGAAAAGCTTGGCAAAAAAAAGCTTTGTTATTTTAAGGAGAAGAGTTTCGGCGATTCGTGTTTCTGGGCGCCCGAGGTCGTCAAAAGAAAGGACGGCAAGTACGTAATGTATTTTACCGCCCGCGACAGAAGGGACGGAGTGCTGAGAACGGGCGTCGCAATTTCCGACAGACCCGACGGCGTGTTCTTGGACGCGTATGCGGGCAGACCGATGTTCGACATCGGGTGCGCGACGATTGACGCGACCTGTCTTATTGACGGCGATAAAGCTTATCTGTACTACGTAAAGGATTGTTCCCGCAACGTGGTCGGCGGTATAAACACAAGCCAGATTTACGCGGTAAGGCTCACCGAGGATTTGCTGGGAGTTACGGGCGAACACGTGCTCGTCGCAACGCCCGACCAGAAGTGGGAAACGCAGTCCTTGCCCGCTCCGTGTATGGGAGAAGCGCCGAAAGCCGACGGTACAAAGAGATATCTTTGGAACGAGGCTCCCGCGGTTTTGAAACACAAAGGAAAGTATTACCTGACGTATTCGGCAAACTGTTTCGACAGCAGATACTATTCCGTTGGATGCGCCGTATCCGACAGCCCGACGGGTCCGTTCGAAAAATACGCAGACAATCCCGTAATGCAATATATCGAAGGCGAAATGTCGGGTCCGGGACACAACAGCTTTTTCACCGACGGCGAAGGCGGTCTTATGTGCGCTTTCCACTGTCACACGGATTACGATAAGCCTTCGGGCGACAGAAGATTCTGTTACTGCAAAGCCGGATTTGACGGCGAAGGCAAATTAAAACTTAATTACAGATAAACCCAGGCAATACAACGCCGAAGTTTGAACAGGGGTACCCCTGTTTGCTTGCTTTTAAAAGCAAGCAAATAAACTCTTAACGGTAAATACGTCCTTAATAAGGACGAAAAAATAGGAGGAAAAAATGAGCAAAACCATCAGGAAGATATTTCTTCCGCTTCTGTGTGCGTTAGTCGTGCTCTGTCTTGCCGGCGCAACCGCCTGTAAAAAGACGCAGACTTACTCAATCACGGTTGCAGAGTGCCTGAACGGAACGGTAACGGCCGACAAAGCCGAAGCCTCCGATGGCGAAGAAGTTACGCTGACCGTAACTCCCGACGAAGGCTATAAGCTTGAAACGCTTAAAGTCAACGATACGGAAACCGAAGTATCCGAAGGCAAAGCATCGTTTACTATGCCCGCGGAAAACGTCAACGTTACGGCTTCTTTTACAAAGAAAAATGAAGGAGGCGAAGACCTCGGAAAAGACGAATACGCTGTTAATCTCGGAAACGCCGAGGGCGTTACGCTGACAGCGGATAAAACAAAGGCAAAGGAGGGCGAAACGGTAACTCTTACCGCGGAAGCAAGCTACGGCTATAAAATCGTAACGCTTAAACTCAACGGCGCCGACCTTACCTTATCGGAAGGCAAGGCAACCTTTAAAATGCCTGCGGCTTCCGCCGACGTCACGGTTACTTCCGCGCTTGCGGACAATGTTTTGACGGCGCCCCGTCCCGAAGGACTTGAACTTACTTGCAAGATTATCAGGGACGAAGCCGTTTCGGTATGGGTATACGAATATACCGAAACTTCGCTCGACGTACAGGTATACGTAAGCGACGCTAAAATCAACGGCGAACTCGACGCGGTGGAATTGTACGCGTGCAAATTCGGTTTCGACTATATAAACCTCGGCGAGCATCATTTCGGCGTAAAGGTTTCGGCTGACGGAACGGTAGAACATTTCAGGGCGGTTGACGGCGAATACGTATCCGCAACCGAAAGCGCAATCACCGTTTTAAGCGCAACACCCTGGTCCGAGGACGGAACAAAGCTCGACGGTTATGCCGTTAAACTTTCGTTATCATATGAAAAACTGGGCATAGAAGGCACTGCGGACGACGGAGCTATATGCGCGCTTCCCGTACTCAACAACTATACCAATACTCTGGGTATATCGGCAACGTACAACGGCTATGAAAAGACAAGCGCAAACTCGTATCCCACACTCAGCGAAGGCGAGTGGAAAGAAAATTACTATCTCCACGGCGCGGGTATGCTTGGCGGAACGGCCGCTATTCCCGCAGGCGACCGTTGGGATTTATCGCACGACTATCCCGCAGAGGATACCGAAAACTATGAAAACAGAAAAGTAGTTTTAAACGGCCACGACAACAAAGACAACAACCTCGTGTTCTTCCGTAACTCGGGCAAGAACGTGTACGCAAGGGCTACCTTCAAGGCGACGGGTGTAATCGGCGACGAAAAGTTCGGTAAATTCGGACTTATGATGTTCGACGGAAACGGATTGAAGTCGGGACTTCTGTACTATGCAGACGCGGCCTGCAACGATAACAAGGAAATTACCGGAACAAACCTCGGCGTTGTTCCCGGCACGGACGATTATAACTGGGCTGAAGGAAGCAGTACGCCGGGCTTATTCGACAGCAAAAAAGAAATCACTCTTTCAGTCGCTTACGAAGCAGAAAGAGGTTACGCATATTTCTTCTATTCGACGGACGGCGGAGAAGAACAGTTACTGACGCAGGTTCGTTTCAGAACGGATAAAGACGTAGTCGTCGGCTTTAAATCGTTTGCGATAACGCTGGAAGTAACCGACTACTACTGCACGAACAATGTAAGCGAATTCGAAGATAAGCTTCCCGAAGTCCGTTTCGAGGGAAACACGCTCGGTTCGACGGAAAACTACGACTACGGCGCGAACTGGGTTATCGATAAAGATTATGCCAAGGACTCCGAAAACTACGGCGAAAGAATGGTGGAACTCACGGGTCACGACGGCAAGGACAACAACATTTTCTTCAAGGAAACCGAGGGTAAAGAAGCTTATGTGAGAGCGACGTTCAAACTTACGCAGGCTTATGCAGGCGAAAAGTGGGGCAAATTCGGCTTCATGCTCTTTGACGAAGGTTTGCAGACGGGTACGTTCTTCTACGTCGACGCATGGATAGGCGAAGCCAACGACGGCGTATTCCGCGGAAGAGAGCTAGGCTATAACTACGCGCCCAACGGCTGGGGTACCTGGAACAACCTTATAAAGGCGGGCAACGTATTCGATACGACGACCAAGACAATCACCCTTGCAATGACCTATGCGGATAACGTTGTCAGCATGTACTACGAAAACGCTAACGGCGACGACGTGCTCGTTCACCAGTGCGTATACGCGGCGCATTCCGATAAGTTCATACTCGGCATCAAGTCGTTCGCATACGGTATGCAGGTTACCGACTACTTCGCAAATACCGACAAGACGAGTCAGGAATTTATCGACCACAACCCCGAAATGAAGAGAGAAGCTATCGACGTGCTTGTCGCAGGCGACAGCTATACCGAGTTCTGGATGAATTACGGCGTATGGAACACTCTCACTTATGATTTGACTTCCGCAGGTAAAAAGCTTGCCGACGTGGGCGTAGGCGGAACGCAGGTTCCTTACTGGAATAACGACGGGCAAATCGGTGCGTTGCAGATGTCGTACAATCCCGAAAATATACTCTTCCATATCGGCGTAAACGATATCGACGCTCCCGTCAACAAGGACAGCGACGATAAGAACGCGCAGGCTGTATACGATAGGCTTGTAAGTCTGTTCGAAAATTATCACGAAGCGTTCCCCGAAGCAAATATTTTCTGGGTAGGCGTAATCCCCAACAACTTCTATATCAAACACTCGGGCGAAACCGTCACCACCTATAACGAAGCTTATAAGCTTCTCAACGCAAAGGTGAAAGAGCTTGCTGAAACGCTTGATTATCTCAACTATATCGACCAGTGGACTTCGTTCGCGAACGAAGAGGGCGAAGTAAGGGCAAACCTTATGATGAACGACGGTCTGCACCTCAATCCTATTTACGGATATCCTCTCTGGACTGCGAACATTAAAAAGGCGCTGTATCCCGACGTAACGGCAGACTGGGACAACGAAGAGTATGTACTCGGCGCAAGCGGTTCGCGCGTTCCCACCCCCGCATGGGTTTACGGAAAGGACGGCAACCTCGCCCGGCTTGATTATCGTTACGGCGATACAGGCGTGAAAGTAAACGTAGAAGAAAACATCTACTACAAAGCCGAACCCTCGGCGGATATTCTGTTCGAAGCAGAAATCAGGTCTAACGGTCTGCATAATGCCGACGCATGGTCAAAGGTTGGCGTATCGCTTGTAAACGACGACGTTACGATATTTGCTTATTGCGAAACCAATGCGGATAATACCCTCAACGGAATCAAACTCAATTACGTATCGCTAGTCGCCCGCGGAAATCACAGAAACAACTGGAACAACGGCGAATGGGGCTTAGGCGTAGGCGACTGGAACTGGAACAACCAGGCAGGCGCGCAGATTGCCGAAAGAGATATTACAAAAGATTTTGTAAAAATCGGTATCGCTAAAAAGGGCGCGACGATTTATCTTCTTGCAGACGGCGCAGTCGTCGCATCTACCGACAAATTCCCCGAAGTCAAAGAGGGAAGCAAGTTTACCGCAGGCATAACTTCGTTCAGCAGAAACGTTGAAATCAAGTCGGTAAATTACACGGCAAACGCAGACGAAATAGAAATGGGTCTTGCTGCGGCTCACAGCATAAGCGTTCCCGACTATTCCGCTGACGGCATAACCGTCAACCTTAACAAAACTACGGCTAAAAAGACGGAAGAAATTTCTTTCACTATTACCAATAACGGCGACAGCGTTATAGACAAAGTCTATGCGGTTTACGGCGGGGCGGACAATGAACTTACCGCCGAAGAAGGAACTTATACTTTCGTAATGCCCGACGAAGCAGTGACATTAAAGATAACGTTCGTAGGCAAAAAGACTATAACCCTCGGCGAAGGCGCAATCGACAAGATTAACGTAAGCAAGCTTTCGGTAAATCCCGGTACGGAAGTTACTTTCACCGCTAAGGAAAACGTAAGCATCGGCAAAATTTACTATACAGTCGGCGACGGCGAGCCTGTTGAAATCGTTCCCGCAGACGGAGTTTACAAACTCGAAGTAAACGAGGATGTAACTATTACGGCTGTTACGTACTTCACGATAGACGGAATAATCCTTGACGGTATCCGCGATGAGGCTTACGGCGCTGCTTCCACGGAAGCAAAGCTTAACGACAACCGCAATATGCAGGTATGGGCGAAAAAGACCGAACAGGGCGTATTCATTTACGCAATGTCCCACTCTAACGAATACAAGGACAACGGCGGCGACTGGTGGGATAACTCCAACTTCGAGTTCTACCTCAACAACGGCGGTCAGCTGTGCGTTAACAGCAAAGGCTACAAACAGGTTGTAACGGAATATTTCACTAAGTATACAAAGCTCGCCGACGAGGCAAACGCTTACAACGGCAAGTGGGAAAATATTTACGAAATATTTGTCGCAAAGGAATCAATCGCAAATTTCGATAACGGCGATATTCAGCTCAACTACGCGTTCAAGACGGGCAACGGCATAGATAAAGCGGGCTATGAAAGCGACTTTATCGTACAAGGTGCGGTTACGAGAAATTACGATTGGTGGTCGTATCACGCTGTCGGCGGATGCGGTTCCGACGCAGGCTGGTTCAACGGCTTCAATTATAACAGTGCAAAACCCGCTAACCTGTTTATCGGAACAGACGGAATAAAGAAGGTAAAGGCAACCGCGAAAGACGCTGTCATAGACGGCGAATTGGAAAGCGATGTATGGGACGCAAAAGCGGGATTGAATAATCTCGGAAGCGCGGATAAAGCGCAGTTCGAAGTTAAAGCGTTTGCGGGTACCGACGGTCTTTATATAGGTATGAAGATTGTTCACGGCAACTGGTCTTCCGCGAATCCCAGCGGCGACTGGTCAACGCACGACAACGTTGAAATTCACATCAACTGCATAGGCAACGCAATTGTATTCATAAACGGAAAACTCTGCGCGCCTGCACTGTTCGACCAGACCGCCGCAAAGACGGTTGAAGAGGACGGAAAGCTTGTAACGGTCGTAGAGCTGTTCGCAAGCGGAGTCGCCGAACAGTACCGTTTGCAGATGGGCTGTAACGGCGATGGATTCGGCGGTTGGCAGGAACTTTTCTGGGGCGGTAATATCGGTTACGCTACGGCTGACGGACTTACTCTGACCAACAAACTTGGCGAAATCGCTTCAAATGCGGGAATAACGCTTGACGGCGAATTTAACGATAGCGTATGGACGGAAGAAGTCACTGAAAAAACTTACACGGCATTTGCTAACGGCGCTGAAATTTCCGTAATGGGCGTAAATACTTCTGCGGGCGTGCTTATCGGCTTTACCGTAAAGCATAATAAACCCGTAAACGAACATTGTCAGGGCGACGGTACCCAGTGGTGGAACTATATGGGACCCGAAATCAGACTTGCAAATCTGTGGGGTAAACAGATATGCGCCACTACCTGGAATAACTACACGCAGCTCTGTATGCAAGGCAACAAAACCGTTGAAAACGGCGAAGGCGTGGATTACAGATATACCACAACGTATGAAATGCTTATCGATTACGGCGAAATCGGCTGTGTAAGCGACAGACCTATAAAAATCGCCTGCGCAGGCGTATTCGAAAACGGTTTCACAACGCTCTTCGGCGGAGCTTGGGGCGACAATTTCGTCAATGCTTCCCACGTGATAACTGCAAACGGTATGATATACGTCAGGTAAATTTAAAACAGCATACTTTATCCCCCTGATTGACGTGCCGGGGCGGGCGGAAATCCCGCCTCGGCTGTCAATGAAATAATAAGGCAACCGGAACAATGATTAAACGCATAACAATCAAGGACATAGCTAAACTTTCTGGCTGTTCGGTAAATTGCGTATCTCGCGCGCTAATGGACGCGCCTGACATATCGCTGAAAACAAAAGAAAAAATAAAGCGCATCGCCGACGAAACGGGCTACGTTTATAACCGAAGCGCGGCGTCGCTGAGGGCGGGAAAGAGCCACACGATAGGCATACTGTTCGACAATCTTTTAAACCCGTTCTACTATATAATGATAAATTATATCTGGGAATATCTGCACGGCGAAGGTTACAGCATTATAACTTTCAAAAACGACATCGACGTGTTCGGCAAAGATATGTTAAAGCAAATTCTCACCTATAACGTCGACGGACTTTTATCCTTTCTCGCACCCGATAAGGAAGCCGTTAAAATACTCGATTCAAGCGGTATCCCCGCCGTCGTGCTGGGACGCAACACTTCGGGAATGTGCGACTGCGTTTTTATCGACGACAGAAAGGGCGGAAGGCTTGCGGCGCGCAGTTTCATCGAACGCGGTTTCAAACGCCCTATGTATATAGGCGAGCTTTCTTCGCTGGAATGCTCTGTCGAGCGCGGCGAAGGGTTCCGCGAAGAGTTTGAAAAGGCGGGAATAAAAGCCGATTTAAGATACCTCGACGATTTTGACAGTGCGAAATTCGGAAACTTTTTCGCAGGACTCGCCGACAGAAACGAACTTCCAGACTGCGTATTCTGCTTCAACGATTTCGCCGCTTACGAAATTATGGCTGTAATGGACGGGCGCGGTATAAAAGACGTCGCGGTCATAGGCTATGACAACATAGGCAAAGAAATCAATATGCCGGGTATGCTTGCTTCGGTGGATTACGACAAACGTTCGATGACGGATACGGCGGTGAATATACTGCTGAACAAAATCAACGGCGTTGCGGACGGGCACAGCCCCGTCACGGTTGCGGAAAATTTAAAGGTTTCGTTTGTAAAACCTGTACGATAACATTTTTAAGGAGACATTTATGAGTAAAAAATTAAAAGCGATAGCGCTTACCATGGCTTGCATGTGCGCCGTACCCTTTGCTTTTGCAGGTTGCGGACCTACCGACAACGGAGGGGGCGGAGAGCTTGACGAATCGGGCAACTATGTGCCCAGACCCGGTTCCAAGCAGGCTAACGTAACTTTCTGGATTAACGGCGACGAAACGGAAATCGAAGTTTTCAGCAAGCTTGCCGATGACTTCAACAAAGATTATGAAGGACAGATTTTTGTAGACCTCAAACAAAAGACGGGTACTTCCTATGACCAGGTACTCGGTCAGTCGCTCGCCGGCAATAAGGCGCCCGACGTATTCTACGTAGGCGACTCGGGTTACAAGGACTACGCCGAGCTCGGCTACCTCTACGACATTACAGATTTTGTAGACAAAAGTCAGATTTACAAAGTAGAGGATATGTGGGACAACGTCGTCACGCGCTATAAGTATGACGTAAACACTTATCTGTCGGGTACCGAAAGCGGAAGATATTACGGCGTTCCCAAGGATATAGGACCCACCGTCATTTACTATAACGAAACGTATTTCGAAAACGCGGGCATTAAAATTCTCAGCGTCGGCAAAGATAAGCTTAAAGCTTTCAACGACGGCGGAGAGGACGACAGGGGCAACACCAAAAGCGCGCTTGGAATAAACGGCGAAGTCAAGGAAAAGGGTTATTTCGAGATTGGCGGACAGTGGTACTTCAATAACCAGATTCCCATGAGCTGGGACGAAACGGTCGCTTGCGCGAGAAAGGTTCAGGACTATATGCGCGCGCCCGAAGCCGACGGCGGACTGGGTATGAGCGAACAGCAGGCTTACGGCTACTTTACCGAGTGGTGGTTCAACTACGGCTGGACGGTAGGCGGAAACTGCATACAGCAGATACCCAGCGATAAATACGACTGCGGATACTTTTACGATTTTACTCTTATGGACCCTACGGCTAACTACATCGTCAAGGACGACGTTGAAAGCGTTACGGTAAACAACGTCGAGTATCACGCGGGCGAAATAATAGCTTATAAAGACAAAATCGATATGTCGGCGTACGCAGGCAAGACCACCGCGGACGGCAAGGACAACTACGGTACGTACAAAGTTACCGCGGAAGTCGAAAGACTCGTCGGCGAGGGCAAGCTGAACAGACTTCCCAGCCAGAGAGAAGCGTTTACGCACTTTATCCAGCTCGGCGCGGTCAAGGATTCTAACGTCGACAGTTTCGGCGGTAAAGACTACAAGGGCTTCGGAATAACGCCCAAGCCCACGGATATAGGTTCCGACGCGGGTAAAATCAACGAGTTCGAATTCGGCAACCTTGCAATGCTTGTCGACGGACGCTGGAACGTTACCCAGTTCAGAAAGGACATCAAACCCGCAGACCAGAAGGACGGCTTCACTTGGGACGTAGCTCCCCTGCCTATGTACAAAGAGTACGATGAAAACGGCGATATATCCGTTCACGGCGTTGAAGCGGGACACAGCGGTTCGGTCGCGCTCTGCATAAGCAAAAAGTCCAAAGTCGCGGTAGAGGCGTGGAAGTTTATCGAATACGTCGCAGGCGAAAAGGGTCAGACCCTTCAAGCGGAAGCGGGATTTGCTATTCCCCTTCAAAAGAAGCTTGCAAACAGCCCCGTATTCTTACAGACGGACAAAGCGCCCAGAAACTCGAAAATTTTCATAAGGGCGACGGAGTACGAACAGGCGGGCGACTGGTGGTTCCTGCAGGATAAAAAATGGATTGACGGCTGGGCGGGACTTTTGAACGGCGACGTAAGAAACGGAAGAAAGACCCTGTCGGAGTTCTATGCGGACGAAAAGTATACAAACACTTTCTCATTGCTTGAAAAGTACACGAGAAACAAATAAAACCCTTTGACGAAAAGGAGAGAAAATGTATCTCGATAAAGTAGTAAATAAAAAAAGGTTCAGGCTAAGCAAAGAGGGCTTGACGGGTTTCCTGCTTGCGTTTATACCGCTTTTGGGGTTCTGTCTGTTCGGGCTGATACCTATGATTCTCGCCATAGGCATGGCGTTTATGGATATCAAGGGCTACAACTTCGACGGCGCAACTTTTGTAGGGTTTGCGAACTTTGCGGATATTTTCGGCGACAAGCTGTTCGGAACTTCCATCGTCAACACGCTGTATATGAGTCTTTCGACGTTCATAAACATCGTGCTCGCGCTTTTGATAGCTTTCCTTTTGACCAACAAAAAGGTAAGAGGTAAAAAAGTATTCCGCACCATATATTTCGTGCCATTCGTATGCAGCGTCGTTGCGATAACGCTGATGTGGCAGTGGATATTCAATTACAGGTTCGGAATTATCAACCACCTCATTAAACTCGGCGGAGGCGAAGCCATAGACTGGTGGAACAATCCCGATTTGTTTATCCCCGTGCTCATAGTTATGGGCGTGTGGTCGGGTACGGGCTACGGCATAATTTTGTACGGCGCGGCGCTGACTAACGTCAACCATTCGCTGTACGAAGCCGCGAAGGTGGACGGGGCGAACTCATTCAAAAGCTTTCTGCACATCACCGTTCCCGCGATATCTCCCACGACGTTCTACCTGCTTATAACGGGAATTATCGGCGCATTGCAGGAATTTGCGCGCCCGCAGATACTGTCGCCCTCGGGCGGACCTAACGACGTAGGCGTAACGGTGGTTTTCTATCTGTACAGGCGCGCGTTCGAATACAGAGAAATGGGGCAGGCTTCGGCAACGGCTTGGGTGCTCGCGCTTATTATAGTCGCGTTCACTGTATTAAACTTTGCCCTGTCCAAATTGTGGGTGAGCTATGATACGTAAACAGAGCAATAAAAAAGCACAGCTCAATACGGTTAAAAACGTCGCGGGCACAACCGCGGTATACGTCGTTCTCGTGCTGTTCGCGCTGTGGATTTTAATTCCGTTTTCAATTGTAATCGTCACGTCGTTTAAGACGGCGAAGGACGCTTCCAACCCGCAGTTTCATTTCTTCCCCGAAGAGTGGGTGCTGGACGGATATAAGGACGTTTTCACTTATAACGCGGGTATGGGCGGAGCTCCGCTTTTAATCCGCGGGTTTATGAACACGCTTATGATAGTTCTGCCCCCGACTATTCTCGGACTGTTCTGCTCGGCGATGAGCGCGTACGCGTTCGCCAAACTGCGTTTCAAGGGCAAAAACCTGCTGTTCTCGGCGCTGTTGATGACGATGATGATACCGGGCACGATTATGCTTACTCCCTCGTATCTCATTTACAACTTACTGGGCTGGGTCGATACGCCCCTTCCCCTGATGATACCGGGAATGTTCGGCGCGGCAACCTGCGTGTTCTTTATGCGCCAGTTCTATGCCGGCATACCGACGTCGCTTATAGAAGCGGCCAAACTCGACGGTATGGGTTACTTTAAAATCTTCTGGAAGATAATGGTGCCCCTTTCCGTGCCCGCGCTTCTCGCGCAGGGAATACTGGGTTTCATCGGCGGTTACAACGACTATTTCGGACCCTATCTGTACTTGCAGTCACCGCAGTGGTATACCTTGCAGATAGCCCTCAATTCGTTCCAGGGAACGTATTCGAGAAATATTCCCGCTATGATGGCGGGCGCGCTTATTGCGCTTATCCCCACGCTCGTAATATATATCGTTGCTCAGAAATACTTCATAGAAGGTATTGCGACCAGCGGTATGAAACTTTAAAAAATTAAGGAGAAATTCCGTGAAAAAGAAAATAATCGCGCTTATGATAGCGCTTTCAATGCTTGCGTCATTCCCGCTTGCGGCATGCAATAACAATTCGGACGACGGCCCCGGAGGGGGGAACAACCCCGGCGGAAACAATCCGGGAGGCAATACCGACCAGTCTGCGGACGATGCCGAAAACTGGTACACCGATTATAAAGAAGTATCGAACGAAGATTACAATAAGAGCCTTTACTACCTCAACGAGCTCAAATTCGAAGTAGCCGACCCTACGGTTATCTACGTCGACAGGGGCGAAGAAAAGGGTTACTTCTACGCATACGGCACCAGCGACCTTGTCGGCGGATACGGCATACAGTGCTGGCGCAGTAAGGATTTGACAAACTGGGAATATAAGTCCGTTGCTTACAAGCCCGACTTTGCCGAAACGTGGGCTTCGAGAAACCACTGGGCGCCCGAAGTGCTTTACGACGAAAAGCAGGAACTGTATTTAATGATATACAACGCTGACTACGTCGAAGGCGATATTTACACGGACGAGTGGAGTAAGAAGGGCGAAAACTCCAAGTCTATGACCGTCGTGTGCGCGGAAGAGCCGTACGGACCTTTCATAGAAATGACACCTCAGCTTAAAACTCGTCCCGCTTACGATTTCTCGCCGAGGAACAGCGCTATTCCCAAAGAGCTGCAGCGTTCGAACACCATTGACGGGCATTTGTATATCGACCCCGTCGGCGGTAAAAAATATCTCTATTACTCGGGCTACGGCTATGACGGAAACAAAGTATGGCACGGTCAGACGCTGTTCGGCGTAGAAATGAAAAACTGGCTTGAACCCGACTATTCCACGCTGAAAGAGCTTACCAAAAACTTCAAGACAACGGTCGATTTGACGTACAACGACATTGACGAAGGCGACCCCACGACGGTTAACGAAGGCGCGTTTATGTGGTACGAGGACGGAGTGTACTATCTCACGTTTTCGGTTTACGGGTTTACCGACCCCATGTATCAGGTAAGGCAGGCTGTTTCCGACAGTCCTATGGGACCTTTCACCAAAATCCAGCCCCGCGACGGCGGTCAGGTTCTGGTAACCGACCCCGCGTGGGACGAAGTGATAACCAGCGCAGGGCACCACTGCTTTATACCCTGCGGCGACGAGCTTATCATAGCATACCACACGTTCCTCAACCGTTCGGATATAGACAATGGACGCGCGCTTGCCGTGGATACGGTATCATGGGTAACCAATGCGAAGGGGCAGAAGCTTATGCACGCAAACGGTCCCACGTATTCCTATCAGCCCTTGCCCGAGGAAATTTCGGGTTATAAAAACCTTGCGCCCCAGGCGAATATTACCGCCAACAACGCGGACGCGGACAGCGACGTAAAGTATTTAAACGACGAAACGATAAAAGTCCACAGCTTTGACCCCGTTCAGGAATTTACGACGAGCGGAGGAAAAACGGAAATTAAGCTTTCGTTCGGCAAATACGTCAACGCGCGCTCGATAATGGTTTACAACGCTTCCGACTACGACAGAACGTTTACCGAAATTACCAGCATCAAACTTAACTGCAAGGGCGTAAACGGAAACGTCGTCAAGGAAATTAAAAACGTTCCCTTCGACTTCGAATGGCATACCGATTTGTCGAGTATGGTTTATCCCGGCGCGACTGCCATAGCGGAGTTTGACGAATTGCCCGTAAACGAAATCACAATCACGGTAAACTGCGGACCCGACGATATTCTTGCCTTCAACGAAATAATCGTTCTCGGCAAAGAGGTTGACAATCCCGAGCCCGTGACCGCGCTTAAAGAGTACAGCTATACCAACCCTGCGCCCGTAAGTTCGGTGCCCGTGTATACGAGCAATACGTTCGGTTCGGCGGGAGACGGTTTCTTTATGTCCGATTACGGTTTCAATCTGGAACACGACGACGGCACGGAAAACGCCTATGTCGAAAAAGATTGGGCGGGCAATATGCAGAACCTGTATTTCAAGGACGTAGAAAGCACTGTTTTCTATGTGGAAGTACGGCTCTCCACGGGCGATATAGACAAGGCGTTCAACAACGACCCCGCGCCCAAAGCAGGCATAGTAATGCGTTCGCGCAACAAATATTTCGTCAGCTACAACATCGATTACACCACATCGTTCTCTAACCCCAAAGTCGGCTTCGTAGAGAGTAAGTCGGACGGTTCGGATTACGATTGGAGCAAGTACCTGACCTATTCGGTCGAAGGTCTGAAATATTCGGGAAGCGACAGCGCGAAACTTGCGGTTGCGCGCGTGGGTAAACAGCTCTATCTGTTTGCAAACGACAAACTTGTCGCTAAATTCGATACGCTCCGCGGTTTCCTCGACAGAGAAGATACGGCGTGCGCGATTTCGCTTGTAACTTTCAACTGCTATACCAAGTTCTCGGGTTACAGCGTGACCACGGACGCGGACGAAGTAAATGCAAAAATACAACAGCTGACTACGGCTTAAATACGGATATATCCCGGTCTTAACGGCCGGGATATACAAAAAAATAAAATGGCTTTTGACAGAGTATACAAAAAAGAAAATTTAAACAATGCGGTTAAGGCAATGCGCGGGGCGATATTAATTTATTGCTTGTCGGCGCTTGCCTTTGCTTGCCTTTGCAGTGTTTTTGTAGTATTGTATATATCAGTGGGAGTCAGCGTGATTTTATGCTTTGCCGTAAATTTTACTCTCAGCGTAGTTTTCGTCTGGTTTTCGGTGATTTTCTTCAAACTAAAACTGTACGTATGCAGGGAGAGGTTGCGCTTTTACAGATTGCAGGACAACGCGCTTATCACATATTCGCGCGGAACATATACCGGCGAAACCCGCACGGGCGCGGAGGGCGCGCTCAATTTCAGATACCTTACGTTCAAAACGGCGGAAGGTCTTAAAACTTACAGGGTCGGAGAGGAAAGCTCGGTTGTTTTCGGCACGGACAAGGCCTACGATTTGGAGCTTGCGGGCGACCTTATAACGGGTTATGCGGAGGCGGAAAATGGTTAAATCCGAAATAATACGCCTTTTAAAGAAGCCCGCGTTATGGACGGCTATTATAATCTGCTCGGCTTCCGTCTGGCTTATCGGCTTTTTCTGGGCGTCGCAGACCCCGCTTAAATACACGTTCAGGGTCTGGATAGGCTTCGGCGGAGGGCTGGAAGAAGGGCTCGGCGACGAGATAGCAGACATCTGCGGTAAATACGGTATGAAAAAGTGCGCGCTTAACGCGTACAATCCCGAAGATTTTTATTATCCCGCGGCTTTCGCTTTGCAGAGCAATAACGTCGATATTTATTTGCTGAACAAGAGCGAGGCGGAAAGCGCCGCTCAGACGGGAATTTTTATCCCGCTCGAAGGTGAATTTAAGGACACGCTTGTTTACGGCGGCGAAACAATCGGCGCGGGCGCGGGCGAAGGCAGATACGTTATGATAAACAGGGCGAGCAACAAGGACGTTTCATTGCTTTACGAGGTCGTAAACGCAATTGCCTCGCGCGGTGCAGTATGAAAAAGAAGGGTATAATCGAACGGCTCGTAATGGGCAAAAAGAGGGATAAAGACTTGACGGAAAACGATTTGCCGTCAACGCGCTTTAAACAGTTCGCGTTTGTGTTCCGCACGCGGTTCGGCGTGATATTCCGTCTTAACCTTATATCCGCGCTTTTTTTCCTTCCTTTCATGGCGTGGGACATTCTTGCGGGCGGTTACGTTGCGGATTTCGTCGCCGGTATGACGGCGGAAGAGAGATTTTCGCATCTTATATATCTTACGCTCTTGCAGTACGGTACTGAAATACCGCTGTTAATGCTCGGCTTTTCCGGGCTTGCGGGTATTTATTATGCCGTACGGCGGGTGTGCTGGGGACAGTCGGTAAAAATTTTCGCGGACTTCGGCAAAGGGCTTAAACAGAGCTTCGTCCAGTTTATGCTTTTAGGCTTAATGACGGGAGTAATAAACCTTATTGTAAACTACTTCGTACAGTTTGTGCTGATAACGTCGGAGAGCGCTGACGCGCTTTTGTGGGCGCTTGCTTTGACAATCGTACTGCTTCTTGCGGTAATATGGGCAATCGTGCTTATGTTTGCGCTTGCGCAGAGTTCGCTTTATAAACTCTCGTTCCCCAAACTTTTGTTAAATTCGTTTATGTTCACGTTCAAACGGCTGTTCAAAAGCCTTGCCGTTTGCTTTATTGCGCTGTTGCCGCTGCTCGTATTTGCGTTTATGCCCTGGTTAATAGCGCGTATAATAGGCTGTTGTACGGCGATAGTGTTTTCAATAGGCTTTGCCGTGACCGTGCAGACGGTGTACTGCCACGGCGTATTCGATAAATTCATCAACGCAAAGTCTTATCCCGATTTCGTCGGTATGGGGCTTGCGGGCTCCAAGGATATAACCGAAGCTGGCGGGGAGGCGGAAGAACAGTGAAAATTTCCGCAAAATACCTCGCCAAGGTATATGGCAACGGCACATACGCGCTCGAAGATTTCAGCGCGGAAATAGAGTCGGGCGCGTTTGTCGCGGTACTCGGTCAGTCTGGTTGCGGTAAGACGACTTTATTAAGACTTTTATCGGGTCTTGAAAAGCCGACCGCGGGCGAACTCTATTTCGACGGGGTGCTGTATTCCGACCTGCCCGTACACAGACGCGACGTGTCGGCGGTATTTCAGGAATACGTTCTGTATCCCAAAATGACGGTTTGGGAAAACGTTGCAACCGCTCTCGCCCGCTATAACTTAACGCGCGAAGAAGAGGAAGCGCGCGTCGGCAAAGTTCTGACGGAGCTGGGTATGATTAAGTTCAAAAACCAGCTTCCCCGCGTTCTTTCGGGCGGTCAGCAGCAACGCGTCGCGCTTGCGCGCGCGGTCGTGCGCAGACCCTCGTTAATGCTTTTCGACGAACCTCTTTCCAACGTCGCGCCCGAACAACGTTCGGAATATCTTAAACTCATAAAGGATTTAAAGGTCAAACTCCCCGACTGCACGTTTATTTACGTTACGCACAGCCCTGCGGAAGCTATGACCGTCGGCGATAAGCTTCTCGTTATGGGGTCGGGCAAATGCCTTCAATACGGCGATAAAACTTTTGTAAGAAGCAACCCTTACCGCGCGGAAGTGCTGAGGGTGTTAGGCGCGGAGAAAGAGCTTTGGGGCAAGGCGGAAAAGGGAGTATTTACCGCTTCGTCGGGCGAGAAAATTGTTTTCGGTACCGATTATTCGGGCAAGGCCTGCGTTGTTTACAACCCTTACCGCAATAACGAGCCCGAACTCTTCGGCGCGGACGGCGAAAATGTTGCGGGAGAGAAAAGGGAGCTGTTGTTCGACGGCGCGTTCGACGGCAAAACGCTTACTTTTGCGGATACCGTGTACGTCGCGGACGAAGATTTCAGACTCCGCTTTATAGGAAAATACGGAAAAGTCGTTGTCGGCGTGCAGAGGGATAAGCTTCGCGGTACCTCTGTTTACGGCGATATATCGGTAAACGGCGGGTATATAAACCCCGCGGACTTGAATTTATATGCCGACGGCGAACGCGTGCTGGCGCGGTACCGCGTTTACAGCCAAAACCGTTCGGTAAAGTGCGTGCGGGGTAAAGCCAAGCTTGCAAGCGGAAAGCTGGATACGGGAACGGACGTTACGGGCACGGTGAACGTCTGCATCGACGGCGCGTATATCGAGCCCGTGAAAAAGGGCGGACTTAAAGCCGTATGCATAGCGGAGGAAATTACGGGCTCGCAAAAACTGGTATACTGCGTGTTAAAGGATTTCCCGACATACGTAACATTCCGCGCGCAGCCGTGCAAAAAGTTTTTCACGGCAAAAAAATTGAAAATCGCGGTTTCTCCCAAGGGCGTTAGGCTGGAAAAACCGTTGAGATAAATAAAAAAACAAGAGGAACATTACAATGAAATTTGAGAGAAACGAATACCCCCGTCCGCAGTACAGGCGCGACAGCTGGATTAATCTGAACGGCGAATGGGAGTTTGATTTCGAAGGCGACGGAATTAAACTCGGCTATGCTTCAGGCAAGGTCGGGCTTCCTAAAAAGATAAACGTACCCTTTTCGTACCAGTACGAAGCGAGCGGTATAGGCGATGCTTCGGCGCACGGTACGGTATGGTACAGAAGAACTTTTAAAATCGGCGCGGACAACGCGGGCAAAAACGCGCTTTTATGCTTCAATGCAAGCGATTACGAAACGGACGTATGGGTCAACGGAATACATGCGGTAAACCACAGAGGCGGTTTTGCTCCCTTTTCCGCGGATATAACAAAGTGCCTTGTACGGGGCGAAAACGTAATAGTCGTGCGCTGTTACGACCCGGACGACCCTACGATTCCCCGCGGAAAGCAGAGCTGGACGGGCAGTCCTTTCGGTTGCTGGTACGTTCCCAACACGGGTATCTGGCAGAGCGTCTGGCTGGAATTTTTCTCGGGCGACGCTGTGACGTCCTACATAATCGACCCCGATATCGACACCTGCTCGTTCAGCGGTGAAATAACGACGCTTTACGGGCTTGCCGACGAAATCGAGCTTGCGGTAAGCTATAAAGAAAAACTTGTAAAAAAGCTCCGTTTTTCGGCGGACGGCAAACATACGCGTTTCGGCGTAAGTCTTATGGAGCTCGACTTTGTAGACGAAAACCATTACTGGACGCCCGAACACCCCAACCTGTTCTATGTCGACGTAAACCTGTATATAGGCGGTAAGCTTGCCGATACGGGACACACGCGCTTCGGTATGCGCAAAATCAGCATAGACGAGTGCGGAAACGTATGCCTCAACAACAGGGTTTACTATCAGCGTCTTATTCTCGACCAGGGTTACTGGAAAGAGAGCGGAATTACCCCTCCTTCCGTAGAGCACATAAGGGAGGACATAAGGCTTTCCAAGGAAATGGGCTTTAACGGCGCAAGAAAACACCAGAAGTTCGAGGACCCGTATTTCTATTATCTTGCGGAAGAAATGGGCTTCCTCTGCTGGTGCGAAATGCCGTCGGCTTACAACTACAACGCGCACGAAGTTTACGACCAGTCGCGCGAATGGCAGGAAATAATTTCCGTGGCAAGAAACTTTACGAGCGTGGTTTGTTACGTTCCCCTCAACGAAAGCTGGGGCGTGCGCAAAATTTTAGGCGACGCGAGGCAGCAGGATTACGCGCGCGCAATGTACTATATAACCAAAGCGGTCGACCAAACGCGCCTTGTTTCCACTAACGACGGCTGGGAGAATATCGAAACGACGGACTTAATTTCCGTACACGATTACGCGTACGACAGCTCCGAGTTTGAAGCCAAGTACTGCGGAACCGACCTCGAAGCCCTGTATCCGCAGGGCAGAAAGCTTATGTCTGAAGGATGTGAGGAAAGCGGTCAGCCCGTGCTTTTGACCGAGTTCGGCGGTATAGCGATGACGAGGAACGCGACGGGCGGAAACTGGGGCTACAACAGCAGTGCGGAAAACGAAGAGGAAGTTTACGGACGGCTTGAAAATCTTATGAAGGGCGTTTATTCCTGTCCTTTCCAGGGCTATTGCTACACCCAGCTTACGGACGTACAGCAGGAAGTAAACGGGCTTCTGGACGAGAATCACAAACCAAAATTCGACAATGCAAGGCTTAAAAAACTGTTTGAAAAATAATAAGAATTTACCCCTCGGCTTTTATAAAGCCGAGGGGTTTTTCCGTTCTTCTGCGGGTTTTTTCAGAATTATGAATTTTATCGTTGCAGGTATCAGAATAAGGTCTGCCAAAAGCCAGGCGCCCGCATCGGCAAAACACAGAAACAGAAATGAAATAGGAGAAGCTTCGCTGTTTACGGGCCCGCCGTTTATTATCTGCGGGAGGAACAGGCAGATAAGTATTCGTCCCGCAAGTTCGGCAACTCCGCCGAGGAAGGGGAACAGCGGTTTGCCTATGCCTTGCAGACTGTTGCGCAGGATGTAAATAATGCCTACAAGAAAGAAGGGAGGTATTGTCGCATAGACGTACATATTGCCGTACATAATCGTCTGCTCGGTTATCTTATCCGCGCTGAGGAAGATGTACTGGTAAGCTCCGTTTATCGTTAAAAGCAGACCCGCGGTAAGCGCAAACGCGAAATATATAAGCGCGATTATATGTGCCTGCAAAACGCCTTTTTTAATCCTTGCAGTGTCGCCCGCGCCGTGATTTTGTCCGCAGAACGAAATCATAGCCGTGCCCAGCGCCGCGTACGGCATCATAAGCATGGGTATTACTTTGTTCGCCGCGCCGAAGCCGATTTGTGCGGGCGTGCCTGCGACCATAAGCCCTTCGGGCGTTTTATCGAAAGCAATAACACCGTTGGACATGGTGAGTATTCCGAACGCAAGCACGGAAAACTGTAAACCGAGAGGTATGCCCTGTTTGAGCGGAGTGATTATACTCTTTAAGTTTATCGCCTTAAAATCAGACAAAGCTGGGCGCAGGTGTCTGTATTTTACGAACGCGGTTATGAAACAGCCTATCGCCGACAGCGTCTGCGATATGACCGTCGCCGCGGCCGCGCCCGCAACTCCCCAGCGGAAGCAGATAATGAAGATTAGGTCCATAGCAACGTTCAGAACAGAGGATATGAGAAGGAATATCATAGGCGTGACCGAGTCGCCTATGCTTCTTAAAATACAGCAGACGGAATTATAGAAAAACTGCCCCGCCATACCTCCGCATATTACCGTTATGTACGTCTTTGCCGCGGTATAAACTTCGTTGTCGACGCTGTTTTCGGAAGGAGCTACGCCTATAAGTTTTAACAGCGGGTCAATGCACGCAAGGCTAATCCCCGTAACGGCGGCGCAGATAACGACGCTTAAAACAATCTGCGTTGCAAAAGCTTTTCTCGCGCCGTCAATATCGTTTTCGCCTATTTTGTTGGACATCACCGTGCTCATGCCGGCGGTACAGCCGAACGCGAATTGCAGGAAAATGAACGAAATAGACCCCGTGTCGCCGACGCCCGCTATTTCGGAGGAGCTTAAAGTTCTTCCGCAGATTGCATTGTCGGCAATCGAGTAGAAGTGTTGAAGAAGGTAGGAAAGAAATATTGGCAAACAGAATACCAGTATGGTCTTCCATATACAGCCATTTGTTAAATCGTGTTTGCCGAACAGGGATTTTCTTATGTTCATTGACATAATAATTTCTGACAATATATAAACATGACTTTTAAAAAAGCCATGTTTATACAAATCGTGGTTTTATTTTTATTTAAGTTTAAATAAGTTCGATATCGCGAACGGTGTCGCAGACCAAAAGTTTGTTGAAGTCGAGGGCAAGGCAGATATCGTCGCCTTCTTTTACGTTGTCCGCGCTTACGTTTATCGTCTTTCCGTCAACGGTGCATACGGCGAATTTTTCTTTGCCGTAGTCAAGGATTTTTTCGACGTGCGCGCTTATACCCGTTTCTGAAACGGATACGGCGTAAGGAGAGAATCGGAATTCCATTTCGTTTTCGAAAATCTTTCTGCTGTCCCCGCTGGATAAAAGTTTAAGTCCGAATTCGTCGGGAACTTCCGCGGTGTAACCCGCGATTGTCGCATCGATAACAAACCCTTTTTCCTTGACGACCTTGCCGTTTTCTTTGGTGCGTTCTTCGACCATCTTGCGTTTTACGAGCGTGCCTCTAAGCGAGTTGTCAAGGCAGAGCGCGGAATGTTTTACCTGACCGTTTTCGGTGAAGGTTATGCGCTTCAAATCCAGATCGAGGTAAACGTTCTGTCCTTCCTCGTATTTTTCTCCTCCGTACAGCGAATAAACGGTGGCGGGACCCGTTTTAAGTTTCAAAAGACGCAGGTTGTTGACCTGTTCTTCGCTTATGAACTTAGCCGTCGCAAGCCCGGGTTTCTGCTCTTTATAAACGGTGATAGCGTCGGGCGGTATCTGAACGTCGTATTTTTTGCCTTTTTCGATGTTGATTGCTTCGGGTATTTCGATGTTCGCTCCGAGTATCTTCATAGCTTTCAAAAGCACGCTGCATTCCGCCGAAGATGCTTCGGGAATACGTCCCGCAATCGTCTTTTCGGTTTCGGGGTCAAACATATGTAGACGGTCCAAATCGAGCGAAATTTCTATTATGTCGCCCGTTTCGTATACAGAACCCGCGGGCGCTTTCATAACAATCTTTGTTTCGCTTTCGGTAAATTCGGTGTTGTTCAAATCAAGGTCGCCGTATACAAGGCAGTCCGTGCCCAAATCTTCGTAGTGGGAGATACGGCATTTGGCTTTGTACGGGTATTCGGAAGCGTTCGGCGAAACATGTTCGGACCTGAGTCCCATTACGACCGTCTTATCGCCTTCGAGGTATACGGGGTTAAGCTTGGTGAAGTGCGAATAGTCCGCTTCGATGTTAAGCTCGGTTCCGGTTATAGTCATTTTAACTTTGCCGCCGTCTTTTTTAAGTTTGCCGTTCCAGAAATTCATCTGGGGCGTTCCGATAAAGCCGGCTACGAATTTGTTGCAGGGATAGTTGTAAAGGTTTCTCGGCGTGTCAATCTGCTGTATGAAACCGTCTTTCATTACAACTATACGCGTACCCATGGTCATAGCTTCGACCTGGTCGTGCGTTACGTAAATGAACGTCGTCTGCAATTTACGGTGAAGTTTGAGTATTTCCGAACGCATCTGCGTCCTTAACTTTGCGTCGAGGTTGGAAAGGGGTTCGTCGAGGAGGAATACCTTAGGTTCTCTGACGATAGCTCTTCCGAGCGCGACGCGCTGTCTTTGTCCGCCCGACATTTCTCCGGGCTTCTTTTCAAGGTATTCGGTAATGCCGAGTATTTCCGCCGCTTCCTTTACGCGAACGTCGATATCTTCTTTTGCCATTTTTCTCAGTTTAAGACCGAAAGCCATATTTTTATATACGGTCATATGAGGATATAAGGCATAGTTCTGGAATACCATTGCAATATCCCTGTCTTTGGGGTCGATTCCGTTTACAACGGTTCCGTCAATCGAAAGTTCGCCCGTGGTTATGTCTTCGAGTCCCGCAATCATACGGAGGGTGGTGGATTTACCGCAACCCGAGGGGCCGACGAAAATTATGAACTCTTTATCCTCGATGTCCATGGTAAAGTCGCTTACCGCTTTGGTGCCGTTGGGGTAAACCTTGTAAATGTGGTTTAGTTTAAGTCCTGCCATATTTTCTCCCTTAAATGTTTTTTACTATTAAATTATATCACAGCCCGTCAAAGTAAGTCAATAGCTGCGCGTATACAAAATATAGGATAAATTTATCCTATATTTTTACTATAATAAAACTTAAACTATTGCAATTTCAATATCAATGCGCTATAATAGGGGCGCGAGGGGGTAAAAATATGCTTATCGACACCAATAAAATAATATCAATGACGGAAGCCAATCAAAACTTTTCAAACGTAGCGAGAGAGGCGGAAAAGTACGGAAGCGTGGTGATTTTCAAAAACAACAATCCGAAATATATTCTGCTCGATATAGAAGCCTGCAAACTCGGACTGCCGACTTCGGACGAGCGGATTGAAAAAGCCGCCAAGCGCAAGGTTTCCCGCGCCAAATGGCTTTAAAACAATAATAAAAACGGCGCCGTTCTTGTAAAAGGACGGCGCTTTTGTTATGCTTTTTCAAATAGATTTGGATTATTTGGACAAAATAGTTATGTCGTATTGACGGGCTAATTCTTTATTATTAAACTACAAATGAAAATAATTATCGGAAAATGATTGTTTGAAACGGGGGTTACAGAAGATGGAAATAGCTTTACACATTGATCTTTTGGAAAATATGAATTTGAAATTGAATATCGAAAAGGTCGGACAGGAATTCTGTAACCCGCAGAAAAAAGCCACGAACTGTCTGCGACCTTGTTATGCGTTGCATTTTGTATTATTTGGCAAAGGTACGCTTATCGACGGGAACGGCAAAAGATACGAATTGGGAAAAAACGACTCGTTTTTATTATATAAAGATGAGAAGTACAGTTATTTTCCCGATAACCAGGATCCTTGGTCGTATATTTGGGTGGAGTTCGGCGGAACGGGAATAGACGAGTTTATGTCGCTCTGCGGCTTCGACAGGGATAATATCAAAAAGCATATAGTCGATTTTAACGATTATGTTATGCTTATGCGCAATATGTACGACAGCTACGACGCAAGCGAAGTACAGTCGTTAAGGTGTACGGCTTATTTAATGCTTATTTGCGGAAAGTTTATCGACCATGAGCTTGCCGCCAAAACGCCGCAACGCGATATCAGGAATAAAAAGCAACTTAGAAATATCCTCGTTTACATTAACAATAACCATATGTCGCCGTCCTTGACTACGGAGGCGATAGCGCAATTGCACGGCATGTCGGTGCGCTCTTTAAACAGATTGTTTTTAGAAGTGCTTGATATGACTCCGATTGAATATCTGAACGCCTACCGTATTTCCGTGGCGTGCGAAGGTATTCAATTATGGAATCCGAGCATGACGGAAGTCGCAAAATGGGCGGGATTTGAAGACGAGGCTTATTTTTCGCGGGTGTTTAAAAATATAAAGGGTATGTCGCCGCAGGAGTATAAAAAGAAGGGGATTGACGAAGACCCGTTTGTTTGGATAAAGGCAAAAGGAATGCTGTTCAGGTAATAAGGGGGTACGGGAATGGCGGAATGGTTAAAAGTTTACTTTCTCAGCTTTTTTAACGACAGGCTTGCCGATAATTCGGCTAAATACGGCTTTGTATCCGTATTTCTGACTATCGTATTATCTTTCGTCTTTTTTATGTTCGGATTTATGGCGGCGGACGTGGTTCCGTTTTCGACTCACTACGATAAAGCGGGACAGTATAAGGAATTTGTGCATAACGCATTTTCGGACATTGAACTGCGGGTGGAAATAAAAGACGGGTTGGCTGAATGCGATACGTTGGTAAATACGTACACAAACGAAAGCAATAAAGAAAAGTATGCAAAAAACGGCTATAACCTTATCGTTGATACGAGAAAATCGGATAATCTGATAGAGTTTTCGCAGGTTGCGGTCAAGGGCGACGCCGAAATAAGTTACGAAGAATATCTTAACCTTACGGATAAAGGGAAGGAGGGGTACAGTATAGAAACCCGTTATACCGATAAGGTATTGGAAATAACCGGCGATAAGGTTGTAACTTATGAAAATTATTTAGAAGGAATAAGCAAGGAAGAAACGGATGGCTATAACCGTGAAGCGGCTACGGCGTATAAAGAGTTGAAAGAAAAGAATCTGACGGAGGATGAATACGGCAAAGAAATTTATTACCTGTACGTCAAGTATTATTTTTCTAACGTTCAGTCCGTGCTTATGAGCGCGAAGGCGCCCGTGCTAAGCGATTATTATTATCTGAACTTCATATTGGGCGATAATGCAAATTATCTCTATTTGTTGGACGATATCTGCGCGGGCTCTTTCACAACCGATAGCGGCATACCGGCGTTGTTTGCGGGATATTACAGGGGATGCGCAAGCGGCGTGCTTGACGAAACCTCGGCGGACGCATTTGTAAAAGACGTGTACTATAATTCCGTAAGTTACTCTATGTCGTCCTATTTTACGAGCGCAATACAGATGGCTCCCGGCTATATTCTTATTCCGGTTATCGTCGGACTTGTATTGTTTTTAATTTGTAAAGCGGCTAAAAAACGGTTCGGACAAAAATTTACGGACTGTTACAAAACGGTAAACTCCTTTGCGTTGGTTTCGGCTCTTCTTACGGGGCTTACAACCTTTATCCTTGCGTTCTTCGTGTTTGCCCGTGAATTGTATTTATTTATGCCGCTTATATTTGCGTCAATACTTATTCTGAGATGCGCAATATTCTATTTCACGAGAAGCGTCAAAGAGCGCGCGGAGCAGGAAGAACAGCCGGAAGAGGATAGCGGTATTTATTAAAAGTCACACTCAATTTATGTAGCAACAAAGGGAAAGGTAAAAAAATGAAAAAATTATACGTCGGCGCCGCTTATTATCCGGAACTGTGGAATGATTCGGAAATAGATAAGGATATAGAGAGATGCAAGAGCCTTGGAATAAATACTTTGCGCGTAGGCGAATTCGCCTGGTGCAAAATGGAACCTGAGGAAGGTAAGTTTGAGTTCGGTTGGCTGAAAGATATTGTCGATAAATTATACGCAAACGGAATTTATACGGTAATGTGTACGCCGACGGCAACCCCGCCGAGATGGCTTTTCAATAAATATCCCGAAACCCGCAAGGTTATGGAAGATTTGATAAGGGCGGGCGTTTCGTCACGTCATCATTCTTGCAAGACTTCGGGAGTAATGCGCGAAAAGACCCGCATAATCGTTACTGAAATGGCTAAGGCTTTCGCGGGGCAAAAGGGCATAATAGGCTGGCAGATAGATAACGAGATATTCCCTTACGGCGACGGCTGTTTCTGCGAGCAATGCAAAAATGCTTTCCGTATTTATCTGAAAGCTAAGTTCAAAGCGACAGATAAATTGAATGAAGCCTGGGGAATGGCGCGCTGGTCTTTGAGCTATTCCGATTTTGACGAAGTAGAACCGCCCTATCCCAAGCAATGGCGTCATCCGTCGCTTCGGAAAGAATGGTGGAATTTTCAGTGCCGTCAGATAAAAACGTATGTGGACGAACAGGCTGATATATTACATAGTTACGACTGCATAAACGTCGGCACGGATATGATGGCGCACAATTATCTGAGTTATTACAGCATTTTCGAAAATTTGGATACGGTACAGTTCAATCATTATAATCCCGCAAGCGAATTGGCAGATACCGCTTTTTCTTACGACTTTCTGCGTTGCGTAAAGGACAGACCGTTCTGGGTCGCCGAAACGCAGGTGGGTTGGAACGGAAGCGAATACGCGGACTGTGGCTACCGTCCTGCGGGGAATTGTTACGTCAATACGTTTTTACCCATTGCAAAGGGTGGCGAAATGAATCTTTACTGGCTCTTCCGCGCGCCCGCAAACGGACAGGAATTGGCGCACGGCGCGCTTTATACGACGGCTGGGAGAATGTATTGCGTTTCGCAGGAGGTTAAGCGCGTTTGCGCCGACCTTGAAAAATGCGAAAAGTTTCTTACGGAAAGCAAAATCGAAAGCAAAATCGCTTTGCATTATTCGTCCACGGCGGAAAACACCCTGAGCGTTGCTCCGTTTGTAAAAGACCTCGATTACCGCGGGTTGCTCTTAAAAAATTATTACGCCGCATTTCATCATTACAACGTGGACGTAATAGATACTCCGCATTCGTTGGACGGTTACGAAATTCTTATTTCGCCTTTTCTTACGACCGCGGACGAGAACGGATTCAAAGAACGCGTAACAAAGTGGGTAGAAGGCGGCGGAACCTGGATAGTTGGTCCTATGAGCGATATTATGGACGCCAACGTCAGCAAGTATATCTCCGCGCCCTTCGGCTTTTTGGAAGAGCTTGCCGGAGTATATACGAAATATCAGAAGCCGATAGACAACGACGTGTACAAGGCGCGTTGGACGAACGACGGAGAGTGCGGCGTTTCGGTCTGCTTCGACGCTTACGAATGCAAGGAGGGCACGGAAAGCCTTGCCCAATACGTTGAAGGCGATTTTGTACCGTTGTCCGTCATTACCGAACGGAAAGTCGGAAAAGGCAGGGTAATACTTGTCGGCAGCGTAATAACGGGCGGCGATTTATTGCGACTTGTAAACCGCAAGCCGATAGCAAAGGCAAGCGAGAACGTAATTCTCGTCGAAAGAAGTGGCAAGGAAAGCGGGATAATCGTAATAGAAACAGAAAATAAAGGCGGATACGTTATCCTCGAAGAGGAATACACCGACATAATTTCCGGAAGAAAGCTTTCGGGCAAATACGACGTTTCACCCTATGAAGTTTTGGTATTGATAAAATGAAAATAACGGTAAAAGACTTAACAATTCAAGAAAAGCTACGCCTTGTCTGCGGAAAAGATTTTTGGCATAACGAGGATTTGGACGGCAAACTCCCTTGCCTCCGTATGACCGACGCAAGCATGGGTATAAGAATGCCCGACGAAAGCAACGATTGGAACGGTAAGCCGTCGGTTGCTTACCCGTCGCTCCAAATGCTTGCAAATACCTGGAATACGGATACCGTCAAAAAGTATGCGGAATGCGTTGCGGACGACTGTCTGGACGCGGGCGCGGATATCGTTTTAGGCCCCGGAGTAAATATCAAGCGCAATCCGCTTTGCGGAAGAAATTTCGAGTATTTTTCGGAAGATCCGTATCTTGCGGGAGTTATGGCGAAGGAGTATATCCTTGCATTGCAGGCGGAGGGCGCGGGGGCGTGCTTAAAGCATTTCTGTGCAAACAATTCGGAATATAACCGTTTGCGGCAGTCGAGCGACGTTGACGAACGCACCTTGCGCGAAATTTACTATAAACCGTTTGAAATCGCCCTCGAAGCGAAGCCTGTTTCGGTAATGTGCAGTTATAACCGCATAAACGGCGTTTACGCTTCTGAATATAAAAAGGGCTTTGAAATTTTAAGAAAGGAATACGGCTTTGACGGAATAATAATTTCCGATTGGGGCGCGGTGCACGACAGAACGGCTTCGGCGAAAGCGGGACTCGATATTGAAATGCCTTTCAACGAAGAAAATTACAAGCGCCTCGTCAGTGATTACAACAGCGGAAAAATAAGCGAGGAAGAAATAGACGAATGCGCAGAGCGCGTGCTTGATTTTGTATATAAATGCAAAGACCTGCAAAAGGGTAATAAGCGCAAATATACGAGGGAAGAGCGCATTGCATTCACGCAGGAAGTCGAGGAAGAGGCAATCGTTCTTCTCAAAAACGACGGCGTTCTGCCCTTAAAAAAGGGCAAAAGCATTGCGATGTGCGGCTGGTATGCGCGCCCGTGCGCATATGAGCGGAAGAACCCCGATCTCGTCTGCGGAGGCGGCTCGGGCAAGGTGCAACGCCTGACGCCTATGTTCGATATGCTTGAAATTATGCGGAGGGGACACGGCGGAAATATCCTGTTCGAGCCCGCATTTTCGGATAGAGGAACGGACGATTCGTTTATGATACCGGGTAATGCGGTCGATAACGCCGCGGCAAGCGATATAAATATCGTATTTGCAGGGACGGGCGCCAACATAGAGAGCGAAGGCTCCGACAGACAGACTATGAAGCTTTCCGATGTTCAGACGAGAACGATTCTCGATACGGCGTCGGTCAACGAAAATACGGTTGTCGTGCTGTTCGCGGGTGCGCCCGTGGATATGAGCGGTTGGATAAACGAAGTCGCGGCTGTCGTATACGTCGGGTTCCCCGGAGAAAAGGGCGGCGAGGCGATTGCGAACGTTTTGACGGGAAAGGTAAATCCGAGCGGCAAGCTCTCCGAAACGTTTGCTCTTTCGTTCGAAGATACTTCCGCGGCAACGGGTTATGCGGACAGTAAAATTACCCGTTACGACGAGGGGCTCGATATCGGTTACCGCTACTACGATACTTACGGCGTTCCCGTATTGTTCCCGTTCGGTTTCGGGTTGTCGTACTCGCGGTTCGTTTACAAAGATTTAAACCTAAAACGGAACGGAAAATCGCTTGAAGTTAGTTTTGAAATAGAAAACGTATCCGATATTGACGGCAAAGAGATTTCGCAGATTTATGTAAGAGCTTTGAGCTCGTGCGTATATCGCCCTTACAAAGAGCTGAAAGGTTTTGCAAAGACCTTTATAAAAGCCGGACGGAGCGCAAAGGTATCGGTAAAACTCGATATGCGCGCGTTCGAATATTGGTCGGTTGCAAACGACGGATGGCAAACCGAGGACGGCGTTTACGAAATTATCGTCGGAGCTTCCTGCAAAGACGTTAAATTAAAATCAAAAATAAAGATAGGAGGAAAACTATGAAAAAATCAAGAATTGCGGCAATCCTGATCAGTACGGTTTTCGCAGTCGGCTCGGCGGGAATGCTCACCGCGTGCGAGCAGAGCGGCCCGAAGGTGGAAGTTGTATATCATCTCAATTACAGCGACGCCGGCGAGAGAAAGGTGGAAATTCCCACGGGAACGACCGCCGTGGATTGGAACGCAACGCGCGACGGATTCAAAATCAAAGATTGGTACACCGACAAGGAGTGCAAAAACAAGTACGACTTCTCGGAAAAGGTTACAAAAAACCTCAACCTCTATGCCGATTGGACTGTGTACGAGGGGAAGGTTCCCGTAACGTTCAATTACAATTACCCCGGTTCGCGCTCGTCGTTTACCGTCAGCGTAGATAAGCACGGCGTCATAGAAGAGAGGTATGCGCCTACCGCCGAAGACGTCGATAGGCTGGGTATGGAATTAAGCGGTTGGTATAAGGACGCCGCTTGCACGCAGAAATGGGATTTTTCAAGCGATACGGCGGATTCCGAAATGACGCTCTACGCCGGATATACACCGAAAAACACTATCCCTCGCGGCGATGACGGCAAAATTATTTACGATAACGTACAGGTTAACGTATGGATGGACAACAACAGCTGCCGCGATACAAATATAATTAAAGAGCTTGCCGACGAATTCAATAAGGAATATGCGGGTAAAATCAACGTCAACGCAACAACGGAGTTGATTGCCCAGAGTTCGTTTTCGATAAGAATGCAGTCGACGCCCCAAAAGAGCGTAAACGAAAATACGTATTATTCGGTATCGGATATTTATGCTATGGCGGATATCGACTATTCGCTCGACGACTGGTACGCGGGAGCAGTACGCGACAGCGTTTATAAGGGAGCGTTGACCTCCGTGCCGATGTTTGCCAGCGTGCCTTACGTAATGTATAACAAAACGTTGATGCAGAAATATAACGGCGGAAAACTTCCTGAAAATTATTCCGAGCTTTCCGCATTGCTTAAAAAAGCATACGAAGGGGAAAAGTCCGCCGCGGGTTTCAAATCTTTCTTAACGGACGTAACCTGGACTTTTAAGGAAGGTACAAGCGCGGCCGCGTTCCTGCAAAACGGAGCCGAATATTATTATTACGATTCCGACAGCTCAATGTATATGAACGATTGGGATAAAGAGGAAGTGCAGACGGGCGCGCAGAACGCTTTAAAAAATATTTATAATTTGTTCTCGGAATACGGCGACTGTCACGGCGGAACTACGGATACAAAGGAATTGATAAACAGCGTCAAAGACGGTAAATCGTTGATGTGCCTTATAAATTATATGTGGGATTACCGTCCCGCAACCGAGGACGCGAATATCGGTATTATGCCGCTTTCGGGACTGTTTACCGACAACAACGACGAGGCTTCCAAGCTAATCCCCGTAAGTACGGTCGGGCTTGCGTTTTATAAAGCTTCGAACGTATCCGACCTTCAACTTGCCGCGGGAGCCGTATTTGCCGATTATTGCAGTAAGCATTCGGAAGCGTTTACAAAGAATTGCTGGTATCCCGTCCGTAAATCGAGTTGCGATACGGATAAATTCGACGCTAAATATAAGCATGTTCTCGAACAGGTCGGCTCTCCCGAAAATTTCTACACGTTCAGCGGATACAACAACGGTAAGAGAATCGTAAATACTATTTGCGCAGAAAAATATATCGTTCCCATGCTTACGGAAAAAGAATTGAATTTCGCGAAAAGAACAGCCGAAATGACCGAGTCGATCGGTTTTGAAATCAACAACTGAGGTGGAAGGTATGAGAAAATTAATATCAGTACTGGCAGGAATTACTTGCGCAGGTTGTCTTATCGGCGGATTAACGCTTATGACTGCTTGCAACGGGGATAACGTAGAGCCCGATATGTCCGATAGGGGCAATTGGACGGTTTCTTCTCCCGACGGCAGCGTCAAATCGGAAATAACAATGGATTATGCCGGCAAATTGTCGTACACGGTGAAAAAAGGCGATGTGACGGTAGTCGAGAAATCCGCTTTGGGCTTTACCATCGAAGAGGACGATTTCCGTTTGCTTACGGTAGAAGACGTCAAGTCGCAGAGAGTTCAGGGCAGTTATGAAAATATTACTGGCAAACACGAAACGGTAACGTACGACTGCAACGAATCGGTTGTTACTTTCAAGGGGTGGAATTTCTATTTCGATCTTACGATGCGCGCTTACGACGACGGTTATGCGTTCAGATACGGAATACGCGCCGTAGACGGAAGCGAAGGCACGATGACGGTGGTAAGCGAAAATACGGAATTTGCGCTTCCCGCAAATACAACCGTATGGGCGATGCCGTATAAAGGGATAACGACGGGATACGGAGATAATTTCTACGCATACGAAGGCGAGTATCAATATATGCGTTGCGACAGTCTTGCCGAAACTTATATATCTATGCCTATGCTGTATAAGCTTAAAGGCAACGATATGTATTCACTCATTACAGAATCGGGACTTATCGGCAGCGGCTACTACGGTTCTTTCTTAAAGGAAGCCGAGGGGAACGAAGGTACGGGTATTTTACAGACGGTGCAGACCCCCGCGGGCTTTATAATAGACGATAATCAGATAAGCTATCCCTTTACTTCCCCTTGGAGAATGGGCATAACGGGAGACCTTGCAACAGTAGTTGAAAGCGAGCTCGTCGAAAAAGTGTACGACGATGCGGAATATTGGAAGCCCGACAATTACGATACCCTTTCCGCAGAAGAAAAGGAAATTTATAATTACGACTGGGTGGAGCCCGGCGTAGCCGCGTGGAACTGGCTGATTTATCTCAATACGTCTTCACAGCAGGATTATGCAATGCATAAACGCTACGTTGACCTTGCGGCGGAAATGGGTTGGAAATACGTAATCGTGGACGGCGGCTGGGACTCGGGACTCAACGTTGACGGGTTCAAAGACTTCGTAAAGAAAGCCAACGATAAGGGAGTAAAAATTCTCGTATGGTGCAACTCGTTCCCCAGCTTCGGCTTCGGCAGAAAGGATATTTTGGAACAGAAGCTCGATATGTGGAAAAACTGGGGTGTTTCGGGAATTAAGATAGACTTCTTCGACGGACAGAATTCGGAAAATCCCAAGTTCTACGGCGAGGACACCGGTACGATCGAATGGTACGAAACTATATATCAGGAGTGCGCGAAACGTCAGATGGTCGTCAATTGCCACGGTTGCAATAAACCTACGGGCGAAAGAAGAATTTATCCCAACGTCATCAACCGCGAAGCGGTGCTCGGCAACGAAAATACAGGTATAAGCGCTTCGCAAGTCGTAAACCAGCTGTTTATCCGTGCGGTCGTGGGACCCACCGATTTCACGCCTGTCGTTTATCCGTTTACTACGAGTATGACGATGGCGCAGAATATGGCGCTTGCCGTTCTTTTCGAAAGCGGCGCGCCCTCCATGGCGGACTGGGAAACGACGTATACGCAGGTGCAAATTTCGGAATTTTATAAGTCGATTCCCGCACGGCACGATGATACTAAATTTCTTTGCGGCGAGCTTGACGGCTATTACGTAGGCGCGACTCGCTCGGGTGAAAACTGGTTCGTCGGTGGCGTAAACTCCATTCTCGAAACGACGGTTACGGTGGATTTCTCTTTCCTCGACGAGGGAAAGACTTATGAAGCGGAAATTTTTATCAACGATGCAACGGATAATCAAAAGGTTGTCAGAAGAGTCGTAGATATTACAAGTCAATCCAAAGAAATGATTAAAATGGTTAAAAACGGCGGGTTTGCAATTCGCCTTACCCCCAAAGGGTAAATATTTTTCTCCTCAATCACCTCTGCGTCCGTTTACGCGGACGCAGGCGTTGAGAGGAAGGGACAGAAAAAATTAAAGAATAAAATAAAGGTGGTAAATTATGAAGAAGAAATTTTTAGGTGCACTCTGCTTATCAATGGCGTTAGCCTTCACCGTTCCTCTTGCGGCCTGCGGTGGTGGCGGCGAAGACTTAAATGAGGACGGTACCTGGTGGTCGACCACGGGTGAATTGAATAAAGACGCTAACGGAAACGTTGTGTTCGACGACGTAACTCTCAATTTGTCAACGATTGTAAGCGGGGTAGATAAAGTGCCTTTCGGCGATATAATCGCGCGGTTCAATGCAGAATACCGCGGAAAAATCAATATTAATCCCGTCTACCTTCAAGGAGATAATTTTGAAAAAGACGTTACGATGAAGGTTCAGCAAAATTCGAATAACGCACCTGATATCATAATGCTGCATCAGGAATCTTTGAAAGGGTTCCTGGATTATAAGGTCATTCAGCCTTACGACCTTGCTATGGAGGAAACGGGGATAGAGATTGATTTAAGCGCATTTGCGCAGGGCGTCAATCAATATTCCAAAGCGGGCACCGAATATCGGTACGGCGTTCCTTTTGATGCGGCGAGTATGGTTGTCTATTACAATAAAGACTTACTGAAAGAGATTACAGGTTCGGATAAGGCGCCTCAAACGCGCAGCGAGCTTTTGTCGGTTTGCGGGCAATTCAAAGCAAAATATCCCGCTAATTATCCTATCTCCTGGGAATCGAGCGGAGACTTTTTCTGCCAGTACTTAATGCCTACGGCGGTTTTGCAGAACGGAGGGAGTCTGTATAAAGAAGATTTGTACGCAGATTGGTACAACAACGAAACCCAGCGCGGTATTTACAAAGACGCAATTCAATCCGTGCGTTCCTATATCGACAGCGGATACGCAAAATTGGGCGTTCACGAAAGGTCCGGCGCGACGGATTTTGTTCAAAACAAATCGATTTTCTATGTAACCATGCCTTGGTACCGTGAAGACATCGTAAACGGTTATGTCAAAATGAATAATATAGACCAAGCCGCGGCGGAAGAAAAAATAAGCGGCGCAAGCGTATCGGGCTGGTTTGCAATGAGCAACGAAACGTCCGAAAACGCCAAAAAGATTTTCGGCGATTCGCATATGTTCGCAATGACCAAATCGGTTAAGGATATTAACAAAAAAGCGGCTGTTTGCGAGTTTGTAAAATGGTTCACCCAAAGTGCCGATATCGGCGCGCAATGGGCGGAAGCGGGGCACGTTACTCTGTCGAATACCATCGCAAACTCAACAACTTATACGCAAAACAAAAACGTCGTCAACTTTATCGATAACTGGTATCCTAATCTGGGCTCGTTTATGACGATGGGAATAACGCCTTATTATTCAACCGTAGGCGAAAATTTAAGGACGCTTTTATCCGAATCGCTGCTTTTGGTTAGCCCCAAGGAATCCGATTATTTGGATTTGATAAAGACAAAACAGAACGCGCTCAATTCCAAAATAGACATGCTTAAAATGTAATTTAAGAGGTGGGGTAAATGAAGTATTTTGAAAATAGCGTGAGGGACGAAAATCTTATAGCAAGGCGGCGTCAAAGAATCAAAGAGCAGGTTTCGGCTTACGCGCTTTTGTTTCCGTTTATTATCGTTTTCGTACTCTTTTCGCTGTTGCCTTTTGTTATGGGGTTTGTGTACTTGTTTATGAGGTACGACCCATACAACTTAGCCGCGACGCAATTTTACGGATTAAAGAATTTCGAGATGCTGTTTAATACAGAGATTTCGATGTCCAAAGAATTTTGGGATTCGTTCGCGCCCGTTACGGTGTACGCGCTCTGCACGTTTCCTATCGGTACCATTGTGGCGTTCGTGCTGGCGTATTTCGTCAATATGTGCCCACCCGGCTACAAATTTTTCAGGGCGTGTATATATCTGCCCAGCATGATTTCAATATCTATTGCAGGTATCGTATTCTGTAATATCTTCGGACCGAGCGGGTCGGGACTTCTCAATTCCTGGTTTGGCACGGATATCGATTGGTTAGGCGGCAGACCGTTTCAGGGCGACTTTTTAAGATGGGTGATTATACTCATCGTGTGCGTATGGCTCGGTACGGGCGGCAACTTCGTCATCTATTCGGGCGTTTTGAAGGATATTCCAAAATCGCTGTACGAGGCGTGCGAAATGGACGGCGGCGGAAGATGGCGTAAAATCGTGCACGTAACGCTTCCCGGTATGAAATCAACGCTTTCGCTTACTATGTTCGGAGTAATGGTCGGAATGCTCAGCTTATACGGTCAGCCGTACGTGTTGAACACCATAGAAAACGAGCATATACTCGTCGGTCCCATGATGTGGATACAAAAATACTTGACGGCAGGACTTGAATATGCAAAGCTTACAGGCTATATCTGCGCCGCGGCTTTGGTACTCGGTCTTATCTCCGCGGTACTCGGACTAATTCAGCGCATTGCTATGGCGGACAGAGACCACGGCGATAAGTACTCCGCGGCTTATGTCAAATATTCGGAATTAAAGACGCAAAGCGTTAAGTATAAAGGGGGTATAAAATGATGAACGGCACGAAAGCGAAAAAGCGGCTTACAAAATCGCAGCTTACTGCCCGCCGTGAAAAGACTGTTGCGTTTATCGTCCTTGCGATTGCGTCATTCCTGTTTATATTTCCTTTAATTTATATGTTGGGCACGTCGTTTAAATCAGATCTCGATTTGCAGATGCACCCCGAAAAGATTTTTCCCTCTCCCGGTCAATGGACGTTGAAGCATTATAACGGCTTCTTTATCACAAACAGCGGAGAGCTCGATAATATGCCCAAGTGGATGTTAAACTCCATATGGAGTACGGCGGCCGCCGTAGGACTTACGCTCTTGACGGATCTGATTGTTGCATATGTTGTGGTTTTCCTGCGCTGGAAGGGTAAAAAGGTGTTTATGAAGGCGCTTTTCGTTTGGATGGCGGCTCCCGCCGTGATAGGCACCGCGCCCGGACTTATGATATTCCAGACGGTCAGAAACGCGCTCGGCGTCAGCTCGAAAGCAGGTACTTACGCGCTTGTATACTTTTGGATGATTGTACCGGGAATTACGGGCGTATTCAACGTGATATTGATGCGCAATTTCTTCAAAACCATACCCGTTGATATAATCGAAAGCGCAAAGAGCGACGGCGCAAGCCATTTTACGATATTCAGAAAAATAGTTTGCCCGCTTGCAAAGTCGACGATGATGGTAATCGTCCTGTTCACGTTTTCGGCGTCCTGGAACAATTTGCAGGGACCGCAGCTTTTAATGGCGGGCGAGGGGCAGTATATCCAGACTATCACCGTTGCGCTTGCCGAAAGCTACGGCGGCAGTTCCGCCTGGGGCGCGCAAGGCGTGTCTATGGCGACGGCGGTATTCTCATTGATACCGGTACTCATAATATTCATATTCACGCAAAACAAAATGATAGAAGGACTCGCGGCAACGGGGGTAAAGGGGTAAATTATGATAAACGAAAATACACTGAGCGAAGAAACGTTTTTATCTTTGCGCCATCTTGTAAAGGTATATCCCAACGGCGAAAAAGCCGTTTACGATTTCAATCTCGAAATAGCCAAAAACGAATTCATCGTCATTGTCGGACCTTCGGGTTGCGGTAAGTCAACGACCCTTCGTATGGTTGCGGGACTTGAAGATATTACGGACGGCGATATATACCTCGGCGACGAACTGTTGAACTATAAGCCGTGCAAAGACAGGCACATGGCAATCGTGTTCCAAAGTTACGCTTTGTATCCGCAGATGAACGTCTATCAGAATATCGCGTTTCCGCTTACAATCAATTCTTATTCCGCGCCCGTAGTTAACCAAACTCTTTTAAGCTGTGCGCAGGTTAATGAGTTGATTGAGCGTATCGGCGTTGAAAAGATAGCTAAGGCATTTGCCGAGGTTACGGAAAAGAAGCCCAAATTCGGGGAATTTACAGATGACCTTGCGGTACTTCTCGATATCGAATACTGCTCGGCAAAATTGCTTGTAAAACTTTACAATTCTCTCGATAAAGAAACAAAGACTGCAATCGCGGCAAAAGCGGAAGAAATTTCGTCTGTCTGGAAGGCGAAAATTGCCGAAGCCGAACAAGCCGAAAAGGTCAAACTCCAAACCGAAAAAGTAAAGCTGAACGAGAATTTCCACGTTCTGAACGAGGACGGCACGGAAAAATCGGTAACGAGAAAGCTTACCCGCTACGAAATAAAGACGAGGGTTTACGAAACTGCCGATAAGCTGGATTTGACGCCTTACCTCGATAAACTCCCCAAGGAGCTTTCGGGCGGTCAGATGCAACGCGTCGCGCTGGGCAGGGCGATAATAAAGAACGTTCCCATATTCTTAATGGACGAACCGCTCTCCAACCTCGACGCTAAGCTTCGTCTTACGATGCGCAGCGAAATAGTTAAACTGCACAACCGCATTAACGCTACGACGATTTACGTAACGCACGACCAGATAGAAGCTATGACCATGGCTACCCGCATAGTCGTTATGAGCCGTGGTTTTGTTCAGCAGATAGGCAGCCCCGAAGAAATTTACAATCAACCCGTAAACTTATTCGTGGCAAAGTTTATCGGTTCGCCGTCTATGAATATGTTCGAAATGGATTACGACAGGCAGAAGAACGCTTTCTCGTACGACGGTTTCGATATCCCCGCGGAAAGCGGTTTCAAAGCTAAATACGAAGCTTTTTATGAAACCAAATGCAGGGAATTCGGGGAAATCAATGAAAACTTCGACGAGGCGTCCCGCGAGAAAATTCTTAAAATTCTCTCCGTCCTCGGCGAGCATAAGCAGAAAGCGGCTTCGGCAAAAAAGCGGAATTTCATAATGCGTACTATCGGCTTTTTCAAAAAACTCTTTGAGAAGAAAGAGCAAAAAGAGGTAGACGTTTGGTTAAAGGAAAGAACGATAGCCAAGGAAAAGCTCGAAGAACTTAAATCCTGCATAGAAAACGGACATAAAGTTATTATCGGTATCCGTCCCGAACGCATCGAAATAGAAAAGGTTGAAAAGGGCAAGAAGTACGACAACTGTTATGTGATAGAGCCTACTTTAACCGAACTTTTAGGCGGCGAGTACAACGTGCATTTCGAGTTCTGTGGCAGAAATATGGTCGGCAAGCTCGATGCGAAATATAAACTGAATACGGGCGATAAAATCGCAGTAAGATTTTCTGCGGAAGATTTATATATCTTCGACCCGATTACGGGCGACATAATCAAATAATAAAAAATAAAAGAATTTTACGCTGAAAAGCGTTAAATAAAAAAGGAGGAAATTATGAACAAAAAAACCAAATGGGCAATTCCTTTTGCGGTACTTGCCCTGTCATGCGGTATTGCGGCGGGGTGTAGCGGCGGTCATGAACACAGCTACACGGAATGGGGTTATAACGAAACCCAGCACTGGAAGGAATGTCCCGATGACAACGAGATTGACGAGAGCAGTAAGGCAAACCACAACTTTGTCGACGGCTCTTGCGAATGTGGCGCAACAGTCTCCGCCGTAACCGACGTTACCATAACGAACGGAACGACGGACACGAACGGCACGGTTACGCTCAGCAAAACGACGGCAAAGAAGGGTGATTCCGTAACGGTAACCGTAGCTCCGAAAGAGGGTTATCAGCTTAAATCTCTTACGGTAAACGGCACCAACGTATTCGGAGTGATGACCGGCAATACATACGAATTTACGGTTTCCGAAGACACGACGGTGATCGCCGTATTCGAAAAAATCGCGTCAAGCTCCGTCAATGCGCAGATAACCGGCAAAAAGTACGGCATTACGGGCAACTCCCTTACGGCAGGAACCGAAGTTACCCTTTCCGCAACGGGCAGGGACGATATTGTTACGGAGATTAAAGCCGTCGGCGATAATCTGTTTATCGAAGTTGACGAAATCGCGGGCGACAACTGGTCCGTAAAGGCGGACGGATACATTGCGTCGACGATTGTTATTCCGAGAGACGCGGAATATAATACCGCAATTGCGCTCGAATACGACCTTATGGAAAACCTTAAAGCAACTTGGGGCAATTCAGACTCCGTTGATTTAAGCAAGCAGAACGAGGGCAAGATTACGCATACGGGCGGTTATGTTCAATGGGTATCGAGCAAAAATTCTTATGAATCGGTCGCAATTACGGCAACGGTAGGAAAGGGCGGTTACCGTCAGGGCGTGTTTATCCGTTTTAAGGGCGAAACTTACGATGACGATAAATACGTTATGGTATCCAAAGAAAACGAACAGAAAATCGGCTGGTGCGCCATGGGCGGCGGATCGGATTATAAGGGTGGCGCAATTTCTCCCTGGGAAGATAAGATTACATCGCTTACAAAGGACGAGTACGAACTAACGCTTGTCCGCGACGGCGCAGATATATACTTCTTTGTCGACGGCGAATACATAAACAAGAAAACGTTCAGCGATTATGCGGATAAAGAGTGCTATGTAGGCTTGTTCTGCACGGACGCCACCGCAATGGAAAACAGCGAAAGAACGTTCAGCATCGGAACGTGCGACGATTTCTTTAAGGCGGTAACTATCACGGATACCACCGAAGCGGGCGCAAAGGGAAAAGTAACGATTCCTGCGGGCGAACACAAGGTATGCGAGCAGGTTGAGATTACCGTTACGCCCGACAACGGCTACGTGGTCGGCTCGCTCACGGTGAACGGCAAGGAATATGCGGACAGAATCGCAAACGGAAAAGTTACCGTTACGCTTACGAAACCTGACGTGGAAGTCAAGGCAACGTTTGTAGAGTCGGCTTTCACCGCAAGCAACGTAGAATGTCCTCAGGGAACGTATGATTTCGATTCGTATATCGTAAACGATAAGTTGGTGCTTGGTTACAAGCGTTATAACGCCGCAGGCGACGCGCCTTCTTACGGCGGTTTGATTGGAAACGGTCTTGACGGCATTACCCGTTACGGTTCCGATTTCAACGGCAAGACAGGCAACATCAATTTCAAAGCAAACGGAACAACCAATGCTAACTGCCTGTTCCTTGACAACGGCCAATATATCGACGTTTCCGTTAAGGTGCCTAAAAATGCAAAACAAATTCTCGTGTTTACGGGTACTTATGACGGCGGAGACAGAACAATTACCTGCAATCTTTACGATGCCGACGGCAATTGCGTCGGAAACGGCACGTTCCTTCACACACGCGGTGATAATCCCCGCGCCGACCTCGTTACGTTTGACGTAGATACAACCGAATTCGGCGCAGACGGCGAAACTTTTACGCTGAGAATAGGCGGCGACTGCTCTACGACGGTTGCGGCGATTGCCGTGCTCGGCGAAAAGCACGAAGTTACCATAACAAACGAAACGACGGACACGAACGGCACGGTTACTATTACCGGTACGGAAGGCAACAAGGTTACAACAGGCGAAAATGTCACGGTCACCTTGACTCCGAATAACGGTTACAGGATTAAAGACCTGAAAGTTAACGGTCAGTCGGTTCTCGCTTCCGTAAAAGATAACGTGTATACCTTTATAGCCGTTCAAGACGCCGCGATAGTTGCGGAATTCGAACAGCTTCAACTTATTGACGTTAATATTGTTATCGAAGCGGAAGACTTTACGGGTAACGCCGCGGAGCTTGCAAAAGGTACGGTTATCACGTTCGAAGACTTGAACGGATTTGTTACCTATACGTACACGGTTGGAAACGATGATAACTTCACTCAGATGTACGCGGGTACGTACATAGTTACGTGCGAAGGCTGTTTCAAAAAGACGATAACCGTTGACGCCGATAACTCTGAAATTATAGTGGAACTCTCAGAGCCGATTGCGACCCCTTCGGCAAATGCTGGTAATGAAATCACCGTAACCGAAGATAAGACGATCACAATCCACGGCAACGGCATTGCGGACAGAAGCGACAACCGCCAGATTTCGGCGGATTTGAAACTCACCGACGAGCAGAAGAACTCCACGGGACTGACGCTCACCTTCAATGTAAAGGGTACGAAGAAGGACAACAGAAAAGGCGACGACTGGGCGGCAAGCCGTTTCGGCGTTCAGCTTGGCGAAGGCGCGCTCGGTTTCTTTATCTTCGTACGCGACAATTCCAACCCCACTGCGGCGGACGTCGTAAAGCTTAATCCCGGCTCGCTGGATATGAACCCTAACAGCGAAAAGAAGTGGCACGGCGACGATACCGGATTGGTATGGCTTACGGTGGCGGCTTTCTCGGAGAGCGGCTTACAGATGAAAGTCGAGAGGAAGAACGGCGTTATCAGCGTGTATGCAAAGAACGGCGAAAATTGGGTGCTTTTGAGTAAGGATGAGCCGAACAAGGAGAATGGCGGAACTGCAAACGAAAATCCTTCTTCGGGCGGCGATTTGACGATTGCAAACAACGTACTCAATGAGATTAAGCTCCTAGGCGGCGGCGACCACTGGACGTTCTCCGATACAAGCGTTGCGCTTCCCGCAGAGTCCGAAAAGGCGGCTTTAACGACAAGCGTAAATAACAGCGAATACGGCACGATTGCAACGGACGTTCAAAACTACTACAAGGGCGACAAGGCAATTCTCACGGTAACGGCAAACGATGGGTACGAGCTTGAAAGCATTGTTATCGGCGAGGGAGCAAGCGCTATCACCGTAACCGCAGACGGCGAAAACAAATGGACGCAGAACGGTAAAGTTTATACCTATAATTATCTGGTTACGGGTGATATCAAAGTCGTTGCCAACTTCAAGAAAACGACGTTGGCTGACGTAACGCTGACCGTCGCGGCAAAGGATACGGACGGAACGACGGTGGTTACGCTTGCAAACGGTACGCAAATAAAGCTCGTTTCCTCGGACGGCGTAAATCAATACACCTACACGGAAGGCGGCAATGAAAATCCCGCCAAAATGGCTATCGGCGAATACAATGTTACCTGCTACGGCTATGCCGACACTACCGTAACGGTAAGCGCAGCGGGCGGCGAAATCGTCATCAACCTCGTAAAGGTTATCGCGTACGCTACTTCTGACGAAATCACGATAGACTCTGCAAACGGCACGATAGCTATCAAGGGCAACGGCGCGTCCGACAGAATAAACCACCGCGCTATATCCGCCGATTTGGTACTGACCGAAGACCAGCAGACTTCCGAAAATCTTACGCTTACTTTCAACGTTAAAAGCACTGACTTCAATTCAAGTGCGCACGGTAACGACGAATGGGCGGCAAACCGCTTCGGCGTACAGATAGGTACGGGAGAAATAGGCTTCTTCCTGTTCCTGCGCGACACAAGCTCGTCCGACGTGGTTAAGTTGCCCGGGTCGCTCGATATTAATCCGAGCGGACCTGAACAGAAATGGCACGACGGCGACCCTGCGTTGTCCTGGATAAACGCGGCGGCGCAGTCGGAGTCCGGTCTGAACTTCAAGGTGGTACGCGCGAACGGCGTTATCCGCATCTATGCGCAGAACGGTGAGGATTGGGTAAGGCTTGACGAGGGCGGTACAGCCGGCGATTTAACAATCGGAAATGACGTCAAGAACGAAATCAAGTTCCTTGCGTGCGGCAACAGTTATACTTTCTCGGATATATCCGTTTCGAACGCAGTCGAAAGCGAAGCAGAATGAAAACGTAACAATTGAGCGGGGCGGCGTAACGCCGCCCCGTAAATCTTAAACGAAAAGGAGCAAATTATGAAAAGATTTAAGGCTCTTGTATGCGCCGTTTCCGTGCTTACGTGTGCGGGGTTGTTCACAGGGTGCGGGGGAGGAAACGGCGACGAAAAAGACGAAACTCCCGCTTGTGCCCATACTAATCTTACTAAGGTTGACGGGAAAGACGCAACCTGTTACGAAGAGGGCAACTATGTCTATTACGAGTGTGAATGCGGCGAGCTGTTCAGCGACAAAAACGCACAAAGACCCACTACTTCGGACGACGTCAAAATCGAAAAATTGCGGCACGATATGCACCGCTACGAAGAGCAGGTAGGAAGTTATAACGGGTACTATTTCTGCAATAGCTGCGGCAGATACTACGAGGATTTTACAGGAAACAGCGAGATACCGTACAGCAATTTCGCCGATTCTTCCGTTGCGCCCGTAGCTCTTCCTAACGGTTGGGCGGACCCCGCAGGTGCAAATACCGAAAACCGCGACTTTACGATACGTTGCTTTATCGGCTGGACGAATGAAGCGGGCAAGACTTTTACGGATTTTCCCGACAGCGGTACCGTTTGGGTGAACGTCAATCTGAACAGAAAAATTACCTTGACGGGGAACGGCTGGTACAATTTCGGCGTTGCATACAATAAGGTTGACGGATTGCAGTATAAAAACTTCGAGGCTGGCAATCTCACTAAGGTTGCGCCCGAGTTTACGGACTTATTTGTGAAACAGGGTGGCATATGGGTACGCGTTGTGCGCCAGGGCACAAATTGTTCGTTCTACTTCGAGGACAAATACGGTATTCCCATTCTTATATCCACGAACGCACATTTCGACGGGAACGAAGCGCTTTACCGCTTTGCTTTCGGACAGGCGGAACAAGTGAACGGTTGGACGCAGTCTTCGGCAAAGAGCGAAATTTGCTGGGGCATTGCAAATCCCCGCTGTGTTTTCAGCGAACAATAATAAGTTTAACGGTTGCCCGTCCTGAATGAAAGGGCGGGCAAGCAAATATTCTAAGGTGAAATTATGGAACAAATTATATCAGGTAAAGTAAGAGTACAGCTTTTAAGTGCAGATATTATACGAATCGAATGCAGTCAAAACGGAAAATTTTGCGACAGCAATACTTTTTTCATTCCAAATAAAACCAACTATGAAAATAATGAAGTTGCATACACGCAGGAAGAGAGCGTAGTATGCTTCGGAGAATACGAATTATATATTCCCGAAAATGCAAAATCGCTTACGGGCGTAAGGCTTGAAAAAAACGGGAAAAAGATTTATACTTATAAAAAACTTAAAAACAGCGGCGAACTTCCTCCTTTGGATAAGACGCCGGAGGTTTTCGCAATATCGGACACGCCGAGGGTTATCGTGCCCGACGGCGGCTATTCCGTGGACAGAAAAGGCGAATATAAGATAGAAGAAAACGTTCAGGATATATATCTGTTGCTTTGCCGAAGGGACGCGAAAAAGCTCCGCAAACTCTTCGTCGAGCTTACGGGCAAGCCTGAGCTGGTGCGTCTTTCCACGCTCGGCGGGTGGAACAGTAAGTATTACGCCTACACCGAAGAAACGGCTAAACAGCTTATTTTGGATTATGAAGCGCACAACGTGCCTTTGGACGTTATGGTCATAGATACGGACTGGCGTTCGTGCGAACACGGCTGGGGTTACGATATCAACACAAAACTCTTTCCCGATATGAAGAGGTTTTTAGACTTTGCGCACGCGCACGGCGTTGAGGTTATGTTCAACGACCACCCCGAACCCGTAGACGGCAAGCAAGTTTTCGAGTCCGAAGAGATTGCCTACCGCGAAAGCAATTTACAATCTTTAATGAAAAAGGGGCTGGATATTTGGTGGTACGACAGAAATTGGGGGATAAAGCTTGTTTCGCCGTCTAAAAATCTGCCTTATGAAACCTGCGGACTGTATTTGTTTGAAGATATTACACGCAATTTTTGGCAAAGACAAGCGGGAAGCAAAGACATTTACCGCCGTCCCGTAATAATGGGCAATGCCGTAGACGTTTCTACGGGCAGTTATTTGGGGATTAAAGACAGCGCGTCACACCGCTATTCCATTCAGTGGACGGGCGATGTAGGCTCGGAGGCGGGCGTGATTTCGCAGGAAGTGGATAATATTATAAAATGCGGGAACAATTGTATTCCGTATCTCAATTCGGATTGCGGCGGACATATCGGCAACCCCGATAAAGAGCTGTTTATCCGCTGGATGCAGTACGGCACGTTATCTCCCGTATTCCGTCCGCACTGCACGAATATCGTAGAGCGCACCCGCGAGCCTTGGGTTTTCGATGAGGAAACAGAAGATATAGTCAGGGAATACAACAATCTCCGTTACCGTCTTCTCCCCGTCATTTATAAAAGCGCATACGAAAGCTATGAAAACGGTTTACCGATTTTTAAGGGATTGGGCTGGGAATATCCCTCAGATAAACGCGCTTTAAAGTGCGACGGCGCGTATATGCTTGGCAACGATATTCTCATTTCGCCTATTGGCGGCAACCGACCTTGGGCAGTAGATAAAAAATGTTATACAGAGAAAGTAAAAGCAACATATTATAACGGCAGAGAGCTTAAAGGCGAGCCGATTGCAACCGCCGAATACAATGTTCTTGATATGGTTTTAAATCACACTTCGCCCGAAAAAGGCGTGCCCGTTTACGATTTTTCGGCAATGTTTTCAACCGTTTTGAAATTTGCCGACCCCGTGGAGCTGTATATCCGCTGCGACGACGGCTCAACCGTATGGATAGACGGTGAAAAGGTATTAGAGGACAAGACGCTTCACGCGGCGTGGGTCTGGGATTTAAAACGGCTTGAAGCGGACAGAGAGTATAAGGTTGAAATCGAGTACTTCCAAGCGGGAGGCGAGGCTTGCTGTGAATTGTTGGCTAAAAAGATTGTCGAGCATACCGACGGACACCAAACCTACCTGCCCGCGGGCAAATGGGTTGACGCGTTCAGCGGTAAAATTTATGCTGGCGGTAAAACGGTCGTGCGCGGATACGGCTTGCACGAATCGCCTTTGTTCGTAAGGCTCGGCGCGCTGTTGCCTTTGGCATACGAGGCTCATAACACGAAAGAACAGAAGTGGGATAAGCTCGTTTACGATTTCTACCCCTGCAAAGATGCGACGGACAGCGGGTATCTCTACGAGGACGATACCGAAACTACGGCGTATAAGTCGGGACAATTCAGAAAGAGCGCATACGAGGCGTACTATTGTGAAGATTGCAACGCCTTTGTAATAAAGCTCCACGCGGCAGAGGGCAAATTCGAGGGTGAAAAGTGTTTCGATAAGCGCGAAGTAACCGTTAAATATCACCTGTTAAAGGACGCTGAAAGCGTTCGGAAAGTGACGGTAAACGGCGAAGAAGTCGGCTATAAAAAGACGAAAAAGGATAGTTCGGCGTTCCCCCTGAATACATCGGACTGCGCATCCGACGGCGACGTGATTTGTGTTCCTGTGGTACTCGACGTAAACAAAGAATACGAAATTAAATTTTATTTATAAGGTGGTAGCTTATGCGTTGGTATATTGCCGAAAACAAAAAAAGAATCGCAAGCGAAGATTTTGAGGGACATTCCGACCGTATCGAAATGGGCGGAGAGCAAGTTTCCTGCGCCGTAACCTACGGCGTAAAGTGTGGCGAGCCGTATTATAAACGGCAGTTTGCGTTTCCCAATTTCCGCACACAACCGAATAATACTTGCGCAACCTACTATCCCGAAACGGATAAAAGTCCGATTGTGTTCCAGACAAAGGAAACATTCGGGCGGGTGGAATTTGACGGGGTGCTTTCGGTGTATTCCCATGCGGGTGAATTGACGGTTGCGCGCAGGTTTTTTCCGTCCGTGGGATTGCCCGTCTTTTACGAGCATGTAGAGCTTTGCAACAACGGAACGAAATCCGTTTCGCTTGAATGGAAAACACTCACCCGTATTGATTTGCGTCTTACCTGTGAAGGCTATGTCTATTTTGAATGTTCTTGTAATACGCCTTGCCGTCCGATAAGGGCAGGAGAGCGTCTGTCGCTTACGTTCTCATACACGGCGAGATATGCAAACGGGGATATTCCGCGCGAAAATGCCCCGCTTGAAAAAAGACGGGCGCGCGTGGAAGAAATTTTATCGCAGTGCGATATTACCATGGGAAATGATACCGTGGACACTATGTTTGCATTTGCAAAGCTCAGAGCGGCGGAGGGATTGTGCCGAACGTTCAAAGGATTAATCCATAACCCCGGCGGGCTTGCGTATTATGCGGCGATATGGTGCAACGACCAATGCGAATACGTCGCTCCGTGGTTTGCGTTCACGGGCGATAAAAAAGAGGCGGAGGCGATCGAAAATATATACGGTTGGTATTATCCCTATTTCAACGACGGCTATCTGCCCATCCCAAGCAGTATCATCTGCGGCGGTACGGATAACTTCGGCTGCGCGGGCGACAGGGGCGATGCTGAAATGTATTTGTACGGACTTTCCCGCGTGCTCTTAACGCAAGGGAAACTTCCGAACGCAGAGCAGAAAAAGGCGCTCGATTGGTGCGTTGAATATATCCGCAGAAATTTGACCGACGACGGCGTAGTATTTTCGGACAGCGACGAGCTGGAAAATCGCATTTCTTCGGGCGTAAACCTGAATACTTCCTCTCTTGCATACGGCGGACTCGGAGGCTACGCAATTTTATTAAAGCGTATGGGTAAAGAGGAAGAAGCCGAAAGCGTATTTGCGTTGCAGAGCAAAATAAAGAACGGCATAGAAAATTATTTCGGCGGCGAAGTGGCGGGGTATCAGACCTATCATTACCATAAAGGATGCAATGAAATCCGTGCGTGGAACTGTTTGCCCGTTTATATGGGTATCACGGAACGCGCAAAGGATACGTTAAAGAGCATAGACGAAAAACTGTGGACGGACGGCAGTTGCCGTTCCACCGAGGGCGAAACAATCCTTTGGGATAGAAGTGCGTTATATTATCTTGCCACGCTGTTCCGCGTGGGCGAAAAAGAAAAGGCATGGGCAAAGCTGAAAGAATACTGCAACACCCGTCTTTTGGGCGAACATGTTCCTTATGCGGTAGAAGCATATCCCGAGGGCGGTATGCGACATCTTTCGGCGGAAAGCGGACTTTTCTGCCGGGTATTTACGGACGGACTTTTGAATATCGGGTTCGATGAAAAGGGTTTTACCTTCAATGCCGAATTGCCCGAAGAAGTGAAACGGGTTACGGTAAAAAATATTTATCTGAACGGGAAAGCGGAGAATATAGATGTTAAACGGTAAATTTATAGGAGTAAAGGAAAGGGCAAACACCTTTACCGTAGAAAAGAAATTCAATATAGAGAGCTTGGAAAAAGCCGTTTTAAAAGTCACGGCTTTGGGCTTATATTATGCGGAAATAAACGGAGTAAGGGTCGGGGATAGCTATTTAACCCCCGGCTGGACTTCGTATAACAAGACTTTGCAAATGCAGATTTACAATGTCACCGAGCTTTTGAAAGAGGGCGAAAACGTAATTTCGTTTACAGTAAACGAAGGCTGGTATTCGGGCGGTCTTACCTGGGAAAAGAAGCGTAATTTATACGGCGAGCAGACGGCGGTCTGTGCGGAGCTTGATATCGGTAGTTCAAGCATATGTACGGACGAAA
>CANOUP010000007.1 GCA_947570625.1 uncultured Clostridia bacterium | reverse complement strand
CAGGCGCTGTTCACTCTCGTGCAAGAGGTGTACGGGAAGGAAAACGGAAACGCAAGTTGGTTGATTTAACCGCCGTGATAACTTATTATGAACGTATAATAACGCTTTGGAGGAACCAATGAATTTATCTGAAAATTTACACTTTCTAAGGAAACGTGATAAAATCACACAGGAAGAACTTGCCGACAGGTTAGGCGTTTCGCGTCAGGCTGTATCCAAATGGGAAACGGGAGAAGCTTTTCCCGAAACCGACAAGCTTATTATGCTGTGCGATATGTTCAACGTTTCGCTTGACGAGCTTGTCCGCGGCAACGCCGTTAAAGAGGAAAAAAAGGAAGAAGAGCCCTTACAAGACAGTGGCGGATTTATAAAGCACATGGATAAATTTTCACGCCGTATAGCGGCAGGCGTGTTCTTAATTCTTTTCGGCGCCACGCTGTGTGTGCTTATTAACGGTTACGCGCTATCGTTTAATAATAATATGTCCGATATAACAGCTGTTTTCGGTGCGGCAGCCGTTTTGGTTTGCGTTGCCGCCGCCGTATTTATTTTTGTGTATTCGGGTATGGAACACGACAGGTTCCGCAAAAAATACCGCACCGTTTCTGGCGTTTACAGCGAAAAAGAAGTACAAGCCTTTCTAAAACGTTTTGCCCGTAATCTGGCTGTTTTATGTTCGGGCATAATCGTGGACGTGGTTTTTCTTGTCGTTATGTCTACGCTTATCGACGCAGGTATAATTACCGTTTCGGCTTCGGCGGAGGACGAAGCTTACTGTTACGTGGTTTCGGCGTTTATGTTTGTACTTTCATTTTTAGTAGGAGGAATTGTATATTACGGAATACAGCACAGTAAATACGAAGTTTCGGAATATAACAGGCAGAACGAAAAGGAGTTAAACCCTTCGCCACGCTTAAAACTAAAAGACGCAATCTGCGGAGCGATAATGATGACGGCGGTGGCGCTGTTCCTCGTTATCGGTTTTGTATGGAATTTATGGCACCCGGGCTGGATAGTTTTCCCCGTCGGCGGAATAATCTGCTGGATAGTGGGGGTGGTAATGAACGCAAAAGATGACCACTGAAATTAAAAGTAACCCCCGAACCTTTCGGTTCGGGGGTTATTATTTAGTTTATTAAACGTAAAGTTTACTCGGTTTTGCCTGCAAGCTTTTTGTAGCCTTCAAGCCTTTCCTTAGCGGATTCTTCCGTTCTCTTGAACAGCTCGCCCGCAACTTCTTCGCCCTGCGTCTTTATAAGCGAAGCGTATCTCGTTTCGCCCGCAAGGAACGCCTGGTAATCGCCCGTGGGTTCTTTGGAGTCAAGCGTGAACTTGTCGCCGTCGGGATTGTATCTGTACAGCTGCCAGTATCCGCAGTCGACCGCCGCTTTCTCTTCAAGCTGGCTCTTCGTCATATTAATGCCGTGGTTAATGCAGGGCGCATATGCGATAATGAGCGAGGGACCGTGATAAGCTTCCGCTTCGGTCAGCGCTTTGAGAAGCTGTGCGGGGTTGGAGCCCATTGCTACCTGCGCAACGTATACATATCCGTAAGACTTGGCTATCATACCCAAATCTTTCTTCTTTATTCTCTTGCCTGCGGAAGCAAACTTTGCAACCGCGCCGATATTCGTTGCTTTGGAAGCCTGTCCGCCGGTGTTGGAGTAAACTTCGGTGTCGAGTACAAGCACGTTTACGTCTTCGCCCGCCGCGAGCACGTGGTCAAGACCGCCGTATCCGATATCGTAAGCCCAGCCGTCTCCGCCGAAAATCCATACGGACTTCTTGGCAAGGCAGTCCTTGGCGTCGAGAATGTCTTTAATGAGGGAGTAGGTTTCGATTGCTTTGACGAATGATTCGCTCGCTTCCTGACCGTCCGCATAGTTTGTCCAGGTTTTTGCAAGCTTGGCAACTTTCTGCTTAACGGCAAGAATATCTTTCAAAAGAGCAACCGTTTCGCTGTTGCTGTCAAGGTTTTCTTCGAGAACTCTTACAAGCTCTGCCGAAGCTTTCTTTGAAGGTTCTCTTTCATCGAACGCTTTAAGGTAAGCTTCGCACGCCTTTTTGCCTTCTTCGTTGTCCCAAATCTGTCCCAGCTTTTCAACCTTGCTTCTGACCGCGTTTCTTCTCGTCGTGTAAGCGAGGTTCATGCCGTAGCCGAATTCCGCGTTGTCTTCGAACAGAGAGTTAGCCCACGCGGGGCCTCTGCCCTGTTTGTTGGTGGTGTAGGGGCACGTAGGGGAAGAACCGCCGTAAATGGAGGAACAGCCCGTAGCGTTTGCGATAACCATATCTTCGCCGAACAGCTGGGTAACGACCTTGACGTAAGGCGTTTCTCCGCAACCTGCGCACGCGCCCGAGAACTCGAAGAGGGGAGTTGAGAACTGACAGCCCTTGACGGTGTCTTTCTTGAACTTGGAAGTATCCGCTTCGGGAAGCTCGACGGCGTATTCCCAGTTCTTGTCTTCGCCCTTTGCAAGCGCTTCCGCAAGGGGAACCATCTTGATGGCTCCGCCGTCTTTTACGGGGCAGACGGTCGAGCAGACTCCGCAACCCATACAGTCGAGGGGAGAAACCTGCATCTTGTATTCGTAACCCGCAAGACCTATCGCCGCTTTCGTCGTAAGGGTCTTGGGTTTCTTTGCGCCTTCTTTAATGAGGGCGGGTCTTAAACAAGCGTGGGGGCATACGAAGGAACAGCTTCCGCACTGAATACATTTTTCCGTAATGATTTCGGGAACGAGCACCGCGACTCCGCGTTTTTCGTACTTCGTCGTGCCGGTGGGAACGTGTCCGTCCGCATTGAACTGCGACGATTTAAGTTTGTCGCCTTCGAGGTAGAGGATAGGTTTGATAATTTCCTGATAATAAGCGTTGTTAGCGCCTTTAACCATTTCCGCGCCATTGACGGATTTAGCCCAGCTTGCGGGAACCTTAATCTTAACAAGGTTGTCGCCGGCGGCCGCGTCTATAGCGTTGTAGTTCATCTGTACGACAGCGTCGCCCTTTCTGCCGAACGACTTCTTAGCCATATACTTCATATATTCGATGGCTTTTTCGTAGGGCATAATCTGGGGGTTGACGCGGAAGAACGCCGACTGCAATATGGTGTTCGTCCTGCCTCTGAGTCCGAGGTCTGCGGCAATCTTGATAGCGTCTATAACATAAAGGTTGATGTGCTTTTTGGCGATATCCTGTTTAACCTTTGCGGGAAGGAAATTTTCGAGCGCTTCGACCGTGGTCGCGCTTGTATTGATAAGGAACGTACCGCCGTCCTTGATGTCGCTCGTCATATCGTAACGCGTAACGTACGAGGGGTTGGAGCACTGAACGAAATCGGCGGAGTCGATGAGATACTCGGACTGGATAGGCGAATCGCCGAAACGGAGGTGGGAAACGGTTATACCGCCCGACTTCTTTGAATCGTAGAAGAAGTACGCCTGCGCATGCTTGTCCGTATGGTCGCCGATAATCTTGATGGAGTTTTTGTTCGCGCCGACGGTGCCGTCAGAGCCGAGTCCGTAGAATTTACAGCTTGTAGAGCCTTCGGGTGCGGCGTCGAATTTCTCCGAGAAATCCAGCGACGAGTGGGTAACGTCCTCGTAAATGCCGACCGTGAAGTGGTTTTTGGGCTGTTTGTCTTCGAGATTTTTGTAAACCGAAAGAACCATCGAGGGGGTGAACTCTTTCGAACCTAAACCGTATCTTCCGCCTACTACCTTAATATTTGTAATTCCCTTTTCGAGAAGAGCCGAGCAAACGTCGAGGTAGAGAGGTTCGCCGAGCGAGCCGGGTTCCTTCGTCCTGTCGAGCACGGCAATCTTTTTAACCGTTCTGGGAAGCGCGCCGATGAAAGCGTCCGCGAAGAAAGGTCTGTAAAGACGTACTTTTACAAGTCCGTATTTCTTGCCCTGTTTGTTGAGTTTGTTTATGGACTCTTCAATCGTTTCGCAACCCGAACCCATACATACGGTAACGTATTCTGCGTTGGGGTGTCCTACGTAGTCGAAGAGGTGGTAAGGTCTGCCGCACTTTGCGGAAACGACGTCCATCATCTTCTGAACGATACCGGGAACTGCTTCGTAATAGCTGTTTGCCGTTTCTCTGTTCTGGAAATATGTATCGCCGTTCTGTGCGGTACCCTTCTGAATAGGATGCTCGGGATTGAGCGCGCGCGACTTGAAGTCGGCAATGTCGGCGGAAAGACCTACTTTGTCGCAGATATTTCTTATTTCGGCATAGTCGTCGGCGTCGTCCCATACGTCTATTTTAGCAACTTCGTGTGAAGTTCTGAAACCGTCGAAGAAGTTGATGAAGGGAACTCTCGATTTAAGTGTGGAAAGGTGGGCTACAAGACCGAGGTCCATAACTTCCTGAACGGAAGAGTTGCAGAGCATGGCAAAGCCCGTCTGACGGCAAGCCATAACGTCTGCGTGGTCGCCGAAGATGTTGAGCGAGTGAGCCGCAAGCGCGCGCGCCGAAACGTGCATAACCATAGGCATAAGTTCGCCCGAAATTTTGTACATATTGGGAATCATCAGAAGAAGCCCCTGCGAAGCGGTGTACGTGCTGGTAAGCGCGCCCGCGCACAGCGAACCGTGAACGGCGCCCGCGGCTCCGCCTTCCGACTGCATTTCCGCAATCCTTACTTTCTGACCCCACATGTTGGTTCTGCCCGCAGTCGCCCATTCGTCCGCAACCTCCGCCATAGGCGAGGAGGGTGTAATGGGATAAATCGCGGCAACTTCCGAGAAGGCGTACGCAACATGGCTGGCGGCGGTATTACCGTCGATAGTCAATTTTTTCATTAAGAAACCTCCGAATAAAATAATAATAATTTACAAGTTCTGCAATAAATTTGCACACAAACGATTATAATCCAAATTATATTAAAAGTCAATATTAAGCGTCCAATATTTTTGAAAATTCAACTTAAAAAAGTCTGTGAAACGTTTGTGCGCCCGGCGTGAAAAAATTTTTATCCGCTTTACGGTTAAAAGCCTTGCAAATTGTTGTTAAAAAAATTTTTTTTTGCTATAATCTGCTTATGTCCGAAAAAATTCAGCCCGAAAACGCGATAGTTTTCGACAACGTAAAATTTTCTTATCCGGGAAGCGGGGAAGCGTACGCCGTCAACGGCGTCAGCCTCACTGTAAAAAAGGGCGAGTTCCTGTCCGTGATAGGTCATAACGGAAGCGGTAAGTCCACGCTTGCCCGCCTTGTCAACGGGCTTCTGGAATCGGACGCGGGCAAAATAACGGTGCTCGGGCTCGATGTGGACGACAGCGCTAACCGTAAGGAAATAAGAAAGCGCGTCGGGATAGTTTTCCAGAACCCCGACAACCAGATGGTCGCTTCTATTGTAGAGGACGACGTCGCTTTCGGGCCCGAAAACATCGGTCTGCCCCGCGACGAAATAGGCAGACGCATAGAATGGGCGCTAAACGCCGTCGGTATGTCGGAGTACAGGCACGCGACCCCCGCAAGACTTTCGGGCGGACAGAAACAGCGCATTGCCGTTGCGGGCGTGCTCGCCGTCAGACCGGAAATACTTATTCTCGACGAATCAACCGCAATGCTTGACCCCAAGGGCAGGCGCGAGGTGATAGAGGTCGTTACACGACTCAATAAAGAAGAGGGCATAACGGTAATACTCATTACCCACTTTATGGAAGAAGCCCTGCTCGCAGACCGCACCGTCGTTATGAACAGGGGCGAAATAGTGCTTTCGGGCACGCCCGAAGAAATTTTCGAAAACGGCGAAATGCTCGAAATTTACAACCTCTGTCTGCCGAGAATTACAGAAATAATAAATAAGCTCAATACCGCGGGCATGGGGCTGGAACAGGTTCTCCGCCCCGAAGAGCTTGCCTCGGGAATAATCGAAAGATTTAACTCCGCGGGTATCGTAAACGCGGTTTCCCCGCACGGCAAACCCCGCCCCGAAAAGAGCGTTCCCGAATGGGATATAGATATCGAAAATCTTACGTTTACCTATTCGAAGAAGTCGCCTTTCGCGGTCAAAGCCTTGAACGGTATAAACCTGCATATCGGCGGGGGCGGGTTTTTCGGTATAATAGGTCATACGGGAAGCGGTAAATCGACGCTTATACAGCACCTGAACGCGCTTATCCGTTTACCGCAGGCGGAAAAGCGGTACCGCAGAAAGAGGGTTAAAAAGGGCAGCCCCGCGCCCGTGCTTCCGTCTTTGACGGTGGGGTCTTTCAACCTTGCGGACAAAAAGACGGATTTTAAGAGCCTGCGCGCAAGCGTGGGTATGGTTTTCCAGTATCCCGAATACCAGCTGTTTGCCGAAAGCGTGTTTGACGACGTCGCGTTCGGTCTTAAAAATTTCAACAAAAAGCTTCCCGCGGAGGAAATCGAAAAAGCCGTAAGGGAAAGCATAGAGATAGTGGGGCTCGACTATAACGAGGTAAAGGACAAGTCACCCTTCGATTTGTCGGGAGGACAGAAGCGCAGGGTTGCGATAGCGGGAGTTATCGTAACAAAACCGCGCGTTCTCGTACTCGACGAACCTGCCGCGGGGCTCGATCCGCTCGGCAAAAAGGAAATAATGGAGCTTTTGCATAAGCTTCACCGCGAGTGGTGCAGTACGGTAATAATCGTTTCCCACGATATGGACGAAATTGCCGAAAACTGCACGAAAGCCGTGATAATAGCCGACGGCAAAGCCGTTATGTGCGACAGCCCCGAAAATATTTTCGGACGCGAGGAAGAACTGTACGCGCTGGGGCTGGACGTTCCGCTCGTTTCCAAAATAAGCGGTATTCTCGCAAAATCGGGAATAACCGTAAACAGCAACTGTACTCCAGAAGATTTTGCCGACAAAGTAATTGCTTTGTACAAAGGGGGAGCAGATGCTTAACGACGTAGTTTTCGGACAGTACTATCCCGTAAAATCCTTCGTGCACAAGTCCGACCCGAGGATAAAACTTCTGGCGCTTATCGCTTATATAGTCGCGCTCTTTCTCGCCGATAATTTCTATTCGCTTGCGCTCGGTTTTATAGTTTTAATCATGGCGGTCATCGCTTCACGCGTACCGCTCGGCAGAGTTCTGCGCTCGGTAAAAGCAATACTCGTGCTTCTTGTATTCACTGCCGTGCTCAACCTGTTTTTCCACGGCGGCGACAATCTTCTGTGGCAGTGGGGAATAATAAAAATTTACCGCGAAGGCGTGATATTCACCGTATTCTTTATACTCCGTCTTTTCTTTCTCGTAATGGGTTCGGCTCTGCTTACGCTTACTACCGCGCCCGTGGAACTGACCGACGGCATAGAAAGTTTGCTTACGCCGCTGAAATGGATTCGCTTTCCCGTGCACGAGCTCGCGCTGATAATGTCCATCGCGCTCAGGTTCATACCCACGCTTATTGACGAAACCAACAGGATAATTTCTGCGCAGAAAGCGAGGGGGGCGGACTTCGAAAGCGGAAACATATTCAAGCGAATAAAGGCGGTTATACCCATACTGATACCCCTTCTTATAAGCGCGTTCAGGCGCGCGGAAGAGCTGGGCGACGCAATGGACGCAAGGTGTTACGCGGGCTCGAAGAAGAGGACCAAATACAAAAAGCTTGCGTTCGGCTGGCGCGATGTAATAATCGTGCTGTTGTTTGCGGGGCTTATTACGGGCGCGGTGCTTTTAAATGTTTACGCGGATACTATATTCCCCGAAATTTACGAATATATAAGGCTGGGCTGATGAGATACGTTCTACTCGTTTCATACGACGGCACCGATTACGGGGGCTGGCAGATTCAGAACAATGCCGTGACGGTACAGGAAAAACTTTCTTCCGCATTGAGCGAAACGCTCGGCAAAAAGGTGAGCGTGACCGCAAGCGGAAGGACGGACAGCGGGGTGCACGCCTCGGCGCAGGTGTGCCATTTCGACGCCGAAACTTCTATCCCGCCCGAGAAATTCGCCGACGCGCTTAACTTCCGCCTGCCCGATGACATAAGTGTTCTCAAATCCGCCCTCGCGCCCGAAGGCTTCGACGCTGTACGGTCGGCAAAGAAAAAAACTTACTGTTACAGGGCTTACATTTCGCCCCGCCGCCTGCCTCTCAAAGACAGGTACGCGGTGCGTCTTAAACTGCCCGTGGATATAGAAAAGCTCAAAAAAGGGGCTAAAATGCTGGAAGGCGAACACGATTTTTCGGCGTACTGCTCGGCGGGTTCGCAGGTAAAGACGACGGTGCGCACGGTTTATTCGATAGAAGTAAAAACGCGAAAAACGGGCGATACTACCGACATAGAGCTGTATGTAACGGGCAACGGTTTTCTGTACAATATGGTGCGTACGCTTGCGGGCACGGTTTTTTACTATGCTTCGGGCAGAATTACCGAAGAGGATATTATGCGCTCGCTAAAAGAGGGCGACCGCAATTCGGTAGGCAAAACTCTGCCGCCCAACGGGCTCACCCTCGAAAGCGTGGACTACGGAATCCCGCTGTTTTTACAATAATTTCACACAGCGGTTTTATTTTTTACATTTACGGATAATAAACTATACTAACAAACGATATGATAATCAGGGAGAGATTATGGATTTTTTCGAGTACGCGAATATAGCGTCGCTATTCACGAACACGTTCTGGGTTCAGCTGTTGATAGGCGGGCTGTGTTTCGCGCTTGTGTTTGTTTTTCAGGGTATCGCGCTGTATACGATTGCTTCGCGGTACGGTTATAAAAACAAGTGGATGGCGTTTCTGCCGTTTTTCAACACTTACTACATCGGCGTATGCGCGCAGAAAAACAAGTTCTATAACGTAGACGCGAAAAAACTTGCCATGTCCGCGGGAATAATAGAATGCGTACTATTCGCCGCGTACATCGTGTATTATTCGGCTTGCTTTCTCGTTCTCGAATACGAAGTGGAGTATATCACGACCAACAGCTTAGGCATTTCGTATCCCTCGTACGAACTCCGCAACTATCCCGCAGAGCTCAACTGGGCGGCGTGGATGTACAACTATATGGATAAATATATCCTCAGCACGGCGAATCTCGTACTCATAATTCTCGAAATCTGCGTGCTTATGTGTTTCTTCCAGACGTACGCTTCGCGCAGGTACGTGCTGTTTACGGTAACCAGCATACTTTTCCCCATACAGGGAATACTGTTCTTCGTCGTGCGCAATAACAAGGGCGTCAATTACAGACAGTACGTCGCGGCGGTGCAGGCCCAGCAGTACAGAATGTATCAGCAACAGCAGCAGTACTACAATCAGAACCCCTATAACAGACAGCCCCGCGACAACGGCAATCCCTATCAGAACCCTTACAGCCAGCAGGGAAATTCACGGTCGGGGACAAAGCCCGACGACCCGTTCGGCGATTTCGGTTCCGATAACGGCGGCAACGGCGCAAACGGCGGTTCGCCTTTCGACGAGTTCGATAACTGATAAAAAAAGACGTCTTTACAAGGCGTCTTTTTTGTTGCCTGTCAAAGCGCGTCTGTGGTATAATTATGCCGTAAAAAATTCGGGTTAAGGAGTTGTATGCGCAAAATGGACGTTATATCCGCAATATCGACGGCTTCGGGAACGGGAGGCGTCGCTATAATAAGAATGAGCGGTGCAGGCTGTTTGAAAATCGCGGGCGCTATGTTCGAACCGACGGGCGGGAAAAGGACGGAAGACTTCAAACCCAACGTAATGTATACGGGCGCGATAGACGGCGGAGGGTTTACCGATTTCGGTATGTGCGTGTATTTCAAAGCGCCCAAATCTTTCACGGGCGAGGACGTCGTGGAGTTTCACTGCCACGGCGGGGTGCAGATAGCCCGCGGAATACTTTCTAGAACGCTTTCCCTCGGCGCGCGCCCCGCGGAAAAGGGCGAATTCACAAAACGCGCTTTCGTCAACGGCAAACTTTCGCTCTCGTCGGCGGAGGGAATGATAGATATGATAAACGCGGAAAGCCTTGCTTCCGTGCGCGCGGGCAGTATGCTCTATTCCGAAAAGCTTACGTCGGAAATAAAGCTTATCCAGCAGGAAATAACGCTTGTGCTCGCGCAGATTTCCGCCGACCTCGATTATCCCGAAGAGGACCTCGACAATCTGAATCTGCCCCGAATCAAGCACGGTATTTCGGCTGTCGCGGACAGGCTCGAAAAACTTGCGGCTTCGTATTCGTGCGGTAAAAGAATAAAAGACGGCGTTACGGTCGCCATCTGCGGAAAACCCAACACGGGCAAGAGCTCGCTTTTAAACGCAATGCTCGGCTACGACAAGGCTATCGTTTCGCCCGAAGCGGGCACCACCCGCGACGCGGTCGAAGGTTCGCTGATTATAGACGGCGTAAAATATAACCTGACTGATACCGCGGGGATACGCGAAACTTCGGGCAAGGTCGAAAGCATAGGCATAGCCCGCGCGGAGAAGATTATCGCCTCTGCGGACATAGTTCTTTCCGTTTCCGACGGAAACGGCGAAGCGGAAATACCCGAAACCTCGGCGCCGGTGCTCCGCGTTTACAATAAGTGCGACATATCCCGCCCCGCAAGCGGTTTCGACGCCGTCGTATCGGCAAAGACGGGCGAAGGCGTGGAAGAGCTTAAACGGCTTATGTCCGAAAAAAGCGTGGGCGAGCTCGCGCTGGACAAAGCTTATATAATCGAAGAACGCCACTATTCCGCGCTTAAAAGGGCGGTGTGCGCGCTCGAATGCGCTGTCGGCAATATAGACGCATACACTCCCGATATTCTCGCGATAGACATCAAAGAAGCGTGGGACTGTCTCGGCGAAATTACTGGCGAAACAGCAAACGAAAACATTATAAACACCGTTTTTGAAAAATTCTGCGTAGGCAAATAATTATGCTCAATCTCGAACTTTACAAAGTATTTCATACCGTCGCAAAGTGCGGTTCGCTGACCAAGGCTTCGCGCGAGCTGTACATTTCCCAGCCTGCTGTTTCGCAGTCCGTAAAACAGCTCGAAGAAAGGCTGGGGGTCAGGCTGTTCAACCGCACCCGCAAGGGTATGGAGCTTTCGCCGTCGGGCAAGCTCATTTTCGAAAAAGCGGATGAAGCGCTTAAACTTATCGAGGAAGCCGAAAGCGCAATCGCCGAAACACAGACCGCGCCCGCGGGGCTGATAAGGATAGGAGCGACGGATTCTATATTTTCGCACCTGCTCGCCGACAGAATAGCGGAGTTCGGCGAACGGTATCCGTCGGTAAAGCTCGAACTCGTTTCGGCGACCTCGCCTCTTACAATCGAAAAACTCAAAAACGGCGCGATAGACGTCGCTTTCGTCAACCTTCCCGCGCAGAGCGCGGGGGTAAAATTCCTCGATACTGTAAGCCCTTTGCACGACGTTTTCGTCGCGGGCGAAAAATTTTCGCACTTGAAGGGCAAGACGCTTTCGCTTAACTCTCTGCGCGAATATCCCCTGCTTATGATTGAGGAAAATACGATTTTCCGCAGAACGCTTAAAAATTTCCTGCAAGCAAACGGAGCCGAGCTCTGCCCCGACATCGAGGTCGCCAACTGGGATTTGATGGTTAAACTCGTCGTTAAGGGAATGGGTATCGGCTGTATCCCCCGCGAGTACTGCGGGAAAGAGCTTGAAAGCGGAGAACTTTTCGAGGTGGGCGCAAATCCTCCCCTTCCCGCAAGGGGCGTGGGAATGGCTATCGCCGAAAACACGCCTGCGTCTTTTGCGCTCCGCAGGTTCGTAACGTTTATTCAGGGTGCCTATTTATGAAATTTACCGAACTCAAAAACGATATAGCGGAGGGCGCGAGAAGCATTTACCTTCTCGAAGGCGAAGACGCGTATTTCCGTATGAAGGGCGAAGAAATGCTCACGCGCGCTTTTGTGCAGATGCCCGAGCTTAACTATACTTCGTTCGACGGCGAAACGCTTAAAGGCGGGGCGCTGACCTCGCTTGTTTCCGCTGTCGAAAGTTTTCCGTTTATGGCGGAAAGGCGCGTTATCAAGGTTACTGGCTTATATCCGTCCGAAAGCGAATACGAGAAGTATCTCAAAAAGACGTTTGAAAATTTTCCCCCGACTTCGGTACTCATTATCGTCAACGCCGAAAGCAGAAAGGGCGCGGATTTAAAGCGCAAACACAGCGTGACTTACGTCGACTGCGGAAAAGCCGACGAGGAAACGGTAACGAAATGGGTATACCTAACGTTGAAGCGCGCGGGCGTAACCGCGTCGGTGGAAACGTGCGCGCTCGTTGCGCGTTACTGTCTTTGCAATATGTCGCGCGTGGCGCTGGAAACGGAAAAAATCATAGACTATAAGGGAAACGACAAGAGCGAGCTTACCAAAGACGAGGCGGAAGCTCTCGTATACAAGGAAGCCGATTACAGAATTTACGAAATGACAAACGCCGTCGCGCGCAGGGATTTCGGTAAATTTTTAAGCGTGCAGTCCGAACTCTGCCGTAAAAACGGCGACGAAACCGCGCTTTTGTCGGGGCTGTTTTCATATTTTAAAAACCTGCTTACGGCGGTTGCTTCCGATATGTCGGACGCGGAACTCGCAAAACTTCTCAAAATGAAAGAGTACGGTGCGAAAAAGACGCGCGAACAGGCGCGCGCGATAGGGTACGGCAGGCTTAAAAATTACGTGACTTATCTGTACTCCGCCGTGTCCGATATAAAAAGCGGTATTACGGCGCCTTGGATTGCGCTTGAAAAAGTAAATAATAAAATATTTTTCGAATAATGTAAAATATATTATTTCAAACGCTTTATTTTTTAAATTTAAAACTATATAATAAATAACGATACATACTTGTAATAAAACGGCGGAGAGAAATATGTACAGCTGGTCGGCTTTAATCGAAAATATAAAAAAATTCGGAACGGGATTTGCGGGCAATTGGTTTACTTATCTTTTACAGTTTGTGCTGTTCGCAATCGTGTACTATCTCATTTTCAAAGTACTTAAATACAACAAGGCGACCAAATTCATAGGTCTTACAATCTTTTTCGTACTGTTCAGCGGAATTGCATTCGCCTTCTCTCCCGATATAAATTCGGGCTATCTCATACTTGTAATCGCTATGGTTGCGCTTCTCGTATTCACGATGTTCCATACCGAAATCAAGCGTTCGCTTCTGGACGCGGGAACAAAGAAGAAGAGTAAGGCGGAACCCGTGACCGTTACGGGCGTAGAACTTATTATGGACGAAATAGTCCGCGCCGTGCAGAATATGTCCAAAAGCGATATAGGCGCGCTGATAGTTCTTTCCAACGACAACCTTCCCGAAGGAATAATTGAGAGCGGTACGGTAATCAACGCAAAGATAACCTCGCAGATGGTCGAAGCCGTGTTCTATCCCAAAGCGCCCCTTCACGACGGCGCGCTGGTAATCGAAGGCAACAAGCTATATGCGGCAGGCTGTTTCCTGCCCCTCGCGCAGGACGAAAGACTGCCCAAGGAAATGGGAAGCCGTCACCGCGCGGCGCTCGGCGTGACAATGGTCGCAAGCGTTACGGCAATCGTCGTTTCCGAGGAAACGGGAATTATTTCGATTGTCAAGAACGGCGCAATCAAAAAGAAGTACGCCGACGCTACCGACATAAAGGAAGCTTTAAGCGATTATTACTGGTCTGATTTGACGGCGGAGGCTAATTGATTATGAAAAAGATAGGTAAATTTTTAAAAGATTTCTTCACTACCAACATACCTTTCAAACTGCTTGCGCTGTTCGTTTCGGCGCTGACGGTTTTCCTTCTCAACATTCAGTAAATTATGACGATTAATATACCCGAAATTCTTTTGCCCGCTTCGGCGGATATGCGCATATGGGCGGTAAACGCCTGCGACCAGTTCACGTCCGATTACGGCTATTGGTCGCGCCTTGAAAAACTCGTCGGGGAAAGAGAAAGCGCTTTAAAGCTCGTCTTTCCCGAGATATATTTAAAAGACAATCCGCAAGCCCGCATCGCCGAAATAAACGCAACGATGCGGTCGTATATTAATAACGGGACGTTTAAAAAGCTTGACGCGGGTTTTATACTCGTCGAGCGCACTACCGCGTCGGGCACGCGCACGGGCATAGTGCTTGCGATAGACCTTGAAGACTACTCCTACGAACAGGGCGCGAAAACTCCCGTACGTTCGACCGAAGCGACTATTTTGGAACGCATACCCCCGCGCGTAGAGATAAGGAGGAACGCTCCGATAGAGCTTCCCCATATAATGCTGTTGTACAGCGATAAACAAAATACAGTCTTGAAAACCGCCGTAAGAGGCGAAACGCTGTACGATTCCGACCTGAATATGGACGGCGGACACGTGAAGGGTACGGCAATATCCAACTCCCGGGAAGTTGCAAAGGCTTTCTATTCGCTTGCGGAAGGGGTAAATCCTCTGCTGTTCGCTGTTGGCGACGGCAACCATTCGCTTGCGACGGCTAAGGCTTGCTGGGAAGAGAAGAAAAAGACGCTTTCTCACGAACAGCTCGAAACCTGTCCCGCGCGCTTCGCGCTCTGCGAGGCGGTCAATATATTCGACCCCGCGCTAAGTTTCGAACCTATCCACAGATATGTAAAGACCGATAATATAAAAGAGTTCAGAAGCGGACTTAAAACTTGCGGAAAGGGCAAGGCGGTTTTTATTTCGGGCGGTAAGCGCGAGGTAATACCTTTCAGCGAAAATATTCCCGAAGGTATAAGATTGCTCGACGAATACATTGCTTCGTTTATAAAAGAGCACGGCGGAGAAGTCGATTATATACACGGCGAAGCGCAGGCGGCCGAACTTACCGAAGAGAGCGGGGCGGGGGTAATACTTCCCGCAATCGCCAAGGACGATTTCTTTTCGCTTATCGCAAAAAGCGGGAACCTGCCCCGTAAAACCTTTTCTATGGGCGAGGGCAACGAAAAACGCTACTATATTGAAGCTAAACTTATATAGACCGAGGAAACGGATGGCACTGAAAGTATGTAAATTCGGCGGTACGTCTATGGCGGACGGAAACATTATCGTCGAAGTAAAAAAAATAATGGAAAGCGACAAGGACCGCCGTTTCGCGGTTGTGTCCGCCCCGGGTAAAAGATATTCGGGCGACGTCAAAGTGACCGATTTGCTGTATTCGTGCCAGAGCGAACTCAACGAAACGGGCGGGATAAGCAAGAGTTTCCCCGCGGTAAGGGCGCGCTTTCTCGATATAGCAAGACAGCTTAATCTTAAAACGGATATAGGCGCCGTTCTCGACGAAACCGAGCGCCGTATCGTGTCCGAAAACAGCACGGATTTCACTGCGTCGCGCGGTGAATATTTAAGCGCGCGCGTATTCGCCGAAGTTTCGGGCGCAAAGTTTATTGACTCGGAAGAAGTCATATTTTTCAAAGCGGACGGAACTCTCGACGGCGCAAAATCTTACAAAGCGATTTCGGAAGCGGTCGACGGAGTAAAACTTGCGGTTTTTCCCGGTTTTTACGGCAAGGGCGCGGACGGCAGGGTCAAAACGTTTTCGCGCGGAGGTTCGGACATAACGGGCGCGGTCGTTGCTCGCGCCGTAAACGCAACCCTCTATGAAAACTGGACGGACGTTTCGGGATTTCTTGCCTGCGACCCGCATATCGTAGACAGTCCCCGCCGTATCAAGACGCTGTCGTATAAAGAACTGCGCGAGCTTAGTTATATGGGCGCGGACGTACTTCACAGCGAATCCATTTTTCCCGTGCGCAAGGCGAATATCCCCATTAACATAAAAAATACTTTCCGCCCGCAGGACGAGGGAACGACCATTGTACCGACTTCCCGTCATATTCTGTCGGGCGATACGGTTACGGGAATAGCGGGCAGAAAAAACTTTACCGTCATTTACATAGAAAAATCGCTCATGAACGCCGAAATAGGCTTTATAAGGAAAGTGCTTTCCGTTATCGAAGGCGCGGGCGTTCCCGTCGAGCATATTCCTTCGGGTATAGATACAATGTCGCTTGTCGTGTCGGGCGAGGCGTTGAGCGGAGATAAACTCAACGAAATTATTGAAAATATTAAGGAAGCTGTCGACCCCGACGTTGTGCGCGTAATAGAAAACATAGCGCTTATAGCGACGGTCGGTCACGGTATGTCGTCGTCGGTGGGAACTTCCGCCCGTCTTTTCAACGCGATTGCTTCCGCCGATATCAACATTAAAATGATTGACCAAGGGTCGAGCGAGCTCAATATAGTCGTAGGCGTGAAAAACGAGGATTACGAACGCTGTATTAAGGCAATATATAACGAGTTTTTTGCGTCGTGCAGATAAAGGGGAGAGGCGTATGCGTTTGCTTGCGGGAATAACGTTAGCCGAAAAACTGACGGTAATAATTTTGTGCGTATCGGCTTTGGTATTGATGGTTTTCAATATCTATCTCGTCGTGTCCCTGCACTTGCGCAATAAAAAGCTTTTCGACCGCGAAGAAGCGGGCGAAAACGCCGAAGATAACGATTCTTCGGGTCAATGACACAAGATATAGTGCCGTTTAAAAAAATCTTATACAATATTTAGTGTATACTGTTGACAACCGGCGCGGTATCTGTTATAATCGTATTACAATTCAACAGGCAAACGGCGACTGACGAGTTTGCGGAAATTACCGCAGGAAGCCGTATTGCGTAAAATGTCGTTCGTCTGGGCTATTTTTCTTATAAAATAGCCCTTTTTTAATCCCGAACGGCAGGATTGATTTCAAATCGGAATTTACGGTATGACGGGTTTTATTCATTCGTTCGAGTCGCTGGGCACCGTTGACGGGCCGGGAATACGCTTTGTGGTATTTTTGCAGGGCTGTCCCATGCGCTGTAAATACTGCCACAACCCCGACACATGGCAGGCGGGCGCGGGTTCGCGGTACACGGCGGAAGAAGTCGCGCTCCGCGCGCTCAGGTACAAAAACTATTTCAAAAACGGCGGAGGCGTAACCGTTTCCGGCGGAGAGCCGATGATGCAGGCCGAATTCGTGACCGAGCTTTTTAAAATTCTCAAAGCCAACGGCGTGCACACCGCGCTCGATACTTCGGGGGTACTGTTCGACAAAAACACGGCGGACGTGCTTATGAAATATACCGACCTCGTGCTTCTCGACATAAAGCACATAGACGACGGCGAGCACAAAAAGCTTACGGGTTTTTCCAACAAAAACGTTTTGGCGTTCGCGCGGTATCTTTCGGATATAGGCAAGGATATGTGGATACGTCACGTGCTTGCGGAAGGCATTACCGACAGCGACGAGTATCTTAAAAGATTGAAAGAGTTTACCGACGGACTGAAAACCGTCAAAAAGATTGAAGTACTGCCCTATCACTCAATGGGCGAAGAGAAGTATGAAAAGCTGGGTCTTGATTATCCTTTGAAGGGTATGAAGCCCCCCGCGAAAGAGCGCGTCGAAAACGCGGTATGCATACTGACAACCAAAGAAAAACATAATAACTGAAAAGAGGTGAGTTATGAAATTTAAAGAATGGGAAGGTTTCAAACCTTCCGTATGGAGCGAAGACGGAGAAGTTAACGTAAGGGATTTTATCCAGCACAATTACACTCCTTACACGGGCGGGGGAGAATTTCTCGCAGGACCCACTAAGGCGACTCTCGATTTGTGGGACGAAATATTAAAACTTTCGGAAGAGGAGAGAAAGGCGGGGGGCGTGCTCGACGCCGATACGAAAACGGTATCTACGCTCACATCCCATCCCGCGGGATATATAGATAAAAAACTCGAAAAAATAGTAGGCTTGCAGACGGATAAGCCTTTCAAGCGCGCCCTTCAACCTTTCGGCGGTATAAAGATGGCTGAACAGGCGCTCAATATGTACGGCTACGAAATCGACCCCGAAGTAAAGAATATATTCACCAATTACCGCAAGTCGCACAACGACGGCGTATACGACGCGTACACGCCCGAAATGCGCCGCGCCCGCCGTGCGCACATACTTACGGGATTGCCCGACACTTACGGCAGGGGCAGAATTGTCGGCGATTACAGGAGAGTCGCGCTGTACGGCGTCGATTATCTTATCGAGTGCAAGGAGCGCGACAGACTTTTAAAAGACGGCGATATGACGCCCGATAAAATCAGGGACAGGGAAGAGCTTTCCGAGCAGATAAAAGCTCTTAAAAATCTCAAACGTCTTGCCGAAATTTACGGACTCGACGTATCTCGACCTGCGGAAACCGCGCAGGACGCTATTCAGGCGCTCTATCTCGGTTATCTCGCCGCGGTCAAAGACCAGAACGGCGCCGCTATGTCCATAGGCAGAAACTCGACCTTCCTCGATATTTATATCCAGCGCGATATCGGACGCGGTGTGCTTACCGAAGAGCGCGCGCAGGAGCTTATCGACCATTTCGTAATGAAGTTGCGCATAATCAAGTTTATGCGCATTAAGGAATACAACGAACTGTTCTCGGGCGACCCTACGTGGGTTACCGAATCGATAGGCGGTATGGGAACGGACGGAAGAACGCTGGTAACCAAATCTTCGTTCAGAATACTTCACACACTCACAAACTTAGGTCCCGCGCCCGAACCCAACCTTACGGTGCTCTGGTCGGTTAATCTGCCGGAAGGCTTCAAAAAATTCTGTGCGGGGCTTTCCATAGAAACTTCGGCTATCCAGTACGAAAGCGACGACCTTATGCGTCCCGAGATGGGCGACGACTACTGCATCGCGTGCTGTGTAAGCTGTATGCGCGTTGGTAAAGACATGCAGTTTTTCGGCGCGCGCGCAAACCTTGCCAAGTGTCTTTTATACGCAATCAACGGCGGTAAGGACGAACTTATCAAGGACAAGGCGACGGGCAGGGCAATGCAGGTTTCGCCCGTGTTCGAACCCGTTTACGGCGACGGACCTTTAAATTACGAAGAGGTCGTTTCCAAGTACGAGCAGATGATGGACTGGCTTGCGGGCTTATACGTAAACGTGCTCAACCTCATCCATTATATGCACGATAAATACAGCTACGAAGCGTTGGAAATGGCGCTTCACGATACCGGGGTGAGAAGATTTTTCGCGACGGGCATAGCGGGGCTTTCCTGCGCTGCCGACTCGCTTTCGGCGATAAAGTATGCAAAGGTTTACCCCGTAAGAAACGAAGAGGGTATAGTCGTCGATTATAAAATCGAAGGCGATTATCCCAAGTACGGCAACAACGACGACAGGGTCGACAGTATCGCCGTATGGCTGTTAAAGACCTTTATGGGCAAGATAAAAAGCCATTATACGTACAGGGAAAGCGTTCCCACTACGTCTATACTGACGATAACCAGCAACGTCGTTTACGGCAAAAATACGGGCAACACCCCCGACGGCAGACGTGCGGGCGAACCCCTTGCGCCCGGCGCCAACCCCATGCACGGCAGGGACACCAACGGCGCTCTCGCTTCTTTGGAATCGGTTGCCAAACTTCCTTACGAGTACGCGAGGGACGGTATTTCGAATACCTTCTCGATTACTCCCGGTTCGCTCGGCAAGGACGGCGAAACGCGCAAGACCAATCTCGTCAATATGCTCGACGGCTACGTTACCGACGGCGGCCATCACCTGAACGTAAACGTGTTCAGCAGAGATACGCTTCTCGACGCGCAGGCTCACCCCGAAAAATATCCCCAGCTTACAATCAGGGTTTCGGGCTATGCGGTAAACTTCAATAAGCTTACCCGCGAACAGCAGAACGACGTTATAAACCGTACCATTCACCAATCGTTTTAAGATGAAATTGCCCGCGCGGTTAGTTCCGCGCGGGCAAAAAAGGAGCACCGATGAGCATTGCAGATAAAATTTTTATAGAAAATATGCGCGACATACTCGATAACGGCGTATGGGATACCGAACTCGAAGTCCGTCCCAGATGGAGCGACGGCGCGCCCGCGCATACGGTAAAAAAATTCGGTATCGTCAACAGGTACGATTTGAGTAAGGAATTCCCCATACTCACCGTCCGCCGTACTTTTTTCAAGTCGTGCATAGACGAGCTATTATGGATATGGCAGAAAAAGAGCAACAACATAAAAGACCTCAACTCCAAAATCTGGAACCAGTGGGCGGATGCCGACGGCAGTATCGGCAAGGCTTACGGCTATCAGCTGGGCGTAAAGCACAAGTATAAAGAGGGAGAGTTCGACCAGGTCGACAGGGTGCTGTACGATTTGAAGCACAATCCCGCAAGCCGTAGGATTATGACCAACATATACAATTTTGCCGACCTGCACGAAATGAACCTGTACCCTTGCGCGTATTCTATGACGTTCAACGTTTCGGGCGATACGCTTAACGGTATTTTAAACCAGCGCTCCAACGATATGCTTACCGCAAACAACTGGAACGTCGTTCAGTACGCGGTGCTTTTGATAATGTTCGCGCAGGTGTCGGGGCTTAAAGCGGGCGAACTCGTGCACGTAATCGCAGACGCGCATATTTACGACAGGCACGTGCCCATTGTCGAAGAAATACTTAAAATGCCCTGCCTGCCCGCGCCCGTGCTCGAAGTGGATAAGGATATAAAAAATTTCTACGATTTCACGGTCGACAGCTTCGCGCTAAAAGACTACAAGTTCAACGATAAAAAATACAGTATTCCTGTAGCCGAATAAGGGGAGGCATATGAAAGCGATATTGCACGCAGACAGGGAGTGGGGCATAGGCAGAAACAACGGTCTTATGTTTTCCATACCCGCAGATATGAAATTTTTCCGCGAAACCACTACTGGCAACGTCGTGGTAATGGGTTCGAACACGCTTAAATCTTTCCCCGGCGGAAATCCTTTAAAAAACCGCACCAACATAGTTTTGTATCCCGGCGGAGAAAAGCGGGACGACTGCACGGTCGTCGGCTCGCTCGAAGAGCTGTTCGCGGAAATAAAAAAGTACGGCAAAGACGAAGTTTACGTTATAGGCGGGGCTATGCTGTACAGGACGCTTCTGCCCTATTGCAGTGAAGTGCTCGTGACCAAAGTCGATGCTTCGGGCGGAGCCGACGCGTATTTCGAAAACCTCGACGAAAATCCTTGTTTCAGCCTTGTTTACGAAAGCGAACCCGTCGAAACAAACGGCTATAAGATAAAATTCACGACGTACAAAAACAACGCGGTCAAAGAGTACTGACGAGAAATGAGCGTAAAATCGAAAGTTGCGGTTCTGGTTTCGACGGTGCTTTTATGTCTGTCGGCAATCGTAGAAACGGCATTGTTAATGTACGGCTGGGGAGTAGCGGTCAGGGCTGTCTGTTACGCGCTGGCTTCCGCGGGAATAATATTTTCCGCAACCGTATTCATACTGGACAAACAGCCTCTTTTAAAAAGCTGTTTCATACTTGTAATCTGTGCGTTCGTCATAATAACGGCTTTCGCGCTTCTTACCAAGTTCGCCCGATTGAACGAATACCCTACCGACGGTATGAAAATCGACAGGGTAACCGAAATAATCAAAAGCACGGGTGAATGGGGTATGCTCGTATACGTAGTCATACAGATACTTCAAGTGGTAATTCTGCCCCTTCCGGCGGCCGCATGCTATATTCCGGGCAGTATAATCTGGGGCGCTCCCGTCGCAACCCTTCTTGCGTCGGCGGGCGTAATTATCGGCTCGGTAACCGCCTACTTTATAGGCAGGCTTTTCGGTAAAAGGGCGGTCGTCTGGATTGCGGGCGGCGATACCGTCGAAAAATACACGTCCTATATCGGTAAAAAGGGCAAAGTGATTTTTCTGCTTATGCAGATTCTGCCGTTTTTTCCCGACGATATTTTGTGTATGGTTGCGGGGCTGGGTTCTATGAACTTTGCCTATTTTATTACCGTAATGGTTGCGGTGCGCCCCGCCATAATAGCGCTTTACTGTTTCCTCGGGAACGGAAGTTTAATACCTTTCAGCGGTTGGGGAATACCCGTGTGGATAGCTGTTTTCGCTGTCTGCATAGTGCTTGCGGTGCTTTCGCTCAAATATGGCGATAGGGTTGAAAAATGGCTCATATCGCGCTTTAATAAAACACACGGCGACGGGGAAGAACAATAATCCCCGTTTTTTCATAGTATGTAGTAACTGTACTTATTAGGATAAATACTATGGAGAAACACTTGTGGAATGGTTTAATAATTTATACGGCTGGCAGCAGGCGCTGATTGCCACAACGTTCACATGGGCGTTGACGGCGTTGGGCGCCCTGCCCGTTTTTTTCTGTAAAAGCGTCAGCAAAAACGCATTTTCTCTGATGATGAGCAGTGCGGCGGGCATAATGCTCGCTTCCACTTTCTTTTCGCTGTTAATGCCCGCAATGGAAAGCGCGCAGGACTTCGCGTACCTGATACTTACGTGCGGTTTTCTTCTGGGCGGATTACTTATTATTGTAACAGACATAGTTTCAAGCAAACTCAATCTGTTTTCCGATAACGCAAAAAAACAGCGGTGCGCCATTATGTGCGTCGCCGTAACAATGCACAACATACCCGAAGGGCTTGCAATCGGCGTTGCGTTCGGCGCGCTTGCTTCGGGTGAAAGCGTGGGGGCCGTCGCCGCGGTAATGCTTGCCGTCGGCATAGGCATACAAAACTTTCCCGAAGGTATGTGCGTCGCGTTTCCCCTCCGCGCAAACGGTATGAGCAGGAGCAAATCCTTTTTCATAGGTCAGCTCTCGGGCGCGGTGGAAATAGTTGCCGGCGTGGTCGGCGCGCTTGCGGTAACCTTCATAAGCGGTATACTGCCCTGGGCGCTCTCGTTTTCGGCGGGCGCGATGATAGCCGTCGTCTGTTCGGAACTTATACCCGAATGCTTTTCCGACGGAAAAGTCAAGGCAACGGTCGGCGTTATATGCGGATTTGCGCTTATGATGATACTTGACGTAGCGTTCGGCTGATAAGTTTTTCCGCATAATTTTTTTCCTGTTCCGCAAAATAGTGATATGGAAAAAAACAGCAAAACAGCGGTAGTGGTGGGCGGAAGTTCGGGAATAGGTTTCGAAACCTGTTCACGGCTCGCCTCGCGCGGTTGGAACGTATACAATATTTCGCGCACTCCGTGCGAAAACGCGGATGTAAAGAATATCAGCGCGGACGTCGTTTCGGGGAGTACTTTCACCGACGCGATAACAAAAATAGGCGAAAAAAACTATATAAACGTGCTGATATACTGCGCGGGCTTTTCTATGGCGGCGCCGATTGAGTACGCGAAGGAGAGCGATTACCGCTATCTTTTCGACGTCAACTTTTTCGGCGCGCTTAAAGCTATGCAGGCGGTAATCCCCTTTATGAAGGGCAAGGGCGGGCGAATCATACTCGTCGGCTCGCTCGGGGGAGAACTTCCCATAATGTTCGACAGCTTTTATTCCGCGTCCAAATCCGCGCTCTGCATGCTCGTGCGCGAAGCGTATTCAGAGCTTAAACCGTACAATATAAAAGTTACGGCGTTCCTCCCCGGGGGCACCGCGACGGGGTTTACGTATAAGCGCAAGATATATTCCGACGACGAAAACAAGGCTTACGCGCACGACGTGAATAAGGCGGTCGCTGCGCTTGCGCATATGGAACAGAACGGAATGTCGGCTTCGGCGGTGGCGGAAGATATATATAAACTTATACTATCGGACAAGCCTCCCGTAGTCAAAGTCAGCGGTACCAAAAATTCGGCGTACCGTTTAATGTCGCACGTAATGCCGGAAAAAGTTACGCTGTATTTTAACGACAGGATGTACAGGCAATGAGGCGCGACGTAGATTTGTCGCGCAGGGACGAGCGCGAAACTTTCATTAAAATTCCAAAACAAGGCGGTGTCAAAAATGACAGAAAGGACAACGGTTAACAGCAATTATCTTAATTACGTAAAGACACAGGACCCTCCCACAAAGCATTTCAAAAACTGCGTTGCGGCGTTCGGCGTCGGCGGGTTCATCTGCTGTATAGGACAGTTTATACGCTTTATGTTAGAATACGCGGGGCTGACGGGCGACGAGCTTGCGGGCACAACTTCGGTAATTCTAATATTTTTAGGCTGTCTTTTGACGGGACTGGGAGTATACGACAGAATAGGAAGGTATGCGGGCGCGGGTTCGATAGTGCCCATAACGGGATTTGCCAACAGCGTGACGTCGCCCGCAATCGAATTCAAAACCGAAGGCTGGATATACGGCATGGCGGCGAAAATGTTCACCGTGGCGGGCGCAATAATCGTTTTCGGCGTATTCTCGGGCGTGCTTGTCGGGCTTGTATATTTCTTTATATAATAAAAATGCGGTTTCAGACATCGGGGAACCGCATTTTTGTAATTTTTAACATTTTTTTGTTAACTGCTGTAATAAACTTTCTTTTTTATATTATTGAAAAAAACGACGGCATTTGCTTGCAATATGCATATATTAATGATAGAATAAATGCATAAACATAAATAATTATGCATATTTGTACGCTATTATATATAGTTAAGCAAAATGTATAAATAGTGAATAATGTATAAACGGTAATAATTATGAGCGAGAATTTCGGCAAGCTTAAAAAATTTTTCAAACGCTACACCGCAATAAAGTGCGCGGTGTGCGGAATTTCTGTCGGTCTTTTTTCGGCGGGCGCGCTTCTTTTAATTCTTAAACTCTGCTCCGCCGAGATATTTGCACTGTATTACGCGCTTGTAGGCATAGGCGTTTCCGCCGCGGTAGGCGTGCCTATGTATTTTATTCTCCGTCCTACGGACAGAAAAATCGCCAAACGGCTGGACGCGGAATACGGACTCAACGAAAAAGTTCAGACAATGATTGCTTTCGGCGGTTCGGACGGCGAAGTCGCGGTAATTCAGCGCGAAACGACCGACGCGAAACTCGGAGCCGTCAGACCCAGACTCAGGTTTACGGAAATACTCAAACAGGCTGTCGCGCCCGTTCTTGCGTGCGCTATGCTCGTCGCGGGAATAGCGGTGCCTTCCGTAGATTCGGGCGCAGGCACGGTCGACCCTCCGTACGAGGTTACCGAGGACCAGTTTGCCGGGCTCAGACAGCTTATAAAAGACGTTAAAGAATCGCACATGGAAGACAATCTCAAAGCTTCGGTTGCGTCGGTGCTCGAAGGGCTTTTGGAAACAATCGACAGGGATGAGGACGATATGATGACGGACAGCGAAATGGTTGTCACTGTCTGCACGGCGGTTTCGGTCATAGACGGGCTCATCGCTTCGGCTGACTCGTATATCGTCATCGGCGGCGAACTTAAAAAATCGCAGAGCCTTGAAAAGATAGCGCTTGCCGTGCTGGAAGGCGTAACGTCGTATAAGGCGGACAATACGAGAATAAAGACTCTCGTCCGCGTAAACGAAAAGTCGGAAAGGGCGGACGCCGATATCAAGACAATGCTTACCGAAAGCACGGAAGAGTTCAACAAGCAGTTCGACGAACTTCATGACGACGGTCTTAAATCCGCGCTCGTAAGCCTTTGCTCGATTTTCGGGGAACTTCTTGATAGTACCGGCTATGCGGAAAAGAACGACGGATTGTACAAAGTATTCGAAGTTTTCCTTGCCGACCTTAAAGCAGTTGCGGACAACGTCGGAAACGGATACCACACTTCGGCGCTTTTAAAACAGATTGCAAATGCGGGAAGCAAGCTGACAAACGACGGAACAACCGTTCTCGGCGTGCAGGCTTACAACTGTATGATGGACGAATTTATCCGCGAATGCCTTAGCAGTATATTCGGCATAAGCCTTTCCCAGTTCCCCGCAAACTCCGACGTGGTTTATTCCGGTTCGGATTCCGATAATCCCGGCGGACCGAGCGACCCCGACGACGATAAAAACAATTCGGGCGGAGCGGGCGACGGCGACGAGTTGTACGGAAGCAACGATATAATTTACAGCCCCTCGAAGGACGATTACGTCCAATACGGACCCGAGCTGAGCGATTATCACAAAATTGTTCTCGACCACCTTGACAGAAATAACGTGCCCGACGAATACAGACAGTTTATAACAAACTATTTCGATATTCTGTACGGCGGAATAAAAGAGAAAAAAAATTAAGAGGTTCAATAATGGAAAATTCAGAAAAGGTAAAAAAATTCAGCGAGTCGATTTCAAAGATAACCGACGAACTGCATAAGGACGTCGTAGGACAGGACGACATCATCGAAAACGTTATCGTTGCGATAATCGCGGGGGGCAACGTTCTTTTGGAAGGCGTTCCCGGAGTCGGCAAAACCCGTCTTGTACGTTCGCTCGGAAGAGTGCTCAGACTTCCTTTCTCGCGTATACAGTTTACGCCCGACCTTATGCCTTCCGACGTAACGGGCACAAACGTAATAGAAAAGGACGCCAACGGCAATATGAATACCGTATTCCGCAAGGGACCCATTTTCGCGAACCTCGTGCTTGCCGACGAAATCAACCGCGCGACGCCTAAGACGCAGTCGGCGATGCTCGAAGTTATGCAGGAGCATAAGGTGACCGTCGCAAAGCAGACGTATAAACTCGAAGAGCCCTTTTTCGTTCTCGCTACCGAGAACCCCATAGAACAGGACGGTACGTATCCTCTGCCCGAAGCACAGATGGACAGATTTATGTTCAAGCTCGTCGTAAAATTTCCTTCGGTCGAAGAGCTTGCGGGCATCGTAAATATGACGCAGATAACTTTGGAAGAAACGGCTGAGCCCGTAGTCGACGGCAAGACAATTCTGGAAATGCGCGAACTTGCAAAGAGCGTGCCCGTTCTGGACGAAGTTCTCAACTATGCGGTAACTCTTGTTTCCAACACTCACCCCGAGCTCGACAGCAAGGTGCCTTCGGCAAAGTATATCAAATACGGCGCGTCGCCCCGTGCGGCGCAGGCGCTTATAACGTGCGCTAAGGTGCGCGCTCTCATGAAGGGCAATTACAACGTGTCTTACGAGGACATCAACGCGCTTGCAGGTCCCGTATTAAGGCACAGAATAAAAATCAATTATAACGCGATAAACGAAAAGCTCTCCGTCGACGACGTTATCAAAATGCTTATCGACGACACGAGAAAGCCTCATAAACTTTCGCGTATGTTCAAGGACGGCGAAGCCGACGAAGCTTCCGAACACGAAGAGGAAGACGAAAAGAGCACGGCTAAGAAAGAGAAGAAAGCCAAAAAGGAAAAGTTAAAGAAAGATAAAGGCGAAAACGATTCCCAAGCGCAAGAATAAGGCAATTTAAAGAATGGGTTCTTTGGTAATTAACGAGGAGTTTCTGCAACAGCTCGAACTGTTGCAGATGCTTATAAAAAACAATATAGCGGGTATGTTCGGCGGAAACCACAAGAGCAGAACTTTCGGTTCTTCCTGCGAGTTCGCCGATTACCGCGATTACGTTCCGGGCGACGATATTACGAAAATCGACTGGAACGCTTACGCGCGTTTTGAAAACCTGTATATGAAGCTGTACCTCGACGAGCGTCAGATGCACACCCGCATCTATATCGACGCGAGCAAGTCGATGGGCTTCGATAAGGGCAGAAAAGACGAGCAGGCGATTAAAACCGCCGCGGCCTTGATGTACCTTTCCGTATGCGAAATGGATAAGGTTTCCGTGTACGTGCTCCGCGACAGCAAAGTCAGCGAAATAGTTTCTTCCGTTTCGGGGAAAGAAGCGTTTTACAACAGCGTAGGCAAACTCAACGACATAGTTTTCGACGGCGACTGCTGTATAAGCGAGGCGCTTCTGCCCGCAAACGTCGGCTACGGCGACGGAATGTCTGTAATTATTTCCGACTTTCTTACCGACAATAATTTCGAGTCGGCAATAGACTATCTTGCGGAAAAGAAGAGGGATATACTCTGCGTGCAGATTTTGTCAAAGGAAGAACTCAATCCAAAGGTGCGCGGGAAAATGCACCTATTCGACGCGGAGAACACTTCGCGCTTCTACCGTAAAAATATAGGCAGGGACATAATCAACGCGTATAAACTCGCGTTAGATTACTCCGTTAACAGAATACGCGGTTACTGTTCCGCGCGCGGGGCGGACTACATGCTCGTTCCCGCCAACGAGCCGATAAACGAAATATTCTTCGATAATCTTGTAAATATGGGGGTGCTTAAATGAGTTTGGCTTATCCTTTGGGTCTGCTGGGTCTTATAGCGGTCCCCGTGCTGATTATAATTTATATAATCAAAAACAAATATACCGAACAGCTCGTTACGTCCACGTATTTATGGACGCTTAGCGAAAAGTTTTTAAAGCGTAAAAATCCCATCAGTAAAATTGCGGGTATTATAAGCCTGATTTTGCAGATATTAGCGGTAATAGCAATTTCTTTTGCGATTGCCCATCCCGTGTTCGCGCTTCCCGGCAAAGCAAAAGATTACTGCTTCGTTCTCGACGGTTCGGGCAGTATGAACATTTCGCGCGGAAGCAAGACGCGTTTCGACATAGGAAAAGACGAAATCAAATCGATAATTTCCGGTTCGGTCGAAGGAAGCGCGTTTACGCTCATTTTTGCGGGTAACACTACCGACGTCGTATTTCAGGACCTCGAAGACAAGGACAGGGCGCTAAGTCTTTTAAACGATATAACGCCCGCTTACATCAGCTCTGGCTTTGCCGACGCAATCGGTTCGACGCAGAAAATTTTCGATGCCAATCCTTCCGTGTTGAATTACCTCATAACGGACAAATCGTATTCCGAAAGCAGTAACGTGGAAATTATAAACGTTTCCGCGGGCGAAAACAATTACGCGCTGTCCGAAGTGGAATATACCGTGGGTTCGGGCAAACTTACGGGCAAGGCGTTCACTTACGAAAGCGACGCTTCGGTCACCGTCAATCTCTATAAAAACGGAAGCGGAGAGATTGCGGACGCCGTTAAACTCGATTTGAAAAAGCTCGAAGGCAAGGAATTTTCTTTTGACATCGGCGACGCAAACTTTTCTTCGCTCACGGTCGAAATAGAGGAGAAGGATGCTCTCGCGCTCGACAACAAGGTCGTAATTTTCAACGACTATACCGACCCTTCGTTCAGGACGCTTATAGTAAGCGAAACACCGTTTTTCATCGAGGGCGCGCTTACGGCGCTCGGTGCGGGCAAGCCCGATAAAATCAAACCTTCCGACCCCGATTATTCGCAGTCGGGTTTAAGCGGATACAACCTTTACGTGTTCGAGGGGCGCGCGCCCGATAAGGTCCCGACCGACGGCGCGGTCTGGTATATAAATCCCGACAAAAGCACGGAAAACTCCGGCTTCACCGTTCAGGGCGACCCCGTGCAGACGCTCGGCACGCTGGAATTTTCCAAATCGACGAAAACCGAAGTCAAGAAAATTCTGGCGGGTACCGAAAACGTTCAGGGCAACGATATATTTATCACCAAATATTCAAAGTGCGGGCCTTACCGTAAATATACGACCGCGCTTTCGTACGATAATTCGCCGATGATATTTACGCTTACCAATGCGTACGGAAACAAGCAGGTGGTGTTCGCTTTCGATTTCCACAGTTCCGACTTTACGGTATCGGCTTCTTATCCCATACTGATGAGCAACCTTCTCAATTACACCTTCCCCGATATCGTCGACCGTTCGTCGTATTACTGCGGTGAAACGGCGGTCATCAACGTGCTTGCCAACTGCGACAGCATAAGGGTAGACACTCCGCTCGGCGGAATAGAATACCTCGAAACGGGAAGCGATATCTGCGAATACGATTTGAGGGAAGTGGGCGTTTATAAAATTACCATGATGATTGCAAATTCGCCCCGCTCCGTCAACATTTATTCGGCTATGCCCGAAGAAGAACGTTTCACCGCCGTGTCCGACGCAAGTTTCGTTATCAGCGGAACTGCGCAAAGCGGGGGGCGCGACGGAAGGTACGACGACCTTATCGCATTATTTATTATACTTGCCGTGATATTTATCGCGGACTGGACGGTCTATTGTTATGAGCAGTATCAACTTCGATAACGCCTATCTGCTGTTAATCGCGATACCGCTCGCCGTGCTGCTTGCCGTTCCGTTTTTCATAGCGGTTCGCAGGGACAACGCAAACGGACACAATATCGCGTCAGGCGTAATTCATCTGGTAATGGCGCTTCTCGTCGCGTTTACCGCGGCGGGTACGAAAATAATAACCACCGTTACCGAAACCAATGTATATGTAGTTGCGGATGTTTCTTATTCCGCAGATAAAAATCTCGACCTTGTCGACGAATACGTTAGAAACGTGAGTAAGGCTATGCCTAAAAATTCGCGTATGGGCGTTATATGTTTTGCAAAAAACTATAAACTCATAACAAGGCTGGGCGAAAAATTTCAGTCCGTTAAGGGCTCGGAAGTCGACAATACCGAAACCAACATTGCCGAAGCTCTCGACTATGCTGGCACGCTTTTCAGACCCGACGTAATAAAGCGCATAGTTTTAATCACCGACGGCAAGCAGTCGTACGAGGGTGATTCGGGCGCTTTGAAGCGCTCGGTAGACGCGCTCGTTGCAAAAAATATTCACGTGGACGCAATGTTTCTGGACGACAACATCAAAGAGGGCGAACAGGAAGTACAGATCTCGGACGTGGAGTTTTCGCAGAACGTCTATAAAGGACACCGTGAAACGGCTACCGCGGTAATTCAGAGCAGTTACGAAGTTCATGTGATAGCCGAGCTTTATCAGGACTCCGAATTCATTGCCGAGCGTTCAATGCTTCTCGCCCCCGGCACTAACAGCTTAACCTTCAACGAGCTTGTAACCGCCGAAAGCGGTACTTACGATTACGAAATACGCATCAGTGCTTCGGGCGACAAAAACACTTTTAACAACAGCTTCTATTTCACGCAGAACGTAACCGAAAGTCTTAAAGTCCTTTTAATTACGGACAGCGCGGAAGACAGTAAAGTCATTAAGGAAATGTACGGCGAAAGCGCGGAAGTAGACGCTTACGTCAACAGCGAAAAGATTCCGGGAAGTATCGAAGCGTTGTGTAAATACGACGAGATAGTCCTGTCCAACGTCGATTTAAGGAGAACGGGCAACTACGAAAAATTCCTCGAAAGCCTTAATATCTGCGTATCGCTGTTCGGAAAAAGCCTACTTACCTTCGGAAACGTCTACGTGCAGGATTGTGAAAACAACGAGCTCGAAGTGCTCGATAAAATGCTTCCCGTCAATTTCGGAAACGTCAACCGCGACTCCAAGCTTTACACGATAGTAATAGACGGTTCGCGCAGTATGGGCTTTCTGTCTAAGATGACGAGGGCGAAGCTGGCGGCGTGCAAACTTGTGGACCTTTTGAACGATAACGACAAGGTTTGCGTCGTGGTATTCCACGGCGACTGCCAGATAATCCAGCCCGTAACCGACGCTTCAAACCGCGATATGGTCAAACAGAATATCAACGATATAGGACTGACGCAGGGTACAATGCTCAATATAGGTCTTAAACAGGCATATAAAGAGCTGGTAAATTACCCCGAATTCAACCAGAAGCAGGTAATGGTAATAAGCGACGGACTTACGTTCGACAACGGCACGGGCGAACAAGATGCGGATTCGCCGCAAAACCTCGTCGACAGTATGCGCAAGGACGGAATAGCTACGTCGGTCATAGACGTGGGCAGGGGTGCGGACAACTCGCCGGACGCCAACGCCGCCGCGATGCTTTTAAGCAACCTCGCGTCAATCGGCGGAGGAACTTACCACCTCGCCGATACCGAGCAGAAAATCAGCGAAGTAATCATAGGCGAAATAAACAGCGAAGCCAACGAAACAATCGTCAATTCGTCTACCGCGGTTAAAATTTCCCGTCCACGCGACGAAACGGTATCGGGGCTTACCGACAAAATAGAAAAATCCTACCTTAACGGATACATGAATAATTCGGGCAAGGGCAGTGCAACGACGGTACTTACGGTGACGTACAAAAAACCGGGCGGAGGAACCGTGCCCGTTCCCCTGTATTCGTATATGAAGCACGGTAACGGCAAAACTTTCTCGTTCACGAGCTCGGTAAGCGGTGAATGGGCAGAGCCCTGGAAGGCGGGAGGAGAGGACTCGCTCTTCGGTTCATTCTTTGAAAACGTGCTTGAATCGGCTATTCCCGAACAGAAGATTGACACCCCGTACGTTACGGATATAGTTAAGGGCAACAGTTACGCGTCCGTTTCCATTGCGCCCGCGCCCGGCGCGGTTCACGCGGACTCGGAAGCGTCGGTAAGCGTAACCCTTCCTTCGGGCGAGAAACTCGACGGCAATATGATTTTCGACTCGTCTGTTTATTCTTACGGTTTCTCCGCGCGGGATATCGGAAAATACACTGTGACGGTAACCTATTCTTACGCTGGCGCAGACTATGTATCCGAGTACAGTTTCACCGTTCCGTACCTGTCGGAATACGACGCGTTTACGGTATTCGAAGCGTCGCCTCTCTACAAAATGCTCGGCGCCAACGGCACCGTATCGGAGAACGGAAAAATAGATCTGACCAACAGTGAAAACGAAACGGCGCTTTATACGGTTGATTTGACTGTGCCTTTACTCATTACCTGCGTTGTACTGTTTGCGGTTGACGTAATAATTCGTAAACTTAAATGGGACGACATAAAGAGTTTGTTTAATAAAGTAAACAAATAAAGTGTGGACATCAATGAAAAAAATATTAGTTATACTGCTTGCCCTGCTCATGGTTTTGGGTTTGGCGGGTTGCGGAGAATATAAGCCTCCCGTCGGAGGCGGTACGGACGGCCCGGGCGAAGAGGAGCCGGGCGGGGATAAACCCGGCAAGCCCGACGAGCCGGACGGCAACGTTTTCACGGTTGCGCTGTATGAATATTATAACGGCAATAAAACCCGCCCTTATACGCGCAACGTCAAGTTTAATGCTCTTTGGCATGACATTGAAAGCAGTGCTATTTACCGCTCGGAATTCAAAGACGGCGTCGCCTCGGCGGAGGGGCTTGACGGCGACTATAAGGTGACGCTTTCCGCGCTCCCCGACGGTTACGCCTACGACCCCAATAACAACTATACCGACAACGACAACCGTTCAATCCGAGTATATCTGTATCCCATAAACCAGCCCAGCGTAAAGGTCAAATGGCCGGGAACGCGTTACGACGTAACAAGCATAAACAATATGCGCGGTGCGTTCAGGGCGACGGTAAATTCTGCCGATGACATAATAAGGTTTGTATATACGACAACCGATTACGGTTTGTATTCAATCGAATCCATTATAGACACCACGGCAAACGTAATAAATCCCATAGTCGATGTTTACGACGGAAGCAGTGCGTACGTCAACGAAAGTTCGCGCGATACCCAAGATTCGGGCGGAGCTTCCAACACTTACACCAAAAACTTCCGTTACGAAAGAACTATGAGTCAGGGCTGGACTTTTTACTTCTGCATACGTGCGGAAGGTCTGAACGAAAACGCGTATCCCATAGACATTGACTTCATACTGGATAAGGACGGCGAGCTAACGCCCGACGAAAAGTTCGAAACGGTTCAGGCGACGGAAGCTAAACCTTACGAATTCCCTTCGGGCACGTTCAAGACGGTGGCAAGCCTCGACGAAACGGGCAGAAATATTCTCAACGGCAAGCTTTTCAAGCTCGACGACAGAAAGCAGATCAACGGTCAGGATAATCCCGAATACGGGCATTACCGTTTCTATGACGAAGTTACGGACACGTACGGCGGAACGCTGTTTACTAAGATAAACCAGGACTGGGAGCTTATCGCGACGGATTCGGGCACGGGCTTTATGGATGGCTTGGTAGCCAAACGCTTCTACGGCAAAAATTATATTGATATGCTTACCGCGTACACAGCCTATACGAACACAGACGGCGTGTATCCCGTGACGCAGGAATTAAAAGATTTCTTAATGAATTTCAGTATTGCACAGGGCTATTTCTTAGACGGTAACGGTTGGGTTGAGCCGAACAAGGATAATCCTAACGGTTACAATTCTTCCGAAAAGAATCAATGGCTGTTCCCCTGCGGATACTATACAAGATAGAGGTAAAATTTATGAAGACGAAAAAATTTATATCGGCGGTCTGCTCGGCAGTGCTTTGCTGTTCGTTCGCCGTTACGGCGTTTGCGGGCTGTAAAAAGGAGTGCGAGCACGTCTATAACTGGACGGTTCAGACCGAATCTACCTGTTCCGCCGACGGCGTGAGAAACGGAGTGTGCGGAATTTGCAGCGACGTAATTACCGAGGCTATACCCGTAAACCCCGAAGCCCACGCATACGGCGATTGGGAAGTTCAGGTTCCTACGGACGCCGCGAAGGGTAAAGCCGTTAAAACGTGCACCCTCAACGCAAGTCATAAAACCGAAACGGAGTTGCCCGTTCTTACCGACGGCAAATATACGGTTGAAATAAAATCCCCCTCGACGGTCACGCAGGAGGGTTCGGCGGAGTATACCTACCCCCACGACCTCGGCGACATAACGTTTACCGTCGGGCTTCCCAAAAAAGAGATAACCGAATTGAGCGACGCCGTGACGCTTGCCGTTGAAAACAAGGGTGAGATAGGCAAAACGGCGGGAACTATGGTTATGCCCGTAAGCGGAAAGCCTGCGACGAATAATTTTTATTACGAATTCGGCGACGACTTTACTCATATTATTTCCGACGGCGACAGCAGGGAATTTTACTGCACAGACGACGGCGATTTCTACGCGGTGGAAATAAGTAACGTGAAGTATAACTACGACGGCAAGGGTTATCCCACCGACAAAAAAACAGCGGGAAGCGACCCCGCGCAAAGCTCTATAAACGCGGGATATATCGACGGAATAATGCTTGCGCTGGGTTATACGGGTACGCCCGGCGCGTACGGCGCGGAAGATTTTTTATCGGTTCTATTCGAAATAGCCGATGAAAACCGCAACGGCGATTTTGTTGAAACCGAATTAAATGTAAAAGACGACGGCACCGTCGACGGCGGTTTCACGTTCGGTTATTTTATGGATTCCAGCCAGCGTTTCAGTACAATCACCGTAAAGTTTAATCTTAACGACACTCTTTCGCTTAAAAATCTTAACGTAGAGTCGAAAATTTACGGCATAGAATCTATCGACGGTGAAGGCAATCCCGTATACGGATACGTGCAGGACGAAGAAACGGGCTATTACAGCGTAAAATCGGATTCGTCGCCCGTGGGCATTGAAAGCGTTTCGCTTAAACAGGAACGCAAAAGCGAACTCGAAACCCCCGTTGCGGATAATCCCTATCCCAAAAACGCGCTTTTGGTCAAGTATTTCGATTTGACCTACAAAACGCAGGACGGTCAGACCTTGACGGTCGGCGAAGAAACCGTCGAATTTTCGGCGGGCGCGCCTGTGGTTTTCAGTATCGTCAACGTTGAAAACGTAGCCGAAAACATAAACAAGATTTCGTACGACCCGATTGAAGCGTTCCTGCGCGACGACGGAAAAGATATACCGCTGACCGCTTCTACGGGCACGGATAACAAAATAAACGTCAGCGCGGTAACCAACAACTCGACGGCGACTATAAGGTGTTTCAGAATGGGCGAAGTTACGGTCGTTCTCAAAACCAGAAGCCGTAACTATGAAAAAGTAATAAAAATCAACGTCGGCAATCCTCAGCCTCCTTCGGTGCTGCTGTCGGAAGTATACCGCTATTACGACACGGGCTATGAATGGGTTGACTATCTGACAATCGAAGAGGATGACTTGAAGATTTACGTCGGACAGTCGCTCGAATTCAGGGCAAAAGCGCCAGAGGCGGAGGAAAGCTATACCGACGTAAGTTATACAGCTTCCGTATCCGATGCAGAACAGGGCGCAAGCGTTGCCGACGCGGACATAAGCACCAACAATATGTTTACGGCATCCAAACCCGGAAAGTACGAATTGACGCTTGTTTCCGCTCTCGATTCAAAAATTAAAACCTATCTGTATATAATAGTAGAAGAAGCGCCCGACGCGGAGTTGCTGTTCGGCAGAGATTACTACGCTCAGCTCGAAGACCCCGAACGCGTCAAGGCAGACATTAAGTTTACTCCGGCGGACGCGGTAAGCGGTACGGTTACGGTGTCTTTCCTCGGAATGACTGAAACCCTGTCTTACGAATTTACGCCTGCAAGCATAGTTACGGCAAACGGCAACCGTGTATATAACAACCCCCGTCTTGTGACAAGGCGCGTAAGCGGAGCCGAGCTCGGCTGTTCGCTTTCGATAAACGACGCGTACGGCATAACGCTGTCGCATGCAAAGGAGATAAGCGGACAGTTTGAAGAAGTCGTGATAATCCCCGTCAAAGCGTAGAAAGCTAAAAGTAAATATTAAGGTATTTCACCCCCTGTGGCGAAACGCCACAGGGGCTTTTTTTACACAAGAGCTTTAATAATTAATAATTATAAATTCTTTTTAATTTTTATAAATTATTTTTAAATTATTATTAAAAATCTGTTGCATATTCAGAATAATTATGATAATATAATACCAATAAATCATAAATGGTTGCATAATTATTATTCATTTATTCAGAGATTAATTTAAGGAGATATATGTATGAAAAAAACAAGACTTGTTCTTGCTTCGCTCACATGTGCGGTATGCGCGCTTCTCGGACTTTTTGCCGTAGCGTGCAATAACGAACCCGAAGCAACGACTTACAAAGTCACTTTCGACGTGCAGGGACACGGTACTGCTCCCGCACAGTTAACCGATTTAGAGTCAGGCTCTAAAATCGAAAAGCCCGAGGACCCCTCGGCGGACGGTTATACGTTCGTCGGCTGGTATAAGGAAGACTCCTGTGCAACCGAGTGGAAATTCGATATCGATACCGTAGTTGAAGATACCACGCTTTACGCTAAGTGGGACGAAATTCTCTACACCCTTACTTACGACGTACAGGGCAAGGGAACGGCTCCTTCCGCGGTTACGGGTTTAAAATACAATTCGAAAGTCGAAGCTCCTACGGCTCCCACCGTAGAAAACTATGCTCTGGAAGGCTGGTATAAGGAGTCCGACTGCAAGAACAAGTGGAATTTCGAAACCGATACGGTCAAAAATAATTTAACGCTCTACGCTAATTGGGTAGACGTGTTTAAGGTTACTTACGACGCAAAGGGACACGGCACCGCTCCCGAAGCCGTTAAAAACCTGCTTGCAGGCGACAAGCTCGAAGAACCCGAAGCTCCCGCGGAAGAAGGTTATGCATTCGAGGGCTGGTATAAGGATGAAGAGTTCAAGGCGGAATGGGATTTCGATACTGATACCGTTACCGAAAATACCACGCTTTACGCTTACTGGAAACAGATTCACGAAATTACTGCGGAAGAAAGTCTTAGCATAACCGTATCCGACCACGAATATTTCGTTGTTAAAGCCGACGGTACTTATCAGTTTACCGTAAACCGTCCTACCGACGAAGGCAATACGGATACAACTTATTTGGTTGACGGCGTTGAAAAACAAAAACAGTCCAACCTGTACGTTTATCTCAAAAAGGGCAGGCATACGGTAAAATGCACGGGCGCGAAATTTGATTTAAATGCTCACGTGTATAGCTATGATATGCCTTTCGATGAAACGGGCACTTATATAGGCGGTGAATACGAATTTATTATTGCTTCAACCGGAATTTATAACGGTGTAAAGGAAGGTAGTGTAACAGCGCGTCTTAAAAAGGCAAACGGAAACCCTGACTCAGTTTTCGTAGACTCTGTCGAAAACGGTTTTTATATAGTAAGCGTTTACAGCATAAGTTACCGTCTTAAACTTAACCTGGGTCTTGACGGCGTAACTTCGATAGAGCTGTATGAGCAGGATAATGAAGGCAACTGGTCGGAAACACCCGTAACTCTCGAAAAAGCCCTCAAAGCTAAGGAAGTTGCCGTTGACCTTACCGCAACCGAAGCGGGAGTAGAGTACGACCTCGAACCCGAAAGTACTTTCCAATACGTTTATTTCAATGCGGCCGCCGTCAAAGACAAATGGATTCTGTTCGAAGGCTTCGCTACCGGAACGGAGTTCTGGTGGACGGATATCAACGACGGCAGAACGGGCAACAAGGCACAGCAGATTAACATAACCGACGGATTCCAGATTTATATCGAAAGCGAATATTACGATTATATTCTGGTAGTTCCCGCAAACAGCAACAATCCCAAGGTTACATTCACTGCCAAGCTCAGCGAAGAACCCAAAGGTTTGACTGCCGAAAATCCTTTCAAAATCACGGAAAAGACTACCGTAATGGATAATATCCGCGCCGGGTCTATGTATTACTTAACATACGACCTCGAACAGGGAGGCGATTATTCGATAAGTGTTTCCAAGACTGTTAACGGAGGCGGTACTTCTTACCTTATGTACTATACCGTAAACGGCGTTGAATACGGATACAATTCCAAGACATGGAAATGGTTAGGAGGGGTTACGAATGCAAATCCTTACGCTCAGGTCAATCTGGTGAAAGGAGTCAACTCAATAGTCGTAACCACAGGTAATTATGACAGCAATTTCACGGTAACCGTTGCTCCGCTTGTATTCAATGTCGCAACCGGCACGTACAAGGGAACGGTTGAAAATAAAACTTATGTCTTCAATATAAATGCCGAAAATAATAAAGCAAGTCTTACTTTGACGGCAGGCGGCGCCGATTATACGCTTGCGGAAAACGCAGACCTTTCATGTGACGATTACGGCGTATACACGTTCGCTACCGTTGCCGCGGAAGGAGTTGCCGAAGCGGGAACCGCATCTTTCAAAGTCAATAAAGACGGCAAACTCGAAGTAACCGCGCCCGACGCGTTTACGGCAGAGCCTTATAAGGAAGCGTTGCCTCTTTCCGAGGGAACTTATAAATATAGCGACAGTTTCGGTACTTACAAGTTTATTATCAAGTCGGAAAACGGCGCTTATAGCGGTTCGTTCACTGACCCCGACGGCACTTACACCGGTCCGATAACTAAAAACGGCGCAAAATATTTGTTTGAGGGCGTTGACGGTACATGGACTATGAACATCGATTTCGAAGTATTGGAAGACGGTTCGCTTTTAATGAATGTTATGGGCACAGAGTACACTTTTACCCAGGGCGCGGCCGAGCACGTTCAATTGGTTCCCGGCACCTATTCCGGTACGGACGATAACGACACAATTTTTACCCTTGTTATAACCCAGCAGGGACCTTATTGGGAAGTCGACTATAAAATTGGCGGTGACAATATGGGAACTAAGTTAGAGTTAACTTTCGACGAGGCAACGGGAATGTACTCCTTCACTTACGAACCTTACGGCGCAGGTTTCGGCTCTTATGACGTAACGTTTACGGTAACTGCCGACGCGGAAGGAAATCCTCAGCTCAATGTCGTAGACGGAGAATTTGTTTTTACCGCAACGGCTGGTGCGGAAGAAGTAGATTATTCAGGCAGATACAGGGGCGGTGTTTCGTCGGACGGACAAAATTACGTTTATTATTACCTTGACGTTGATTTCAAAACGAATACGGTGACCTACACCCGCGGTGATGAGGTTTTGGCTGACGGCGTTACGTTTATGCTTCTCGGTGAAAAGTATGCATTCGAGTTCGGCAGTAACGTTGTTACGTTTACGGTAGACGAATTTTACGGAATGACCGTACTCAGGGTAGAGGACGGCACAACATCTTATATGGCTCAGTCTATGGAAAGATAATAAAAAATCAAATAAAAAAGAGATTGCTTTCGGGCAGTCTCTTTTTTAATATTTACAATTCACATATTCTCGGTACATTGCGTTAAGTGCGGTGAATAAATTCCCGAATTTAACAAAAACTAACGGCAATGAACATCAGGCAATGTAAAAAGGGAAATACCGTATTTTTCAATAATAAGCCCCGCATAATAGTCGGCTCGGCCGTGTGCGGAAGCAAGGAGAAAGAGGGCGTAATCGGCGGTTATGCGGATATAACGCTCGACGACGACATGTACGGCGAAAGCACTTACGAAAAAGCCGAATGCAAAATGCTTAAAAGCGCGATTGAACTTACGATAGAAAAGAGCGGGCTCGGACAGAGCGGTATCGACGTGCTGATTTCGGGCGATTTGCTTAATCAGATAATTTCCGCAAGCTTTTCGGCAAGGGATTACAATTTCCCGTTCTTGGGCGTATATTCGGCTTGCTCGACCATGAGCGAGAGTATAATGCTTTCCGCAATGCTCGTCAATGCGGGTTATGTGAAAAACGCCGTTGCGGCGACGGGTTCGCACTTCGCCTCCGCCGAACGTCAGTACCGTTACCCGCTCGAACTCGGCTGTACCCGTCCGCCCCAGTCGCAGTGGACTGTCACGGGCGCGGGAAGCTGTCTTATAGCCTCTGCGGACAAGGGCGTTAAAATAACGAGCGCGACTATGGGCAGGGTGTGCGATTACGGCGTAACCGACGTCAACAATATGGGCGCGGCAATGGCGCCCGCGGCGGCTGATACGATAATCGGTCATTTTAAGGATACGGGTACTTCGCCCGACGATTACGATATGATTTTGACGGGCGACCTCGGCGCGCTGGGAAGCAGAATTTTAAAAGACTTGACGTGGGAGAAGGGCTTCGACGTTTCCGAAAATCACGTAGACTGCGGTGAAATTATCTACAAGGTGATAGAAAGCGAGTTTCAGGGCGGAAGCGGAGCGGGCTGTTCGGCGGTCGTATTCAATTCATACGTACTGTCGCGTTTGCAGTCGGGGCTATACAAGCGCGTGCTGTTTGCCGCGACGGGCGCGCTTCTGTCGACGGTGTCGTCAGGACAGGGCGAAAGCATCCCCTGCATAAGCCACGCCGTGGAGTTGGAGTATTAAATTATGGGTCAGGAATTTCTTCAAATATTTTTAGCGTTTGTAAAAGCTTTTGCCGTGGGCGGGGGGATATGCCTTATCGCTCAGATAATCATTAATTTCACCGATTTGACTGCGGGCAAGATACTTGTTTACTTTATGCTTGCGGGCGTGGTGCTTACGGCGGTCGGGCTGTATCAGCCCCTTGTCGATTTCGCGGGCGCGGGCGCTACCGTTCCCATTTCGGGGTTCGGCTACCTTCTTGCAAACGGAGCAATGAAGGGCGCGGAAAAGGGCTTTTTCTATGCGGTGACGGGTTCGCTCTCCGCCGCAAGCGCAGGCGTAACCGCCGCGGTTGTATTTGCTTTTGTAATGGCTTTGATTTTTAAATCAAGAACCAAGCGCAACTGACATACAATATTGTATGGCGCGCAATAAAAAGTTCAAACGTTTCAAAATACTCATAGTTTTCATATGTCTTTTCGCCGTCGCAACGCTAATCTATTTTCAGCGCAACGTAACGCGCGTTCTCATTTCCATCAGCGAGGCGACTATCCGTTCCATTACCACTGTCGCCGTAAACGACGCCATTTACTACACGCTCAACGACGCCGTGCGCTACGAAGATTTAATTACAATCGAGCGTTCGGCGGACGGAAACGTCACTTCGATTACGACCGACAGCCTTAAAATAAACAGGATAGCAAGGGATACCGCGTACCTCTCGCAGGAAAATCTGAATAAAATGAGCGCGGAGGGCATAATGGTGCCAATCGGCGCGCTTACAGGCATAGAGGCGCTTGCGGGCTTCGGCAGTAAAATAAATATCAAAATCATACCCATAAGCAACGTCGAGTGTCGTTTCGTGACTAAATTTTTAGAGGCGGGAATAAACCAGACTTTGCACTCGCTGTATCTCGAAATCGTTTCGGATATTTCTATTATTCTGCCGTCGAAGAGTACCAACCTTGCCTCTACCATAGAAGTGCTCATATGCGAAAGCGTCATAACGGGCAAAATTCCCGATACATATTTGCAGGCGTCGCTTGCGGGCTCGGGTTCCGCGCTCGTTCCGAAAAAGTAAAATAAAACCGCCCTCCGCTTGTTTGCGGAGGGCGGTGCTTTTATCTTAACGTAACGTCGAGCTTGTATTTAAGATTATTTAAAATCTTTTTGACGTAACCGTCTATTTTGTCCTCGATAGGCTCGTCTTTGGGCGTGAACGTAACGTTGAACGCCATGCTCTTTTTGTCTTTGCCTACCTGTATGCCTATATATACGTCGAAAAGTTTTACGTTCGTAACGTACTTGCAGGCGGAGTAAATTTCCTTAGTAATCTGTCCGCATGTAATATCGCGGGCACACACCAGCGCAAGATCTCTCTGAACTTCCGCATACTTGGGTATGGGTGAATATCTGAAAGGTTTTGCGTGTTTTCTAAGTTTTTCGTAATCGAGTTCGGCGATGATTACGGGGCGGTCAACCGCAAGTTCCTCCGCAACGGTGGGGGCAAGCTGACCTATATAGCCTATTTCTTCGCCTTCGCAGGTTATTTTCGCCGTAATCCCGGGGTGGAGGAAGGGCTTTTCCGCGGGCTCGTACTCAAAACCCGTATTGAGCGAACGCGCAACGGCTTCGGTTATTCCCTTCAAATCGAAGAACCCGTACGCGCCCCACATACCGAAACACAGCATCTGCCTTTCTTCGGGGAAAGTCGATAAAGGCAGTTTGTCGGCAAGATAAATTTTCGCAAGTTCGAAAAGTTTACCCTCGGTATTGCCCCTTCTGAGATTGCGCACTATTACGTTGACCATAGAGGGGGCGAGTGTCGTGCGCATAATCGATAAATCTTCGCTTATGGGGTTGAGTATTTTCACGGCTTTGCGTTCGGGCGCGTCCTCGGGGAAGCGGAGCATATCCAAATCTTTTTGCGAATAGAACGAGTAGGTCGAAATTTCGTACAGCCCCTTGCCGACGAGCATATCTTTAAGCTTGTTTTCGGCTTTCTGTTCGTCGTTGAATCCGCCGTTCGTAATAGAGGCGGAGGGCAGGAAAGTGCCTTTTATGTGTTCATAGCCGTACATACGTATAATTTCCTCGGCTATATCGGGATAACCGTCAATATCTTCCCTGTAACGGGGCACGGTAATATCGAGAATATTCCCGTCTTGCCTGACGCCGAAGTTAAGGCTTTCGAGGATAGCGCGCATTTTGTCCGCGGGCACGGTAATGCCCAAAAGCGCGTTTATTTTATTTACGTCGGCTTTAAGCTCTTTTTCGTTAAGGTTGGAGTATTCGGTCGTTATGTCGATATGCATATCGGTAACGGTACCGCACTTCAAAGCGCAGATAAGGTTAAGCGCACGGCGTATCGCCGTTTCCGTCGTGTATTCGTTAACGCCCTTTTCAAACAGAGCCGAAGAGTCGGAGTGCTGACCGAGCGCCCTTGCCGTCTTTCTGACGTTGTCGCGCGCAAATTTTGCCGATTCGAAAAGAACCTCTTTCGTATCGTTTTCTATTTCGCTGTTGAGTCCGCCCATAACGCCCGCAAGCGCGACGGGTTTTTTGCTGTCGCAGATAACGAGGTTTTCGCTGTTGAGTTCGAACTCGTTGGAGTCGAGCGTGGTAATCTTTTCACCGTTTTTGGCTCTTCTTATAATAACTTCCCTGCCGTCAAGCGTTCTCAAATCGAACGCGTGCATGGGCTGACCGAGTTCTAAAAGGATAAAGTTCGTAATGTCGACGATGTTGTTAATCGAGCGCAGACCGCACAATGCCAGCTTTCTTTTAAGCCAGGCGGGGGAGTCGGACACTTTTACGTCCTTTACGCAGTGACCTATATACCTCGGGCAAAGCTCGGGCGCAAGGTCGGTTATTTTAATTTTTTCGCATCCGCCTTTTACCTCGCCGTAACTCAAATCGAGCGGTTTGATTTTTTTGCCGAGCACGGCGGAAACTTCGCGCGCAATGCCGTAAATGCTCTGGCAGTCGGGGCGGTTGGCGGTTACGCCTATATCGAAAATATAATCGTCCAGTCCGAGTATGGGTTTTACGTCCTCGCCGTTGACGCTGTCGGAGGGCAGGAGGAGCAGACCGCAGTAATCGCCCCCCGGGAACATATCGCCGTTGACCCCGAGCTCCGCGCCCGAACACAGCATGCCTTCGGATTCAATCCCGCGCAGTTTGCCCTTTTTAATCGTCATCACGCCTTCTACGGTTACGTGGTCTTTCGCCGTTGCGTACACGGTTGCGCCGGCAAGCGCGCAGGGAGCTTTTATTCCCTTTTTAACGTTGTCCGCTCCGCAGCAAATCTGAAAGGTTCCCTTGCTTCCGCAGTCCACTTTGCAGACCGACAGGTGCGTGCCTTCAACGGGTTCGCACTCGACGACTTCGCCGACGACCACGCCCGAAATGTCCTTGCCCGTTTGTATAAGTTCTTCGACCTCGAACCCGCATCCGAAAAGTTTTTTCTGCAATTCTTCCGCGGTAACGTCTATATCCACATAATCTTTAAGCCAGCTTAAAGGTGCTTTCATATCAAATCTCCTTAATCCTTGAACTGTTTGAGGAATCTCGTATCACCCTCGAAGAGGAGCTTCATATTGTTGATTCCGTATTTGAGCATGGCTATTCTCTCGATACCCATACCGAACGCAAAACCCGTATATTCGTCGGGATTTATCCCGCATCCTTCGAGAACGCGCCTGTTGACCATGCCCGCGCCGAGAACTTCTATCCAGCCCGTGCCCTTGCACAGTCTGCAACCTTTGCCTCCGCACTCGAAACAGCTTACGTCGACTTCTACCGACGGTTCGGTGAAAGGGAAGTAGGAGGGGCGCAGTCTTGTCTTTACGTTTTCTCCGAAAATCTTTTTCGCAAACTCGTCGAGCATGCCTTTAAGGTCGCAGAGGGTAATGCCCCTGTCGACTACAAGCCCTTCCATCTGCGAGAACATAGGGGAGTGGGTCGCGTCGTCGTCGCTTCTGTAAACTTTGCCGGGCGAAAGTATTTTAATGGGCGGTTTCTTGTTTTCCATAACCCTTATCTGACCCGCCGACGTCTGCGTGCGCAAAAGCAGGTCTTCGGCAAGATAGAAGGTGTCCTGCATATCGCGCGCGGGGTGGTCCTTGGGCGTGTTCAGCGCGGTAAAGTTGTAGTAATCGTTTTCTATTTCGGGCCCCTCGAAAATTTCAAAGCCCATGCCGGCAAATATGGAAACAAGCTCGTTCCTTATAAGGGTATTGGGGTGATACGCCCCGTCGGGGAAGTCGCGCGCGGGAACGGTAACGTCGATTTTTTCCTCGGCGTACTTTCTTTTCAGTTCGATTTCTTTAAGCCCGCTTTCAAGATTGTCCAGCTTTTCTTCCGTCCATTGGCGGAGCGCGTTTAAAAGTTTGCCGAGGGAAGGGCGCTGTTCGGGCGGAACGTCGCGCATATTCTTCATAAGCGAAGAAATTTCTCCCGTTTTGCCGAGGAAGCGCATCTTTATCTCTTGCAGACTCTTGCTCGATTTGACGTCGGCCACGGCGCTTTCAATCTGCTGTTCGATATGCTTGATTTTTTCATTTACGTCCATATAAACACTCCAAAAAAAATATAAAATAAAATCCGCCCCGACCACAGGGCGAATTTGTTCGCTGTACCACCTGATTTTACGGCGAATGCCGTCTTGTTTTCTTTTACGCAGAACTACGGGATATACTACTCGGTGCTCTTTCGCATATCCGGCTAACGGGTGAATACCGCCTCGCTCCTTTGAAAAACCTTTCAGCCCGTGAGTTTTTCTCTCTGAAAAGGAAGCCTGAAACGTCTGTCCCGCTCAACGCCTTTATCGATTATGTTAATTATATTGATATATGTAAAATAAGTCAACTTATTTTTGCGTAATTTTCAATATATGCTTCCGCCGTGACAGTCCGTTGCCACAACTGCGGGGAAATCTTTTACTTCAAGCCTGTAAACGGCTTCCGACAGCAAATCGGGGAAGGCTATGCACTCGCTCGAAACAATCGAGTCCGCGTACAGCGCGCCCGCTCCGCCTATTCCCGCGAAGTATACCGCGCGATTTCTTATAAGCGCCTGTCCGACTTCTTCCGACATTTCGCCCTTTCCGATAATTGCTCCCAGTCCGCAGTCCAGAAGACGGGGGGCGAAAGAATCCATTCTCGCAGAAGTGGTCGGGCCGCAACTCCCCGAAACGCGTCCGGGTTTGGCGGGACAGGGACCGGCATAGTAAATTACCGCGTCTTTCAATTCGAAGGGAAGGGGTTCGCCTTTGTCGAGCATAGCGCAAATTCTTTTGTGCGCGCAGTCGCGCGCCGTGAGGATAGTTCCCGATATTAAGACGCTGTCGCCCGCTTTCAGTCCCGATGCGCAGTCTTTGCCGAGCGGTAGGGTGATTTTAATCATATAATCTCCTTTTCACAGCGCACGCAATGGCACTGTATATTGACGGCGACGGGCAAACCTGCGATATGCGTGGGCGCCCACTCGCAACTTACTCCCAGCGCGGTGGTCGCGCCGTGAAATCCCTGACAGCCTATATTCAGCGCGTTTATTCGTTCCAGCGCCAGCCTTTCTATTTGCTCGATTTCTTTGCGGGGATTATGTTCGCCTATATCGCGCGTAAGAGCCTTTTTGGCAAGGAACGCACAGCTGTCGAACGTTCCGCCTATACCTGCGCCGACGTAGACCGGGGGACAGGGGCGCGAACCCGCAAGCTTTACTGTTTGTGTAATCGCGTCTATAATTCCCTCTACGCCCTGAGCGGGTTTAAGCATATACAGGCGCGACATATTTTCGCTCCCGAACCCTTTGGGCATAAACGTCAGCTTAATCCTGTCGCCTTCGGTAATTTCCGTATGTATGACGGCAGGGGTATTGTCGGCGGTGTTTGCGCGGGTTATCGGGTCGCAGACGGACTTTCTGAAATAACCGTCGGAGTAAGCCCTTTTTACCGCGTTGTTTATCGCGGTGCTCAGCGGTTTGCCTTCGAGGTAAACTTCCTGTCCGATTTCGGCTATGACTACCGCCATACCTGTGTCCTGACAAACGGGAAGCTGTCCGTTCCGTGCGATTTCGCTGTTGTCTATAAGCGTTTTAAGCGCGAACGCGCACGCTTCGCCCGTTTCCTTTTCATAAGCAGACTTCATTGCGTTCAGGCAGGAGGGGGTAATGTTTACGCCCGCCTTTAACGCAAGGGCGTATACCGTTTCTTCTATTGCTTGTGTGTTTATCTTACGCATACTTCGATTTTATAACATTTTGCTTTAAAAGTAAATTAATTATTTTACTTTATTTATAAATTACGTTATAATTGAAATATGGAAGAAAATTCGACTGCCGTAAACAACCGTCTGACCGCGGATTTCGGAGGACTGACTTTCAGCGCCTCGGTATTGATTTATTTTATCGTAAACTTCGCGGTTGCGCTTATTATCACGCTTTCGGGTCTGGAACAGGGCTCCGACGGGTATGTGTATTTAAGTTATCTCGCGGCGCCGGTAGGCATAATTATAAGCCTGTTCGCGGTGCACAAATATAAAAAAGTAAGCGTCAGAAAGACTCTGCCAGTAAAGTGCGGGTGGAAGTATTACGTCATCGCGCTTCTTTTGATATTCGGTCTGCTGTTTTCGCTTAACTGGGTAAACGATTTGTCCGTAAAGTTTTTCGAGCTGTTCGGCTATAAACAGAGGGAAGCTTCAAGTTATATGCCCGATTTGACGGGCGCGAAGATAATCCCCGCCCTGCTCGTAATCGCGGTATTTCCCGCCGTGTTTGAAGAGTTTCTGTTCCGCGGTGCGATACTGCGCGCGTGCGAAGGCACAGTCGGAACGGTGCGCACGGTTTTCATTGTCGGCTTCTGTTTCGCGCTGTTTCACGGCTCGCCCGAACAGACCGTATACCAGTTTATCGCGGGCTGTGCGTTCTCGTTTGTCGCCGTGCGTTCGGGGTCGATACTGCCGTCCGTTTTAATGCATTTTATAAATAACGCGGTCATTGTAATTTTGACGGCATGCAATTGTTTTGACGAAAGCGGTGCGCTTATGCTTTCAACGGGCGCGAACATAGCGCTAATCGTTATTTCGGCTCTGTCGCTTGCAGGCGGGATCATATGGCTGATACTCGACAAAAAACAAACCGCGAAATGCGAAAAGGGAAGCGTAAAAAGCTTTTTTATTTATGCTTCGGCGGGTATAGCGGTACTGTCGCTCGTCTGGATACTTTCGCTGTTCGGGGTGCAATAATGCAGAAAATAAACATCGTCTGCGTGGGCAAGATAAAGGAAGCCTTTTACAGACAGGCGGCGGAAGAATATTTAAAGCGTCTTTCGCGCTTCGCATCGGTTACGGTAAAAGAGCTGCCCGAGGGGAAGAGCCCTGCCGACGAAGCGCCTTCTGTACTCAAAGCCTGTCGTGGCAAAGTGATTGCCCTGTGCATAGAGGGTGTAAAATTTTCAAGCGAAAAGCTGGCTTCTCAAATTAAGGAGTACACGGACAGGGGAGAGGAAGCGACCTTTGTTATAGGTTCGTCATGCGGGCTTGCGGACGCGGTCAAGAACACGGCGCACTTAAAACTTTCGTTTTCGGATATGACTTTTCCGCACCAGCTTATGCGCGTCATACTCTTGGAACAGCTTTACCGCGCGTTTATGATAAACGGCGGGGGAGAATATCATAAATAAAAAAAGCATATTTTAATATGTGATATTTCAGGAAGTTAAAAATTTTTACAACGCTTACGGCGGTAAGAAATGCGTCATAGGCTATTCCTTTCTCGGCAGAGAGATTTTCGCCATGCATACTGGCGGCGAAACTGGCAGGCAGATAATTTCTACTTACGCAATCCACGGCAGGGAATATATTACCGCCCGCCTTGCGCTTAAACATATCAATAACGGCACGGGCGAAAGAGGCTGTTGGATAATACCGCTTGTCAATCCCGACGGCGCGTCGATAAGCGAAAACGTCAGTCCGCTGTGGAAAGCGAACGCGCGCGGGGTGGATTTAAACTGCAATTTCGACGCCGGCTGGGGAAGCGGAAAGCTCAACACCAAAACGCAGGGAAGCGAAAACTGCATAGGCGCATATCCATTCTCGGAGTGCGAAACTTCGGCGCTGAGGGATTTTACTTTGAGGGTAAGACCTTTTACGACACTCAGTTTTCACACCAAAGGCGAGGAAATATACTGGGAATACGGCGGAAACGGCGACAGACTCGGCGCTGAAATTTTAGCGCGGGCGACGGGGTATTCTCCTAAAATCATACACGGCTCGGCGGGCGGGTACAAAGACTGGTGCATTGAAAAACTTCATATACCCGCGTACACCGTGGAGTGCGGGGCGGACGGGCTCGTTCATCCCCTGACGCGGCTTAAACACGTAAAAAAATGCTTTGACGCATTGAAGATATTTGCAAACGAATATGGAAAATAAATTTATGAAAGAAGCGCTTAAATGCGCGCGCAAAGCTCTTGCCGAGGGAGAAGTCCCCATAGGCGCGGTCGTCGTTGCCGACGGCAAAGTGATTTCGCGCGGATACAACAAGCGCACGAAAAAGCAGATAGCCACCGCGCACGCCGAGATAGAGGCGATAGAAAAGGCTTGCAGAAAGCTTAAAAGCTGGCGTATTCCCGAGTGTGAAATATACGTCACCCTCGAACCCTGCCCTATGTGTATGGGCGCGGTACTGAACGCGCGCATAAAAAAAGTGTACTTCGGCGCGTACGAAGCAAAGGGACGCTCCATGACGGCCGAACTCGCGCAGTCCAACCTTGTCAACCACACGGCGGAAGTTGAGGGCGGAGTAATGGAAAAGGAGTGCGCGGAAATTTTGTCGTCCTTTTTTTCGTCAATGCGCGAAAGATTGAAAAAGTAAAAATTTACACCGCCTTTTCGTTTGACTTTAAACGGGTATAAATATAAAATAATAAAGCAGTTTGTGAGCGGTAATAAAAGACGGCAAAGTCTTTTCATATACAAAAGTAAAATCGGAGGACATATCACCCAAATGATTAATCACGGCAGCGAAATCAAAATCTTTTCCGGCAATTCCAACAAGCCCCTTGCTGAGGCGATAGCGTCAAAGCTTAACACCTCGCTCGGAGAAATGGAAGTAACCCACTTTTCGGACGGCGAAATTTACGTACGTTACGACGAGTCCATCCGCGGTAAAGACGTATTTTTAATCCAGTCGACAAGCTACCCCGTAAATACCAATCTTATGGAACTTCTCATAATGATTGACGCGGCAAGGCGCGCAAGCGCGGGTAGAATTACTGCGGTAATTCCTTATTTCGGATATGCGCGTCAGGACAGAAAGGCGAGGTCGAGGGAGCCCATAACAGCTAAACTCGTCGCAAACCTTATCACTTCCGCGGGCGCGGACAGGGTGCTTACAATGGATTTGCACTGCCTGCAAATTCAGGGCTTTTTCGATATCCCTCTGGACAACCTCGTGGGCGGTCCCACGCTTTACAACCACTTCAAACCCAAGGTGGACGACGATTTCGTTGTCGTTTCCCCCGATATCGGCTCTGTCGCGAGGGCGAGAAAAGTCGCCGCGCGCATGGACGCGAAAATGGCAATCATAGACAAGCGCCGTCCCAAAGCCAACGTAATGGAAGTTATGAACATTATCGGCGACGTAAAGGGCAAAAACTGTCTTATGATTGACGATATGATTGATACTGCGGGCACGATAGTGCAGGGCGCAATCGCTTTGAAGGAAGCTGGCGCGAAAGAAATTTACGCCTGCTGTTCGCATGGCGTGCTCTCGGGTCCTGCCATTGACAGGCTTTCGGCTTCGCCCATTACCGAGCTTGCAATGCTCGATACCATCAATATTCCCAAAGAAAAGATGCTTCCCATTTTCAAAATGATTTCCACGGCGCAAATCTTTGCTTCCGCGATAGAAAACGTTTACCTCGACAGACCTATGTCGAAAATCTACGACTGATAATCTCAGCAACGGATGCCGCAGACAGCTGCGGCATTTAATATAAAGGATAAAAATGAAAATTATAGTAGGACTGGGCAATCCCGAGGAAAAGTATTTAAAAACCTTTCATAATATGGGATATATCGCCGTCGGCGACGCCGCGGCGGAACTCGGCGTAAAGTTCAAAAAAAAGGAGTGTGAGTCTTTCACTGCCGAAGCCAATGTCGGCGGTGAAAAAGTTATACTTGCCCGCCCCGTCACGTATATGAACAACAGCGGCAGGGCCGTCAAACAGCTTCTCGCAAAGTATAAAGCAGACGTTTCCGACCTTATAATCATATACGACGACTACGATATCCCCAAGGGCTCGATAAGAATACGTCCTTCGGGAAGCGCGGGCACGCATAACGGCATGCGCTCCGTCATTTCCGAAATAGGCTCGTCGGATTTCGTAAGGATAAGGGTAGGCATACGCGACAGCGCGGTTAATATACCCATAATAAATTACGTCCTGTCCGAAGTAAAGAAAGAAGATTACGAACTCTTTATATGCGCCTGTAAGAAAGCGGCGCGCGCGGCTTTAACGCTTGCAGAGGGCGCAACCGTCGAAAACGTAATGACGGTATATAACGGTTAAGGAATATTTTGAAGTCAGACTTTTTCACATTCGACAGTATAGGGGGCAATTACACCGCCCTTAAAAACGACATCCGCCTCGGCACGCCGACGGCGGTTTTCGGCGTTTCGGACGCGCACAAATATCTTACGGCATGTATGGCGGAGGGCAAAGTTTTGTACGTGACTGCGGATGCGGTTACCGCGAATAAAGCTTTTACGTCGATTTCCGCGCTTTCGGGCAAAAAATGCGCGCTTCTGCCCGCAAAGGACGAAGTGATTTTATACAAGGACGCGCTGTCCAAAGACGCGCTGTTCAGAAGAATTACCGCGCTGTACGAAATATCGCGGGGCGCGGATATAATAATCTGCGACGCGGAATCGGCAATCCAGCTCGTTCCTTCGCATATCGGAAGCATACATATAAAAAAGGACGGCGAATACGACTATGCGTCGCTTCCTTCACGGCTTATCCGAATGGGCTATACCCGCGAATACTCCGTGGAAAGCAAGGGAACGTTTGCCGTCAGGGGCGATATTCTCGATATATTTCCCGTCAATACCGAAAATCCCGTGCGCATAGATTTCTTCGGCGACACTGCCGAGAGAATACGCCCTTACGAACAGTCTGGCGAAAGGCTCGATGATATCGACGAAATTATCATAGCGTCGGCAACAGACGTAGAGTTTACCCGCGAAGACGTAACCGCGGTCAAGGAAGAAGTTTCAAGGTGCCTTAAAACATGCCGTAACGGAGAGTGCTTCAAGCGCGCAAAAACAATAGCGGAGGACCTGTTTGAAAAGCTGGACGGAGGACTGCCTTTCTCAGGCGCTTCCTTCGTTGCCCCCCTTCTCAAAGGTTCATGCACGCTGTTCGATATAATACCCGAAGTTACAGTAATTCTCGACGAGTGCAAGCTTATAAGCGACAGGGCAAAAGCAGTCTATAAAGAACACGCCGAGCGCGTCGCCGAACTTAAAAACGGAGGCGAAGCGTTTGATTTTTCGCTCGGACAGCTTATGACCCCCGAAAGATTTTTCGATAATCTTACAAACCGCGTCTGCATAGCTTTGCAGACGTTCACGGTCAGCACTCAGTTTTTCAGACCCCTGCGCACGTACAACTTCACGTCGACGCCCGCGCCGTCCTATTTGAACGCAATGCCACAGCTGGTTACGGACGTTAAAAACTGGCTGTCAAACGGATACCGCATACTCATTTTCACGGGCGGAATACAGCGCACCGAACGGCTTTCCGAAATTTTCGCAGACGAATATTTCCCCGTTTATCCCGTGCCCGACAGATTGAAGGCGCTTCACGGCATAAGCCTTGTTTCCGCCGAAATGCCTCACGGTCTTATAATCCACGAAAGCAAGCTCGTCATTCTCGGCAGTTCCGACTTATATACCAAGGTCACGACAAAGCGAATAAGAAAAAAACGCGGGGATATGTTTACCGCGCCCGAAATAGGCGACTACGCCGTGCACGAAAAACACGGCATAGGCAAAATTACGGGCACAAAAAAAATAGAAACCACCGACGGCATAAAAGAATACGTCGCGCTCGAATATAAGGGGGGCGACGTGCTTTACGTTCCCGTAGAGCAGATGGACGTGCTTTCCAAGTACGTCGGCGAAACAAATCCCGCGCTTTCGAGAATAGGCGGAGCTGACTTCGACAGGGTAAAAGAGAGAGTCAAACGCTCTATACGCGAGCTTGCCTTCGATTTAAAACAGCTTTACGCGGACAGAAAGGAAAAGAAGGGTTTCCGCTTCCCCGAAAATACCGCGATGATGCAGGAGTTCGAGGACGCTTTCTCATACGACGAAACTCCCGACCAGCTTATGTCCGTCGAAGAAATAAAAGCCGATATGTGTTCGGATAAAGTTATGGACCGACTCTTGTGCGGAGACGTCGGCTACGGTAAAACGGAAGTCGCGCTAAGGGCCGTTTACCTGTGCGTGCTGGGCGGAAAGCAAGCGTGTCTGATGTGTCCGGGCACCGTTCTTTCGGAACAGCATTTCAACACCGCGCTCGAACGCTTTGCCGATTTCGGCGTCAGGGTGGAAAAACTCAACCGTTTCAAAACTCCCGCACAGCAGGCCGCTACGCTTAAACGGCTTGCAAACGGTGATATTGATTTTATTATCGGCACTCACCGCCTGTTGTCGGAGGACGTAAAATTTTACGATTTGGGACTTCTCGTGCTCGACGAGGAACAGCGCTTCGGCGTCGAACACAAGGAAAAGATAAAGAACGTCAAAAACGACGTAGACTGTCTTACTATGACGGCGACGCCCATACCCAGGACGCTCCATATGTCGCTCGCGGGGATAAGGGACATCAGTACGATTAATACTCCCCCCCAGAAAAGGTTGCCCGTACAGACTTACGTGGTGGAGGAAACGGAAACGCTTATCCGCGACGCGTGTTTAAGGGAGCTTTCGCGCGGGGGGCAGGTGTTCATACTCTATAACAGGGTGGAAACTATTTCGTCGTTCGCGGGCAGAATAGCGCAGATAATTCCCGAGGGCAAAGTGTGTTACGCCCACGGCAGAATGGAGCGCGAAAAACTTGAAAACAGCGTGTTCGCGTTTTACCGCGGGGAAAAGAATATTCTCGTAACGACGACGATAATCGAGAACGGCATAGACCTTCCTAACGCAAACACGATAATAGTAATAGATTCCGACCGCCTAGGCATATCCCAGCTGTACCAGCTTCGCGGAAGGGTGGGAAGGGGTTCCCGCCTTGCGCAGGCGTACTTTACCTTCAAACCCGAAAAGGTGCTTACGTACGAAGCTTCCGAAAGGCTTAAAGCCATAATGCAGTTTACCGAGCTCGGTTCGGGCTTCAAAATAGCTATGCGCGACCTCGAAATACGCGGAGCGGGCAACGTGCTCGGCGCCGAACAGCACGGTCATATGGACAAAGTCGGGTACGAGCTTTACTCCAAACTTCTCAAAGAAGAGCTTACGGGCGAAAGCTCGTTTACCGCCGAACTCGACGTCAAGGCGACGGCGTATATACCCGAAGCTTACATAGAGTCGAACGCGGGCAGAATGGACTGTTACAAGCAGATTGCCGAAATACGCACGGTCGAGGACTACAAGCGCGTATGCCTGTCCATAGAGGACAATTACGGACCTATGCCCGACGAGGTGTTAAACCTTCTCATAATCGCGGTGCTCAAATCGTACGCGTCGAAATTCAACGTAAAGAAAATCTGCGTAGACAGCAACGAAGGGTCGCTTGAACTGCCTTCGATAAACACGCTTAAAGACGCGAGAATACGCGCCGCGCTCGATAAATACGCGGGCAGAGTAAAACTTTCTATGGCTAAGGCTCCGCTCGTCATATTTCAGTCCCGCGCAAATCCGGCTAAAACTATGCTCGAAATGTCAAAATTTTTAAAATTTGCTATAAGTTTTGCTTAAATGCGCTTAAAAAGATTTGCTAAAACCTTGCGGATATTATATAATTGTTAATGGTATTTTATAACCGCCTGACGACAGGAGTTAACATTATGATTAAGAAAAAATTTGCAGTCGCAACTATGGTTTCGTGTATTGCCCTTACGGCAACGTTTACAGGCTGTTCGCTCGTATCCAAGAACAGCAAGGCCGATATGGAGCAGGTCATCGCCGAGGTCGACATCAAAAATTCGGACAAGTTCGAAAAGAGCGGTGTCGCGGATTATAAGGACGCTATAAGTTCGTCATCCGTTATCAAGAGGGATTTGGTATCCTATTTCCTCAATGTAGGATATTCCTATGTTACCGATAACGGCTATTCGTACAAGGACACGTTCAATATGCTTATGGACGCGCTCGTCAACAATGCGGTTCTTACGCAGTATGCTACGCTCGAACTTTTGAAGGACAAGTCCGAAAACACGGAAAGCACGCTTGAATACGAGAAGGACGCTTTATCCGTTTATAACAATCTTAAAACCGAAAAAGAAAAGTACGAGTATCTTCTCGGCGGTGAGGACAGCGAGCAGGTTCAACTTGCAAAATACAGGCTGCGTTCCTCGCTCAATTCGGCTATCGACAGCTATGAAAAGACCATAATCGAAGAAGAAACGGGCTATGAAGGTTCGGGTACGCGTACTACTCCCGTAAACCTCGATACCGAGCAGGACGACTATTATCCTCAGAAGGACGGGAAGCTCGATTACAGAGTGTACACGGGCTACGAAGGTTATCTTCTCGGACAGAGCGGAGCGTATCAGGACGACGCGCTCGACGGAACGACACGCGCGACGAGAATAAAAGCGTACAATACGTTTATCAACAATCTTCGCGGAAACAACCTTATCGACGAATATGAGTCGGAAAACCTCGACGACGTTTTAAAACTTAAATATATCGAAAACGAATATATCTCTCAGCTCGAATCGCGCATTGTCGGAAAATATTACGACGATATTTACCGCGTTCAGCAGGAGCAGAAGCTTAAAGACGAAAACTACAAGTACGTTGAAAAAGTTTATAACGACCTTCTTGAAGACCAGACGGACAACTATTCGACGGCTTCGGCTTTCGAGTCCGCTATGGGCAGTATGTCGTCAAGCTCGTTCATCCTTTACAGCCCCGATACGTCCGACAGTGAAATCGCAGGTACAAATAAAAATGGCAAGTTCGGCTTCGTATACAATATTCTGCTTCCTTTCAGCGCTAAGCAGAGCGTTAAGCTTTCCGAGCTTACGAGCATAAAGAACGCAGACGAAGACGAAAATTACTATTACATTGAAAGAAACAGCCTTTTAAGGCAGATTAAGACGGAGGACCAGCGTTCGGTTTGGTTCAACGGCGAAAAGAATTACAGCTTCAAAGCGGACGAAACGGATATAGGCGGTAACTATTACGGCGCATCCGACGGACGCGAATATCTCTTCTTCGAAGGCAATCTTACCAACAGCAAAGACGGCGGAAGATACAAAAAATTGCAGGCTTACGACGGCAGATACTCCTATAACGGCAGAGTCTATGAAAACAAGGACGGCAGTTATACGGTAATAGGAAACGAGCTTACAATCGACGGAATGCTTAAAGAATTCTCCGCATATATTAACTATGTGCTCGGAGAGAACAGGGTAGTATTCGATAACGGCTACGTCGCAGGCGAAGAAAATAAGGCTTATTACGAAAACAATAATTTCTATCTGGCGGACAAAGACGACGAAATCGACTATTCCAAATTCGTATATGCTTCGGGTCACGTTACTTTGAAAAACGGAAGCTCTTTCAATGACGGCAATCTGTTCAATCCCGAATCAGACCGCTATCAGGCAATGAGCGCCGTTAACGAGCTTCAATTCGCATACACGACGGATACGAGCGTACTTTCGCAGTATGTAGGTTATTCCGTATCGGCTTACGATACAAGCTATATCAAAGAATTCGAATACGCGGCAAAAACCGCTGTCAGCAACGGTTCGGGTTCGTTCACGGTCTGCGCGGGCGACTACGGTTGGCATCTTATATATGTAACTCACGCGTACGACTTCGGTACTACCGGAAACGTTTATACCCCCAACTGGTCGGCAAATGTTGACACGGAGGGAACGTTCGAGAATCTCTTCTTCGAATGGATTAAATCGAAAGATCTTTCCGACATTACGACGACGCGCAGAAACAAAATCATAAACGACTACAACAAAGCTGACGTTACGGTAGTCAAGTACGAAAAAAGGTATAAAAACTTACTCGAATTGGACAATAATTAATGGATATCTGGCAAGCAATAGTTCTCGGTCTGACGCAGGGTTTAACAGAATTTTTACCCGTTTCGTCGAGCGGACATCTTGTATTCTTACAGAGGATTTTCGGGGTTGAAGAAGGCGGGCTGTTCTTTAACATAATACTGCACCTCGGCACGCTTGTAGCCGTGTGCGCGGTGTTCTGGAAAGATATTTTGGCGCTGTTCAAAAAACCTTTTTCCACGCTAGGCTTTCTTATTGTCGCGTCGGTTCCGGCGGCAATTTCGGGACTGTTGCTTGAAGACTTAATTGACGGTTTAGGTCAGGACTTCGCCTATATCGGCGTATTGCTCGCGGTTTTCTTTACAATAACGGCGTCGGTGCTATTTGCGACGGAAATGATTGTAAAGCGCAGGCAGAATACTTTGCCTTTATGCTGGCGCACTGTTTTGCCTATGGCGTTCGCGCAGGCGGTAGCCGTGCTCCCCGGAATTTCGAGAAGCGGTTCGACTATATGCGCGGGTACGCTTGCGGGCGGTAAAAGCGAGGACGTAGCCAAATTTTCGTTCTTAATGAGCATACCCGTAATACTGGGCGGTTTCGTGCTTTCGCTCATAAAAGGGCTTATTAAGGGCGAAATACAGGAAGACTTTGCGGCTAACGGCGCGCAGTACGGGTGGAGCATTGCGCTCGGCTTCATTATCTCCGCGTTGGTCGGATTGTTTGCCGTTAAAGTAATGCTTAAAGTAATACAGAAAGCAAATTACAAATGGTTCAGCCTGTACCTCGTGCTTCTCGCTGTTGCCTGTGTAGTTTTGCAGTGTTGCGGTTGTTTTGCATAAAATATAAAAAGGGCGGTGTTTCCGCCCTTTTGTGTTTTCAATAATCTGTTCTGCCGAGCAGATAATCTACACTCACAGAAAATAAATCGGCTAACGTTATAAGGGTATCGAACGAACACTCGCGCTGTCCGCCTTCCCAGTAGGCGATAAGCCTTACCGAAACGTTCAGCTTTTCGGCAAGCTCCGCGCGCGTAAGCGACTTTTCGCACCTAAGTTCCTTCAATCTCTCGTTAAATCTGTTCATAAGATTAGTTTAGAACAAAATGTTCCTATTTAGTTGACAGGGAACATAATGTTCATTATAATAGGTATTAATTATGGAAGAAATTTTAAAAGTTGAAAATTTAAGAAAAACTTTCAAGCTTTCGCGCAAACAGCAGAAGCTTGAAAGGACGAACACAAACGTAAAAACAGCGGTGGACAACCTGTCGTTTACGGCGTACAGGGGCGAAATTTTCGGACTGCTGGGACCCAACGGCGCGGGCAAGACGACGACCTTGCGTATGCTTGCAACTCTGATAAAACCCGACAGCGGTAACGCGTATATTGAAGGGGCGAGCATCGTATCCGACGAATCCAAAGTTCGCGGAAAAATAGGCTTTCTTACCAGCGAGCTTAAACTTGAAGAATTTTTTACGCCCAACTATCTGTTTGATTTTTTCAGCGAGCTGTACGGTGTGGAAAAAAGCGTTAGGGAGAACCGCAAGCGCGAATTGTTCGGAAAGTTCGGCATTGACAAATTTGCCGAAGTTAAGCTGGGCAACCTTTCCACGGGTATGAAGCAGAAAGTTTCGCTTGTAATATCAATTGTTCACGACCCCGATTTCATTATTTTCGACGAGCCGACCAACGGGCTTGACGTGCTTACGGCAAAGGTGGTTACCGATTTCCTTGCCGAACTCCGCTCCGCGGGTAAGACGATTATCCTGTCTACGCACATTTTCAGCCTTGTCGAAAGGCTGTGCGACAGGGTTGGTGTAATTATTGACGGAAGGCTTGTCGCCCTCGATACGGTGCAGAACCTGACCGCAGAAAAAAATCTCGAAGAAAAATTCTTTGATTTATACAAAGAAACCGTTGGAGAAGAAGTATGAAAAACGTATGGACAATCGTTAAAAAAGAATTTTCGCGTTTCTTCAAAGATAAAAGAATGATTATAAGCGTGCTTTTGCCGGGACTTTTAATCTATATAATTTATTCTCTTATGGGCACAATTACTTCCTCTGTTATGGGTACGGACAACGAAGACGCAAGCTATACGGCGTGCGTAGTGAATATGCCCGAAAGTCTTTCCGAGGGATTCGAAAGACTGGAACTTGTCGAAGGGCTTAGCGAGGACGAGGCTAAAAAGAAGATAGCCGACGGCGAGCTCGATTTGTATATTGTTTTCCCCGAGAACTTTCTGGAAGACATTACCGCGGGTAAAAACGACCCGTATCCCAATGTTAAGGTCTATTACGATTCTTCGGCGCAAAGCTCTGTAAAAGCGTTTACTTATGTCAATACTGTTTTCGAAATATTGCAGGGCATAAAATTTACCGTGAATTTGCCTGTCGAAGGCGAAAACATACGGTTCGACTTAGCCGACGAAAAGAATACGGCAGGCAAAATGCTGTCTATGTTTATGCCCATGCTTATGTTTGCGCTGTTGGTGTCTGGCTGCGTCGCCGTCGCGCCGGAAGCGATTGCGGGCGAAAAGGAGAGGGGTACTATGGCAACAATGCTGATTACCCCCATAAAGCGCTGGGAGCTTGCGCTCGGTAAAATATTAAGCCTTTCTGTCTTTGCGCTTTTAAGCGGTATATCCAGCTTCCTCGGCGTATTGCTGTCTTTGCCTAAACTTATGGCGGGGCTTTCGGGCGGAGATATGGCGGCTTTCTATTCGGCGGGCGACTACTTTATGATTTTCGGTCTGATAATATCCGCGGTCTTGGTAATTATATCCGCATTTTCGGTTATGTCGGCGTTTGCGAAAAGCGTAAAAGAAGCGGGCGCACTGATAACTCCGCTTATGATTCTTATAATCGTCCTCGGCGTTGTATCTATGGTTTTGCCTTCGGTTTCGGTAGGGCTTTACGCTATACCTCTTTTGGGCTGTGAACTTGCTATGTCGGCAATTTTTACTTTCTCCATAACGCCATTGGCGTTTGTGCTTGCAATAGTTTCCAATTTTGTGCTTGCCGTCGCGCTTGTCGTTGCGCTTAGCTTTATGTTCCGCAATGAAAAAATAATGTTCAATAAATAAAGTTAAACCGCCCGCGCTATGTAGCGCGGGCGGTAAATTTTCAAAAAAGCTGTGCAGTCTTTTTTGCCGAAACGAGCCGAAGCGTAAGCTTTACAGGTAGCTACTCCAAAGCTACCTTATGGCACACCGGATAAACTGTTTAGTGCTGCTATATCCCTATCCTGACACGGTTCGCAGCGTCCGGTTGCATAAGACCTTGGTATCAACACCCCTTATAAAGCGCGGCCTTCCACACGTTTCGTCGAGAAAGACATTCGGTCCTGCTATAGCGGATTGCAGGTACAGGGCACCGCTGACTCCCCACTTAGCACAGTAGAATTATTTTAACAGAAAAGTTTGTGTTTGGCAAGCAACTTTATAAGGTTTTAATTGACAAATTTATGCCGATAATTTAAAATATAGTCGATTTAAGCAATTTATAAGGAGTTATTATGTCTGAAAATTGTACTCACGATTGTTCTTCGTGCGGGTCGGACTGTTCTTCGCGCAAGAAGGAAAGTCTTTTGAAAAAGCCGCACGAATTCAGCGATATAAAAAAAGTAATAGCCGTAGTAAGCGGTAAGGGCGGAGTAGGCAAGTCGATGACGTGCGCGCTTTTGGCTGCGGCGGCGCAGAATAAAGGCAAGGTTACCGCCGTTATGGACGCAGACATCACCGGTCCTTCGATACCACGCATGTTGGGAATAACAGACCGCGCGACGGGCAACGAAAACGGAATTATACCCACCGTTTCGGACGGCGGTATTCAGGTTATGTCGATGAACGTCCTTCTTGAAAACGAGGCGGAGCCCGTAGTCTGGCGCGGGTCTTTGATATCTGGAACCGTGCTTCAATTCTGGACGGACGTCATATGGACGGGAGTAGACATAATGTTCATCGATATGCCTCCCGGAACCGGCGACGTGCCTTTGACGGTGTTCCAGAGCATTCCTCTCGACGGCGTAATAATAGTGACCACTCCGCAGGATTTGGTCGGTATGATTGTTCAGAAAGCCGTCAATATGGCTCAGATGATGAACGTGCCCATTCTCGGCATAGTGGAAAATATGAGCTATATCAAATGCCCCGACTGCAACAGGAAAATTTCAGTGTTCGGTGAAAGCGGAGTGGACGCTATTGCTCTTGAAAACGGCATACCTGCGGTTGCAAAGCTTCCCATCGATCCCGAACTTACAAAGTGCGCCGACAGCGGAAAGCTTGAAGAGCTTAAAGAAAACTACCTTTCTGATTTTCTCGATAAAATTCTTAAAAAGATATAACTGCTTTTACAAAAAAGCAGTTATATGAGGTAAAAATGAAAAACAAAACTTTAATTTCAGGCATCATTATTGCCGTTTGTGCCTGTGCGCCGGCGTTTGCTTCCTGTGGCGGGGGACATACGCATTCCGGCAATCAATTGGGAAGAAACGACGAACAGCACTGGAAAATGTGCGATGATTGCAGGGGATATTATGACGAGGAAGCGCACGATACTGCGGACGGCGCTTGCTCTGTTTGCGGATTCGTAACCAACTATACGAAGGGGTTGGAGTTGACTTATTTGTATGAGGGAGGCTATGCCGTAACCGGCTTGGGTTCGGCTGATGCGGAGCAGATAATAATTCCGTCCTACTATGAAAACGAGCCTGTCTTGGCTATTGCTTCCGGTGCGTTTGCAAACATAACCAAGCTCACGGGCGTTGCAATTCCCGATACGGTAACAAGAATAGATGACCGTGTTTTTGAAGGTTGTACCGCGCTCGAAAGCGTTGCCTTCGGTGCACGTGTCGAGCAGCTCGGAAACGCTGTTTTCAAGAATTGCGGCGCGTTAAAACAAATAGTTTTACCTCAGGGAATTACTTTGATTGGCGACCACCTGTTCGAGGGTTGCTCCGCGCTGAAAAGCGTTACCGTGCCCGACAGTGTGGAGAAAATCGGCTTTCAGTCGTTTATTTTCTGTGAAGCTTTGGAAGAGGTAAAAATTTCGGAGAACAGCGCTCTCCGCGCAATCGAGGACTCGGCGTTTTACGACTGCCGAAAGCTGACCTCGTTCTATTTCCCGCAGGGATTTCAAGAGATTGGCGAGAGTGCGTTTAACGGGTGTTTTAGCTTGGATAACATCGTCCTGCCTGACAGCCTTTTAGAAGTAAACGGGTTTTACGATTGTACCTCGCTCACTTCCGTCAAGTTAGGTAATGCGACTCAAACAATCGGCGACGGCGCATTCAGCGGGTGTGTTTCTCTTTTGGAGATTTATATTCCCGCCTCGCTGCAAGTAATCGAGAGATTTGCATTTGCGAAATGCGACGGGTTAGACGATATTTACTTTGCGGGAACATCGGCGGATTGGGATGCGGTCGAAAAAGGCGAGTTTTGGAGTGAAAGAGAGGAAGGAGCGCCGACGCTTCACTTCAACGCTGTCCGTAATTAATCCAAATAGAACAATGGGACATAGGAAATAAAAATAGCGCAGATTTTTTTGAAAAAATCTGCGCTATTTTTCTCTCTTTAAAGTTTTTACGTTTTCTGATTTTTTTCAGGCAAAAATTTCCAGTATCTTACGGGCATACTGCGTTTCATCTGTTTTTCGTGCGGGCGTTCTTCTATGTTTACGGCAAGATAATACTTCTTCCATAAATTTTCAAACGCGCGCTCGTATTCCGAAAGGTATACTTCGGCTTCTCCCACATAGTTCATAATCCATTCGTGCCCGTTGTACATACCGGCGATTTTACGCTTTACGTCGTGTATCACGAATCTTTCGTTTTTCAGCCTGGAAGCAAAGTGACGCATAAGAATATCGGTTATGTCGTTGTCGGGCGAATAGGGGGCGTAAAGCACGTTATCGCGGCTTTCCATAAACCTTAAAAGCCCTTTAAGTCTGTGCGCTTCGCCCGTGACCTTATATAAAATATCGTTGAATTCGATAACTTCGGGCAGACTGAGCATCTTTTTTACGGCTGTTTTGCTCTTCATCAGCTTTTTTATATATTCGAAAGCAATCTGTTCTTTAAGCGGGTCGCAGCTTCTCAGCACAAACAGCACGTCGTCCTCGGCGTCTTTATCGTATCTGGCTATGCCCTTACGCACGCGTTCGCATTTCTCTTCGTCGTATACAGTGCGTATAACCTGGCTGTCGAACGCAAGCTGAACGTTTTCGTCGGAAGTGACTATACATTCCTTTTCCGCAAACGCGTCGAACACGGCTGTAAAAAACGCTTCGGGCGACCCGTCCGTAATAAAAATTTTCATATTTCTCCCGTGAGAGCGGAAAGGGCGGTGGACGGTTCGGAAAACATCGTAAGCTGTTCGTTGATTTCTCCCGAGCCCGAAATCAAAAGCGAAGTTTTAACCTGGGCTAAACTGTCCGTACCGCAGAATTTCCCTTTACAGGTGATAAAATGTCTGGCTCTCTTTAATACTATGCGCATTTTTGCAAGATTATCGAAGTCCAGCTTTGAAAATTTTCTCGCTTCCGTAATTCTGTAAGCGCTTTTTGCCCCGATGCCGGGAACGCGCAGAAGCATTTCGAGCGGTGCGGTATTAATTTCGACGGGAAAGAGGTGCATATTCCGCAGAGCCCAGGCGCATTTGGGGTCATAGTCGGGAGAAAGATTTTCGTCCTCACCGCAAATTTCGTTTACGTCGAAACCGTAAAAGCGTATAAGCCAGTCCGCCTGGTACAGCCTGTGTTCGCGTAGTAACCCCGCGCCGTTTGCGGGCAGTTTACTGCTCTGCACGACGGGTATATACGAGGAATAGTATACGCGTTTGAGATGCATATTTCTGTAAAGCGCTTCGGTAAGTTTTAAAATCTGCCCGTCGCACTCGGGCGAAGCGCCTATAATCATCTGCGTAGTTTGCCCCGCAGGCAGAACTTTTCCGCGCCGTACATTGTTCTGCTTGTCGTATTCAATAGCGTTGTTCAGGCTCTTCATGGGCAGAAGAAGGCTCTCTTTGGTCTTTTGCGGGGCGAGCAGTTTAAGCGATTTCTCGCTCGGAAGTTCGACGTTGTAACTCATTCTGTCGGCAAGCTTAGCCGCCTTCATAACGAGCGCGCCGTCGGCGTGCGGGATTCCCTTCATATGAATATATCCGTTGAAGTTGTAAACTCTTCTCAGTTTGCTTACCGTTTCGGTCATCAGCTCCATGGTCTTGTCGGGATTTCCGAACACGGCGGAGGACAGGAACAGCCCCTCGATATAGTTGCGCCTGTAAAAGTTTATGACCAGCTCGCATATTTCGTCGGGCGTAAGGCTTGCCCGCCTTACGTCTGCGCTCCGCCTGTTCGGGCAGTATTCGCAGTCGTAAATGCAGTCGTTGCTCATAAGTATTTTCAAAAGCGAAATACATCTTCCGTCTGGGGTAAAGGAGTGGCAAATTCCGCCGACGGAGGCGTTCCCCAGCCCGCCCGCCTTGTTGGTTCTTCTCGAACCCGACGAGGAGCAGGACACGTCGTATTTTGCGCTTTCGGTCAAAATTTCAAGTTTATCTGCGTCAATCATAGTCTATCCGATACAAAAAGTGCCGTTATTGCATAAAACAAACAAATGTTTATATATCTATAATATCAGTATATTAAAGTTTTGTCAATAATTTTTTATAAAAAACTATAATTTCACAAATATTTCATTACCGTATAAATTAACCGATACTTTTTGTGTTTATTATATAAATAAGTAAATTATACAAGGTGGTATTATGAAAGTTCTTATTGTTGACGACGAAGAGATGATAAGGGGTGTGCTTAAAGAATACGTAGAGTTCGAAGGCGGTACCGCATACGAAGCGGGCGACGGAATGGAGGCAGTAAAGCTTTGCAGGGAAAACGACTTCGATATTATTCTCATGGATATAATGATGCCCCGTTTGGACGGCTTTTCGGCGGTCAAGGAAATTAAGAAGTTCAAAGATATTCCCGTCATTATGCTTTCGGCAAGAAGCGAAGAATACGACAAACTGTTCGGGTTCGAAATAGGGGTTGACGACTACGTTACAAAACCTTTCTCGCCGAAGGAGGTAATGGCAAGGATAAACGCCGTGTTAAAACGCAAGCACGGCGAGGATAACAATAAAGACGTAATAACTTTCGAAGGGCTCACCATAGATATGGTCGGGCGCAACGTCTATGTCGACGGTGAAAAGGCGGAGCTTACTCCGAAAGAGTACGAAATACTTTTCTATTTCGTCAAGAACAAAAATATCGCCTTGACCCGCGAAAAGCTTTTAATGGACGTGTGGGGCTTCGATTTTTACGGCGACGACCGCACGGTCGATACACACATTAAAATGCTTCGTTCTAATCTCAAACAGTACAGAAAATTCATTGTTACTTTAAGGGGCTTGGGTTACAAGTTTGAAGTCTGAAAAGCGCAAAAAAATTAAAAAGCTTAAAAGAATCAACCTCGTAATGCTGAGGTATTTTTTGCTGTTCGCAATTCTTCTGACGGTGTTGCTCGAAGTTACTTTTTACATTGTGGTAAGCAGTACGGCGGAAGCGCAGGCGCGCGTTCGTATTTCGCACGCGGGCAACGAGGTCGCCTCTCTTTTCTATTCCCCCAATAACGATTTTAAAATTTCGGCGGAAATGCGCGAGTACCGCAAAGAGGGCATAAACTTTTACCTGCTGTCCGAAGAAGGCAACATAATTCTGCCCATAGGCTACGAAGTGGATAACGACGATATTTCCGATTTGTCCGTAATAATTTCCGAACTGGACGGAGTGGACGAAGGCGGTTCTGTCATATTTGCGGAAAACGACAGTCTGGTTTATGCAAAGCGCGTTCCTTACGCGGGTCAGAATACATATATAACCGCTTATTATTCTATGAGAATATTAAAGGGGTCTATGCGCGTAATGGTCCTGTACCTGGTAATAATAGGCGTTATAGTGCTTCTCGTGGCGGGGCTCATTTCTTTCAGCGCGTCGCAAAAGCTTTCCGACGGACTCAAAAACCTGTCTATGACGGCGGTAAGATTTTCAAAGGGCGATTTCGACGTGAATTTCGCAAACGCCGAGTATCAGGAACTAGCCGACCTTTCCGATACGCTGAATTCCGTGCGCGACGAGGTTAAAAAGAGCGAAGATTTCCAGCGTGAAATACTTGCTAACGTATCGCACGATTTAAAGACCCCTCTGACTATGATTAAGGCTTACGCTTCTATGATACGCGAAATTTCGGGCGACAATCCCGAAAAGCGCGACAAGCACCTGCAAGTAATCATAGATGAAGCGGACAGACTGACGGGGCTGGTTAACGACGTCCTCAATGTTTCGAAAGTCACGTCGAATATGGACGAAATCAACTTTAAAGTATTCAATCTTACCGAGTTTTTGTACGGCATAATAAATAAGTTCGAATACTTGCAGGAAACGCAGGGTTACACGTTTATGGTAGACATCGACGCAAACCTGTACACCCGCGCGGACGAGGAAAAAATAGGTCAGGTAATTTACAACCTTCTCGGCAATGCGGTGAACTATACGGGCGAGGATAAAACCGTATATATAAGCCTGAAAAAAGATTTACAGGAAGACAGAATAAAGCTTAAAATAAGGGACATGGGCAAAGGCATAGCAAAGGACGAACTTGCGGAAATATGGAACAGGTATTACCGCGTTAAGGAAAACCATTCCCGTCCCGTAAAGGGAACGGGGCTCGGTCTGAATATCGTAAAGATAATTCTCAAAAACCACTCGTTCGATTTCGGGGCGGACTCCGAGCTCGGCAAGGGCTCGACGTTCTGGATTGATTTCCCCGCCGTACCCGAAGAAATAGAAAACGTATGATATTAAACGTTGCGGATAAAACCGCAACGTTTTTTTACAAAATCGTTTGACAAACAAAGAACCGTTCTGTATACTATAAACATACGTTTACCAATCAAACTGTTGTAAAATTCACGCGTTTAGGTTATAATTTTCAAGATGAAATTCGAACTGCATTCAAAATTCAATCCCACGGGCGACCAGCCTCAGGCAATCCGCAGTCTTACGGAAGGCGTGCTCGACGGCATACGCACGCAGGTGCTTGTAGGCGTAACGGGAAGCGGTAAAACGTTTACCATGGCTAACGTTATAAAAAACATCAACCGCCCCGCGCTTGTCATAGCGCACAACAAGACGCTTGCGGCGCAGCTTTGCAACGAGTTCAAGGAGTTTTTCCCCGAAAACCGCGTGGAGTATTTTGTTTCGTATTACGATTATTATCAGCCCGAAAGTTACATTCCTTCGACGGATACGTATATCGAAAAGGATATGAGTCTGAACGACGAGATAGACAAACTAAGAAACTCCGCGACGAGCTCGCTCGGCGAAAGGGAGGACGTTATTGTCGTCGCTTCGGTAAGCTGTATTTACGGACTGGGAGCGCCCGAGGAATATTTCCGGCTTGCCGTTTCTCTCCGCCCCGGTATGCAGATGGAGCGCGACGCGCTTTTGCGCAAGCTGGTCGAAATACAGTATGCCCGCCGTGATATAGATTTCAAGCGTTCGTCGTTCCGCGTAAGGGGCGATACCGTCGACATTTTCCCCGCAAGCAATTCCGAAATCGCCGTCCGCGTCGAATTTTTCGGCGACGAGATTGAAAGAATCTGCGAAGAGGACGCGCTTACGGGCAACATAATTTCAGAACTCAAACACGTTCTCATTTTTCCCGCAAGCCAGTACGCGGTAGGTTCGGACAAAATGAATTCAGCGCTTTCTATGATAGAGCGCGATATGTCCGACGAAGTCAAAGCCTTTAAAGACGGTGGTAAACTGCTGGAAGCGCAGAGGCTGGAACAGAGGACTACTTACGACTTGGAGATGATGAAGGAAATAGGCTACTGTACGGGAGTCGAGAATTACAGCCGTTACTTCGACGGCAGAAGCCCCGGCGAGCCGTCCTTCACTTTACTTGACTATTTCCCCGCGGGCAAATTTCTCGTTTTCATAGACGAAAGCCATATGACGATACCGCAGATACGCGCAATGTATCACGGCGACCGTTCGAGAAAGGAAAACCTTGTAAATTACGGTTTCCGCCTGCAATCGGCTTACGACAACCGCCCGCTTACGTTCGAAGAGTTCGACGCGCGCGTGCCTCAGCTTATATGCGTTTCCGCAACGCCCGCGCCGTATGAAATGGAACAGGCGGGGAACGTCGTCGAACAGCTTATACGCCCTACGGGACTTGTCGACCCCGAAGTTTCTATACGTCCCACGCGCGGACAGATTGACGATTTGCTCGGCGAAATCAATACTGTAATCGCGCAGAGCGGAAGAGTGCTCGTGACGACGATGACAAAACGTATGGCGGAAAGCCTTACCGATTATCTCAAAGAAAACGGCTTGAAAGTCCGCTATATGCACAGCGACATCGACGCGCTCGAACGCATCGATATAATCAATGGACTGAGGAGCGGGGAATTTGACGTTCTATGCGGAATAAACCTTTTGAGGGAAGGGCTTGACCTTCCCGAGGTAAAGCTCGTCGCCATACTCGACGCGGACAAGGAAGGATTTTTAAGGAGCGAAACTTCGCTTGTCCAGACGATAGGCAGGGCGGCGCGAAATGCGGAAGGCAGGGTCATAATGTACGCGGACACAGTTACGGGCAGTATGAGGCGCGCGCTGGACGAAACCGAACGACGTCGTAAAATTCAGACCGAGTACAATAAACAGCACGGCATTATTCCGAAAACAATTGTAAAAGAAGTTAAAAACACTATCGGGATAACGGGTAAAAAGACCTCCGCGGACGATATAAAGCTAAAAGACATACCAGCCGAAATAGAAAAGCTGAAAGCGCTTATGAAAGTCGCGTCGGCACAGCTCGATTTCGAAAAGGCAATAGAAATCAGGGATACGATTTCGCAGTTAAAGAAAAAATTATTGAAAAGTAAAAAGCAATGAAAGAAGAAATTTACGTTAAAGGCGCAAAGGAAAACAACTTAAAAAACATAGACGTGCATATCCCGCGCAACACGCTAACCGTGTTTACGGGACTTTCGGGAAGCGGTAAATCCACGCTCGCTTTCGATACGATTTTTGCCGAGGGGCAAAGGCGGTATATCGAAAGCCTGTCGTCGTACGCCCGCCAGTTTCTGGGTCAGATGGACAAACCCGACGTCGAGCTTATCGACGGGCTTTCGCCCGCAATTTCGATAGACCAGAAAACCACGTCGCACAACCCGCGCTCCACCGTAGGAACCGTAACTGAAATATACGATTATTTCAGACTGCTTTTCGCTCGCGTCGGAATACCGCATTGCCCCAAATGCGGTAGGGAAATCCGCCGTCAGTCGGTGGACGAAATCGCCGACAGGGTAATGCTTATGCCCGAAGGCAGTAAAATTATGGTCGAAGCCCCCGTGATCCGCGGTAAGAAAGGCGAGTTCGTCAAGGAGCTTCAAGGCTATAAAAAAAGCGGTTACGGCAGAATAAAAATCGACGGTATAACTTACGATTTACAGGAAGATATCCGTCTTGAAAAGAACATACGTCACAACATTTCGGTAATAATAGACAGACTTGTCATAAAAGACGGAGTGTTGAAAAGGCTGACGGACAGTCTTGAAAACGCGCTCAAACTCGCCGACGGTTTGGTCGTAATAGACGGCGGGGAAACCGAACAGCTCTTTTCGTCAAACTACGCCTGTCCCGACTGCGGAATATCCATCGAAGAAATCGAGCCCCGCCTGTTTTCGTTCAACACCCCCTGGGGTGCGTGTCCCGAATGTTCGGGTCTGGGCTTCAAACAGGTGGTCGACCCCGAGCTTATCTGTCCCGACAAATCCAAATCTTTGCGCGACGGCGCAATAAAAATAAGCGGTTGGAATCTCGACTCTTCGTCCATGACGCAGATGTATCTCAGTGCGCTGTCTAAGGTGTACAATTTCTCTCTCGACGTGCCCGTGAAAGAGCTTCCCTGCGAAATTTACAAAATGCTGATGTACGGCAACGACGGCGAGAAAATCGACCTCGAATATAACGCATACCGTTTTTCGGGCAGTTACAAGACGGCGTGGGAAGGGTTCGTGACAAACTTACAGCGCAGGTATTCACAGACTTCGTCGGAAGGCGTAAAGTGGGATATAGAGCGCTACATGCGCACGACGGAATGCCCTGTGTGCAAGGGCAGGAGGCTCAAAAAGGAAGCGCTCGCGGTCACGGTCGGCGGAAAAAATATTATGGAAGTCTGCGACCTTTCCGTGGAGGATTTGGCTTCCTTTACGGACTTCGGCTTTTTCGGCAAGACCGAGCATCTCATTGCCGACGGAATAATCAAAGAAATAAACAACCGTATAAGCTTTCTTACTAACGTAGGCTTGGGCTATCTTACGCTTTCGAGAAGCGCTTCAACGCTTTCGGGCGGGGAAAGTCAGCGTATAAGGCTTGCTACGCAGATAGGAAGCGCGCTTACTGGCGTATTGTATATTCTGGACGAGCCGAGCATAGGTCTTCACCAGCGCGACAATCAGAAGCTTTTAAATTCCCTGCTCGGTTTAAGAGATTTGGGCAATACGCTCATAGTCGTCGAACACGACGAGGATACAATGCGAGCGGCGGACTATATCGTCGACATCGGACCCCGTGCGGGCGTTCACGGCGGTGAAGTGGTCGCCTGCGGTAAAATACAAGATATTATGAACGAACCGCGTTCGATTACGGGCGATTACCTCTCGGGCAGGCGCCGTATCGAAGTCCCCGAACAGCGCGTTGCGCCCGACGGCAGATACCTGAAAGTCAACGGCTGTAAGCAGAACAACCTTAAAAACGTGTCCGTACAGATTCCCGTCGGGCTTCTGACTGCGGTTACGGGGGTATCGGGAAGCGGAAAATCCAGCCTTGTCAACGAAATAATTTATCCGTATCTCGCAAACAATCTCAACGGAGCGCGCCAGCTTACGGGCAATGCCGAAAGCTTCGAAGGGCTTGAATACTTCGATAAAGTTATCGCCATCGACCAGCAACCCATAGGCAGAACGCCGAGGAGCAATCCCGCGACCTATACGGGCGTGTTCACAATGATACGCGACCTTTTCGCGGCTACTCCCGACGCGAAGGAAAGGGGATACAAGAGCGGAAGGTTTTCGTTCAACGTCGCGGGCGGAAGATGCGAACACTGTCAGGGCGACGGAATAATACAGATAGCAATGCATTTCCTTCCCGACATTTACGTGCCGTGCGAGGTGTGCGGGGGCAAAAGATACAACAGGGAAACGCTCGAAGTTAAGTACAAGGGCAAAAGCATATCCGACGTGCTCGAAATGACGGTCGAGGAAGCCGCGGAGTTTTTCAAACCCGTTTCGTCGATACACAACAAGCTCGCTACGCTTTGCGATGTCGGGCTCGGCTATATAAAACTGGGGCAGAGCGCCACGACTCTTTCGGGCGGTGAAGCCCAGCGTGTAAAACTTGCGACCGAGCTGTCTAAGCGCAGTACGGGCAAAACCTTCTATATTCTCGACGAGCCCACAACGGGACTGCACAGCTACGACGTCGACAAGCTCGTTAAAATTCTTTCCAGGCTGAGAAGCGGAGGCAACACCGTTCTCGTTATCGAACACAACCTCGACGTCATAAAGACGGCGGACTGGCTCATCGATTTGGGACCCGAAGGCGGGGACAAGGGCGGAACGGTTGTTACGGCGGGCACTCCCGAAGAAGTCTGCAAATGCGAAAAAAGTTATACGGGTATGTTCCTGAAAAGCGTATTGGAATAACGTAAAAAAATGAAAAAGTAATCCCGCGCACGGTTAACGTGCGCGGGATTTTTCGCGTACTATGGTAAGAGGAGTGTGATTTATGCCCGAACCTTTGACATTGAAAGAAGAGTTTCCTACTACCGAAGGGATATGTCCCGACTGTTTCAGCCTGGCAGTAATTTCGCCTGCATACGCTTCGTCCACGGGCGAGCTTAATGCAATTTTACAGTATTTTTACCATTTTTTCAATTTTGACAAACAAGGTTATGCGGAATATGCAAACGCCCTTGAAAGCATAGCAATCGCGGAAATGCTTCACCTCGAACTTTTGGGCAAAACCATAACCGCGCTCGGTGCTCCGCCGATTTACTGCCAGAACCCGCCCACGGCATTCAATTTTTATTCGGCTAAATACGTCACATATTCGCGCAACCTGGTCAATATGATAGAGGACGATATAATCGGCGAACAGCGCGCAATCGCGCTGTATACGAAAATGCTGGCCCGTCTTAAAAACGAGCAGATAAAAAAAATCATATCGCGTATTCTCGCAGACGAAAAATTACATCTTGCCAAACTGAAAGAGATTTTACACGCACTTGACACCTGCGGTTGATTGTAATACAATATTCGTATGAAATACGATGTCGCCGTAATAGGCGGAGGGGCTTCCGGTCTTGCCTGCGCAGTCCGTCTTACGGAAAAAAGTCAACTGAAAACGGTAATTATCGAGGCGGGCGACCGCCTTGGCAAAAAGCTTGCGTCCGCGGGTAACGGACAGGGCAATATTTCAAATGCCGATCTGTCGCCCTCGCACTATTTCGGGGGCGGGGCTAAGCTGGCGGAACGTATAGCCTGTTCCGACCCGCAAGCCTGCGCGCGCCTTTTCGACTGTATTCTTACGGCGGACGAAAAAGGCAGGATTTATCCGGCAGGTAGACAGGCTTCCTCGCTTTGCGACTGCCTTATTCGAAAAATAAACGGCAAGGCCGACGTAATTCTGTCGACCAAAGTTACGCGTCTGGAACGCGGGTTCAAGCTCACGCTGTCAGACGGCAGAACGGTAGGCGCGCGCTTTGTCGTATTCTGCGCGGGCGGTAAGGCGCAGAAGCAGTTTAAGACGGACGGTTCGGCGTATGCGCTCGTCGAGCCTTTCGGTCATAAAACCACTAAACTGTATCCCTCGCTCGTGCAGGTCAAAACGCAGACGAAATACATAAAGGCGTTGAAGGGCATACGCGCAGATTGCAATGCGTCGGCTATTGTCGACGGAAAGGCTGTAAAGACCGTGCGGGGCGACGTAATATTCACAGAATACGGAGTTTCGGGAAACGCGGTATTCGCGATTTCGCCGTATATAACCGATAAGGAAGGAACGGTAATTTCGCTTGAATTTCTGCCGGATGTCTGTGCGTCTGAAATCGCGCAGAATTTTGAAAGGCGGAAGAGCGCGGGCTGTGCCGTCGGCGATTTGCTTTCGGGCTCTCTTCATAACCGTCTTGGCGCGGCGGTAATAGCACGCGCGCAAACGGAGGACGCAATAATCGGCACGCTAAAAAATTTCACGCTTCAAGTAGAGGGAACGCTCGGTTTCGACTATGCGCAGGTAACCCGCGGAGGCATAGACGTGAGAGGGATAAACGGCAACCTTGAAAGCAAGTACGCGGATAACCTGTTTTTCGCGGGAGAAGCGCTCGACGTCGACGGCGACTGCGGCGGTTACAACCTGCAATGGGCGTTCACCAGCGGTATGTATACTGCCGACAAAATTATTGAAAAAATATGATAAAACAATTCGACAATATAAAGTTAAGCGTTGCGGAAAGCGAAAGCAAGCTGTATGAAACGGTATGCAAAAAGTTCGGGCGAAAAGTCAGTGGCTTCCGCATATTGAAAAAATCGCTCGACGCGCGCGATAAAAACAATATCGTATGGATATATTCGGTTGCGGTTTCGGACAAAGCTTTCCCTGCCGAACCCAAGTTTGAAAAAATAAACAATCCTCCTGCGGTCGCCGTTATCGGTGCTGGACCCGCGGGGCTTTTTTGCGCTTTGCGCCTTATCGACCACGGGTTTGCGCCCGTGATAATCGAGCGCGGTAAAGCGGTGGAAGAACGGACGGCGGACACGCATAAGTTCTTTACAAAACGCGTGCTTGACTGTAATTCGAACGTTCAGTTCGGCGAAGGCGGGGCGGGAACTTTTTCCGACGGCAAACTCAATACGCAGACGCACGGCGGATTCAACCGCGACGTTTTAAATATGTTTAAAAAGTTCGGCGCGCCCGAAGAAATAGTTTACTTAAACAAACCGCATATAGGAAGCGACGTTTTATACGACGTCCTTAAAAATATTCGCGCCTACATTGTTGCAAACGGCGGAAAATATATGTTCAATACGCTGTTCACGGGTTTTGACTGCGCCGCGGACAGGCTTAAAAGCATAAAGGTGCGCAACGTGATAACGGGCGAAGAGAGCGGGCTTAACGTTGACTGTGCTGTTTTGGCGCTCGGCCATTCGGCAAGGGATACGTTTGAAATGCTGGCGGGACGGCTTGAAATGCAACCGAGGGAATTTTCCGTCGGCGTAAGGATAGAGCACCTTTCCGACAGAATAAGTTTCGCGCAGTACGGAGGGCAGTATGTCAATCTGCCGACCGCCGATTACAAGCTCATATCCCGCGCCGGCGAGAGAACGGTTTTCACTTTCTGTATGTGTCCGGGCGGGGTGGTTATCCCTTCTTCAAGCGAGGAAGGCGGGGTGGTTACAAACGGTATGAGCCGTTACGCGCGCGACGGACAAAATTCCAATTCCGCGCTGATGGTGCAGATGAAGTACGAAGATTTCGGCGGGGACGATTTGTTTGCGGGCATGCGGTTCCAGCGCGAATTGGAGCGCCGTGCGTTCAGTTACGGTGGTAAGAATTACGGCGCGCCCGTTCAGCTGTATAAAGATTTTGTTTCGGACAGGGTTTCGGATAAATTCGGCGAAGTACTGCCGACTTATTCTGCGGGAACGTCGTTTGCACCCCTCGGCGGTGTTTTGCCCGACGTTGCCGTGAACGCGCTTAAAACGGCTATTCCGGATATGGATAGAAGACTGAAAGGATTTGCCTGCCCCGACGCGGTGTTGACGGGGGTAGAAACGCGTTTTTCCTCGCCCGTCAGAATAGTGCGCGATGAAAATTGCGAAAGCGTTTCTGTCAAGGGAATTTATCCCTGCGGGGAGGGGAGCGGATATTCGGGCGGTATAACGAGTTCTGCGTCCGACGGCTTGAAAGTTGCCGAAAATATTTTCCGAGAGCATAAAAATCATTAAATTATCATAACTTATACACATTCGGCTGATATAATACGGGTGTAAAAGACAGGAACACCCAAAACTTTTTTTCATATTCTCTCTGTGAAGCCCGCGCTTGTGAATAAAGCGCGGGCTTCTGCTTTAATAAAAAAAGCGGAACAGCCGAGGGGCTGTTCCGCCGTAATACTTTAAACGGTTTCGACGTTGATAAGATTGCTGTTTCCGCTCTTTCCGTTGGGGGTACCGCCTGTAAGAACGATTTTGTCATCCTTTTTAACCAACCCCGTCTGCATGGCGGCGCGTTTTGCGTAGTGGAAGAGTACGTCGACCGAGTAGAACTCTTCGCTCATTACGGGTATTACGCCCCAGCTTAAAGCCAATTTTCTGTAAGCCCGCTCGTCCGTAGTCATTCCTATTATGTCAATCATCGGGCGGAACCTCGATACGGTTTTTGCCGTACCGCCCGTTCTCGTGCATACAACAATGACGTTTGCGCCTATATCCTGCGCAAGCGTGCAGGCGGAGTGCGCAAGCGCTTCCGAAAGTTTTTCGATATGGTAATCGCTCTCCTTTATGTATGCTATATAATTCGTGTTGGCTTCGGCTTGCCTTGCAATCTTAGCCATGGCTTTGACCGCTTCAACGGGATATGCGCCCGCGGCGGTTTCGCCTGAAAGCATAATGGCGGAAGAGCCGTCGTAAACCGCGTTTGCAACGTCTGAAATTTCCGCACGGGTGGGGCGGGGCTGTTTTATCATTGATTCCAGCATTTCCGTTGCGGTAATACTGCGCTTGCCGTGTACACGGCAAGCTTTTATTATGGACTTTTGTATGTTGGGCAGTTCTTCGAAAGGCACTTCTACGCCTAAATCCCCGCGCGCAACCATTATTCCGTCGCAGACTTCGACTATTGTGTCAAGATTGTTTACGCCCGTACGGCTTTCTATTTTAGCTATAATTTCAATTTCGCCGTCGTCGGAACCGCATTCTCTCAGCCAGTTTCTCACGTCGATAATGTCCTGCGCTTTGGATACAAAAGAGCAGGCAACGAAATCCACGCCCTGTTCCACGCCGAATTTCAGGTCGGCTTTATCCTGTTCCGACAGATAGGTCATTTCAAGCTGTTTATCGGGGAAGAACATGCTTTTTCTGTTCGAAATTTCTCCGCCGATGATTGTCTTGCAGTAAACGTTGGGTTTTTCGACTTTGACAACTTCGAATACGATAAGTCCGTTATTGAGTAAAATTTTATCGCCGGGGAACATTTGGTCGCAAATTCCCTCGAAGGAAACGGAAACGCGCGTCTTGTCGCCCACAATGTCCTCGGTGGTAAATATAAAGGGAGCGCCCTCTTTCAAAGTGATTTTACCGCTGGCAAACGTTTTTATCCTGAACTCGGGTCCCTTGGTATCGAGCATAATGGGGAGAGGTACTTTTTTTTCGTCCCTGACTTTTTTAATCATAGCAATTTTCTTTGCATGCTCTTCGTGCGTACCGTGCGAAAAATTGAGTCTTGCAACGTTCATGCCCGCGTCAATCAGGTTTGCAAGGACGGTTTCGTTATCGCTTGCAGGTCCCAGAGTGCATATAATCTTCGTTTTCTTCATCTACAATAACCTCATTGAAAAATTCTCACGAATACATTCTAAAATAATTATAAAAAAAAATCAATAATATTACGGCAAAAATAGTTTCTTAAAAACGTAAAATATGCTAAAATATTATTGATTTGAGTTAATTATACGGTCGCGGGCGGTGAAAACCGCGTGAGGAAAGTCCGAGCATCGCAGGGCAAGGGTGCCTGTTAACGGCAGGAGAAGGCGACTTCAAGGAAAGTGAACAGAAATATACCGCAAGCGCAAGCTTGTAAGGTTGGAATGGCGAGGTAAGAGCTCACCGTCCCGACGGTAACGCCGGGAGCCAATTAAACCCCACCCGATGCAAGATTGGGATAAAGATTGACTTAAATGTCAGGGTTGCCCGTCCGTCTTTATCCGTTAATATCGCTAAAACTTACAGGTGACTGTAAGCGTAGATAGATGGCCGTACACGACAGAACTCGGCTTACAGATTAAGCTCAAATCCATATAGGCGCCTCAGCGTAAATCCGCTGAGGCGCCTTGTCAGTCTTCCAGTCCCGCAAGGTAATCAATCGTCACCCCGAAAAATTTCGACATTGCCGTAAGTTTGGAAAGCGTGGGCTCGCACTTGTTCTGTTCCCACAAACTTATTATGGACTTGCCTACGTCAAGCTCTTTCGCAAGCTGTATCTGGTTAATGTTTTTATCGCGGCTGGTACGATTATCGCATGAATTAAATAAAGGGGAGGACTTGATGTTCTCCCCTTTGCTTATACCAAAGTCATATAGTCTTTTACAGAAAGCATGTTTATATGATTGTAAAGCTTCATTTCGTACAAATCTTTTTGAAAGCATTGCAATGCGCCGTCCGAAAGATTGGCGGCGTCGAGTCCGGTAACAAGCGGGAAAGCCGACTTCGAAAGCGCGGAAAGCATTTCGTCCGCGCGTTCTTTTTTTACGGCAAGCGGTTTAATATACAGTCCGCTATCGAGAAATTTTTCGGTATCGGAACTTGTTAAACCGAGCGCGTTTGCGCAGAGAATACGCCGTATTCTCGAAGAGGAGTATCTTTTTGAAGTAGCCATTGAAATAATTTCCCCCACGGAACGGTTTTCAAGACTTTTGAGTTTGTTTTCAAGCCCTTCCCCGCATCCGTAAATTTCTTTTAGTTTTTCGGCGGGAGTCATAAAAAGACAGTTTTTAACGTAGTGTTCGAAATTTTCGGCGGACGCCGCGCTTTTTAAGTCTTTTAAGACGTATGGGGGAACGTTGCAGGAAAGCAGTTCGCTTTTTAAGTTGTTCCTTATCGCGCTTGCGGAAGAGAAACTTTGCGCGATTTCTGCGTCGTTATAGCCCGAGCCTATCCTTTTAACGGGCAGGATATTAAACTGCGGATTATATTTCAAAATTGCTTTGCAGTATTCCAGTCCTAAAATATTGTTTGGGTTCCGTGTAAATTCGGCGTTGCCTCCGCAGGCGGTGCAGGCTGAGGAGTAACTTCTAATATAGCTTTCGCCCAAGCTGAGATTTTCTTCGAGAACGTTTTTGAATTTTACGCTTTCGCCTATAAGCATGCGCGCGTCGCTCATAAACTGTTCGGCGGTTCCGCTCTCGCATCCGAACGCAAGCGTATGGACGTCAGGAATAGCGGATAGAATTTTTATTGCGCCCGAAGCGAAAATTTCGGCAGGCGCAACTGCAAACGGCGCGGGCAGTTGTATGACGCAGTCAGCCCCGCCCGAAACGGCGTGCCTTGCGCGGGTGTATTTGTCGGCAATGCACATCTCGCCCCGTTGGGTGAAATTCCCGCTCATAATGCAAAGTACTCTGTCGCAGTCGGAAAGTTTCAAAGCTGTTTCCAAAAGATATTTGTGTCCGTTGTGGAAGGGGTTGAACTCGCAAATTATCGCACAAATCTTCATTTTTGCCTCTTTAATACAATATATTGTGT
>CANOUP010000006.1 GCA_947570625.1 uncultured Clostridia bacterium | reverse complement strand
ACAAAGACGGGAAAGAGGTACGGGAAATCTTTTTGAATAACAGCACAAACGTCGAGACGCTGGCGGTGCTAAGGCGCAGAAGTTAAGGCGCATAAAAAAGACGATTGCGCGCATACTGTGTGTATGGCTAAGAGAAGACCCAAAAAACTTATAAAAGAACTTTTCGAGGACTGTGCCAGCGCAAACGAGTGTACGGGAATGTACCAGAAAGTTTCGCTCGACACGGACGAGATTGCAAAATTCCATAAACAGTTCAATGAAGAAGAGGAAGAGTAATCCTCTTCTTTTTTCGGTTTCATAAAGGGCTTGAATTGCGCAAAGGCTTGTGATATAATAAATTTATGGACAAGTATATTCTATCTATAGACCAGGGAACGACGAGTTCGCGCGCAGTGATTTTCGATAAAAACGCGCGCGCCGTTTCTTCGGCACAGCAGGAGTTCAGACAGATATATCCCGCGCCGGGAATGGTGGAGCATTCGCCGAGGGATATTATGGGTTCGGTTATGGCGGTGGTTGCCGAAGCGTTAGTCCGCGCGGACATATCCGCGGGCGAGCTTAACGCGATAGGCATAACCAACCAGCGCGAAACTACGTTAGTCTGGAACAGGAAAACGGGCAAACCCGTTTACAATGCAATCGTATGGCAGTGCCGCCGAACGGCGAAAATGTGCGATGAGCTGAAAAGGGAATATTCCGACCTCATTTACCGAAAGACGGGGCTGATACCCGACGCATACTTTTCTGCGACGAAAATAAAATGGATACTCGACAACGTCGCGGGCGCGCGCAAGTCCGCCGAAGCGGGCGAGCTTCTGTTCGGCACGGTAGATACTTATATAATGTGGCATATCTCGCGCGGGGCGATTTTCGCGACCGACTATACCAACGCGTGCAGAACCCTTCTCTTCAACATACATACGCTGGAATGGGACGAAGAGCTTTTAAGACTTTTCGGCATACCGCGCAGTATGCTTCCCGAAGTAAAACCGAGCGGGAGTTTGTTCGGGTATACCGACAAGGCGGTGTTCGGCGAAAGAGTCGCAGTGTGCGGGGTCGCGGGCGACCAGCAGTCCGCGCTGTTCGGTCAGCTGTGCACAGAGCCGGGCGAACTTAAAAACACTTACGGCACGGGCTGTTTCCTTTTAATGAACACCGGCGGCAAGGCGATAAAGAGCGATAACGGGCTGGTTACCACGCTGGGCGCGACGCTGTCCGGCAGACCTCCGTACGTGCTGGAAGGCTCGGTATTCGTCGGCGGCGCGGTCATACAGTGGCTGAGGGACGGAGTCAAGCTTATATCTTCCTCGGGCGAAAGCGAAGAGCTGGCGGTAAGGGTGAAGGACACGGGCGGTGTTTACGTCGTGCCCGCGTTTACGGGACTGGGCGCTCCGTACTGGGACGCCGACGCGCGTGGGACGATAACGGGCATAACCCGCGGTACGACGCGCGAGCATATAGTGCGCGCCTCGCTCGAAAGCATTGCTTACCGCGTCAGCGATATAGCGTGCGCCATGGAGCGGGATTCGGGCATAAAGATAGCCCGCCTCGCCGTCGACGGCGGAGCAAGCGCAAACGATTTTCTTATGCAGTTTCAGGCTGATATTTTAAACTGCGCGACCGTCCGCCCCGACTATGCGGAAACTACCGCGCTGGGCGCAGGCTATCTGGCGGGACTTGCTTCGGGTTACTGGGAAAGCATAGAAAAGCTTAAAGCTTCGTCGAAGGGCGCAAAAGTTTTCACCCCGAGTATGGACGAAAAGGTCAGGGAAGGACTTTTGGACGGCTGGCGAAGAGCGGTCGTCAAAGCAAGGGCGTAAAATAAAAGAACCCGAACATTTTGTTCGGGTTCTTGTCATTTATTTTTCAGATAGCGTTTAAGCGCTTTTTTGTCGGGAACGCCGTCTTTTATGACGGGCACCGTTTTGCCCGAGCGCTTTTCTTCGAAGGCAACGTCGGTGTATTCGCTTCCGCGCTCGTACAGCTTTAAAAATGCGGACGTTAAGCAGTTTTGTATTTCGCCCGCAACGAACGCCCTGCGCATAGGCGTAAGCCTGCCGAGCGCGGAAAAATCCAAAACTATGTTTTCCTTATTTCCGTTCACGGCGACGGTAAAACAGCTTGCTTCCGCAGTCACGCGGAATGTGAGCGATTTTTTTTCGGGGTGTAGCGCTTGGGCGTTTTCGGCGAAAACATCGCGTATGTAGCGCTTGATATGCTTTTCGATTGCACCCCCGTACCTGACGGTACAGAAAGCCGAAAGGGCGATTCCCGCGGTAAGCATAACGGGGGCGGAGATAAGCGCCGTAAGCCTGAGCGCCCCGCCGAGAGGGAAGAGCACCGCAAAATATATCAGCACCGCTCCGCAGAAAACCGCGGAAGCCGTTCCGCACAGCTCGCCCCGTCTTAATTTTTTTATTTTTCCGTTCAATTCTGCCATATAAAAAAATTATAATGTATTCAAAACAATTTGTCAATACAGTCTTGAAAATATCGGCGCGCGGGTTTATAATGATAACAAGGTCTTGAAAAATTTGACGTATTTTGTATGTTTGTACAAAAATTTTTCAATTCGGTGCACTTTTGGCATTATTATGTTATTATCTATCAGACACTATATCTTGTATGAACGTTAAAAAAAAACATACAAGATATTGTGGTTCAGGGCTTGACATTGCAAGCGCGGTGTACTATACTTGACTTCACCGCCGACAAATGCGGTTAACGGTAAAAGTTATATTCAGATATATATAAATGCGGAGGAATAAGAAATGAAAGTTATTAAACGCGACGGCTCTACCGTAGATTTCGATAAGAGCAAAATCGCCAAGGCGATCGCCAAGGCGAACGAGGCGGTCGACTTCGAGGACCGCGCCACCGACGCGCAGATTAACGCCATTGCGGAGGATATTGCTTCCCGCCACAGAAGGCGCGTTCTCGTGGAGGACATTCAGGACATGGTAGAGGAAAAGCTGATGGAAATTCAGAAGTATCAGCTTATGAAGTCTTACATTCTCTACCGTTACGAGCGTGCGCTCATCCGTAAAGCAAACACCACGGACGAGAGCATACTTTCGCTTATCAAAAACTCCAACAAGGACGTAATGGAGGAGAACTCCAACAAGAACGCGCGCACGGCGGCGACCCAGCGCGACCTTATCGCGGGCGAAGTTTCCAAAGATTTGACCCGCCGTATTCTCCTGCCCGAATATATAGCCAAAGCGCACGACGAAGGCGTGCTTCATTTCCACGACGCCGACTATTTCTTACAGCCCATTTTCAACTGCTGTCTTATAAATATTAAGGATATGCTCGAAAACGGCACGGTAATGAACGGCAAAATGATTGAAAGCCCCAAGTCTTTCCAGACTGCCTGCACCATTACCACGCAGATTATAGCTTCCGTCGCGTCCTCGCAGTACGGCGGACAGTCCGTGAATATAGCCCACCTCGGCAAATATTTAAGGCGCACGAAAGAGAAATATATCAAGCAGTGCGACGAGCAGTTCGGCGACACCATAGACGCGGTTACGAAGAGCCGTTTCGTGGAAATGCGCTTGCAGGAATCGCTTAAAGCGGGCGTTCAGACAATCCAGTACCAGATAAACACCCTAATGACGACGAACGGACAGTCGCCCTTCGTAACTCTCTTTTTATACCTCGACGAAAAGGACGAGTATATCGAAGAGAACGCGATGATTATAGAGGAAATTTTAAAACAGCGTTACGAGGGAATAAAGAACGAAAAGGGCGTGTTCGTAACGCCCGCGTTCCCCAAACTCATATACGTGCTTGACGAAAACAACTGTCTTAAAGGCGGTAAGTACGACTATCTCACCAAGCTTGCCGTAAAGTGTTCGTCCAAGCGCCTTTACCCCGACTATATTTCCGCAAAGAAAATGCGCGAAAATTACGAGGGCAACGTTTTCTCGCCTATGGGATGCCGTTCCTTCCTTTCGCCCTGGAAAGACGAAAAAGGCAATTATAAGTTCGAAGGCAGGTTTAATCAGGGCGTCGTGTCAATCAACCTTCCCCAGTGCGGAATACTCGCAAAGGGCGACGAAAAGAAATTCTGGGAAATTCTCGAAGAAAGGCTTCAACTGTGCTTCGACGCGATAATGTGCCGTCATAACGCGCTTTTGGGAGTAACGAGCGACGTGTCGCCCGTTCACTGGCAGTACGGCGCGATTGCAAGGCTGGAACCGGGCGAAAAAATAGACAAGTACCTGTTCGGCGGATATTCTTCGATTTCGCTCGGCTATATAGGTCTTTACGAGGTGACCAAGCTGGTCAAGGGCGTTTCGCACACCGACCCCGAGGGCACTGAGTTCGCGCTTAAAGTTATGCAGTCGCTCCGCGAGCACTGCGAAAAGTGGAAGAAGGAAACAAACATCGGCTTCGCGCTCTACGGCACCCCCGCGGAATCGCTTTGCTACCGCTTTGCAAGGATAGACAAGGAGAAGTTCGGAAGCATTCCCGACGTAACGGACAAGGGTTACTACACCAACAGCTACCACGTAGACGTGCGCGAAAAGATAGACGCGTTCTCCAAGTTCACTTTCGAAAGCCAGTTCCAGAAAATTTCGTCGGGCGGAGCTATTTCGTACGTCGAAATCCCCAATATGCGCCATAACCTTACTGCAATCGAGGACGTTGTAAAATACATTTACGACAATATACAGTACGCCGAATTCAACACCAAGAGCGATTATTGCCACGTGTGCGGTTTCGACGGCGAGATAATAATCAACGACGCAAACGAGTGGGAGTGCCCCGTCTGCCATAACAAGGACCAGCGCAAAATGAACGTAACCCGCCGTACGTGCGGATACCTCGGCGAGAATTTCTGGAACGTCGGAAAGACAAAAGAAATCAAGTCGCGCGTTCTGCATCTGTAACAGTCAAAGCCCTGCCCGACGGCGGGGCGTAAATTTAAGGAGAATAAGTGAATTACGCTAACATAAAATGGTTCGACATATCCAACGGTCCGGGGGTAAGGGTTTCGCTGTACGTAAGCGGATGCCGTAACCATTGTAAAAATTGTTTTAACCCCGAAACGTGGGACTTTGCATACGGCGAGCCTTTCACCCGCGATACCGAAAACAGTATAATTAAGGCAATGATACCCGAATACATAAAGGGCTTTACCCTTCTCGGCGGGGACCCGTTCGAGCCCGAAAACGCGGAAGTGCTTGCGCCGTTTATGGAACGGCTCAGGGAACAGTTCCCCGACAAATCCTTTTGGTGCTTTACGGGCTACGACTACGAGGCCGACCTGCTTACGGGCAAAAAGGGCAATCCCGAAACGGTTATGCGTCTTTTGAAAACTCTCGACGTGCTTGTCGACGGCAGATTCGTGGAAGAACTTAAAGATTTGAACCTGCTTTTCCGCGGTTCGTCCAACCAGCGCATAATACTCGTCCGGCCTTCGTTACAGAGCGACGAGGTAGTGCTCTGGGACGAAAAGACGGTAGTTTGATTTACAACGGAGAAAAATTATGAAAGTAAATATAAAGAAACTCGACGCGCGCGCGGTAACGCCTTCGTACGGGAGCGAGTACGCCGCGGGCGCCGACCTGTACGCCTGCACGGAAGGCGAAGTCGTTATCCCCCCCCATTCCACGGCGGTGATACCCACGGGAATAGCCGTCGAGCTTCCCATTGGTTTTGCGGGGCTTATCTATGCGCGTAGCGGACTTGCGACAAAAAAAGGGCTTGCGCCCGCCAACAAAGTGGGGGTCGTCGATTGCGACTACCGCGGGGAAGTAAAGGTTGCCCTTCACAACCATTCGGACGCGGAGCAGACGGTGTCTGCGGGCGAAAGAATAGCCCAGTTTGTGATAACGCCCTATCTGACCGCGGAGTTTACGGAAGCGGACGAGCTTTCCCGGACGGTGCGCGGCGCGGGCGGGTTCGGCTCGACGGGCGCTAAATAAAGTTAAAAAGGAAGTTTGACGCTTCCTTTTATTTTTTTAATCTTGACAGCTTTAATTACGTATAGTATAATGAATATAAAATTATCAATCGGGAGGACTTTATGTCACTTTATATAGGAATCGACGTCGGCGGAACGACAATCAAGGGTATCGTGCTGGACGTCGGCGGAAAGCTTTGTTTGGAGGACAGCATAGTCACGGGCGCGGGCGAGGAAATAGCGGTCAACGCCGTGACGCTGATAAACCGTATGAGAAACGCCGTAAAGGGCGAGTATGCGGGCGTCGGAATAGGCTGTGCGGGAGCAATCGATTCCGAAAACGGCTCCGTGGTGTTTGCGGGCAATCTCAAACTCAAAAACTTCCCGCTTGCCAAGATAATAAGCGAGAAAACGGGTCTGCCCGCCAAGATAACCAACGACGCCAACGCGGCCGCTCTCGGCGAAGCGCGTTTCGGCGCGGGTAAGGAATACACCGACAGCGTGCTCGTGACTCTCGGCACGGGCGTCGGCGGGGGCATAGTTATCGGCGGAAAGCTTTTCGAAGGCAACAAGTCCGTCGGCGCGGAGCTCGGGCATATGGTAATCGAGTTCGGCGGAAACAAATGCTCGTGCGGAAGAAGGGGCTGTTTCGAGGCGTACTCTTCGGCTACCGCGCTTATAAAGAGAACGAAATGGGCTATGGAGGAGGACCCCGGCTCGGAAATGTGGAACACTTACACCTCCGAAACGGTAAGCGGTAAAACGGCGTTCGAATACGCAGAAACGGACATAGCCGCCAGCGAAGTCGTCGACTGGTACATAAAATATCTCGCGTGCGGGCTTATCAACATAGCCAACGTAATACGTCCGCAGGTTATAATGCTGGGCGGAGGGGTGTCGGGACAGCGCGAAAGACTTACCGCGCCTTTGCAGGCTATCATAGACAGGGAAACGTTTGCCTCGCATTTCGCTCCCGTTAAGATAACGACGGCTACTCTCGGGTCTTCCGCGGGCGCGTACGGCGCCGCGGCGCTTCTTATGGACTGACGTTCGGGAGAATTTTATGGACAAGGACATTCCGGTAATCTCTTTGCAGAGATTGCCGATATATCTTAATTATTTGAAATCGCTGTCCGCCGATAAATTGTACGTGACGTCGGGGCTGATTGCCGAAGCGCTGGGTATGGGCGAAGTTCTCGTCCGCAAGGACCTTGCGTATACTTCGGCTGTCGGCAGACCGCGCGTCGGCTACGTCAGGGCGGAGCTTATAACTGCGCTGGAAGACTTTCTCGGCTGTAAACGGCGGAGAAGCGCGGTTATAGCGGGCGCGGGCGCTCTCGGCAGGGCGGTGCTCGGCTACGGCGGATTTTCCAATTACGGCATAGAAATAGACGCGGCGTTCGACAACGACGCGGAAAAGGTGGGCAGGCAGATAGCGGGCAGACCCGTTTACGATATATCCGAAGCAAAGACGAGGATACCTGCGCTCCGCGCCGAGCTTGCGGTGCTGTGCGTGCCCGCAAATTACGCGCAGGAGGTTGCCGACGTGCTGGTTGCGTGCGGGATAAAGGCGATTATGAACTTCGCGCCCGTTCTCATAAAGACGCCCGACAGCGTTACCGTGCGCCATATCGACGTGGCGGCGAACCTTGCTATTCTTTCGAGTATGATTTAAGGGCGGTGCAATGGAAAACGAAGAACTTGCGCAAAAGCTTGCAAAGAAAGCCGAACGCGCCGTGAAAATTTTGAAAATACTCGTATGCATTGCGATGGTGCTGTTTGCCGTAACGGCTGTTTTCGGGGTAATCGCGCTGACGGTAATCGGCGATAAACAGACCGCCGTCATAGGAATAGCCGTTTTGATGGGCTGTCTTGCGGCGCTTGCCGTTTGTATAATGACGACGCTCGCCTATGCGTATATAACTTTGAACAAACTGAAAAAATTAAAATAAATTGCGAAATACCGCCCGCGCACAGCGCGGGCGGTATTAATATTTTCGCATACGCCTTAATATATTATCGTATGGCACAGGAAAGATTCAAATCGCGCGGAGGTTTTATTCTCGCGTGCGTGGGCGCGGCGGTCGGGCTGGGCGACTCTCTGCGCTTCCCGGGGCTTTGCGCAAAGTACGGCGGAGGCACGTTTTTACTCATCTATTTTACGGCGCTGATACTTATAGGCATACCCGTAATCAATGCGGAAATAGCGATAGGCAGAAAGTTCCGCGCGGGCGCGCCCCGCTGTATGGCAAGCCTTAATAAAAAAGCCGAACCACTGGGCTGGGCTTCGTCGTTCAATTCGGCGGTCGTAGCCGTGCTTTACGCGGGCATACTCGGCTGGATTATCGCAATGCTCGTTAAAATAATCCCCCTCTGCAAGGCTTCGACGTCTATGACCCATTCCGAGGTCGGCAATTACTTTTTCGACGGCGTGCTGGGCGAAAAGTTTTCTCCGCTCGTTTTCGTGTGTCTGATTATAGCGTGGGGGCTTATGTACTTCTGCCTGAGGGGAGGGGCGCGCTCTCTTTCCAAAGCGGCCAAGTTTACAGTAATCCTGCCGATAGTTCTTCTTACCTTTCTTGCGGTGCGCGGACTGCTGTACTCCAACAGCGGTGAAGCGCTGTACGCGCTGTTCGTTCCCGATTTTACCGCGCTGGGCAACGCCGAACTGTGGCTCAACGCGGTGGGGCAGGTTTTCTTTTCGCTGTCCGTTCTCGTGGGTATAATGCCCGCATACGGCGCGTACCTGCCCGAAAAAACCAATGTTTTCCGCGACAGTATGATTATCGCGTTTACCGACTTTTTCATTTCCGTGCTGTCGTCCGTCGTGCTGTTCACCACGCTGTACGGGTGCGGGCTTCAAAACGAAATTTCGCAGTCGGGAATTATGATTGCGTTTATGGTTTACCCGACCGCGATAACGGTGGTTTTCGGCGCGGGCAACACCGTTTTGAACTGCATAGTGGGCGTGCTGTTCTATATCTCGCTTGCGATGATGGCGACGCAGTCGTCCGTTTCTATGGTGGAAGCGGCGGTAAACCCGCTGTCCGAAAAATTTTCGGCAAACAAAAAGAAGGTTGCGGGGGCAGTCTGCATAATAGGGGGCGCGGCGAGCATAGTGTTCGCAACACCGTATTCGGTGGCGGCGCTGGATATAGCAGACCACTTTGCGAACTATTTCAACATACTTTTCTTAGGCGTGGCGGAGTGCGCCCTGATAGGCGCGTATGCAAAAAAAATCAACCTTGCGGGCGAAATAAATCTGTATACGAAAAAGTTTGCAATGCCCGCCCGTCCGCTGGTGTTTTCTTTGAAATACCTTGCGCCGACCGCGCTTTCCTGTCTTGCGCTGTGGGGAGTGTACCACCTCGTTTTCGCCGAACATATGCTGTACGGCGGTTATCCGCTGTGGGCGCAGGCGGCGTTCGGCTGGGCGGTCAGCATAGCCGTGTTTGCGTCGGGCTTTATTATATGCGCCATTCCCAAGGGTAAAAAGCTGTTGTATGCAAGGAAAAACAAACCGATTAAAAAACGTTGACTTTGCAAAACGGTAATATTATACTGTTAATAGTTTAACAAAAGCCGTAATGTACAGGGGTACCCCTGTCTATGCGCCCGCCATGGGCGCATAGAAAAATATTTATTCGTACGGCAAAGGAGTAAGTATGAAAAAGATGTTTAAAACGTTGCTTGCCGTTATTATCGCGGTCGTTATGTCTTTGGCTGTCCTTGCAATCGCGGGCTGCGATAAAAAGAACGACGATACGCCCCCTGCGGGAAGCGGAACACTCAGCGCGGACAATTCCAAACTGATTAATACCGATTACAAGGCGATCAGTGCGGATATAAACCTTGCGAATTCGGAAGAAGGGATTAAAATAAGCCTTAAAGCAAACCTTGACGGTTCCGCCGATTTTACTATGGCCGGTTTCGGCTCGGGTTACTTTTATGCTTTCGTGAGAGACTGGAAAGTTTACATGGCTGAAACCGAGACCGAAACGACCGACTTCACCTCCGCAGAGCTTGAAGGACTCTTTGACATCAACGATGTAATCAAAGGCATTCTTGAAATGGACGAAGTCGTTCTTCCCGATAACGTTGTCGACCTTATCGATATCGACGACGGCGTTAAGGGCACTCTCGGCGCTGTCAACTATTTCGTACTCGGACTTGCGGAAGCAAGCGGTGCGGTCACCGAATCGAATGGCACGGTAACGGCTGATTTGAACCTTGCCGTTTACAACGCGGTAAAAGACATTAAGGAAGCCGTGGATACGATTACAGCCGAAACTACGGTAGGACAGCTTCTTGCAAACGAAAAGCTTGCAAAATATCTGAAAATTTTCACCGAACTCGTAAAGCCCGAAGAGGTTCTCGATTTACTTAAAGAAACCGTCGATTCCATAAAAAATTCGCCCGACGTTTCCGCGGAAGTCAAAGCCATGGCTCAGCAGATTTCGTCGCTCCTTGACGCCTGCCAGCCCGAAGAAGGCTCTTCGACTCTCGAATACATACTCAAACTTTTAACCGACCTCGGCTACGGCGAGCTTAAAATAAGCGACATTCTGACTATGCTCAACCCCGAATTGACGGTCAACGCCGTCAAGCAGACGGTTGCGGGCATGGCTTCCTTGTTCGAAGCTGATAAGATAAAGACGGGAAACGGCTCTGTGGAAAATTTGAAGATGGTCTACACCTATACCGGCGACCGCGTGCTCACTTCCCAGAAGCTCACCGCTAAAATCACCGCGGAAGGCGGAGCAATCAATGCCGACGCGACTATTTCTTACAGCGCGGAAAAGTATACCGACTTAAAGGCTCTGCCTGCGCAGCTGCCCGAAATCCCCGCTTTCGACCCCGACGACTGGTTCGGTAAACCCGGTAATCCCGAAATCCCCGACGTTACCGTTTCCGATGAAATAGGAGGACACGTTTACAGCCTCGAACTCGTCGACGTCGAATACGAAGAGGGCGCGGACCCCGCAGTGGTCGCACAGTACCAGTCTATCGCCGATATGATGAACCAAATGCTCGAATCGGGACAGACGACCTCGATGCAGATTTCGAACGACGGAACTTTCTCCTACGGCGGAAGCGATGTTATGTACTGGGCGTATGCGGACGAAAGCAACAAAACGGTTGCGTACTGGGCTTCGACTCCCGAAGAACTGGAAAATACCGAGTCGGAAAATGTCTTAACTCTGCACGAAGGCGTGCTGTTTATGTATACGGCAACCGAAGCAGAAGGCGTTTATCTGGTAATGATATTTGAAGTAATCGCTTAATCAAATTAAATTTAAGCCGCGCGCAGTGCACTGCGCGCGGTTTTATTTTGCTTTTTTTGTGAGTGTTAAAACTTTACAATGCAAAAAATGAAAAATACTGTCGAAAACGTTTTATTTTTTATACTATAAATGATATAATGTTATCGGTATCTATTTAGCGATTGATACGACGTATTAAATTTGCCGTTCCGTTCAGCATTTGGCGGCCCGGTGTGAGGAGTGTAAAATGTCACAAAATCTATTCGAAGGTACTGCGGAGCAGATGTCCGAGCTTTTGAAGTGTATAGAAGCGCACAGGGACGAAGCGGGCGCGCTTATGCCCGTTCTGCACGAAGCACAGCATATTTACGGCTATCTTCCCGCAGAAGTGCAGACGATTATCGCCGAGGAACTGGGAGTTCCCCTTGCCGAAGTGTACGGAGTTGCGACGTTCTATTCGCAGTTCTCGCTTTCGCCTAAGGGCAAGCACCGTATCAGCGTCTGTCTGGGCACCGCTTGCTATGTTAAGGGTTCGGATAAAATTCTCGAAGCTATAGAGAAAGAGCTGAGAATTTCCTGCGGGGAATGCACGCCCGACAAAAAATTCTCGATTGACAGCTGCCGCTGCGTAGGCGCTTGCGGACTTGCGCCCGTAATGATTGTCGACGGCGAGGTTTACGGAAAGCTGTCGGCTAAGGACGTCGCGGGTATTCTCGACGGATATATAAAGGATTAACGGAGGGAAAATATGACTTGCGAAGAGCTTAAAAAAATTGCCGGCGAAAAAGCCGACTTAATCAACGTAAGAAGAATCGTGCGCGAACAAGCCGAAAAGCTTGCCGCGAACACGGGTTACAGAAAGCAGGTGCTTGTATGCGGAGGTACGGGCTGTACTTCTTCGCACTCGCTTCAAGTAATCGAACAGCTTGAAAAAAGCTTTAAGGAACTGGGCATTGACGACGTGTTAATCGTAAAGACGGGCTGTTTCGGTCTTTGCGCGCTCGGTCCCATTATGATAGTTTATCCCGAGGGCGCGTTCTATTCGCAGATGACGCCCGAACACGCCAGGACGGTTGCCGAAAAGCACCTCGTCAAGGGCGGGGAATTGGTAAAGGAGCTTTTGTATGCCGAAACCGTACATAAGGACGGAAGCGTAATTCCCTTCTCGGAAATTCCGTTCTATAAGCACCAGATGCGCATTGCGCTCCGCAACTGCGGAGTCATCGCGGCGGAGAGCATAGAGGAAGCTATCGCGGCGGGCGACTATCAGGCGCTTGCCAAGGTTCTGACTTCTATGACCCCCGACGAAGTTATCGCCGAAATCAAGGCTTCGGGGCTGAGAGGACGCGGAGGCGCGGGCTTCCCCACGGGACTTAAATGGCAGTTTACCAAGGAAGCGAAGGGCGATATAAAGTACGTCTGCTGTAACGCCGACGAGGGCGACCCCGGCGCGTTCATGGACAGGTCGGTGCTCGAAGGCGACCCCCATACCGTGCTCGAAGCAATGACGATAGCGGGCTACACTGTCGGCGCGCAGGAAGGCTACATTTACGTGCGCGCAGAGTATCCCATCGCGGTAGAAAGGCTGAATATAGCAATCGAACAGTCGAGAAAGCTGGGGCTTCTCGGTAAAAATATTTTAGGAAGCGGTTTCGATTTCGATATACACGTGCGTTTAGGCGCGGGCGCGTTCGTCTGCGGCGAAGAAACGGCGCTTATGGCGAGTATCGAGGGCAAGCGCGGCGAACCCCGCCCCCGTCCTCCTTTCTCGGCGCAGTGCGGCGTGTTCAAAAAACCCACCGTACTCAACAACGTAGAAACATGGGCGAACATAGGCCCCATTCTCCTCAACGGTTCCGCATGGTTCTCGTCGATAGGAACGGAAAAGAGCAAGGGCACGAAGGTGTTCGCGGTCGGCGGTAAGATTAATAACGTCGGACTCGTGGAAGTTCCCATGGGCACGACGCTAAGGACCATCGTTTACGACATCGGCGGAGGAATCCCCGACGGCAAAGCGTTCAAGGCCGCGCAGACGGGCGGACCTTCGGGCGGATGTATTCCAGCAAAATATCTCGATATAGGCATGGACTTCGATAACCTTGTCGCAATCGGCTCGATGATGGGCTCGGGCGGGCTTATCGTAATGGACGAAGATACCTGTATGGTCGACATTGCAAAGTTCTACCTCGAATTCACCGCAGACGAAAGTTGCGGAAAGTGCGCGCCCTGCCGTATAGGCACCAAGCGCCTTTTGGAGCTGTTGACCAAGATAACCGACGGCAACGGCGAACCCGAAGATTTGGACAAGATAAAAGAGCTTGCCCGGCATATGAAGGCTTCTTCGCTGTGCGCGCTCGGTCAGTCGGCGCCCAACCCCATACTTTCGGCCATGGAGCATTTCGGCGCAGAGTACGAGGCGCATATTTACGACAAGAAATGCCCCGCGGGCGTATGTAAATCACTTCTCAACTACTATATCGAACCCGACAAATGCAGAGGCTGTACGCTTTGCAAACGCAACTGCCCCGTCAGCGCAATCTCGGGCGAAGTCAAGAGCGCGCACGTCATCGATACAAAAACTTGTATCAAGTGCGGACAGTGTATCGCGCATTGCAAATTCGGCGCAATCGTTAAAAAGTGAGGTGGCTTAAATGATTAATTTGAAAATAAACGGTATTCCCGTAAGCGTGCCCGAGGGCTCGACCATATTGCAGGCGGCTAAAATCGCCAATATCAGAATTCCCACGCTTTGCTATCTCAAAGACGTGCAGTGCGTAGGTTCCTGCCGTATGTGCCTTGTCGAAGCGACGGGCGCGAGAGGACTCGTCGCGGCGTGCGTTTATCCCGTTTCCGAAGGAATGGAAGTAAGGACGAACACCCCGCGCGTAAGAAAATCGAGAAAGACCACGCTTGAACTTATTCTTTCCACGCACAAGAAAAAGTGTTTAAGCTGCGTGCGTTCGATGAATTGCGAACTCCAAAAGCTCGCTCTCGAATACAACGCGGAAGAGGATACGTTCGGAACAGACCACGATTTGAAGCCCATAGACGATTTGTCGGCTTCGGTTGTAAGGGACAACAGTAAATGTATAATGTGTACGCGTTGCGTAGCGGCGTGCGAACACCAGACGATAGGCGCGATAGGACCCAAGAACAGGGGCTATGCAAAAGTTATAGGCTCGCCGTACGACGTGTCGCTGGCTTTCACTCCCTGCGTAAACTGCGGACAGTGCGTCGTTGCCTGCCCCGTAGGCGCTCTGTATGAAAAGAGCGCGGTTGCCGACGTCTGGGGCGCGATAGTCGACCCCGACAAGCAGGTCGTGTTCTTCACCGCGCCTTCCGTAAGGGCGACCCTCGGCGAAGCTTTCGGGCTTCCCGTCGGAACCAACGTCGAAGGCAAAATGGTCACCGCGATTAAACAGCTCGGCGACGTAAAGTGCTTCAATATGGACATTACCGCCGATTTGACTATTATGGAAGAAGCGAACGAACTTCTGGACAGACTTAAAAACGGCGGGAAAATACCCATGTTCACAAGTTGCTGTCCCGGCTGGATTAAATTCGCGGAGCATTACTATCCCGAAATTCTTCCCAATATTTCCACATGTAAATCCCCGCAGGAAATGTTCTCGGCTCTGCTTAAAACGTATTACTGCGAAAAACACGGCATTAAGCCCGAAGACCTGTACGTCGTTTCGGTTATTCCCTGCACGGCGAAAAAGTTCGAAGTATCGCGCGACGAGCTCGGACATTACACCGATACCGCGCTTACCACGCGCGAGCTTGCCAAGATGATTAAGGAAGCGGGCTTAGACTTTGCCAACCTTCCCGACAGCGCGTTCGACCTGCCTTTCGGCGAAGCCAGCGGTGCGGGCGCGATATTCGGCGCGACGGGCGGAGTTATGGAAGCGGCTTTGAGAACGGCTTCGTACAAGCTCGGCGGAAGCGGCGCTCCTATTGAATTTAAGGAAGTGCGCGGAACGGAAGGCGTGAAGGAAGCGGAGTATACCGTCGGCGGAGCAACCGTTAAAGTTGCGGTCGCAAGCGGACTGGGCAACGCGAGAAAGGTTATCGAAGCTGTCAAGAGCGGTGAAAAGGATTACGCTTTCGTCGAAATTATGGCTTGCCCCGGCGGGTGCATTAACGGCGGAGGCCAGCCCTACGTTCACGACGAGGTGAGAAACAATATCGACCTCAAAGCGGTGCGCGCGCAGGCGCTCTATGATTATGACAGCGATTCGAAAATGCGCTGTTCGCACGACAACCCCGCGGTCGAAACGCTGTACAAGGAGTACTTCGGTTCGCCCAACAGCCATAAGGCGCATAAACTTCTCCACACAACTTACAGCAAACGCGAGAAATATTGATAATACAAAATAAAACGCCGGGCGGTTTTAAACCGCCCGGCGTTTGTTATTTCGGGACACATTTTTACTTAGTAAGTTTTTGCAGATATTCGTGCATTGCGAAGGCGACGCGTTTGGAGGTTTCCGACGCTTCGACTACGGTCTTTGCGCCCTTAACCACGTCGCCCGAGGCAAACAGCCCTTCGCGCGACGTTGAGCCGTCCTCGTTTATCCGCGCAAGTCCGCGTTCGTTTATTTCAAGCCCCTTTGTCTGCGTGAGTATCAGGTTGGACGGGCGCTGCGATATGCATATCATTACGGAGTCGGCTTTCATCAGCCGTGTTTTTTCCGAAACGGAGATAACCGCATGGTTTTCGTCGCAGACGGTATCGGCGAAGAGCACGCCTTCGTCCGTGATTTCGACGGGGGATTTGTTGTAAACGAATTTCGCGCCTTCGATTTCAGCGTATTCTTTTTCCTCGTCGCTTGCCGAACATTTATCCCCGCGCACCGTCACGGTCACGTTCTTGACCCCTCTTCTCAGCGCCGTCCTCGCGACGTCCATAGCGACGTTGCCCGCGCCGATAATCACCATACTTTCGCCCAGCCTGTACACGTCGGGACGTTCGAGGTAGTGCACCCCGTAATGCACGTGGCCGAGCGTTTCGCCCTTGATGTTCAGGGCGATGGGCCAGGTGACGCCCGTGCCTATGGAAACGGCTTTGAACCCGTCGCGGAACAGTTCCTCTACACCGAAAGCTTTGCCTATCGTCACATTGAATTTAATCTTCACTCCCAGTTTCCGTAAAAGCGTTTCGTATCTGTCGACCACGGTTTTGGGCAGGCGGAACTCGGGTATGCCGTATCTCAAAACCCCGCCTATTTCCGTTTTGGATTCGAATATTGTCACGTCGTAGCCGAGCTGGGCCATTTTAACGGCTATCGTTATGCCCGCGGGGCCCGCGCCGACGACGGCGACCTTAATGCCGTTGGAGGGCAGTTTTTCGGCTTCGAGGCAGTCGAGGTAGTGCGAGGAGATAAAGTTTTCTATCGTGGAAATTTCCACGGGTTCGCCCTTTATCCCGCGCACGCAGTGCCCCTGACACTGGTCGGCGTGGTTGCACACTACCGAGCAGACGGCGGAAAGCGGGTTGTTGTCGAACAGCATTTTTCCCGCTTTTTTAATATCGCCGCCGAGGAACGAAGATATCATAAGCGGTATTGGCGTGTTCACGGGACAACCCTTTCTGCAAGGCGGGTTTTTACAGTTCAGACAGCGTTTTGCTTCCGCTATAACGTTATGCGCCATAATTTTCTCCCTTATATAAATGCGGTTATTGCCTGTTGCCACATGCTTTATTACGAAAATTATAACACGGCTTAAACGCATATTCAATATCCGTCTTGAAATTATTTGTAAATTTTTACAGTCATAAACGCGTATTTCCCGCCCATACTACTGTCACGGGGTATAACATATCCCGAACCAAGGAGAAAAAGAAGTGGAAAAATTTATTTTGGGCGCAATGCTCGGAATGGCTGGCGGTGCGCTTATGGTCGCTAACAACTGCAAGCTTCGCAACCTTGTAAAGAAAAATCAGGACGACCTGATGGCTAAGGCTGAACAGTATATCGACCGTAAGCTCGAAGAGTCGGGAAGCCAGAACTAAAACCGACGTAAATATTGCCGTGCTTTATGCACGGCAATATTGCTTTTTTAACTTTACAATGCGCTTTCGTTGTGTTATAATCTATGCGTATGGAAAGATACGTCGCGTTCGACATAGGCGATAAACGCATAGGAATCGCTATATCAGACCCGTTCAATACTTACGCGCTCCCTTCGGGGACGTATTTCCGAAAGACGTTCAAGGACGATATTGCCGGACTGGCGCGCATCGCGTCGGAAAAGGGGGCGACCGTAATCGTCTGCGGACTGCCCGTCAATTTCGACGGCACACCCGCATTGCAGACGGAAAAGACGTTAAGGTTTATCGGGGAACTGAAAAAAAACGTCAATATCCCCGTAGTGTGCGAGGACGAGCGTTTCACTACCCGCATGGCTCACGAAACTCTTATATCCGAGGGTATGCGCAGGGAAAAACGCAAAAACTACGTCGACGCGCTTGCCGCGGCTAATATTCTTGACGGCTTTCTTGCAAAAAACAAAAATAAGGAGTAAACCATATGAGCGAAGAGCTTGACGAAGAACTGGACGGCGAAGAGGACGAATTAATCGAACTTGTCGACGATGACGGCAAAGTGCTTAATTTCAAACTTTTAGACGTTACCGAATACAAAGGGGTTAAATACACCCTGCTTTTACCCGCGGAACCCAACGAGGAAATTGCCGAGGACGAGGTGGTTATTTTCCGACTTAACGAAGAGGAAGAAACGCTTGAACCTATCGAGGACGAAGCGCTTTTGGAAGAAGTGTTCGATTTCTATACGCAGGAAACCGAGGACGAAGAAGAAAATTAAACAATAATATTTTTAGCCGCGGACGGTCTAACCGTCCGCGGCTTTTTTCCTTATGTAAATGCGGGCGTCGAAAAAGTATAATTATACAAAAAATTTATATTTTTACAATTATTTCCTTGACAATCTTAAATAAATTTGCGCGTGCCGCGCGGGCAAAAGCCCGCGCGGCTTACTTTTTGCGACGAATTTTCGATAATAGCCTTTAAAACCGCTTTACAACGTTAAAATTATCTGCTAAAATACTAAGGCTATAAAAAAATTCACACTCGGAAGGCGGGCGTTCCGTGACGGTAAAATATTTCAGTGCCGTAATAAACGCCGAGGGATAAAATCCCGTATAACCGCGCTTTCGGGGAGGTAAACGGAGGAATTGAAAATGGCGGTTATCACAATGAAACAATTGCTCGAAGCGGGCGTACACTTCGGGCACCAGACGAGAAAATGGAATCCTAAAATGGGTAAGTACATCTATGCTTCGCGCAACGATATCCATATTATCGACTTACAGCTTACGGTAGGACTCGTCGAGGACGCGTACAAGTACGTTGCGGACGCGGTAAGGGACGGCAAAACCGTTCTCTTCGTAGGCACCAAAAAGCAGGCGCAGGAAGCCGTTAAGGAAGAGGCTGAGCGCTGCGGTATGTATTATGTAAATTCCCGCTGGCTGGGCGGTACGCTTACCAACTTCAAGACGATACGTTCGCGCATCGACAGAATGGTTAAGCTTGAAAAGATGGAAGAGAGCGGAGAGTTCGACCTTCTTCCCAAAAAGGAAGTAGCTAAACTCAAAGAAGAAATGACCAAGCTTCAAACCAACCTCAACGGTATAAGGGATATGAACAAGCTTCCCGGCGTTATGTTCATAGTAGACCCCCACAACGAAGACATCGCGGTTAAGGAAGCGAGAAAGCTCAACATTCCCATCGTGGCAATCACGGACACCAACTGCGACCCCGACCTCGTAGACTGCGTAATTCCCGGCAACGACGACGCAATCCGCGCCGTAAGACTTATTTCTTCGGTTATCGCAAACGCCGTTATCGAAGCTAACCAGGGCGAAACGCCCGTTCTTCCCGAAGCGGAAGAAACCGAAGTTCCCGAAGAGGAAGTCGCTCCCGCAGAAGAAGCTGTCGAAAAAGAAGCGGAATAATTCAAAATACAATTAAGGAGATAATATATATGGCATTCACGGCAAAAGACGTTATGGCCCTCCGCGACAAGAGCGGTGCGGGTATGTTGGACTGCAAAAAGGCGCTGACCGACGCCGACGGAAATATGGAGAAAGCGGCAGAGCTTCTCAGAGAGCGCGGAATAGCGAAAGCCGTCAAAAAGGAAGGCAGAATCGCGGCGGAAGGCGCGGTAGGCGCGTATGTGTGCAATAACTGCAATACGGGCGTTCTGCTTGAAATCAACTGCGAAAGCGACTTCGTTTCCCGCGGGGACAAGTTCCACGGAATAGTTGACGGCGTTGCCAAGGTAGTTGCCGAAAACAAGCCCGCTGACGTAGAAGCGCTCGGCGCGTGCAAAATCGGCGGAGAAACGGTAAAAGAATTCATTACCAACCAGACCGCAGTCATAGGCGAAAAAATTTCCATCCGCAGGTTCGTTACTTACGAAACGGCGGGCAAAATCGAAACTTATATCCATATGGGCGGAAAGGTCGGCGTTATGGTCGAAGCCTTGGATTTCAAGGAAGGTTCGGAAGAAACTCTCCACGACGTCGCTTTGCAGATTGCGGCGGCCAGACCTTCTTATTTAACCGAAGCAGACGTTCCGCAGGAAGTGCTTGACAAAGAAAAAGAAATTATGCTCGTCCAGATGCAGAACGACGAGAAGAACGCCAACAAGCCCAAGAACATTTTGGAAAAAATCGTTGCGGGCAAGATGGGCAAGTTCTATCAGGAAAACTGCCTTCTCGAACAGGCTTTCGTCAAGGACGACAGCGTTAAGATAAAGGACGTCATCGGTTCCAAGTTCAGGATTGCAAGGTTTGTCCGTTTCGAAATGGGCGAAGGCATCGAAAAGAAGAATGAAAATCTTCAAGACGAAGTTGCAAAGCAAATCGAAGCAATGAAGAAATAAAAATAAGCCCCGCACGCTTAGGCGTGCGGGGCTTTATTGCGTTTGCGGAAAATATTTCCTTATAAGTGCAATAATTACGGTAATGGGGTTGATTTTTGATTTTCTATTTGATATAATTACCAAAGGGGTATTTTATGAAACCTAAATATAAAAGAATATTAATCAAGCTTTCGGGCGAAGCTCTTGCGGGCGCGCAGGGTCACGGTCTTGACGAAAACGTCATTTCCCGCGTGGTGGAGCAGATTGCGCAAATCCACAATATGGGCGCGGAAATCGCGCTTGTCATCGGCGGAGGCAACTTCTGGCGCGGGCGGCAGGGCAAACAGATGGACAGAACCACCGCCGACCATATGGGAATGCTTGCGACGGTTATGAATTCGCTGGCTATGATGGACGCTTTGGAACAGCGCGGAATACCTACCCGCGTGCAGACGGCGCTTATTATGACTTCTGTTGCCGAGCCCTACATTTTAAGAAAGGCTTTGCACCATTTCGAAAAGGGGAGAATAGTTATTATGGCGTGCGGTACGGGCAATCCATACTGTTCGACCGATACGGCGGCCGCGCAACGCGCGTGCGAGATTCAGGCGGACGTGCTTATGATGGCTAAAAATATCGACGGCATTTACGACTGCGACCCCAAAACCAACCCCAAGGCTTGCAAATACGACCACATTAAATATATAGACGTAATCAAAAACGGCATAAAAGCGATGGATACTACCGCCGCGACTATGTGCATGGAAAACAATATCCCCGTTCTCGCATTCGGTCTTGACGAAGAAAATTCGCTTATTAAAGCCGTCTGCGGTGAAAAACTGGGAACTATAATCGATAATAAATAACGAGGTGAATTATGATTGAGAACGAACAGGCCGAAGAGATACTCCTTATACTTGACGACAAGCTTACAAAGACGCTAAGCGTTCTGAAAGAAGAATTTTCCGCGGTGCGCGCAGGCAGGGCAAACCCGCATATACTCGATAAAGTAACGGTAGATTACTACGGCGCGCTTACGCCCGTCCCCCAGACGGCAAGCGTTTCCGTGCAGGAAGGCAGATGTCTTGTCATAGCTCCCTGGGATGTTTCCATACTTAAAAGCATAGAAAAGGCTATACAGGTTTCCAACATAGGCATAACCCCCACCAACGACGGCAAGGTGATAAGGCTGGTTTTCCCCGAACTTACCGAGGAGCGCAGAAAGGACCTTACCAAACAGATAAGAAAGACGGGCGAAGATTCCAAGGTCGCCGTGCGCAATACGCGCCGCGACGCAATGGAAGGAATTAAAAAGCTTAAAAATGACAAAACTTTATCCGAAGACGAAGCTTCCGTTTGCGAAAAGGAAGTTGAAAAAGCGGTTGCCGAAGCTATCGCAAAGATAGATTCCGCGGTATCGGCTAAGGAAAAGGAGATAATGACGGTTTAACCGCCGTATTCCGGATATGGTAAAAGACAGACCGCCCGAGCACGTCGGCATCATTATGGACGGCAACGGCAGATGGGCGAAGAGGCGGTTGATGCCTCGCAATTACGGACATAAAGCGGGTATGAACGCGATGATTAAACTTGCCGGGCATGCGCAGAAGCTCGGTATAAAATATCTGACCGTTTACGCCCTTTCGACCGAGAACCTTTCCCGCCGTCCGCAGGACGAGCTGGACGGGCTTTTCGGGCTGTTCCGCGAATATTTTACCGAAAACATAAAAAAGCTTTACGAAGCTAACGCGCGCGTCAGGGCGATAGGCGATATAACCGCACTTCCCGAGGATATTATAAGGCTTCTTGAATCGGCGGAAGCAAATTCGCCGAAAACGGCGGAGTTTACGCTTTTGTTCGCCATAAATTACGGAAGCCGTTCGGAAATTATAAACGCTGTCGGGCGCGCATTAAAACAGGGCGGAGAAATTGACGAAGACGCCTTTTCCTCGCTGTTGTACACGGGCGGAGTTCCTGACCCGGATTTGATTATAAGAACGGGGGGCGAGCTGAGGCTTTCCAACTTTCTTTTATACCAGGCGGCATATGCCGAGCTGTATTTCACCGACGTGCTGTTTCCCGATTTTTCCGAAAAGGAATTCGACAAAGCGTTAAAGGACTATGCGGGACGTACGCGCAGGTTCGGCAAAATTTAGATTCTATTTACACAAGGTTGCAACTATTTATGAAAAAGAGATTGTTAACAAGCGTTATATACGTTTTGGTGCTTATCGCACTTATCGCCTTGAAATGGCTTGTGCCCGCGGGCTGGGGTTCGCTCGGCTTCGACGCGCTTTTCTGCGCCATTTCCGTTATAGGCAGTATCGAGCTTTTGCGCGCAATAAAGACGGTTCCCCTCGCGCAGAGGGCGCTGACGATAGCGTACTGTTCGGCAATCGTGCCTATTTACGTGCTTACGGAAATCACAATGGGCATGGGCTGGATTTCCGCGCTTGCGCTGACGGTGTTGTACGTGATAGCCCAACTGATATTTATGTTTACGCGCTTTGACGGATGCACGGGCAAAAGCACTGTCGCAAGCCTGTTTACCATGGCTTACTGCGGTGTGCTCTGCTGTATTCTTGCCGTGCTTAACCACCTTGCGCACTCGCTCGAAGCCGTTATACTTTTATTCCTGGTGGTAATGCTTACCGACGGCGCGGCTTTCGTGTTCGGCATATTGTTCAAGAGATGGCTTCCCCAGAAGCTTGCCCCCGAAATCAGTCCGAACAAGACGGTTGTCGGCGGAGCGGGCGGTATTCTCGGCGGCATAGCGGGCGCTATTTTAGCGTACTTCATCTACTTCGGTTTCAACAATATAGGCGCGTTTGCCGTCGATTTGAAAATGCTCGGCGTGTTCGCTCTCATAGGTTTTATAACCTCGGTTGCGGCGCAGGGAGGCGACCTGTTCGAAAGCGCGATAAAACGCAAGTGCAATATCAAGGATATGGGCAAGCTTCTGCCCGGGCACGGCGGTGTGCTCGACCGCTTCGACAGTATGCTGTTCAGCGGGCTTGTGGTAATGTTAGGCTTCATCATTATCTATATTTAAAAAAAGAAAGCTCCGCAAGGAGCTTTTTCTTAAATAATAAGCAAAACAGTCATTAATTAAATTTTTTCGGGTATAATAATAAATGAAAAAAATAGCGCTTATCGGCAGTACGGGAAGTATAGGCAGACAGGTCGTCGAAGTGGTAAAACGTTACCCCGGCGAGTACGAATTATGCGCGCTGGTTGCGTTTTCGGACGAAGCTTCGCTTATGGAACAGGTGCGGGACGTAAAACCCGCGTTTTACGCGCTTGCAGGTTCGGACGCGAAAAAGGCGATGACTGCGTCCTGCCTCGAAGACGCGGATATGGTGTTCAACGCGTCGGGCGGTTTTGCGGGACTGGAATACAGCCTTACCGCTTTGAAGGCGGGTAAAGTCCTCGCCCTTGCCAACAAGGAAAGTCTTGTGTGCGGAGGCGGGCTGGTAATGTCTTACGTCAGAAACGGCGCGGTCGTTCTGCCCGTGGACAGCGAACATTCCGCAATATGGCAGTGCCTTAACTTCGATATGAAAGCGCCCGTAAGACGGCTTATCATAACCGCAAGCGGGGGCGCGTTCAGGGATATGCCCGCCGAGCGACTGAAAAGCGTAACGCCCGAGCAGGCGCTTATGCATCCCACGTGGAAAATGGGCGCGAAAATCACCGTAGACAGCGCAACTTTGATGAACAAGGGTTACGAGGTCATCGAAGCGCATATGTTATACGGAACCCCCTATTCGCAGATAGAAACGGTAATACAGCCCCAGAGCATAATTCATTCCCTCGCGGAATTTACCGACGGCTCGGTGCTGGCGCAGATGAGTTATCCGACTATGGAAGTGCCAATACAGCTTGCGCTCAGCTATCCCCGCCGTCTTAGAGAAGCTGTGCGCCCCATGGATTTCACGAAGGCGTTCTCGCTCGATTTCAAGCCTCTGGACGAAGGGAAATACCCTTGCTTCGGGCTCGCGCTCCAATGCGGAAGGGAGGGGGGAACGCTTCCCTGCGTGCTAAACGCCGGCGACGAAATTGCGGTTAAAGCTTTTCTTGACGGCAGAATATCCTTCACGGATATTTATCGCGTGACGGCGGACACGGTCAACTCATTTTGCCGTGAGGACGCGGAATCCTTCGAACAGCTCCGCGCCGTCGACGCCGAAGCCCGCAGTCGCGCCAAATCAATAATAGACAGGTTATAATGGTTTTACTTTCGGTTTCTTCTGTAATGAATACGGTTCTCGCGGTTTTGCTGGCAATTCTTATTTTGCTTGCAATGATAACCGTGCACGAATTCGGTCATTACGTCGCCGGTAAAATCTTAAAGTTCAAAATAAACGAATTTGCAATAGGCTTCGGTCCCAAGCTTTTCAGGCGCGTATCGCGCAAAAGCGGTGAAGCCTTTTCCATACGCCTTTTGCCCCTCGGCGGGTTCTGCGCGTTCGAAGGCGAGGACGGAGAAGCGGAAAACGAAAACGCGTTCAACGCCAAAGCCCCGTGGAAGCGCATAATCGTGCTTGTCGCGGGTCCGTTGATGAATTACATTCTCGCCGTGCTTTTGATAATGGTTTCGCTCTTCGCGTTCGGTCAGATGCTGTTCAAGATAAACGGCGTCGCGCCCGCGGACGAAACGTATTCGGAATACAGCCTGTGCGTCGGCGACCTGATAACTTCCGTCAACGGCAGGGAAATATACCTTACCACCGATTTGATGTCCGCCCTTAAAGGTTGCACCGAAGGCGAAATAATCGACGCGGAAGTCCTGCGCGGGGGCGAGGAAAAGCAGATTAAAATCAAAGTCCGCTCCGATTGCGATTTTAAAAATTCCGAAGAAACGGCTAAAATCTGGCGCGCGCTGGGCGTGGGCACGCACGAGGGTGCGGACGGCGTAAGCTACTGGTCGGTGGGAGTCGAAAGCGTGCGCTTCGGTTTCTTTTCCACGGTAGGGCGGTCGTTTGAGTACTCGATGAGGATAGCGGGCACAATCTTCAAAGTCGTTGGCGAACTGCTTACGGGCAACCTGAGCTTATCGTCGATGGGCGGACCCGTGACCACCGTCAAGCTGACGTCTGAAATAGCGTCGCAGAGCATACAGAACTTCTTCGAAATATCGGCTTATATAGGCGTAAATCTCGCCGTATTCAATCTTTTGCCAATTCCCGCGCTTGACGGAAGCAAAGTCATTTTCTGCCTGATAGAAATGATTTTCCGCAAACCCGTACCGCGCAAGGTAGAGGCGGTGATACACGCGGTAGGCTTTATTATGATACTCGCGTTTGCCGTGCTCGTCGATATATTGCAGTTTACCCGATGTTAAAACGGCGGGGCGCCTTTTAAAAGGCGCCCCGCATTTTTTATTTGTTTTTTTAAGCCTGCTCCGTATCGGCGGTCTTTTCCTTTCTCGTCATAAGCGCGAACAGCTTGTCAAGCGCTTTTGTCTTTGCAAGCGCGTAAAGCGAAATTCCCGCAATCGCGCAGTCGGCGGGCAAGTACACGCACTGATACACAAACGAGTAAATGAACATATTCTGCATAGGCAGGTCCGCCCAGACCTGTTCTTCCGCAAAGTAAATGAATCCGGACAGCAAATGAAAAGTAAACCTTGCGATATACACAATCACCGTGCCTATAACGACTTTGGCGGTCGTCGGCAGTTTGCCGAATTTGGGCGCGAACCCCATAAGACCTATGCTTGCGAACGCGAGTATGTAGTCGAGTACGAACGTCATCGGCGTAAGTATATAGGGGTTTGTGATAAAGTCGAAAAGTCCTATAACTATGCCCGCGAGCGTGCCCTTTACGGGTCCGAATTTATAGGCGTAAATAAGCGGGGGGACAAGCCTTGCAAGCGTAATGGAACCGCCGTACTGCACGGGCGCGATCTTAATGAAGGAAAGCGTGACGGAGGAAGCAATGCACACGCCGGCAAAAGCTATTTCGCTTGTGGAAAACTTTTTTCCGACAATACAGGTAACTGCCAGCACGACGGCAAGCAGAGCGATTGCGCCTATCGAAATCCAGGTCACGATATCGGTCGTCTGCTCGCTGACTACGGCGAGTTGGGAAAAGTGAAACATAAAAACTCCTTCTACCGCCGTGAAAATAAGGGCACCCCGTAAAAAAAACGGAATGCCCGAAAAAATCTCTTTGTACTATCGCTCAACCATTATGTTGCCGATTCAAAGGGTATAATCTCAGCTCGCAAATATACGTCGCATCTCATTGTCGCGCTTACGCTTTCGCTTCACGGCTTTAAAACGCTTGTATATTTCGGGCACCCCCGACGGTATTTAATTGTATTCGCTTTTGCAAGCGTAAAAAAATTATAATACAAATTGTGCGTAAAGTCAATTGAAATTTTAAAACGTTAGTGATATAATTAATTAGCTTATGCGCGAGGAGGCAGTATGTACAATTTTTACGCTTTTATGGACAGAATGAAATATATCAAACGCTGGCAGTTGATGAGGTCGGTGCGGGACGAGAACATTATGGAGCACTCCCAGCAGACGGCAATGTTCGCGCACGCGCTGGCGGTTATAAACAATACGGTGTTCGGCGGAACGGCGTCTGCGGAAAAAGCCGTGCTTTACGCCGTCTATCACGAGTGCAGCGAGGTTATGACGGGCGATTTGCCCACGCCCATAAAATATTACAACGCAAGCATTAACGGGGCTTACAAGAGCCTTGAAGAGCGCGCGCTGGATAAACTTTTGGACACATTGCCGTGCGGAATGAAAGACGCGCTTGCGCCGTCCATAAAGCCCGACACGGGCAGTTTGGAATACTCGCTTATGAAGGCGGGCGACAGGCTCGCCGCGTACGTCAAGTGCCTTGAAGAGCTGCGTTGCGGTAATACCGAGTTTTCCAAAGCGAAGAAGAGCATAGAGGACGACTTGCACTCCCGCAATATTCCCGAAGTGGAGTATTTCTTTGAAAACTTTATAGAAAGCTTTTCGCTTACGCTCGACGAGCTGGAAGGGCTGTAATTTAAGCGCGGTAAAAAATATTCCCCTGTGCGCGATACGTCGGCACAGGGGTCTTTTTAATATTCAGTTTTAATTTTGAAATCGCCTCCGCACGGTGCTTGGTGAGCAAATAGGTTATTGTAACCGCGCAGTCTTGACTGCCAATTCAAACCGTCGCCGGAATCAGATTTCACGAGTAAACTTGTACATTGGAGTTTACCTTCCTTTTCCTTCTATTGTCTTAGCGAAGTAAATCATAATTTACCTCCTTAACAATTATTCAGTTGTTCCCTTACCATAGTAGAAGCGGTGTTTATACCATCTTCGCAATAAATTACCGTGTCCCGCTTTCGCGGCTACTTGTATTTCATATAGCTTACCTCTTTATTTGTGTTGGCGCCTAACACATTTTGTAAGTTATTTTCCTTTCTTGTCTACATTATAGCACAGAAAAAACGTTTGTCAACCCCCTTTTTAAAAAAAAGTACAAATTTTTTAAAATTAAATTTGTGTGTGAAAACGGTTAACATTTCGCGAAACACATATTATAATACAAATCGATTAACATAGGCAGGTAAAAAATGTTCAGCGGTGACAGTGCAATCGGCTTTTGCGCCGTGCTTGCAATAATTTTGTTTTCAACTAAATTTCTCGGAATCCTGTTCAGACATTTCGGTCTTCCGCAGGTTCTTGGCTACATAATAGCGGGTATTTTAATAGGTCCGGCTATTTTCGGCGACCTGTGCGGGGGCGCTATAATAGGCTTTTCCGACGGCGGATATTTTACGCTTATTTCGCTTTCGCGCGAAAACGCGCTTTCGGTATTTTCGAAGGTGGGCGTGCTTCTTTTAATGTTCTCCGCGGGTCTGGAAACTAACCTCGAAGAAATAAAAAGGACGGGTCTTGCCGCCGTTTTAGTCGCGCTTTCGGGCGTTGCGGTTCCGCTTGTGCTCGGGTTCCTAATATCCCTGCCGTTCGGCAATATAGGTCTGGGCACGGCTAATATTTATCGTTGCATCTTTATAGGCACTATTCTTACCGCGACGAGCGTCGCCATTACCATTTCGGTTTTAAAGGAGCTGGGTAAAGTAAACACCCGCCTCGGCACGACGATAGTTTCCGCGGCGATAATAGACGACGTTATCGGCATAGTTTTGCTGTCGGTGGTTACGGGCATAGCAAAGTCGGGCGCGGCCGAAGCGGAAAACGCCTTCGAAGCTTTCAAAATGACCATATACGGCACGATAATAATGATAATAGCGTTTTTCGTGTTCGCGCTTTTGGCGGGCTGGGGAATATCCAAATGCTTTAAATGGCTTGATAAACGGTGGCCCGCAACGCACCGCATACCCATTTTCTCGATTGCGGTGTGCTTTGCTTACAGCTTTATCGCGGAAGAAATTTTCGGCGTTGCGGACATAACGGGCGCGTTCCTTGCGGGCGCGGTGCTTTCCACCGACCACAGGGCAAGCGAGTACACCGACAAAAAGGTGGAAGTAAGCACGTATACGATATTTGCGCCCGTGTTCTTTGCCGACATAGGCATTTCAAGCATATCGTTTGCGGGAATGAACCCCGCTATACTGTTGTTCGCCTTCCTCGCCGTGCTTATGGGTCTTATAGGCAAGGTGATAGGTTGCGGAGCCGTTTTCAAGGCTTTCAAATACAATCTCAGAGAGAGCGCGATAGGCGGAGTGGGAATGATGGCGCGCGGCGAAGTCGCGCTGATTGTGACGTCTACGGTCACAAGCTCTGCGCTGGGCGCAAACGCACTGTCTTCGGAATTTATGATAATGACGGTACTGTTGATACTTCTGTCTTCCATACTCACCCCAGTAATGCTCAAAGTGCTTTACGGCAAAGAAAAACCTCCCGAAAACAATGACGGGGGAGAGGTAGAAGCGGTGCGGGAGCCCGCCTCTGCGGAAGCGGTAAGCGAATAAATAAAAAGCCCTGCGCGGTAACCCGCGCAGGGCTTAAACTTACTTATTTACCCGAACAGTGGAATATAAGACCTATCGTGCCCGGTCCGCAGTGCGCGCCGATTACGGGCCCCACGGGTTGTAAAGTCACGTCCGTTATACCGAACTCCTGTTTAATGCTTTCCGCAAATTCTTCGCCCGCCTTTTCGTTGTCGGCGTGGAGAACGTATACCTTGTATTTATCGAGCTCGCTTCCCTTTTCGCGCATATAGCCTTTGAGCGAGGCAAGCGCCTTTTTAAAGCCCTTTACCTTGTTTATGTTTATAATTCTGCCCTCTGCGTCGAAGTGCAGTACGGGTTTTATGCCTAAAAGGTTGCCCATTACCTTGGAAACGCCCGAAACCCTTCCCCCGCGGTAAAGGTACGTCAAATCCTCCACCACGAAATAAGTGCCCGTATGTTCGATTATATCGTCGAGGTAGGCGTCCAGCTCGTCCATGCTTGCGCCTTCCCTGTATTTAAGCGCGCCGTAGTAGGTTACAAACCCGCTTCCCATAGATATGCTTTTCGAATCCTTATAACGGATTTCCCTGTCGGGAAACTTTTCTTTCAGCTCTGCTATGGCGGCCTTCATTGCGTTGAAGGTTGCGCTCATCTTGTGCGAAAAGGTTATATAATAAACGTCCTCGCCCGAAGCAAGCACGGGTTCGAAGTGCGAAATGTAGTCGTATTCGTTCAAAGCCGAAGTTTTGGGCACTTCGCCCTCGCGCATACGCCTGAAAAAATCGGCGAAGTCGGTGTTTTCGCCCATATCGTAAAAGTACTCTTCGCCCCCCACGGTGTAAGGCATACGTATAACGCTCAGCCCCAGCTCCTTAACCGCGGTATGCCATAATTCGCAATTTGAATCGCAGAATAATCTGTACATTGTTTAATCTCCCTGTATTTATGGTTTATCATCGGATACAAGCCGGCTGTAATATTCCGTAAGTTTATCCGCTGTTTCGTTAAGATACCCGTAAAACAGCCTGCGCTGTTCTTCGGACATATCCGCGCTTCCTGCTTCCACGGCTTTAATCGAACGTTCGGAAATAGCAAAGGCAAGTTTTTTGCCCTCGTCAGTAAGCGTTAGTTTAGCATTGTGTGTTTTCTGCCCGCACCGAACGTAGCCTTTTTCCTGCAACGCGGCTACCGCGCGCGATACCGCCGCTTTGTCTTCGAGGGTAAGCTTTACAAGCTCGCCCGAAGTCAGCCCGGCGGGGTTTTCGTCGAGGTAGTACACGCACATTACGTGTATTGCTTTAAGTCCGTATTCGCGCATTTCAAACTGTTTTATGCGCTGGATAAGCTTGTTCAGTTTCATTATTACAACGGCAAAGTTTTCAAAAACCTTTTCCATAGCGCCAGCCTCTGAACTGAATGATGATTTGTCAACTTTTATTATATCACAAATTAAAAATTTGTCAATTAAATATATGACAAATTAATTATGCGGACGCCGCAACGGCGCCCGCATAACCGAAAAAGGAGTTAATGAAAGTTATCTCTGTATTTCAAATTGTTGGTTCATAATTTTCTTTACCGACTCTTCGTCGTCGGTAATGTTGAAATCGCCGTGCATTGTATGTTTTATCACGGACGCGGCGACTGCAAAGTTTACTACGTCGTCGGGCTTCATATCCCGCATAAGCGCGTATATCATACCGCTTGCGAATGCGTCGCCCCCGCCTACGCGGTCGAGTATGTTAAAACGGAAGGTACGGCTTTCGTAGGTTTCGCCGTTGTACCACATAAACGCTTTAAGCGAGTTTTCGCTGCCCGAATGCACGTAACGCACGTGTCTGCCTATGGCGTAAATGTTGGGATAACGCCTGTTTATTTCCCTGAAAATTCTGTCCTGTTCCTTGTAGGAAGGGTTTGCGGGGAGCTCGTCCTTCAAATCCTTTCCGTTTTCGTCGGGCAGGTTGAAGGGTTCTATGCCGAACAGTATGTTTATGTAAGGAAGGTACTGCGTAAGGCAGTCGCGCGCTTCCTGCCAGCCCCAGAGGGCGCTTCTGAAATTGCAGTCAAAGCTTACCGTTATGTTCATCTGCTTTGCCGTTTTAAGCGCGTACAGCACAAGTTCGCGGCAGTTTTCGGAAAGAGCGGGGGTTATACCGCTTAAATGAAGCCAGGTAAAGCCTTCCAGCACGGCGGAAAAATCCACCTTTGAAAAGTCGTAAGTCGCAAACGCGCTGTCCTTTCTGTCGTAAGTGACTTTCGAAGAGCGCACCCCGAAGCCTTCTTCCAAAAAGTAAATGCCCATTCTTCCGCTGTCGGAATAGATGCAGGGGGAGCAGTGCACGTCGTTAGAGCGCAAATATCTTATCGCCGCTTTGCCTATCGAGCTGTCGGGCACGACTGTGAAGTAGGACGCGTCCACGCCGAGGTTGGAAAGCGAGGCGGCTACGTTGGCTTCCGCACCGCCGTAGGATACTTTGAAATCGCCCGTTGTGCGTATTTTTTCGTAATTCGGCGGGGAGAGCCTTAAAAGAAGCTCGCCCATGGTAATAAACTTTACGTCTTTCACCGCCATAATCCGCCCCCTTGCGGTATTGTTTTTATGACATTATAACACAACAATTTTAATTTGTACATACATTTTTTAAAATTTGTTGCGTTTTTGTAAAAAATCTGTTAGAATTTTTTTAAGTGACAGAGGGGGGGGATTTTATGAAGATTTTAATAAACACGAGCGCGCTTTCGGAACAAGATATCGATTTTTCCGAGTTTGCAACTCTGGGCGAAACACGGTTTTTCGGCGAAGTGCCGAGGGAAGAGCTGTACGCGCTGGCAAAAGACTGCGAAGCGGTCATCGTAAACAAGGTCGATATAGACAGGGAGTTTCTTAAAAACTGCCCGAAGCTTAAATACGTGGGCGTGTTTGCAACGGGCTACAACTGCATTGACCTTTCCGCATGCCGTGAAAGGGGGATACCCGTGTGCAACGTTCCCGACTATTCCTCTAACGCGGTAAGCCAGCATACGTTCGCCCTGCTTTTAAGCCTTTACGGCAGGATTAACGAATATACTTCCTCCGTGCTCCGTGGGAACTGGATTAACAGCCCGACGTTCTGTTATTTTCCCTGGCCGACGCGCGAGCTTTACGGCAAGACGTTCGGCGTGTACGGGTACGGAAGCATAGGCAGGGCTTCGGCGAAAATTGCCGTTGCGTTGGGTATGAACGTTATAGTCTGCACGCGCACCCCGCCCGAAGACTGCCCTTACCGCATTGTAGGCAGTGACGAAATTTTCAAGGAAAGCGACGTGCTTTCGCTGCACTGTCCGCTTACGGAGCAAACGCGCGGACTGGTTAACGAAAGGACGCTCGCGCTTATGAAGCCTTCCGCCGTACTGATAAACACGGCGCGGGGCGGGCTTGCCGACGAACGCGCGCTTGCCGAAGCGCTAAACTCGGGCAGGCTGTGGGGCGCGGGACTGGACAGCGTCGCCGTCGAGCCGATGAGGGAGGACAACCCCCTGCGCACCGCCCGCAACTGCCTTATAACCCCGCATATTGCGTGGACGGCGCTTGAAACGCGGACGAGGCTCGTACATACCGCGTATGAAAATTTAAAATGTTTTATAAGCGGTAAACCGCAGAATATAGTAAACGGATAAATAAAGCCCCGCGCTAAAAAAAGCGCGGGGCTTTGATGTTTTATTTTTAACCGTTCCAGAGTGTGGATTCGATCTTGCCGACTGTGTAATTGAGCGCGCCGAGGTTATAGCTTAAAGGCACGGTCATTTTAAGCATTGTCGCCCTCGGGGTATTGTTGTCTGGATTCGATACGTATGCGTACCATATTGTCTGCGTTGTGCCGTAAAGCGTTCCGCCCGTATAATTTACGTTTACAGCTACGGCGGGGACTTTGGTTACTTCTTCTTCGGGAACGAACAGGTCCGCCGACTTCATAACTTCGGTTATTGCGGTATGCTCGTCCTCGTTAAGCGACTTGTTCTGTCCCGCGACCGAATAGCTGGAAACTCCGCCCGCAGCGGGGGAATACAGGCTGATATTAGCCGACGTCGAGGGGGAAAGCTTCATACTGCGCACGGCAATATACAGCGACGAATTGTCGAACAGGGAGAGGTTGTTCTTGTTGAATGAGTAGGGCGAGCCCTTGACTTTTTCTCCGCCGTTCTCCTGCGTGAAGGTGGTAACTTCCGTACAGTCGAAGTTGTAATAGTTGTCGTAATTGACTTTGACCTCGGAATATGTGTCGGCGAGCGCGCCTGCCTGATAGTTTGCGGGGGAGGTGCTGTTTATTTCCTGCCTGCTGTAAACGGGCTGTAAGTTTTTGCCCGCGGCGCGGAAATAGCTTACCGTATTAACGCTGTCGGAGAACCAGTCGGTGGACTCCCCGGAGCTCTTTAAAGTATATTTTACCTTTATCTTGAACTCCGATTCGAAGCAGTACAAAATTTCGTCCTCTTCGCGCTCCTGCGGATAGACGGGGTTGCTGTTCCAGTCGTAGCCCGTCGCGTAAAACACTGTCTTGTAAGTTCCCTTATCGTATTCGACGGAGTACGTCGAATTACCCGTTTCAGGCGGTACGAACGAAACGTTGTAATGTATTATTTCGGGTTTGAACTTTTCGTGGCTGTCTATAAAAGAGGGCTGAATACCTTTATAGCTTGTACCCGTGTACCAGTTGGAACTTGTCACGGTAAGATTTTTGGCGTCGCCCGAACAGCCCGCGCACCCTCCGCATCCCGCAAGCAGTACGACTGTTCCCGTGACTGCAAGCGTTAGCGATAATTTGAAAATTTTCTTCATTAAACGACCTCGGTGTTCAATTAAACTGTGCCTATTATAACATATAATTTTTTAATTGTAAAAACTTTTCTGCCTTAAATTATTTAAAAATTGTCTGCCTTTGTGGTATAATGGAGAAAAGCTTTTATTATCCAAGGGATTGCCAATGATTAAATCGATTGTCTGCCCCGCGCTGTCGTCTGCGCTGGACAAACTCAAAGACATAATTTCCGCAAACGAACGGGACGGAAGAAAGACGATAATCTTCTGCGAGGACAGGCTTACCCTCGTTGCCGAGAGGACGGTGTGTTCCGCCGTTGGCGGAACTTTTTCCGTCGGCGTTTACACGTTTGCAAGGTTCCTTTCCGCAGAGCGGGGGAAGAGGACGGACGTTCTGTCCAGCCAGGGTTCGGCAATGGCAATACGCGCCATTATCGAGGAGAACAGAGACAGGCTTAAACTGTTCGGCAAGTTTTCCGCGTCGTCGTCCGCGGGCGCCGTTTACGACACGATAGCCCTTTTGTATTCCTCGCGCATAACCGCGGAGGAAGTCGCCGTCGCGGGCGCGGACGGGCTTTTGGAAAGCAAGCTCCACGATATCGCAGTCATTTATTCGGAGTACGAAAAATACCTTCAGACCCGCGGAAAGACGGACAAAAACGCATACCTTGCCGAGCTTCCGCAGGTCATTGAAAAGAGCCGCCGCATTGCGGACAGCGACGTGATATTCCTCGGCTTCCAGTCGTTCACGCGTTCTTCGCTGGGTTGTGCGGAAGCCGTGTTCGGCTGTGCCCGCAATACCTACGGGCTGTTTATAGGCGGGTCCGAGGACATATACGTCAACGAGGCGGAATGCGCGTTTGCGGCGCGCGCGCAGGCCTTCGGCGGGGCGGTGCGCGAATATGCCGAAAGCACGCTTATACCCGAAGCCGAAGCGCTGAGAAAAAGCCTTTTCGACCCGTCCGCGTTCTATTCGGGCAGGACGGTGAATACGTCCGCCGTGCACCTTTTCGAGGCGGCTGATACCGAAGAGGAACTGGAATATGTTGCGGCGAGCATTAAAAAGCACGTTATAGACGGCGGGGAAAGGTATGCCAAAATTTCGGTGATGGTCCCCGACATAAAGACTGCCGAGCGCGATATAGCGCGGGTGTTCTCGCAGTACCGCATACCCTATTACGCCGACAGACGGCGCACGCTGTCCGAGCACTGCATATGCGCGTTCGTCTGCAACTACCTGTCCTGCGCCGTATCGGGCTGTTCGTTCAGGGATATGGAGGGGGTAATTTGTTCCCCGTTCTTTCCGGCGGAGCAAAGCGACAAGGACAAGTTCCGTAATTACGCGGTGCGGTATGCGCAGTACAGGGGCGGGATAAAGCGCGAGCCCGACCGCGGAATTATCGAGCCGGCGGGGTACGATTACGACGCCGTACAGCGTGTGCGCAAGACCTTTTTAGAAGGGCTTGCATACCTGCGCGGAAGCGTTACCCGCGACATATGCAGGGGTTTAAAAGCGCTTTTGGCATATTTTAAGGTTGCCGACAGGCTTAAAGAAACGGCTGAAAAGTTCAATGACGATTATCCCGCCGAAGCCGAATTTTCAAACAGGGTGTTCGACGCGCTTATTTCCGTCATAGACGAGGCGGAAGAGGTGACGGAAGGCGGAAAGGTGCCGTTGAAAGAGTTTATAAAAATCCTCAAAAGCGGGTTCGGCGCGCTTGAAATTTCGCTTATCCCGCCCAAGGCGGACGCGGTGTTCGTGGGCGATATATCCGCGACGGCGAATACGGGAAGCAACGTCGTTTTCGCCGTCGGACTGACGGACGGCGTGCCCGGTCCGAGTTCGGATACCGCCCTTTTAACCGACAGGGAAATATGCGCCCTCGAAAAGGTCAACATCGAAATTTCGCCCAAAATCAGGCAGGTCAATATGCGCAGGCGGGAGATGATTGCCCTTAACATATGCGCGTTCAGAAAGCAGTTGTATCTGTCATATCCCGTGCGCACGGGCGGGGAGGAGAGTACGGCGGGCGAGCTGATAAACTACGCCTGCGCCGTGTTCCGTACCCCCGACGGGGCGAATATTAAACCCCTCGATTATAAGCGGGTGAAGGGTTCGAAAGCCCTGCCCTTCTATTGCAGCGAGGCGCTTCCTGCGCTGAAAAGGCTGTCGCTGGACATCGACGGCGAAAAGCTTGCGTCGCTGTACGCGGTGCTAAAAGATAAAGGTTTGCAGGACAAGGCGGACGCGGTTTTCAGGCGCGCAGACAGAAAGACGATTACGCTGGGCAGGGAGCTTTTCGTAAACAACGGAAACATTTCTCCTACCGCGCTCGAAACGTATTTTTCCTGCCCATATAAAAATTTCATACAGCAGGGGCTAAGGCTGTCCGAACGTGCGGAGGGCGCGTTGCGTCCCCTCGACGCGGGCAACTTCATTCACGCGGTCTTGCAGGAAATCGCGCCCCGCCTCGGGGGCTATGAAAACGCCGAACAGGCTCGGACGGGGGGCGAAGAAATCGCACGTTCGCTCCTTGCCTCTCCGCAGTATTCTTCCGCGTCGGCAACGGCGGGCGGGGAATACGCCACCGGAGCGCTGGCGGCGGAGGCGGGCGCCGTCTGCGCCGGCGCGTACGAACAACTGGCAAATTCCAACTTCGAAGTCGAGGCGACCGAAACGAAATGCGGCGTCGACCTCGGCGGGGGAGTCAGGGTCGGCGGGCGCATAGACAGGGTGGACGTCTGCGGGGATATGGTCAGGATTGTCGACTACAAGACGGGGTCGATAGACGATTCCGCTTCGTCCTATTATACGGGGCTTAAATTACAGCTTCCGCTGTATCTGCTGTCTGCTTCGGAAGGCAGGCGCGCTGTGGGTGCGTATTACTTCCCCGCGACCGTCGAGTACAAGAGCAAGGCGGACGGCGTTTTCAGGCTTCAAGGTTTTATGGACGGAAGCGACGACGTCGTCGGCAATTCCGACACAACGCTTCAACCAAAAAAGAAGAGCGCCTATTTCGACGCGTACCTCGGCGGTAAAAAGCTGGACAGCGCGATGGACGGGGAAAGCTTTAAAAACTTTATAGAATATTCCAGGCTCGTCGCTTCGGGCGGGGCGGGCGAAATGCTCGAAGGCAACATAACGCCTTCGCCCGCGGAGGACGCCTGCAAGTACTGCAAGGCGGGCGGAAGCTGCGGTTTTGCCGTCGGCACGGACGGAGCCGAGCGCGCGTTCGGCAGTATCAAGTGTGCGGAGATTGCCGGCGTTGTCGCGCGTCTGCGCGGGGAGAAGGGGGAAAAATGAATCTTACCGACGAACAGAAAAAGGCGATAGAGAGCGCTGGCAGGACAATTGTTTCCGCCTCGGCGGGAAGCGGAAAAACTTTCGTTATGATAAGAAAGCTTGTTTCGGCGATAGAGAACGGGGTCGACCTCGACAGCGTGCTCGCAGTCACCTTTACCAAAAAGGCGGCCTCGCAGATGAAGGACAAGCTCCGCACCGCGGTTATCGAGGCGGTGCATAACGCCGCAAGCGAGGAAAAGCGCGCCATGCTCAAAGTACAGCTTTCGAAAATTTCTTCGGCGAACATTTCGACTATACACGCGTTCTGCGCAAAACTTTTGCGCACGTATTTTTACGCCGTCGGCATAGACGGCGCTTTCGACATTATTTCTTCCGACGACGCCGATGCGAAGGAGTACAAAGCCGAAGCGCTGGATACGCTCTTCGAAAGATACTATAAAGAAAACAATCCCGAGTTTATCAGGCTGTTGAAGTTTTACAGAAGGAAACGAAGCGACGGCTATCTGAAAAATCTTATACTTTCTTCTTACGAAAAAATGAGAATGACCGTCGGGTATAAAGATTTGGAAAGCAGGACGGACAGGTTGTACACCGACGGGGGCTTCGAAGAGATATGCGGGATTGTCGGCAGGCGCTCGGCGGAAAAGTTCGTGGCGCTGAAAAAACAGACGGAAGAGTTTGTACGCACCTTCGAGTGCGGGCGTGAGGAATATTTCAATATTCTCGACGAAATGTTGTCCGCCCTCGACGAGGCTTCGAGGTCCGATTTGTTCGCCCCCCTGCCCCCGCTCACTCAGACGCGCAAGCCCGCCGACAGGACGGATGAGGATAAGATTGCGGGGGCTGTTTTCAAAGAGTTCAGGGACTCGGTCGCTTCCGCGTACAAAAAGGCGCGCGGCGACATAGCCGACCGCGAAACGGAAAAGAAGCGCTTTTTCGAGAGCGGAATTACGGCGCGCGCGTTTGCGCGTGCGCTTGCCGATTTCGACGAAGAGTACACCGCCGTCAAGCGCGCCGAGAACAAGCTTGACTACAACGACCTCGAACACCTGACCCTCGAACTTCTCAAAGACGAAAGGGTGAAGAATGAATTGAGCGCGGGATTTTCCTGCGTGTTCGTGGACGAGTATCAGGACGTAAACCCCGTGCAGGAAGAAATTATTTCCCAAATAGGCGGGAGTAACGTCTTTCTCGTCGGCGACGTCAAACAGGCGATTTACGGATTCAGGGGAAGCCGTTCCCTGTTCTTTGCGGAAAAGTTCAACCGCCTCGAAAGCGGAGAGGGAAGCGCGCTGAGGCTGTCGTCAAACTTCCGCTCGTCCGACGGCGTGCTCGATTTCGTCAACACAGCGTTTTCGGGGATAATGACGTCGAGGAGTTGCGGGTTCGACTATTCGCCCGCGGGCATAATGCTCAGGGGCGGGGGGTATCCCGCCGGGTTCGGCAGTTCGGAAATTCATATCTTCGGCAAGGAAACGGAAGAGAGGGGCGAGCTTGGCGTGTATTCGGTAACCGGCGGCGGGCGCGCCGTCAGGCACACTCGCGAAGGGCTCGCCGTGCTTGAAATAGTCAAGCGCGAACTCAAAAACAAACACTTCGATTTAAAGACGGGCGAATACACCGACACGCGTTGTGGCGATATCTGCATACTTACGCGTAAGCGCAACAAAAGCGCGGAGGAGATTGTGCGGACGCTGACGGACGCGGGATACAGCGTATCGGGCGCGAAGGAAGCCGACATAACGGCGCGCCCCGAAGTCAAGGAGATGCTGGACATACTTGCCTTCCTCGACAACGCCGAACAGGACATACCGTTAGCCACCGCTCTCTTGTCGCCTCTGGGCGGGCTGACGTGCGACGGGCTGGCTTCGATAAGGATAGCGGGGAAAAAGTCTTTCGGGCTTACCTTTCCGCAGTGCTGTAAAAAATACGCCGAGCGTTACAGGGACGAAACCGCCCGTAAACTCAACGATTTTTACGCTTGCGCCGACAGGCTCCGCGGGCTTTCGGAAATACTCGACGCTTCCGCGATAATAGATAAAATTCTCGAAATTACGGGATTGGAGGCGGTATATTCCGCGGGCAACGGTGAAAAGCTTAAAAACGTCAGGCGGTTGGCGTCGGAGGGCGCCGGCATAAGCGTTAGTGAACTTCTTCGAAAAATCAAGGAAGGTTACGAAATTTCCGCGCCCGCCCCCGCGCTTTCGGACAGCATTAAAATTATGACTATGCACGCTTCCAAGGGGCTTGAGTTCCCCGTCGTCATAATAGCAGATATATGCGCGCAGTTTAAGGGCAGGGAGGCTTACGAAATGCCCTACGACGAGAAGTACGGCTTTGCGCCCAGGTGCTTCGACGACAGCGACATGACGTACGGAACTACGCTTGTGCGCAGGCTTATCTCCGACATATCCGCGCGCGAAGAGCTGAAAAACGAAATGAATCTGTTTTATGTGGCATGCACGCGCGCTATGTGCCGTCTGCATATAATGGCGCAGGAAGCGCGTCCCTTCGACAGGGGCGGAACCTCGTCCGCAAGCTCGTATTCCGAGCTTTTCGACATATCCGCCTTTTCGCCAGAGGTAATGCCTCCTTTGCAGGAATTCGGCAGGGAGGAGAAGCAGAAGCTTATTTCAAGACCCGACGAAAACGTCAAAACAGCCATAGAAGAGCGGTTCATGCGGGAATATGCCTTTGCGAACAGCGTAAACCTGCCCGTAAAGAGCTCGGCTTCCGCGCTTATGCGCATGGCGGAGGACGAAGCGTATTACCGCCCTCGGGAGCTTTTTACGGGCGAAGAGGAAACGGGCGCGGAGCGCGGTATAGCCTATCACAGGTTTCTGGAACTGTGCGATTTTTCCGTCAAGGACATTGTGGGAATAACCGCCGAACTTAAAGAATTTCTCGATAGCGGGCGCATATCCCGCGGTCAATTCGATATTTTAGACGCAAACCACATAAAAAAAATACTGTGTTCGCCCGTTTTCGAAGGGCTTGCGGAAGGTGTAGTGTACAGGGAAAGGGAGTTTCTCTGCCGTCTGCCCGCAAACGAAGTATTGGATACGGACGCGCGCGACGGCATACTTTTGCAGGGAGCGATAGACCTTCTCGCGCAGACGGACAGGGGGTACAGGATAATAGATTACAAGTATTCTTCAAAGTCGGACGAGAGGCTTAAAGACAGGTATTCCCGTCAGCTTGCGCTGTACAAAAAAGCCGTGTCGGTTATTATGAAGGTTGCCGAGAGCAGTATCGAAACCGCCATAGTCAACATATTTACGGGAAGTTATATTGAACTCTGACGGCAAATTATTTTATAAAACGACAAAATATCCGCCTTATCGCGCAGATAAGGCGGATATAATTTTCATATGATTTCTCAGTTTTTCAACAATGTTTATTCTTCACTTTCGTCTGTTCCCCACGATACGCTTATGTGGATTATCTGGGGTTCGTTCGCGGCAATCTTTCTGATGTCGGTAATCGCGAACTTTGTTTCGGGTGCGGTAAGGTCGGCTTCAAAACGACCCTTCCTGTGTCTTGTAAACGCGTATACCGCCGTCACGCTGGCAGGGTTTTTGACGGCGAACGAGCTTGCGCCTTCGATACTGGCGGCGTCGCTGTTCTGGTGCGCCGGCTACCTCGCGTACGGTCTTCTGTGCGTAATTACAAAGCCTTCCAAACGCAAGACCGTTTCGCAGATAGCCTTCTCGTCGATTCCCCCTCAGCAGCCGTCCGTTCCGCCCGTCCGCACCGACACCGTGCCCGCAAAGGCAAGCGTGCGCCTCGACCATGCGATGACGGTGACGGATAAGCTCCTTGCCAAAAGTCTGGGCAAGAGCGACAGGCAGGAGCTGGAAAAGCTTAAAAACACTCTCGTCGTTTTGCAGATGAAGGGCAATCTTTCCACAGCGGAAACGGATATACTAAACGACAATTTCAACGCGCTGTTAAAGCTTATGGCAAAGTATAACGTTTAAATTGTTTTAAGGTTGGTCTGAACGTATTCGCCGTGCTTGCGCGCGCGTTCGGCAACGTCGGGCGTAAGCGGGGTTCCTCGCCTTATAATCACTTTACCGTTCTTTTTTACGCTGCTTTTTAAAATGCGCGCGCTGTTCTTTACGATGACGGCGTCGCCGTACACGATGTCGCCAACCGAAAATTTTGCGCTCCCCACGTGCGCAAAAGTCAGCGCGTCCTTCTCGAAAGACATATCGGTGAGAACGCCGAGGTAGTTGCCTTCATAGTCGAACACGGGCTTGCCCAGCCTTAAAGGCTGTCCCGAAGCGGGAGCTTCGCCCTCTCCGCAAACGGCGGAATTTTTGGTAAACGAAAGGTTTTTGAAGTTTACGGAAATTTCCTTTTCGCCCGCGTCGGCAAGCACGGCGCGGCACAGCTTGTCGCCGTCCGCGTAAACCGAAAGTATATAACACTTTTTCCCCGCGGGTCCGGTTACTTCTTTTCCGAATAACGTAGATAATTTCATTTTTGTTTCCTCCACACGCTTTATATTATTTTCCTCTCATATATTAAAGTACGCATAAATTTATACACTTTTGTCGAAACCGCATTACGGTCGGCGCGGGCACTGCCTGCGCCCTTTCTTTATTTTAAAAAATGTTTACATATGACTTGACAGGTGTAAAGTTTTAGTGTAAACTTAGGTTCAATAAACAAATTGGAAATTTTTATGAAAAAAAGGTATGACGTTATTATAGTCGGTACGGGCGTTGCGGGACTGAACGCGGCGCTCCATCTGCCGAGGGACAGGAACATACTTATTATCTGTAAAGACACTCCCGACAAGAGCGACAGTTATCTCGCGCAGGGCGGAATCTGCCGTTTGCAGGGCGAGGACGATTACGAAAGCTACTACGCCGACACGATGCGCGCCGGTCACGGCGAAAACTCGCCGGAAGCGGTGGAGTGCATGATTAGAAACTCCCCCGCGGTGACAGACGGGCTTATCGCGCTTGGCGTGGAATTTCAGCGCAACGCGGACGGTTCGCTCGCCTCGACGCGCGAAGGCGGACATTCGAGAAACCGTATTCTCTTTCACGAGGACTGCACGGGCAGGGAGATTACCTCAAAGCTTATGGACGCCGTCCGTGCGCTGGACAACGCGGAGATTGCGGAAAGGACGGTACTGCTCGACATAATAGTTTCGGGCGGGAGATGTCTGGGCGCGGTCGTGCTCGAAAAAAAGACGGGCGAGGTCAGATATATTTTATCTGACTACACCGTTCTGGCGTGCGGGGGGATAGGCGGAATTTTCGAAAAGTCCACCAACTTCCGCATACTTACGGGCGACGGGGTTGCAATCTGTCTTAAACACGGCGTCGCCGTCGACAATATCAACTATATACAGATTCACCCCACGACGCTGTATTCGGAAAAATCGGGCAGGTGCTTTCTCATTTCCGAATCGGTCAGGGGCGAGGGTGCGCACCTTCTCGACAAGAATTTCAACCGCTTTACCGACGAGCTTCAACCCCGCGACGTGGTAACGGCGGAAATTATCAGGCAGATGAAAAAGGACGGCACCCCGCACGTATGGCTGGATATGCGCCCCATACCCGAAGAGGAAGTGCGCTCGCATTTCCCCACGATAGTGGGCAGGTGCGCGGAGGAGGGGATTGACGTGTTTAAGGAGTGCGTCCCCGTCGTTCCCGCTCAGCACTATTTTATGGGCGGTATAAGGAGCGGGCTTGACGGCAGGACGACTATGGACAGACTTTTCGCCGTCGGCGAAACGTGCTGTAACGGAGTGCACGGCGCCAACAGGCTTGCCTCTAATTCGCTTTTGGAAAGTCTGCTGTTCGCCGAACGCGCCGCGCGGTATATAGGCGCGAACTATGTAAAAGCGTCCGAGGAAGAGGGCGAAACCGCAATCAGAGCAATTTGCGCAGGAGATTATTCCGACCCGGATAACCTGCTTGCCGAATATAAACAAATGTTATTGAAGGAGATAAAAAATGCTTAATCCCGTAACCGACGTAATTGTCGCCGACGAGTTGATAAAATCGGCGCTCAGGGAAGATATCACAAGCGAGGACGTTTCGACAAACGCCATTTTCAAGGAGAGGACGGAAGGCAGGGTTCAGCTTATCGCAAAAGCCGAAGGCGTTATATGCGGACTGCCCGTATTCAGGAGAGTGTTCGAGCTTCTCGACCCGCAGACGGCGTTCGAGTTCTACGTCAAAGAGGGCGAAGCCGTTAAAAAAGGTATGCTCGTCGCGGAGATTACGGGCGACATACGCGTGCTTTTATCGGGCGAGCGCACGGCGCTTAACTATTTGCAGAGAATGAGCGGAATAGCCACTTACACCGCGCAGACGGTCAGCCTTCTCAAAGGGAGCAAGGCAAAACTTCTCGATACGAGAAAGACCACCCCGAATATGCGCATATTCGAAAAGTACGCCGTAAAAATCGGCGGGGGGTGCAACCACCGTTATAACCTTTCCGACGGGGTGCTGTTGAAGGATAACCACATAAGCGCGGCGGGCGGGATTAAACGCGCCGTAGAGCTTGCGAGGGAGTACGCGCCTTTCGTCAGAAGAATAGAGGTGGAAGTAGAAAACCTGGAAATGTGCCGTGAAGCCGTCGAGGCGGGCGCGGACATAATAATGCTTGACAATATGACGCCGGAAGAGATGAAAAAGGCGGTTGCGCTGATAGACGGCAGGGCGCTTACCGAGTCGAGCGGAAACGTGACCAAGGAAAATATAGCAAGCATAATCGACAGCGGGGTAGACTTTATTTCCAGCGGTGCTTTAACCCACTCGGCGCCCATTCTCGATTTGTCGCTTAAAAATCTTAAAAGAATATAAAAAAACTTCCCCCTGTGACGGGGAAGTAAGGGGGAACAATGAGAGGGGAAAAGCGCAGGCAGGAGATACTCAGCCTTTTGGGCAATACCGACAACCCTATACCCGCCAATATGCTCAGCGAAAGGTTCGCCGTATCACGTCAGGTCATAGTCCAGGATATAGCCATACTCCGCGCCAACGGTTACGACATAACGTCCACAAACCGCGGTTATGTGCTAAGCGGTAAACCGCAGGCAACGCGCATTTTCAAGTGTCGCCACGCCTTCGACGAGCTGGTCGAAGAGGGCGCGCTTATAATCGAGCTGGGCGGGCGCATAGAGGACGTGTTCGTCAATCACAGGGTGTACGGCAAAATTTCGGCAAGGCTGGGGCTGTACAGCAGGACGCACGTCGAAGAGCTTTACCGCTCGCTTGTGTCGGGCGCTTCCAAACCCCTTATGGCGGTCACCGACGGATACCATTACCACAACGTCACGGCGGACAGCGAACAGGCGCTGGACGCGATAGAACGGGAGCTGCGCAAACGCGGTTTTTTAATTGAAATTTAAAATTCGCCCGCACATATGTGCGGGCGAATTGATTTTTCTCAGTGTGAAAGCATCCAGTTTTTGACCATATCGCGTTCGATGGGGAATATGTTTTCCGTAGGATATTTCGAATATATTCCGCCGTACGTGTACACAAAATACTTTCCGTCGTTGGTCTTGTATAAGGTTTCCTCGTAACCGCAAGGGTCGCCGGGCGCCCCGTATGTGAATTTTTTGTCTATCGTAGAGCTGTTTGTATCGTAAAGCACTCCGTCAATTTCTTTAAACATTATTTCACTCCCCTTGTACGGTCAAAAACAACCACCCGTTGATTTTAACATATGCTTTCACATTAGTCAATAGTAATTTTTCGTTAAAACAGCGTGCGCGAACTATGTTAAAAAATATATAATTATGGTAATTGTTTAACAAAAAATAATTACAAAGTCAAGTAAATTTACTTGACACAATGCGACTGAATGTTGTATAGTATGGGCATGGATAAATTCTCGTTTATCGCTTTGTGGGACATATACCGCGGACTGCTGACGGATACCCGCAGGGAAATAACGGATATGTATTTGAATCTCGATTTGACCGTTTCGGAAATCGCCTCTGAGAAAGGCATATCCAGGCAGGCTGTATCCGACTGCCTTAAAGGCTGTAAAGAACAGCTGGAAGGATACGAAAACAAGCTTCATATTTGCGGTAAGCTCCGCAAAAGGAAGCGGGAAGAATCGTTAAGGATTGCCGAGGCGGGCAAGTGGGCGGAAAATTTCAAATCCGCTTACGGATATGACGAGGATATACGAAAGCTCGAAGATATATTGACCGCGGACTATTCCGCCGATGCCGAAGATATTTCGGACGAAGATTAAAGGGGGCTTTATGGGAGCGTTTTCATCACTTTCCGACAGATTAAATCATATATTTTCAAAACTTACAAAGCGCGGAAGACTTACCGAGCTTGAAATAAAGACGGCGATGCGCGAGGTGCGCGTGGCGCTGTTGGAAGCCGACGTAAACGTAAAGGTTGCCAAACAGTTCTGCGCCGACGTTTCCGAAAAGGCGGTGGGGCAGGAAATAATAAAGAGCCTTAATCCCGCCCAGCAGGTAATAAAAATCGTCAACGACGAGCTAATCGACCTGATGGGTTCGTCCAACCAGAAGCTTATAATTTCGCCCAAACCGCCGACGGTGATAATGATGTGCGGTTTGCAGGGCGCGGGCAAAACCACCCTTTGCGGAAAGCTTGCCGTCCACCTGAAAAAGACCGGAAAAAAACCTCTTCTGACGGCGTGCGACATTTACCGCCCCGCGGCGATAAACCAGCTTAAAGTAGTAGGTAAAAACGCCGGCGCGGAAGTATTCGAAAAGGGTACCCAAAATCCCGTAAAGACAGCTCAGCAGGCTGTGGAATACGCAAAGTCGATGGGCTTCGACACGGTAATAATCGATACCGCGGGCAGACTGGAAATCGACGAAGCGCTTATGCAGGAGCTTGAAAACATCAAAAAAGGCGTCGACGTTTCCGAGATACTTCTTACGGTCGACTCGATGATGGGACAGGTTGCCGTCAACGTTGCCAAAACTTTCAACGAAAGGCTGGAAGTTACGGGCGTTATTCTCACCAAGCTCGACGGCGATACGAGGGGCGGCGCGTGCCTTTCGATAAAGGCGGTTACGGGCAAACCCGTCAAGTTTATCGGCGTGGGCGAAAAGCTTACAGACCTCGAACCCTTCTATCCCGACAGAATGGCTTCCCGTATTCTCGGTATGGGCGACGTTCTTACGCTTATCGAAAAGGCGCAGGAAGCCGTGACCGAGGAACAGGCGAAGGCAATGCAGAAAAAGATGCTGGAAAACACCTTCACACTGGAAGACTACCTCACACAGTTCGAGAGCATGAAGAAGATGGGCGGCGCGCAGGCGGTGCTTGCCATGATGCCGGGTATGGGCAATAAGGTCAAAGCCGACGACATAGACGAGAACAGAATAGAGAGAACGAAAGCCATAATCCTTTCCATGACGAAAAAGGAAAGGACGGAGCCTTCGATAATCAACGCTTCCCGCAAGAAGAGAATAGCTTCGGGTTCGGGCACGAGCGTTCAGGAAATAAACCAGCTGTTGAAGCAGTTCGAGCAGACTAAACAGCTTATGAAACAACTTAAAAGCGGTAAGCGCAGGCTTCCCTTCTGAGAATAAAACAAATTTTAAATAGCCGTAAAGGCACAAAGGAGTAAAGAAAAATGGCAGTTAAAATGAGATTGACGAGAATGGGCGACAAGAAATCCCCTTTCTACCGCGTAGTTGTTATCGATTCGCGCAAGGCGCAGTCGGGCGAGTACATCGATAAAATCGGTTACGTAAACCCCCTTACTACCCCCGCGGAAATCAATATCGACGTGGAAAAGGCTAAGGGCTGGCTTGCAAAGGGCGTTCAGCCTACCGAAACGGTAAAAAGCTATCTCGTAAAAGCAGGCGCTATCGAGCAGAGCAAAAAGCTTTCCGCACCCAAGACCAACGATAAAAAGAAGAAGTCTTAAAGCGCGCGTTGCTATTAACGGCGTAAAAGCCGTGAGAGGAGTTTTTTATGATTGAATTGATTAAATACGTTGTAGGACATTTCGCCGAGAACAAGGACGAAGTGGAATACAAAGTCGAAGAGAAGGAAACGGCGATTGAAGTTACCGTCCTTCTCTCCGAATCGGATATGGGCAAGGTAATAGGCAAGCAGGGCAAAATAGCCAAGGCGCTCAGGACGATAGTCAAGGCTTCCACCCCGCGCGACAGCAAGAAGTACGTTCTTGAAATAAAAGAAAAAGAGTAATTATTTTGTGTAAAAAGCTTACGGTTGCAACCGTACTCAAACCGCAGGGGATTCTCGGCGAAATCAAGGTCAAAGCTCAGACCGATTCCGCCGAGGACCTGAAAGCGTTTAAAAAAGTATTGATAGGCGGAGAGGAATACTCCGTTCTTTCCGTCCGCGCTTCGGGCGATTTCGCTTTTCTGGGACTCAAAGGCGTCGCAGACAGGAACACGGCGGAGCTTTTGCGCGGTAAGGACGTGGAAGTTTACCGCGATGAAATCCCCGCGCTTCCCGAAGGCAGGTATTACATTGCCGATTTAATCGGGTGCGAGGTCGTCACCGAAAAGGGCGTACCACTCGGAACGGTTACCTCCGTAACCCCCGCGCGTACGGATATATACGTGATACGTCGCGGAGAGAAGGAGATAACGTTCGCTTCCGCCGACGGCGTAATTACCGACATAGATGTTCCGGCGGGAAAAATTTACGTAAACTCCAAACGGTTTAAGGAAGTGTCGCTTTGAAAATCACAGTGTTGACGCTCTTCCCCGAAATGTTCGCACCCTTGCAGGGGAGCATAATCGGCAGGGCGCAGGCTTCCGGCAAGCTGGAAATAAACATCGTCAATATCCGCGACTATGCCGAAAACAAACATTTCAAATGCGACGACTATCCTTTCGGCGGAGGGGCGGGAATGGTTATGATGCCCCAGCCGATAGGTTCGGCAATCAAAGCCGTCGACCCGTCGCATAGGGCGCGGAGAATATACCTTTCTCCCAAGGGTTGCGTTTTCACGCAGGACAAGGCGTTCGCACTGTCGGAGTGCGAACACCTTGTCCTGCTGTGCGGTCATTACGAAGGTGTCGACCAGCGCGTCCTCGACTTATATATCGACGAGGAAATTTCCATAGGCGACTATGTGCTGACGGGCGGGGAACTGCCCGCAATGGTCGTGTGCGACTGCCTTGCAAGGTATGTCGACGGAGTCATTTCGCCGTCGTCGCTCGTTGACGAAACGTTCGGCGAAAACGGGCTGGAATATCCCCAGTACACCCGCCCTGCGGTGTACGAGGGCGTAAGCGTACCCGAAGTGCTTCTTTCGGGCGATCACGCCAAGATAGACAGGTGGCGCAGGGAACAGAGCGAAAAGCTTACAAAAAAACTGCGTCCCGACCTTCTGGTACGGAAAACCGAGAAATAGAATTATGAAACGAATACAGTGGTTCCCCGGTCATATGACCAAGGCAATGCGTATGATGGAAGAGTGCGTACCCCTTGCCGACGGGATTATTTACGTGCTCGACGCGCGCTGCCCAGCCGCGTCGTTTAACCCTAAGCTTTTAAAGCTTACGGGTTCTAAGCCGGTTTTGTACGTGCTGAACAAAAGCGATTTGGCGGACGAGCGGGCGGACTGCCTTATGAAGAAATTCCCCTGCGCGGTAAAGATAAACGCGGCGAACGCCAATTCGAAGCGTGATATGCTGGGGGCAATTGAAAAATTAGTTGCCGAAAAGCGCAAAAAAAGCCTTGAAAAAGGTTACAGCAGAATTTTCCGCTTTATGGTGGTGGGCGTTCCCAACACGGGCAAAAGCACGGTCATAAACCTGCTTGCGGGCTCTAAGCGCACGGTCACGGGCGACAAGGCGGGAGTTACGCGCGGTAAACAGTGGATAAGGCTGGACGGCTTCGAACTTCTCGATACCCCCGGCACTATGCCCCCCGCGTTCGAAAACCAGAAACTTGCTTTGCACCTCGCATATGTGGGGAGCATTAACGACGATATACTCGATTTGGACGATATAGCCCTCGAACTTCTGGGCAAGCTATACGAAAAATATCCCTCGCGTCTTCAAGAGCGTTACGGCATAACGGGCGGGACCAAGCTTGAAATGCTGGACGCGGTATGCGCCAGACGCGGGTTCGTGCTCCGCGGGGGGGACTACGATTACGAACGTGCCGAGCGCGCCGTGATAGACGATTTCAGAAAAGGCAGGCTGGGCAGGATTACCCTCGATTGCGTGGGGGATATGCCGGAGTTATTATGACGGACAAGCTGTTTTACGAAAGACAGCTGATAAATTCGGGCTGTAAATACGTATGCGGAACCGACGAAGTAGGAAGGGGACCGCTTGCGGGTCCCGTGGTCTGCGCGGCTGTTGTCATGCCTTTTGACTGCATTATAGAGGGTGTCGACGACAGCAAGCTTCTGTCCGCCAAAAAGCGCGAAAGGCTTTCGGCGCAGATACTCGAAAAGGCGATTGCATACAGCATATCCCTTATCGAACCGAAGATAATCGATGAAATAAACATACTCGAAGCGACTAAGCTGTGTATGAAAAACGCGGTCGAGGGGCTTGAAATAAAACCCGATTACGTGCTTACCGACGGCAATATGACGCTGGATATTTCTATTCCGCAAAAGAGCATAATAAAGGGCGACGGATTAAGCTATTCGATAGGCTGCGCTTCCATTATCGCAAAGGTGTACAGGGACGCCCTGATGACACGGTACGCCCTTACATATCCCGCCTACTCGTTCGATAAGAACAAGGGCTACGGCACGCGCGGGCACATAGAGGCGATAAAACGCGCGGGACTGTGCCCCGTTCACCGCAGGAGTTTTACGGAAAAATGGCAGTGACGGCGAAAAAGCTTTTCGGCGACGCGGGCGAAAAAAAGGCGCGCGCCTACCTTAAAAAGCAGGGCTATAAAATACTCGAACGCAACTATAAAAACCCCTTCGGCGAAGTGGATATAATAGCCGAGAAAGACGGCGCGGTGGTTTTTGCCGAGGTAAAGACGAGGTCGTCCGATTTGTTCGGGCAACCCAACGAAGCGGTGAACGGGGTGCGCAGACGCCGTTACATACAGGCCGCGAAGTACTATTTTTTAAACAAGGGACAGGACGTTACCGTGCGCTTTGACATTATAGAAGTGTACAGGGGCGAAATAAATCATATAATCAACGCTTTTTATTAAGGCGCGCGGACGGACATCTGTCAAAGGAGTTTTATTATGGAAAAGAGAGCTTTGGAACTTTTCTCGCACTACAACCGCGAAATCAGCATTAAGGTAATACCCGGGCATTTCGCAACCAAACATTCGCATATCAGCCACTGTATAGATATGACGAAAGTCAAATCGCAGTTGAACACGGCTAAGGCGGCGGCGAAAATTCTCTCCGACAGCTTTATCGGAACTCCCGTCGACACCATTATCACTTTGGAGCGTATGAAGATGGTGGGCGCGTTCATGGCGGAATATCTTTCGGCTTCGGGAATCAATGCTCGGCAAGATATTGCAGTGCTTACGCCCGAGCTTATGGGCGACAAAATGCTTCTGCGCGACAACTTCCTGCCCTACGTCATAAACAGCCACGTGCTTTTGCTTACGGCTTCCGCGACTACCGGCCGGACGGTGCACAGCGGTATAGAGGGCATAAAATATTACGGCGGTTCGCCCGTCGGCGCGGCGACCGTGTTCGGCGGTGCGTTCGAGTGCGACGTGCCCGTCGTCAAGCTTTTCGGCGTTGAGGATATACCCGGCTACACCTCGTACGCGCCACAGGAATGCCCCCTCTGCAAAAAGGGCGTCAAGGTCGACGCGGTCGTAAATTCTTACGGATATTCCAAGATAATTTAAGCGCGGAAAAGTTTTGTGAAAATTGCGATACACCCCTTAAAATAAGTTGCGTTTTTAAAAAAGATTTGATAATATTGATTGCGATAAAGATAGGTTATTAATCAAGGAGATAAAAATGAAAGGTTTAGTCGAAGCTATCGAAAAAGAAAATATGAAAAAGGAAGTCCCCTCGTTCAATGTGGGCGACACCGTTAAAGTAGGCTTCAAGGTCATCGAAGGAACGAAGGAAAGAATTCAGAATTTCGAAGGCGTTGTAATCGCCAAAAAGCACGGCGGAATAAGAGAAAGCTTTGTGGTACGCAGAATGTCGTTCGGCGTAGGCGTGGAAAGAACGTTCCCCCTGCACTCCCCGAAAATCGCTTCCATAACGGTAGTGAGAAAGGGTAAAGTCAGACGCGCTAAACTTTACTATCTGCGCGGACTTACCGGCAAAGCCGCCAAGATTGCCGAAGCAAAATAATTTCAACAGTAAAAAAGCTCTTGCCTTACGCAAGAGCTTTTTAAATCGTACAGGAGAATTATGTTTTCGAGAATTACAAGCTTTGCTCTCAACGGACTGGAAGGCGTGCCCGTCGAGGTGGAAACGGATATCAATAAAGGTATGGTTTCTTACGATTTGGTCGGACTGCCCGATGCCGCCGTAAAGGAGAGCAAGGAGAGGGTGCGTTCCGCCATTAAGAACAGCGCGCTCGACTTTCCCATAAATAAGGTTACGATAAACCTCGCCCCCGCGGACTTAAAGAAAGAGGGGTCGCATTTCGACCTTCCGCTCGCAATCAGCATATTGAAGGCGAGCGGTCAGATACTTGCGGACACCGACGGCATAGTCATACTGGGCGAACTTGCGCTCGACGGTTCGTTAAGACCCGTATCGGGCATATTGCCTATACTCATTTCCGCGCGTGACAAGGGTTTTAAAAAATTCATCGTTCCCGCGGGCAACGCCAACGAAGCGGGGTACATAGAGGGAATAACCGTTTACGCGCCGTCCGACCTCAAACAGGCGGTGGCGGTAATCGCGGGCGAAAGCAGTTCCCCCGTCGTGCCCAAAACGTTCGCCTCCGCGCGCGGACGGCAGTCATACGGTTACGATATGTCGCTCGTCAAGGGTCAGAAGGTCGCTAAACGCGCCGTGGAAATCGCCGTCGCGGGCGGTCACAATATCCTGCTTGCGGGTCCTCCCGGCACGGGCAAAACCCTGCTTGCCAGATGCATACCCACGATTATGCCCGACCTGACTTTCGACGAGGCGCTGGAAGTGACGAAGATACACTCTGTTGCCGGCGAGCTGTCCGAGGACGGAATAGTTTCGCTCCGCCCGTTCAGAACCCCTCACCACACGGCGACGACGGTTTCGCTGTGCGGAGGCGGAAGCGTGAAAATCCGCCCGGGTGAAATTTCCAAGGCGCACAAGGGCGTGCTGTTTATGGACGAGCTTCCCGAATATTCGCGGAGCGCTCTCGAATCTTTAAGACAGCCCCTCGAAGACAAGGTAATTACCGTCACCCGCGCGGGCGGTGCGATTACCTTTCCCGCCGACTTCATACTGTGCGCAAGCATGAATCCCTGCCCCTGCGGTAATTACGGTTCGGCTTATCTTCAATGCACCTGTACGCCCGCGCAGATTCACAGGTACAGAAACAGGGTGTCGGGTCCCCTTCTCGACAGAATCGATTTGCAGGTGGAGGTCGACGGAGTTATGTACGACGACCTCGTTTCCGAAGACGCCGAAGAGCCGAGCGCGACCGTCAAAGAGCGCATAGAGAAGGCGCGGGAAATTCAGCGCGAACGCTTCAAAGAGGACGGTATAAGCGTCAACGCCGAAATGGGCGAAAAGCATATTAAAAAATACTGCCGTCTTACCCGCGAAAGCGAGGACGTTTTAAAGTCGGCTTTCGAATCCCTGCGCCTGTCGGCAAGGGCGCGTTCGAGAATTATCAAAGTTGCGCGCACTATAGCCGATTTGGATTATTCCGCGGAAATATCCCCCGCCCATATTTTAGAAGCGGTTTCTTACAGGGGAGGAGCGGTATAGTGTATACCGAAGAAGAAATAAATCTTATAATGCTGTCGCTGTCCGGCGGGAGCGGAAGGGGAGTTTCCGTCCCCGATTTACAAAAAGCGTCCGATAATCTGATTAAAACGCACCGACACGGCGTATATAATAAAGTGAAGCGTGCCGACGCGCTTAAAATGCTTGAAGAAAAAGGCATAGAGTGCGTAACCCGTTTGTCGCCCGCCTATCCCGAAGCTTTGGCGAACATCGACAGCCCTCCCGCGGTGCTGTACTGCAAGGGCGATACGGGTCTTTTAAAAAGCGATTGTTTTTCGGTGGTCGGTTCGAGAAGGACTCTTCCTAAGGCGCTTGCGGCGTGCGCAAAGATTGCGGGCGAACTTTCCAAGGTATTCACCGTTGTGTCGGGGCTTGCCGACGGAGCGGACACGAGCGCTCTCGAAGGCGCGCTCGGAGCGGGCGGAAAAGTAATATCCGTGCTTGCAAGCGGCTTCGACTACATATACCCGCAGTGTAACAGACAGCTTTTCGAAAGCGTTGCAACGCACGGGCTCGCCGTTTCCGAATACCCGCCCGATACCCCGCCCAGACCTTATTACTTTCCTGTAAGGAACAGGATAATAGCGGGGCTGTCGAAGGGCGTTCTCGTAGTTTCTGCGGGAGAAAAGAGCGGGGCGCTGATAACCGCCGATTACTCCGCGGAGTACGGCAGGGATGTGTACGCTTTCCCGTACAGCGCGGGAATTGCTTCGGGCAAAGGCTGTAACGCGCTCATTAAAAAAGGCGCGTACCTTACCGAAAATATACTTGACATTTTCGAAGGGTTGGGGTTAGACTTTAATACGCCTGCGGAAAAAACGTTGAATTTAAACGAAAACGAGAGCGCGGTGCTTGAAATCATCAGGAGCGAGGGCGAAGCTTTTCTGCCCGCTGTCGCGCAAAAGCTGGGTAAACCGCACTACGAAATCATACCCGCGGTCACTGCTTTGCAGATAAAAAAATTAATAATCAATCTTGGCGGAAACAGATATTCCGCCGTATAATCAGACAGGAGAAAACTGTAAATGGATTTAATTATTGTGGAATCGCCTTCAAAGGCAAAGACAATCTCTAAATACTTGAAGGGCAAGTACAAAGTCGACGCTTCGGGCGGGCACGTGAGAGACCTCCCCGAAAAGTCGCTCGGAGTGAGAGTGTCGGCAAACTTCGAACCGAAATACGAAATCACTCCTTCCAAAAAAGATGTCATAAAGCGCCTTACGGCGGAAGCTTCCAAGGCGGGCAAAGTATATCTCGCAACCGACCCCGACCGCGAGGGCGAGGCGATAAGCTGGCATTTGCAGACGGTGCTGGGGCTTGACGAAAACGGCGAGAACAGAATAGAGTTCAACGAAATTTCGCCGTCCGCCGTCAAGAACGCGCTGAACAATCCGCGCAAGATAAATTACAACCTCGTGGACGCGCAGCAGGCAAGGCGCGTGCTCGACAGGCTGGTGGGTTACAAGCTTTCGCCCCTTTTGAACAACCGCATACAGAACGGGCTTTCGGCGGGAAGAGTTCAGTCCGTCGCGCTACGTCTTATTGTCGACAGGGAACGCGAAATTCAGGCGTTCGTGCCCCACGAATACTGGAATTTCAACGCGATGCTTCAAGACAAGGAAAAGAAATATGCTCCCTTCAAAGCCGTTTACCAGTATAAAAAGAACGGCGAAAGCATAGGCAAAGAGCTTGCCGACAAGGTCGAAGAGGCGGTCAAAAACGCGCCGTTCACCGTCACCAAAGTCAAGAAAGGCATAACCAAACAGCACGCGCCCGCGCCGTTTACGACTTCGTCGCTTCAACAGGACGCTTCCAACAAGTACGGAATGACGTCGCCCGAAACAATGCTCATCGCCCAGCACCTGTACGAAGGTATGGACGTGGGCGGCGACCATATCGCGCTGATTACCTATATCAGAACGGACTCCGTGCGCGTTTCGAAGGAAGCGCAGGATATGGCGCTCGAATTCATTAAAAAGGGTTACGGCGCGGAATATGCGCCCGAGAAGCCCAACTATTACGCGACTAAAAAGGGTGCGCAGGACGCGCACGAGGCTATCCGCCCCATCAATCTCGAAGTCACGCCCGAAAGCGTAAAGGGCGCGCTGGACAAGAAACATTACAACGTATACAAGCTTATATACGACAGGTTCGTCGCCTCGCAGATGGCGGAAGCGCAGTACAATTCCATGCAGATAGAAACTGAATCGGCGGGCTATATCTTCAAGGCAAGCGGTAAATCCATGCTGTTCGCGGGCTATACCGCGGCTTATCAGGATATATCCAAAAACGACGAAGAGGAAGTTTCTTCAAAGCTTCTTCCCCCCGTCGAAGAGGGCGACGCGCTCGATTTGACCGAGCTGATAAAGGAACAGAAATTCACCCGCCCGCCTTTGAGGTACACGGACGCTTCCCTCGTCAAGGCGATGGAAGAGAAGGGCATAGGCAGACCTTCTACTTACGCTTCGATAATATCCGTGCTGACAAAGCGCAGGTATGTGGATAAAGACGGCAAGCATATGGTGCCCACCGAAATAGCGTACAAGATAACCGATATGCTCGTGAAATATTTTACGGACATTATGGACGTAGGTTTCACGGCGCATATGGAGGACGACCTCGACAAGATAGAAGAGGGCGGATGCGACTGGCACAAGATAATCGCCGACTTCTATCCGGGGTTCACGGAAAAGCTTAAAACGGCTTCCACCGACGGCGACGAGATGACCGACATCAAGTGCGAAAAGTGCGGAAGCGCAATGATAAGGCGCATGGGCAAATACGGCAAATATCTTGCCTGCTCCAACTATCCCGCCTGCTCGAACATAGTCAGCGAAAGCGAAACGGAAGTTTCCGAAATCCGCTGTCCCAAGTGCGGAGCAAATATGATAGTAAAGAGCGGTAAGTTCGGCAAATTCCTCGCCTGTCCCAACTATCCCGAGTGTTCGGCGATACTCCCCGTGGATGCGAAAATCACCGAGGAAAAGTGCGAGTGCGGAGCGTTCATGGTGCTTAAAAAAGGCAGGTACGGAAGTTTTCTCGAATGCGCGAAGTGCGGAGCCAAACGTCCGCTTAACGGCGCTGAGGGCGGAGCGCCCGAAAAAGCCGAGGGCGTATGCCCCGACTGCGGTAAACCGATGAGACGCATGCGTTCCAAAACGGGCAAGATATATTACGGCTGTACGGGCTATCCCGACTGCAAATTTTTAAGCTGGGATATACCCACGGGCGGAAAGTGTCCCAAGTGCGGAAAGTTTTTAATAAAGCGCGGAAATAAAATAAAGTGCTCGGAAAAGTCTTGCGACTATACCGAGGACGTACCCGAAACCCAAGATGAAAGTTAAAGTAATAGGCGGAGGACTTGCGGGCGCAGAGGCGTGCATATGCCTTGCCGAACGCGGTGTAGAGGTGGTTTTGTACGATATAAAGCCCCGCGCGTTCACCCCCGCGCACTCTGACGGAAACTACGGCGAACTGGTATGTTCCAACTCGCTTAAAGGCAACGACCCGTATACCAACGCGTGCGGGCTTCTCAAAGAGGAAATGCGCCGTCTGGGCTCTGTCACAATGCGCGCGGCGCAGGCTTCGGCGGTGCCTGCGGGCGGTGCGCTTGCGGTCGAAAGACACGCCTTCGCGCAGTATATTACCGACGCAATCAAAAGTCACCCCAACATTACGACTGTCTGCGAAGAGGTTGAGCGCGTGCCGGACGGCTGGTGCATAGTGGCGACGGGTCCGCTTACCACCGACAGACTTTCGGAAAGTATCAAAGGCATATGCGGGGGGCAATTGCATTTTTACGACGCTTCCGCGCCGATTGTTTCAAAGGACAGTCTTAACTTCGGCAAATGTTTTTACGGCGACAGGTACGGCAAGGGGGGCGACGACTACATAAACTGCCCTATGGATAAGGAAGAGTACGAGCGGTTTACAGAAGCGCTTTCGGGCGCGGAAAGGGCGGTGCTTCACGACTTCGACAAGCGCGAGATATTCGAGGGCTGTATGCCAGTGGAAGTGCTCGCTTCGAGGGGCAGGGACAGTTTAAGGTTCGCAATGTTAAAGCCCGTGGGGCTTACGGACGCGGAGGGCAGAAAGCATTACGCGGTTTTACAGCTGAGAAAGGAAAACAAAGAGGGCACTGCTTACAACCTCGTCGGGTTCCAGACCAACTTAAAATTCGGTGAACAGAAGAGAGTGTTTTCGATGATACCCGCGCTTGCGGACGCCGAGTTTTTGAGATACGGAGTAATGCACCGCAACACGTACATAAATTCTCCCGACTGCCTTAACGCGGACTTTTCGCTCAAAAGCAACCCGCAGACCTTTTTCGCGGGACAGATAACGGGCGTCGAGGGCTATGTCGAAAGCGCGGCAAGCGGGCTTTTGGCGGGACTGCATATGTACGCAAAGCTTACGGGCAGACAGCCTGTAATTCCCGACAATACTACCGTGTGCGGGGCTTTGTCGGCGCATATATCGGGGGCAACGTCAAATTTCCAGCCTATGAACGCAAACTTCGGCATACTGCGTCCGGCGGAAATTAAGATAAAGGACAAGAAAAAGCGCTATGCGTATCTTGCGGAGCGCGCGCTGGAAAATATAGAAAAATTCAAGGAGTTGTATAATGGTTGAGTTTCACGCAACAACGATTTGCGGGGTAAAGAAAGACGGCAAAACGTCAATCGCCGGCGACGGACAGGTCACTATGGGCGAGAGCGTAATATTCAAAAACAGCGCCGTCAAGGTAAGGCGCATTTACGGCGGAAACGTCATACTCGGTTTCGCGGGCTCGGTGTCGGACGCGTTTTCGCTAAGCGAAAAATTCGAGGGTATGCTAAATAAATTTTCGGGCAACCTCATGCGTTCCGCGGTAGAGCTTGCCGAGCTGTGGCGTTCGGACAAAGCCGTCAGAAAGCTCGAAGCTTTGATGATAGTCGCCGATAAAGACACAATGCTTATCGTATCGGGTACCGGCGAAGTTATCGAACCCGACGACGGCATCGCGGCGATAGGAAGCGGCGGCAACTACGCGCTCGCGGCGGCGCGCGCGCTTATGCAGAACACAGATTACACCGCGGAAGAGATTGCGCAAAAGTCGCTTAAAATAGCAAGCGAAATCTGCGTATACACTAACGGCAATATCAAAGTGGAAAGCATTTAAGGAGGTATACTATGGATTTGACTCCCAAGCAGATAGTTCACGAACTGAATAAATACATCATAGGACAGGCGGACGCGAAGAAGGCCGTTGCGATAGCCCTTCGCAACCGTTACAGGAGAAGCTGTCTTTCCCCCGAACTTCAAGAAGAAATAACCCCCAAGAACATTATAATGAAGGGCCCCACGGGCGTGGGTAAGACGGAGATTGCCAGAAGGCTTGCAAAACTCGTCAAGGCGCCTTTCCTCAAAGTCGAGGCGACTAAATATACCGAGGTCGGCTACGTCGGCAGGGACGTGGAATCGATGGTGCGCGACCTTGCGGAGTGCGCAATCCGGCTCGTAAAGGAAGAAAAGACGGCGGAAGTCAGCTACCGCGCCGCGGCGACGGCCGAGCGCAGGATTGCCAAAGTTCTCGCCGAGCAGAAGAAGAGCGAGCGCGGTGAAACGGCAAAGGAAGTGTTCGAGCAGAACCTCGTAGACGATATCCACGCGGGCAAGTACGACGGTACCGTTATTGAAATTGACGTAGAGGACGTTCCCAAGCCGTTGGAGCTTTCGCCGGGGAGCGGGGCGGCAATCGACCTCGGTTCTATTTTCAGCGGTATGGGCATGCACAAGAAAAAGAAGCGTAAAATCACCGTGCGCGAAGCCAAGAACCTTATTATGGCGGAGGAAGCGGACAAACTTATCGACAACGACGCGGTCAATGCCGAAGCGATAAGGCGCGCGGAAAACGACGGCATCATATTCATCGACGAAATCGACAAGATTGCGGGCAAGGGCAACCACGGCGCGGACGTTTCGCGCGAGGGCGTTCAGCGCGACATACTCCCCATCGTAGAGGGCTGTACGGTAATGACGAAGTACGGACCCGTCAAAACGGATTACATCCTTTTCATTGCGGCGGGCGCTTTCCACGTATCCAAAGTCGAGGATTTGATTCCCGAACTTCAAGGCAGGTTCCCCATACAGGTAAACCTCAATTCATTGACCAAGCAGGATTTCATAGATATTCTCACCCAGCCACAGAACGCGATAACCGCGCAGTACTCGGCGCTACTTGCCGTGGACAATATAGATTTGCATTTTTCGCCCGACGCCATCGATAAGATTGCAGAGCTGTCGGAAGCGGTCAACGCAACGTCCGAAGATATCGGCGCGCGCAGGCTTCACACCGTTATGGAAAGGCTTCTCGAAGATATTTCGTACAACGCAGGCGGAAACGACTATCCCGTAGTTCAGGTCGAAGTCAACAGGAAATACGTCGAGGAACACCTTGAAAACATTACGGGCGACAGAGATTTGAAAAAATACGTGCTTTAATTTCAACAGGAATACAAATACTGTATTAAGGAGTATAAATTATGGTAACACAGATAAACACAACCGAGTTCGACGAACTTATAAACAGCGGAAAGACCGTCGTATGCGATTTCTTCGCAAACTGGTGCGGACCTTGCAGAATGCTTGCGCCCGTCATCGATACGGCGTCGGAGGAGTTCGGCGACAAAGCCGTATTCGTCAAAGTCGACATAGACGAAAACCCCGAGCTTTCAATGCGCTACGGCATTATGTCCATACCTTTGGTGGGCGTGTTCAAAAACGGCGCAATGTCGGGCAAGTCGCTCGGCTATATGTCCAAGACGGAAGCCTTTTCGTTTCTGAAAGAAAATCTTTAAAAAAGACGGCGCAAGCCGTTTTTTTTATTTCCTTATATTGACAAAACGTAATTTAGTTAATATAATATAATAAATCAGCCGAACAAGGTCAAGGGGTATACCCCTTCCGTGTGCTCAAAAGCACACGGAATATCTTAATTGCCTTCGGCGAAGGAGAAGATATGAGAACATTTAAAAAGTTTCTTGCGGTTATCGTTGCGTTTGTAATGTCGTTCGCCGTAATAATTTTTGCGGGCTTTAACTGTAACGATGAAAGCACAGGCGGAACGCAAACTCCGGGCGGAACGCAAACTCCGGGCGGGTCGGAAACCCCGGGCGGAACGCAAACCCCGGGCGGAACGCAAACTCCGGGCGGGTCGGAAACCCCGGGCGGAACGCAAACCCCGGGCGGGTCGGAAACCCCGGGCGGTAATGATTCGAGGCTTGAAAATATCATTACCGAAATACTCACCCCGATAAAGTCCGTGCAGTTCGATATAGCATTGACGGGCGATACCGAGGCTGACGTAACGGGCAAATTCAATTTCGACGAAGGAAACGCCGACATTGTTACTGCGGCGGGCGGATACGGCAAATATACGTTTGTGCGCAACTGGTCTGCCTTCCATTACGGCGAAGACGGCGAAGTCAGCGACTGGACGGATAAGAGTTTAAGCTACGACGGATATATGTTCGGCGGCGTGCCCGTGCCCGAACTCGCCGCAATGCTTCCCGTAATGTATTCAATGCTTCCCGCGGCCAACTATCCCGTACTCGTATTCGCAGAGGCAACCGAAAGCATCGTGTTCGCAGGCGATACCGCGACTGTGGATATGAACAAGCTTATCTATACCGAGCTCGGCTGGGCTGAAAAGCTGTTGTCCGAAATAGACAACAACACCACCGTAACCGAACTTCTGGAAAACCGGTACGCAAGGAATATTTTGGAACCGCTCTTCGGTAAAGTCACCCGTACGCAGATAAACGCGCTTATCGAAGTTGTCGATTTGGAAACTTTGCCCGAACAGTACCGTCCTTTTGCGCAGGCGTTGATAAGCCTTCTTAAAACGGTAGAGCCCGACGCGGACTCCACGACCTATTCGTACTTAATAAAGATTATAAAATCCGAAGAATTCAACGAACTTATCGCGGGCTTCGGCTTCGAGCTCCCCTGTGAGTTTGCTCAGCTCAAACTCGGCGTGCTTCTCGAAATGCTTATGCCCTCCGAACCTCCTCTGCCCGACGCAGGCGTCAGCCCTAATTCGGCGGAAGGCGGTTACGATATAAGCGCGCTTTCCGACGTATTTGAAGCAACTTTCGGCGAAACGACGGCGCAGAAGTTCGTTTACAAATCGTATTCCGATTATGCCGACAGGGACGACGGGGATAATACGGTTATATACAACATTGTCGGCTCTACGTCAATGGAAGAATTCAAAATTACATATACTTTCAAAGGAAACAGAATTTCCGCGCAGACAATAACGGGCAATTACTCGGAAAAGACGCAGGCGTTCAAGGATGACCGGCCTGTCGAAATTCCCGATGTTACGGGCGAGCACAATATATCGCTCGACGTCAATCTCGCGTACGGCGACACGTCCCATACTCTCACCGATATAGACGACGTTACCGTCGAGGAAACCGTTTGGTCGTTTAACGGCAGGCACGAAAATCTTAATTTGTACAGATATGACGATAATTACGATTACGAGCTTGAAAGCGCATTGGATCGATTGATGTACACCGTCCGTATCGAGAATGTCGGCGGCGAATATGTCATTTATCAGGACGGTTCCGAAGAGCCCGCAGACGGTGTTCTTACGGCTTACGACGGCACAATCTTCTACTATCAGACAAAGCTGGGCGAAGAAAAATTTTCCGCTATTCTGTACGCTTCCGAAGAAGATATGGCGGCTTCGCGCTCCATCGCAATCTGGTCCGCGCCCGTTAAGGAAGGCGAACCGTTGTATTTCGAAAATATGTTTATGTTCGATTTGTACAATATGGCGCACTTTGCGAATATAGTATACGAGGACGGCGAGGTTAAAGACATATCTTTCATATACGATACCGAATATTCGGACGTTTTGAAGTGCGCGTACAAAGACGGAAAGATTACTATATCGTTTAACGGCGCCCACGGCGTTACGCACTACGAATACTATCTGAAAGTTATTTTCGAAAAAGAAATTTACAACGAAGAGATGGGTCCCGACCCCTGGGTTTGCATTTTCAAGACGCAGGAAGAAGCGGAATACTGCAATGATTACTACGAAGCTTACGTCTGCACCAGACTCGAACCCTTAAAGAGCATAGTAACGGGAACGGTCGGCGGATACGCTTACGGCAACAATGCATAAAATAAAAAAACAGACAAAAACCTTCCTTTCGGGGAAGGTTTTTGCAATCTTTGCAGATACGTCAAAATTTTCATTTGCATATTATTGAGTTATTGCGCGGAATGTGATATAATAAATAAAAATATGCGCCGAGGTGTTATTATGATTGATATTTCCCTTATAGAACAGACAGACCCCGAAATTGCGGAAGCGCTTAAACTCGAACTTTCGCGCCAGCAGAATTTTATCGAACTGATTGCAAGCGAAAACTTCGTGTCGCCCGCCGTTTTGGCGGTTGCGGGCAGTCATCTTACCAACAAATACGCCGAGGGCTATCCCGCCCGCCGTTACTACGGCGGATGCCAATGCGTGGACATCGCCGAAGAGCTTGCGATAAGCCGTCTTAAAGAATTGTTCGGCTGTGAATACTGCAACGTTCAGCCCCATTCGGGCGCAAGCGCAAATCTTGCCGTGCTGTTTGCGGTCTGCAACCCCGGCGACACCGTTATGGGTATGGATTTATCGCACGGCGGACACCTGTCGCACGGTTCGCCCGTAAACATATCGGGCAAGTACTTCAATATCGTTTCCTACGGAGTAAGCGAGGGCGACGAGCTAATCGACTATGACGAAATGGAGAAAAAGGCGCTTGCCTGCAAGCCCAAGATAATAATATCGGGCGCAAGCTCATACCCCCGCGTGATAGATTTCAAGCGCATACGCGGAATATGCGACAAGGCCGGCGCGCTTATGATGGTCGACATTGCGCACATTGCGGGGCTTGTGGCGGCGGGGCTTCACCCTTCGCCCGTGCCCTATGCCGATTTCGTTACAACGACCACTCACAAAACCCTGCGCGGACCGCGCGGGGGCGTGATAATGTGCAAGGAGGAGTGGGGCAAAGCGATTGATAAAGCCATATTCCCCGGTTTGCAGGGCGGTCCGCTTATGCATATAATCGCGGCAAAGGCGGTCGCTTTCAAGGAAGCGCTTTCGCCCGAGTTCAAAGAATACCAAAAACAGATTGTGCTCAACGCTTCGGCAATGGCGGAAGTATTCCGCGCCCGCGGTATAAAAATGGTGTCGGGCGGAACGGATAACCACCTTATTCTGCTTAACCTTTCGGACAAGAACGTTACGGGCAAGGAGCTTGCAAAGCTTTTGGACGACGTGCACATAACCGTAAACAAAAACGCCGTGCCCTTCGATAAGCAGACGCCTTTCGTAACTTCGGGCATACGCGTGGGCACGCCCGCAATCACTACGCGCGGTATGAAGGAAAAGCAGGCTGAAATAATAGCGGGGCTCGTCGCCGACGTAATCGAACAGCGCGAAAGCGTATCAGAAAAAGTCAAAGCCGAGGTTGCAAAGCTTTGCAAACAATTCCCTCTCTATGCAGACTGCGTAAAATAAATTTCTATTACCGACGGGAGGCAAAAATATGAAAATAAAAATTACCGCGGATTCCACCTGTGATTTAAGTCCCGAACTCGTAGAAAAATACGGCATAGGCATTATGCCCCTGCACGTAATAATGAACGACGTGACTTACAGCGACGGCGTAGACGTAGTTCCGCAGGACATTTTCAGGTATGTCGCGGAAACGGGCGTACTGCCCACGACCGCAGCGCCGTCTATAGAAGAATACGTAAATTTCTTCACGCCCATTGCAAAGGAGTACGACGCGGTTATTCACATTAACATATCCTCGAAAGCTTCGTCGTCGTACGACAACGCCGTAAGCGCTTCTAAGGCGGTAAAGGGCAAAGTGTATCCCGTGGACTCGCACGCGCTGTCTACCGGTCAGGGGCTTTTGGTGCTTAAAGCCTGCGACCTTGCCGGAGAGGGTTACAAGCCCAAAGAAATCGTCGACGAAATTATCAGACTGCGCAAAAACGTTAACACGTCCTTCGTGCCCGACGCGCTGGACTATCTGCATAAGGGCGGGCGGTGTTCGCTTGCCGCGCTTATGGGCGCAAAGGTGCTTAAACTTCACCCCATGATAGATATGAAAGAGGGCAAGCTTTACGCAAAAAAGAAATACAAGGGCAATATAGAACGCTGTCTTAAAAACTACGTGGCGGAGCTTGCGCAGACATATCCCTCGTACGACCGCAAACGCTGTTTCATAACCCATTCAAGCTGTGAAGAGGAGCTTGTCGGCAAGGTGCGGGAACAAGTTAAAACGCTTTTCGGTTTCGACGAAATTCTGGAAACCGTCGCGGGTTGCGTGGTAACGGGTCACTGCGGTAAAAACACGCTGGGCGTTCTGTTTATTTACAATGACTGATTTGGAATTTGCAAAACAAAACCTTGCGGGCAACACTATCTGCCTGAGCAAGGACGGAGCTTTGCTTGTCAGCGGAGAGCGGGGCATTTCCCCTATGATGGACTTTATCGCAAGCGGGCGCAACCTTTCGGGTTGGAGCGCCGCCGATATAATCGTCGGCAAAGCGGTTGCGTTGCTGTTCGTCGGGTGCGGTATACGCGGGGTGTATGCAAAGACTCTTTCGGAAGAAGGTAAGCGCGTGCTCGAACGCGCAGGCGTATACATCGAATACGCCCGGCTCGTTCCTCGGATTATCAACCGCGCGGGAACCGATACCTGCCCGATGGAAAAGGCGGTGCAGTCCTGCGACGACCCGGGAAAAGCGTACGCGGTTTTAAAGAACAAGCTGGCGTCTATGATTTAAAATTAAAAAAAGCGCGGAATTTTCCGCGCTTTTTCTTTTTTCGGTCATAAAATGCGCAAAGCGCATTAAATATAATAGCGCTATGCCAAAATCTACCTAAAAAAAGTTGTATGCGTACTTGCAATATAAAATAATGTATGTTAAAATATATCCTGTAATATAATCTGAAAAAATCGGAAAAACGTGAAAAGGAGAAGGAAAATGTCTAAAAAACGCGCATTAAAGAAAGAAATCGCAGAAAGCGAAAGAGAAATCGAATCGCTTGAAAAAAAGCGCATGCGTTCGCACTCGGCGCTTATGGAAGCGCAGGTGAACTGTAAATCGCCCAGCGCTTCTGACGTGGAATATTTTAAGATTTATTCCAACTTAATCGATTTGGAACGTAAAAATCTGCGCAGGCTGAAAGAGGAATTGGATAAACTTTCCAAATAAAAACGGATAACGGCAGAGAAAAATTAAAACGGAGATAGATATGATACGCAGTAAAAGAGCGAGGACGGCGGTTTTATGTGTGCTGACGGCGATATGCCTGATGTTTTTCACATTGTCGCTTACAATGCTGAAAAGCAATGACACGGTTATTGCAAGCGCGGACGCTTACACGCAAATAAGCGCAACCTACGCGGACGGATATACGGCATATTCGGGGATAACCACGCCCGCGGGCTTAAAGAAAAACCTGACCGTAACGGGCACGACCGACGGCGGGGTAAAGGTTATTCTGCAAGACAGCGAGTATGAAATAGAAATACGCGACGGCGCGGAGATTAGTAACGGCGCAATCACCGCAAACGAGGGCGCGGCAGAATTTAACGCAATCGTAAAATGCGGTTCGGCAACGTCTGATATAGTAATTCCCATTACCGCGGAAGCGCCCGATTTGTCGGGTGAAATAACCGTAACGGTAAACGGAAGCGGAATAACGGACGACTATACTGCGGATACCGTTTATAAGGTTCTGGAAGTCAGGGCGGGGGAAACAGTCCTCACGCCCGATTTGTATACAGTCGAGATGGGCGATATTTACATAAACGATTTAAGCGGTTCGTCGACTGCTTCGATTACGGTAAAGGTTCACGGCTCCGCGCAGGGCAAAACAATATCCGTAAACGTTACCAAAGCCCCCCTTGTAAGCGTGGATTTAAGGGTTAAACCGCAGTACACGCTTGCGAACGACGGAAGATACAAGGACGAAAACGGGCACAACGTGTTCGTCATCGGCGAAAATCATAAATCGGTTTTCGAGAAGCTGGAAATAGTCGCGGTGTTCGCAAACGGAAGCAGAACGCTTACGCCTAAGTTCGACGCGCAGAACCGTCTTGACGGTATGACGACGGGTGAAAACGCGTCGTCGTCGCTTTCGGCTTCCGCCTCCGCCAACGAAAACGTAACAGTAAGCCTGACCCGCGGGGGGAAGACGGTAGTAAGCCAAAATTTGAGCATTCTGTTCAGCGACCCCGAAATAATAAAAATAGAAGTCAATCAAACAGCCCTGGCACAGTGGAACGCGCACAACGGAAGTGACAGGACTATTTATCCCTATACCTCGCTTACCCCGTCGGAAATGAAGGGCGACGACGGCGCTCCCGTATTCCGCGCAGTAAGAAACGACGGCGCGGACGAAAACGTTTCTAATTTAAAAGTTGACGGCTCGCTGGTGCCGGACGCGAAAAGCGCCCAAAATATGACTGACGGCGAAAAGTACAATAAAACAATCAAAGTCGTCAGCAGTTACAACGATAAGGTTTCCGCCGAAATCGAAGTTGAGAATATAAGTTTCGAAGCTCCGGAAGAAATTGAAATAATCGGAAGCTATGCTCAGCAGATAGCGCACCGCGAACCTGATTTGAGCGGGCTGTCGCTTATCTTGTATTATGTAGACGAAGATAAAATACCTATCGGCGATACCCAAATACCTCTTACCGATTCAGGCGCGGTCGTTACTCCTACGGTAACCACTATTTTATTGACGACGAGGTATCTCGGTTTGGAGGTGAATTATAACGGGCTTACCGCAACCAAACGTGCATCGACGATAAACGTAGACAGAGACAGAATTGACCTGCCTATGACGGACCTTTCCGTCATTAACTACACGAAGGGCTGTAAAAAGACTTTCGAAAATTTCGATAGCGATACAATGGATATGGAGGTTTTCTACGATTCCGCTTGCAGTAAACCTGCGGATGACTCGTCTTATTCCATATCGGGCTCCGACGTACTGTTCCACAGCGGAGGAATTTATTACATACGTATCGGAATTAAAAAAGGAGATATACCCGCAGAGGACGGCACTCTGTATCCTTCGACCGAGTTCATGCTTTATTACGAAGGTTTGCCTCCCAAGCGCGTTGATCTTTCGGATAATTACGATTATGCGGTTTACACTATTCAGATAGACAAAGCGACGCTTGCCGTAAATCTTGAAAAAGATGCGGGCGATATATTTTACGGCGACGATTTGAGGAGCAAGTTTACCGTAAAGGGAACCACCAACGGCATAACAAACTTACTTAGCGAGCTAGGCGTCAGCTATCAGCTTATTTACGTAAGGGACGGCGATACTTCTTTCGATTACGATTCCCTTGCCTATGACAAAAATTACGGAGAACCCGCCAAGCTGGACGCGGGCACGTATACCGTATACGCCGTCACGCAGGAAACCGCGGCGTATCTTGCGGGCAAGGTGCGCGAGAACAAGGGCGCGAAACTGACAATCAAGCCCAAGCAATTAAGCGGCGAAGGGTTAGGCGGTACTAAGGAGTACAACAGAGAAGCATTCAATCTTTCCGCATTTATAAATTACGACGGGTTTGTTTCCGGCGAAAGCGCGGACCACGTGCTTAAAACGGTCGGCATAACGCTGAACGGCGCGGAAGTCGAACGGCTTGAATTCGCAGGCGAATATACCGTTACGGTCGCGCTTAAAGAAAACGGTTCCGGCGGATACAATTACATCTGGTCTGACGAAACGTACGACAATCAGCAAATAAAGGTAGAAATAACCAAGAAAGAATTCGGCGGTTTCGGCGTTTCGCTGGCAAAAAGCGAATTTTATTACGGCGCCGTAACCCTGCGCTGTACGCCGTACAACGGCAACGACGCGTATTTCAGGGTCAATACCTCTGATTATAAAATTTACAAAGGCGCCGACGAAGTTACGGGCGAACTCAACGCACTGTCCGTAGGCACTTACAAGGTCGTATATACCGTCAGCGCGGTATATGCGGCGGGCGAGGGCAATACGGACGGCGTTCCCAACGACTTTGTCCTGCCCAAGGCAGAGGCGCAGTTTACGGTAAAACCTGCGGAAATAGAGTTCGTAACGTTCGACGGCTGGACGTTCGGCGAGTATAAACCCGACGGATATAAAAACACTATAACCAACTGGAACCAAGACCTTATAAACGGCGCGTCAGACGTCAAAGCATACGAAGGGCTTGAAGCCGTCGCGAACTATACCTCCAAGCTCGGCGAAGACAAAACGCTTAATCCTGAGATAGGCTCTATGGACGGAATCGTGAAGTTTACCGACGCGGGCGATTATGAAATTGTCGTAAGCCCTAAAGAAAATTACGTCTGGAAGGACGGTACGAACGACGACATTACTTACAGCTTTTCGATAGACCGCAAGCTTATAACCGAGCCCGGGCTTCCCGCAAGTATAACGTACAAAGGCTATAAGCAGACTGTCGAGCTTACAAATCAGCCCTCGTCCGAATACGGTTTCATAACCTATACCGTCACGGGCACCTCGCTTGCCGCAAAAGGTAAAAAGGCGGAAATAGACGGCTATTCTTTCAAGGTTACTTATGCGGGCGACTATAAGCTTGTGTTCACCATAGACGACGATCATAAAAACAATTACGGTTGGGCAAGTAACGAGGACAATGCTCAGTATGAAGCTAACTACTGCGTACAGCAAGCTTTGCTTACGGTCAGCTGGTCTTTGGACACGCAGAACTTCGACGACACGCTGCCCGAACAGACAATCTTAACCGTACCTACCGCAGTCGGCGTCGGCGATGACGAGCTTTCAATTTCGGAATGTAAGATATATACCGATTCCGAATGTAAAAACGAAATTACAAAGATAACGCGGGCGGGCACTTATTATATAAAGGTAACTGAGTTCGGAGGCGATAATTCAGGCAACTACGAGCTTGATTACAACCAAAACGACGTTACTCATCTTGTAAAGACTTACACAATCGTCGCGCAGGGCGTAAAAATCCCCGTGCTGGTGAAAGGAGATTACAGCGACGCATTAATCGGCGATAAAGCCGTAACTGTAATTTACAAGGGCGGCGAGTATTACATAACCGAATTTTTCGAAAACGCGCACGACAATTACGACCTCGGCGAAGTCGGGTTCGGCAGACTGAAAATAGAAAGCGCCGCATTAAAGGACGTTAACTCCTATACCGTAAAGGTTTCCCCCGCGGGCAACTATACCTGGGAGGGCAAAGACGGCGATTCGGCTAAGGAAGTAATCGAGTACACGTTCACAATCAACCGTAAAGAAATCGGGTTCATATGGGGACAGTACGAATACACCTACGACGGAACGGCTAAAACACCGCAGGCTTCCGTTACGGGGCTTGTCGGCGCCGATAATGTCGGCGACGTTGAAATAAGTATAGCGGTCAGCAAAATCGACGCGGGCGAGTACGGTATAAACTTCTCCGATTTTTCGCTTACGGGCACGCGCGCAGGCAACTATCAGCTTACAGGCACGGTAGATAAGAACCTTATCATTAAGCGCGCGGTTGCAGAAAAACCTTCGGCGGCCGTATCGGCGACGTTCGACGAAACAAGGCAGAACATAAGCTTTACCGTTCCGCAAAAACCCGCGTTAACCGTCAGGACGGACGGCGGGATAAAAGACGGAAGTTATTCGTATTCTAACGGAGAATTTACGTTCCTGCACGCGGGCGTATATACAATCGAATTTACGCTGAACGACAAAAACTATTGCTGGGACAGCTCGCAGGAAAAGATTTTCTCGGGCAACCCCGCGTTCGAAAACAAATATACCCATACTCTGACGGTAGACAGATTACAGGTTAAAGCTCCCGCGCTTGGCACTTTGCGCGCGGTAGAGCAGGATACCGCCGACCTTGACGCTTTCAGGTTGGAAAACGAGAAACAAGTAAACACGGATTACGCTTTCGGCACATATGCAAACGACAAATATACTGTAATAGACGGGCTTACGAAAGATGACCTCAGCCGTCAGGTATATTTCGTGCAGATGACTCTGTCGCCCGACAAAACCGTTGATACCTTTAAAATTCTTGCTTCCGATTACGAGTGGATAGTAAACGGCGACGACGCAGACAGCACTAAGGGCGAGGCGTGGGGCTATCTCACCGCGGCGGGAGGCAAATACGGTAAAATTTCCGAGGACGGTACCGTGCTTTACCTGTGCTTCGTAGTAACGCGTTCGCAGGTGGAAGTAACTTTCGGGTTCAACGATTACGTGTTCGGCGCAAACGGCTGGGATAAAAACGGCAATCAGGGCGATAAAAGCATTGCAGACGGAGAATTTACTCTTGGCAATATAGAAGAATCGTCGTCTAACCTTATTTCAATTATAACGAACAAAGTGACCCCCGGTACGCCGCACAAGATAACGGTTAAATTCTATACCGACAACGAAGGTAATAACTTAGCGGACGGACTTGTCAACGGACTGCCCTGGTCGGCGGGAACGTACTATGCAAAAATAAAGGTAACGTTCAACGGCGAAGACGCGCCTTATCAGGACCTTACGCGTACGTGCATGTTCGAAGTTTCCAAGCGCGCGCTTATAATCGGGTGGGAAGACAAGGCGGAAGCCGTATATAACGGCGAGGCCCAGACCCGCACTCCTTTTATATCCAACATGCGCCATTCGTCGGCAGCGCTTTCCGATACGGCTCCCGAGCTCAAGGTATTGACGGACGGCAGTGAGGAAAACCCCGTCAACGTCAAGTATTCGGGAAGCGAGCCCGCAGATTATGATCTCGTTGTATCGGCGGTAAGCGGTGGTAACTATACCCTTGAAAACGGCGAAAACCTTTCCTCGCCTTTCAAAATTACCCCCGAGTCGTTGGAAGTTACGGCAAAAGATATAACGCACGTTTACGGCAACTCGCTGAATTATCTTACTGATATTACCGCAGAAAATTATTCAAAATTCTTTGAAATAACCAATGGTACAATATACAACGACGAATACGGCTGTATTTCTCTGCGCCCTGCGGGTGTGAACGACAAATACGGTTCGCCCGAGGTCGGCGGTAAATACACTCTGACCCCCGTGCTGAAAAACAGTCACGGCAACTATGCGCTCAGCGTCGCCAAAGAGTCAAATCTGACGGTCAAAAAGCGTGAAATAAACGTAACTTACACGGGAAGCTTATCGCACGTTTACGGCAACAGCTGTACGCTGAACGGCGAGGGCGAAACGGCAAGCACCAACAATGAAGGCGTTTACGGCAAGGGCAGAAGCGCGGACAACGTTTTCGAACTGTATTTAAGCGATTCCGAAAACAATAGGGTAAGCGACTACTCTACGGCGCCTGCGGGCGATTACACCGTTAAGCTGAACAAGTTAGACGAAAAGAACTATACATTGAACTTTGCCAATGTGAAATACCAAATCGAGCTTGCCGAGATAACGGGCGCAAGCGCGGCGGGATATACGGGCGAGTACGACGGCAAGAAGCACGAAGCAATTAAAGACAAAGTGCAGAACGTCGTTAACAATCAGCCCGTTACCTGGTGGGTATCCAAGGACGGCGGAGAGTACAAAGATGTAACTAACGAAAACGCCAAAGTTATAAACGCAACGGACAGCGGAGAATATAAAGTAAAAGTCACCGCGCCCAACCACGCCGAATGCGAACTGGAAGGAACCGTCAGTGTTTCAATTACCAAAGTAACGGTAACGGTGTGCGTCAATATCAACATTTACTACGGCGAAACAGGTCCCGACCAACACGGCGCGGAAGAGGGCAAGTGGTTCGCCCAGAGCTTCGAACAGCTTGTAAAAGCGGGCGGTATCTACTCCGTTACGGGTTTTGTGCGCGAAACGAAAGACGAAATATATTTCAGAAACGGCACTTTGGCGGGTCTTACGGGCACGGACACCTTCTCGTACGGATACGGCGAGGAAGCATATGCGCAGGGCAAACCTTGCGACGACTATGCACTTGTGTTCAATGCAGGTTCGCTTTCAAGCGACAACTACGATTTTGTGGGCGGAACAAGCAATTTAAGCGTTTCCAAACTTCCCGTAACCGTGCTTCTTAAAAACCTTACGGCGGTATACAATCAGGAAAATCCTCCCGCCGTCAAAGAGGCGATTGTTTCTATAACTACCTCGCAGGTATCCGTATACGACGATCAGGTTATAGAAGTTTTCGGCGCGGACGACTTCGACAATATAATCGTTCTCGCTACTTCCGCGCTCAATGCGGGCGAAGGCAGAACGACGAACAAAGTCGGAACTTACAAGATAACCGTTCAGTCTTCCTCGTCCGACTATGACAGGACTTACGCTTACGAAGGCGGAGAAAGCGTCAAAGAAGCGGTTTACGTAATAACCAAGGCGCAGAACGCGCTGGACGGCGAGTACGGACTGTTTGTAAGCGCGTACTCCTCGGACGAAGCGCTTGACGAAAGCTCGTCCCCTGCGTGGATTTACGGACTTGCGGTTGAAACGCAGACGGACGGCTATGACGCGGAAGGCGCGCAGAAAGCTGTGGAAGCAGAGTTTATTTACCGCGAGCACGGCGAGCAGACTAAGTACAGCCTGTATAAGGGCGAAACGCTTGTAAAGGAAGCGCAGACCCTTGCGGGCTTGTTAAGCGGAGGGCTCGGCGCGGGCGACTACACCGTTAAAATTCACCTCGACGCGGGCGACAACTACGAAGCTGTCGACGCAGACAGATATTTCCGCATAGGCAAGAGAAGTCTTTCCGTCACGGCGCAGGCGCAGACGGTGCGCTACGGCGACGAAGCGCCCGAGTACGGTTATACGGTAGAAGGCTACGCGACTACGGAAGCGGGCAAAGAGGATATAACGGTATTCGGCGACAAAGTTCCCGCATTCTCGTGCGCGTACATTGCGGGCAAGGATACGGGAAGCTACGCCATAGTAAAGAGCGTCGGCGAAACCCAACTTGCAAACTACGCCGTTACGTATACGGACAGCACGCTTACGGCGGAAAAGCGCGAAGTAACCATTATTATAGAAAGCAAGCAGAGCGCTTATTCCTACTACAACGAAACAGACAAGACGCCCCGCGCGCTGACGTATGCAATAAGTTCGGGCGATTTCTTTGCGGGCGACGTAACCGACGGTTCGCAGTTAAAGACAAAGGTGTTCACGCTTGTAACTACCGCATACAATGCAGACGGAACAACCGCGCACGTAGGTAAATATCCTATTTACGCGGTATTCGCAAACGAAACCTATCAGGCAAATTACCAAATAACAATCGTTGCGGGCGAAGGCGGAAACCTTTACGGGGAAGCTTTCGAGGCGGACGGACTGGTTATCGGCGGAGGCGAAGCCAACACTGCGGGCATATACACAATAACCCCCGCGGCGCTCAGCCTTAGCATATCCAAGATAAAGTGGTTCGACGGTACTTACCACGATTACGCCGACGGAATAAACCCCAACATTTACGACGGCAGGCAGAAGGGCATTATAGCTACGGCAAAGGACGATTCCCTCGGCAAAACGTTTACGGCTAAATACCGCAAGGAAGGCACGGACGAATATACCGAAGACCTTCCCAAAAACGTCGGAAGCTACGAGTACATTTTCGTTTCCAGCGACTCCGATTATTCGTACGATACAAGCGGGCTTCAACTGGGCTTCGAAATTTATCCCGCCCCGCTTACCATAAGCTACGGCAACAACACCGTCAACAACGGCTGGACGCAATCGGAAACTTATAAAAACGCAGACTTCGAGCTCGATTTCATAATCGGCGGACTTGTTGAAGCAAGCGCGGAAGGGGTCGCGGTTTCGGATAAGATTTCGCTTAACGCTCCCTCGATAGTCACCCGCTATCCCGAAGGCGTAGACATTAAAAAATTCGGAAGCGGATTCAATCCCTTCGCTTCTATGACTTCCTCCGTAGATACGGAAAACGGCAAGTTCACGCTTACGGCAAGGAATGCGGGCAGTTACGAAGTTACGCTCGCCCTCGATAATTCCCAGCTGATGAAAAACTATCATTTCGGAACGGGATACAGCACAAGGTCTATAACCTTCACGTTCAACGTCCTGCAAAAGGCGCATACGGTAAACAGCATCAACGCAAACGTCGAATACGGCACTCAGATTTCGGCGGACGGCGCAAAGGTCAACCGCTTCTCGGGCTTCGATTTAACGCAGGATACGAAAGCTGTCGTCGAGCAGGAGAACGGCTTCGAAACGGGCGTCAGGTATTTCATAACCGACAACGTAACGTATTCTACCTTGCGCGAAAGTTCGGCTTATTCGGCAAACGGTTCCAGCCACGGCTACGTTTACAACGTAACCCCCGCAGGCGCGTACGCTTACAACTATAAACTGACTTACGGCAACAGGGGCGAACTCGAAGTCGGACAGCGCAACATTACCATTAAACTTAAAGGCATAGACGACGGCAACACGCTGGCGCAGACAGATTACGACGGCACAGTCAAATCGCCTTCCGCGATAATTAACGACGACAACGTGCGCAACTTCCTCGTTTACGTCAACGAATATGCGGGCGACGCAAATTCGGAATACTGGTACGGCGGAGCTGTCAAGGACGCGGGCAAGATACTCGGTATATGCGATATTCTGCTGTCGATAGACAACAGCGCTTCGGACGCGGGCTATTACGAAATGAGCATAAGCCAGCGCAACAGGGCGGCGGATTACAACATCACTTTCGAAAACTGGAACGAACAACCCCGTTTCAGAATAAACAAAATCAAACTTACCGTACAGGCGGTCGGCGCCGAGAGCGGAAATAAAGATTTCAATATCACATACGGCGATACGGTAGACGGATACTTCGGCGTGCGCTATGACGGCTTTATAGAAAAAGACGGCGGCGACAAGGAAATTACGACGGATAAATACGAAGGCGAGCTTTCGTATTCGGCGTCCGCCAGCATGAGGGACTACACCGCATGGGTCAGCCACGCGGGCGAAAAATATACCGTTACCGTTACCGGTCTTACGTTCACAAACTACGAGGTAGAGTATAAATCCGCAGTTATGACGGTTGTTTCGCGTAAGATAGCCGTTGAAACGGGCAACCGGGTATATACCGAGGTTACCGAAAACGGAAAGATAATATATTACAACGGCGAACACGGTATAAACCATATCGCGCCCGTAATATTCAAAGACGTGGACGGCAACCACAACAACGCGGGAGCATACGTATGCTACACCGTTGAAGGCAACGAATTCTTAAACAGCGGAAACATCTGTATAGGCAATTTGCAGTCCAACACCGTGTTCAAATTACAGTATTCTCTCAACGGCGCGTCCTGGACGGATACCGCACCCGATACGGCAAAGGAATACCGTTTGAAAATAACTTTGCAGGGCGCGGACTTCGTGTTCGACACGGTTAACACCAAGGGCACGGCGGAAAACCCCGTCGCCGAAGGAACGCAGGTCACCTCGAATTCCGTAACCTTTGTTTACGAAATTAAGCAGAAAGAACTTTCGGTAAGCTTCGAAGTCAAGGAAACGGAATACTACGAGTGGAACAGCGACACCGATTTGGGCGTAAAGAACATTTCCGTAAAAGACTTTGCCGACGCGATAATGAAAGCGGACTACGTTCAGAGGGACAACGACGACCTCGAACTGTACGAAACCGCACAGCCCAACAAGGGCGGTTACTACGTAATAGGTCCCGACGGACTGGGCCTTACCGTCTATCCCGACGGCGTAGGTCTGTACACGGCGATTATTACGATTAAGCCGTCTGCGCAGGAAAACTACCTGTGGGTAAACGGCGGTTCCAACGTTTCGATAACGTTCAGCATTTCTTCCGACATACTGCGTATTCTCGGACTGGATATAAGCGACTGGATTTACTCCGAATACGACGAGGAAGACAACAAGGTCGAAATAGAGTACGACCAGCCCACTAAGAACCTTGTGTTCGCTTACCAGTACTGGGAATACTCGGGCGAAATACCCGCGGAAGTTTCCAAGCACAAAATTTTCTATAAACTTGACGGCTTCACGGGTTCGCAGGCGTTCAAGTCCAGCCTTCCCGTAAACGCGGGCACGTATATTTTGAAGGCGCAGTACACGGGCGGACTGTACACTACGTCCACGGCATACTGCATATTCGATATAACGCCCAAATCGATAACTGCTCCCGGATTTATTACGGAGCAGACGGAAAGAAACGTCAAATACAACGCAAAACCCCACAAGGCGGTAATAGATTACAACTATTCGGCAATAGACTACACTTACGCGCAGGGCGACAACGGCGACGGCACGGTGGTGCGTTCGGGCAAAGTGCTTACGCTTACCGCAACGAACGCCGACACGTATACGCTGTCCTTCCGTCTGACGGACACCCGCAACTATGTCTGGGCTAAAGACACGGACGACGAAAACGGCGCGGTCAAACTCGAATGGACGATTGCAAAGGCTACCGACAATACCGTCGAAGTCAATGAAATAAGCGCGGAGTACGGCGACGGTTACGAAGTTTCGGCGGTATCCAAGTACGGCGGAGAGTTTACTTACAGCTACGCGGTGCGCGGAGAAACGGAAAGCAAACCCTCGGCAAACGCGGTATGGAAAGAGTCGAAACCCGTATACGCGGGCAATTACTGGATTAAAGCAATCTGCGGTGAAACTCCCAACTTCATGAAGTCGGAGAACAGCGGAAAGCTTACGATAACGAAAGCTGAGCTTACGGCTGTTCCTTTCGGAAATATGACCTACGGCGACGGCTTTGCAAACGGCTTCAAAGATATAAGGTATACGGGCTGGAAGGGCGCCGAACACGGCGTGACGGCGGACGTGACTTTCGAGATTGAAGGACACGATATGCAGTCGCTTCTCGAAGTGCTCGAAGGCGGGTACGTGCTGACGGTGACGGGCGACATAGCCGTTAACGAACAGTATACCGAAGAAAACGTATACGGCGTCGATATCGACAACTATGTAATAGTAATCGAAAAGGGCGTGTTTACGGTAGACAAGAAGAGCGTTGAAGTAACCATAGGAGATTTAACCGTCGTTTACGGCGAAGACTTCGACGCGGACAGAGTGACGCTGACGGGAGAATCGCTTAAAGAACTTGTAGGTTCGGATAAGGACGACCCGTTCACCGCGCTCAATATCACCCCTTACGCGGTCGGCGAAAAGACGTCGGGCTATTACAGCGCTTCGTCTTACAGGATTGAATCCGAAGGACACAGGGACAGCAGAAACTACGACGTAACCGTCCGTTCGGGACTCTTCGTCGTCCAAAGGCTGGAAGTGTACGTAACGGTCGAAGCGGGCGGAGGCGAGTACGGAAACGTGACGGGCGCGCGCGTCGTTGCAACCACGACCAAAGACGGCGAGGACGTCAACGAAAAATTCGGCAACGTCGCGCCTGCGTTCGGGTTCCTGTATTCGGGTACCTCGAACAAGGGACAGACAATAAACAACTCCGCGGTTGTTCCCTCCGATGCGGGCAACTACACGGCGGTTGCGAGAATTACAAACTATGTAGGCAACTACGCGCTTCTGACCGACGAAGGCAATCCCAGCGTAACTTTCATAATTTCAAGAAAGGCGCTTGACGAAAGCGCGATAGGCGTCGAAGAACTAAAATACAACAATGCGGAGCAGTCGCCCGTAATCGTCGACGAACGCTACTCTGAACTGTACACCGCCGAACAGACGACCTGCAAGGAAGTAGGCTCCTACACGGTAACGCTTACTTTGAAAGATGCGGACAACTACAAGTGGAGTACGGTCGAGGGCGGCGAATACAAGCTTGCTTTCACGGTAGACAGGGGCGACAACGAGTTTACGGCCGAAATAACGATAGAGGGCTGGAACTACGGCGAAGGCGCAAACCTTCCGCAGACGGAAACGCTTTTCGGCGACGCGGCCGATTACGTGTTCACCTACTCTTCCGAGGAGGACGGCGAATATACGAAAACGGTTCCTTCTTCCGCGGGCACGTACTGGGTCAAGGTAACTGTTCCCCAGTCGGATAACTACAACGAAAAGACCAGCGACCCCGTTAAGTTCGTAATAGGCAAACGCGCGGTCAAGGCGCCCGTTCTGGAATTGATTTCCGAGGGAGAAAACGCAAATACCGTTTATACGGGTTCCAGACTGCAATCTGCGGTTAAGGATTACGACCCCGTGATAATGCGTATAATTTACGAAGGCGACCTGTCGTCTGCGGGCACGATTGCGGTTTACGCGGTCAATGCAGGCGAATACACGGTATACTTCGCGCTCAACGACGCGGATAACTATAAGTGGGAGAACGGCACGGATTTAAGCGGTGATAACGCGCGCATTGTCTGGAACATTGCAAGAAAGAAGATCGACAAACCCGTAATGAATACAAACCTGTATATGGTTAACGGCGGAACGCTTACGTTCATTCCCGACGGCTTCGACGAAAGCACGATGACGATAAGCGGAAACACTACAAGCTACGGCGGAGCGTTCGGCGTAACGGTATCCATAAAAGACAAGGTCAACTTCGAGTGGGCTGACGGAACTGCGGACGACATCACGTTTGACTGGATAGTCGTCGGCTGGGATACGGTATTTATAATCGTGGTCAGCGTGCTTGCGGTGGTCGGCGGACTTGCGGGCGTTGCGATAGGCGTTCAGTACGGTATGCACAGGCGCAAAAAGCGCGCGCAGGCAATCAGCGAAGCGGCCGCGGAAACGGCGTTCAAGGACAGCGTAACGGCAATGGAGAACGGCGGAGACGTACCGCCCGACGACGGCGGAAGCGAACAGCCCGCCGAAGAGGAAGAGCCGTCGTTCGACGAACCGGCTCCCGAAACGGAAGAAAACAATAAGGATGGCGGCGAACCGTCCGAACCCGAACAAAACACGGACAATACGGAAGAAGGAGAAGAGAACAATGAATAATATAGCATCTGTTTTTAACCCTTCGCAGACGGCGATAATCATCGCCGTCGCCGTAGTGGGCGTCGCGCTCATAGCGCTCAATATCGTACTCGCGTACATATTCAATAAGCGCGGAGAGCGCAAATTGCACGATTTGCTTTTACAGCAGCAGCGCGAACTTTTAATGCGCCAGCTCGACGAAATGCACAAGCGCGGAACGGCGGACGACGACAAACCCGCGGACATAAAACCTTTCTTTATGCCCGCCGACCAGGAAATCCCCGTCAGGATAGTTGAAGTGCCTGTTTACCAAAAGGCGGAAGAAACCGCCGTACCCGAAGAGGTTAAAGAGGTTGAGGAAGCCGAAGAACCCGAGGAGGCGGAAGAGGAGCTTGCACCCGCAGATTTGACCGACGACGAAAACACCGTTGAGGAAGAGGAAATAGTCATAAACGGACGCGTAATCCGCTACAACCGCAGTTTTCAGGCGAGAATTATTCAGGCGCTTGACGAAGTCAAAGAGAGATATAACATTATTAAAAATCATATCTTGTCTTATAACGGCGTCAAGAGCAGGATAAGCTGGAAAAAGGAAACCTTCCGTTTAGGCAGAAATTCGTTTGCAACGTTTACAGTGCGCGGTAAAACGCTTTGCCTGTGCCTTGCCACGGACCCCGCTAAGTTCGAAGAAACCAAATATAAGGTAATCGACTTGTCGGTGCGCAGCCCGAAAAGCAAACAGCCCTGTATGTACAGAATTTCGGCGGAAAGAAGGGTTAAATACGCGCAGGAGCTTATTGATATGCTCATGGCGGAATACGGCGTAGAGCGTACCGAAGGCTATGCGGAGGAAGATTTCAAGTCCTATTATCAGACGACTCAACAGCTCGTCGAATGCGGACTTATCAAGATTGTCGGCGAAGGGCTTATAGACTTCGGCGCAAAGCAGGAAGAAGCGGCCGCGGAGATGACGGTTTCGGACACGGACGGACAGACTGAGGCCGACGCGCAGACGGCAGACCTCACTGCGGAGGAACAGCCTGTCGCAGAAGCCGAAGCGGAGATTGCACCGGCGCAGGCTGTCGAAGAACCCGAACCCGAGCCCGAACCTGAACCCGAGCCCGAACCCGAGCCCGAACCCGAGCCCGAACCCGAGCCCGAACCCG